>NZ_JBSGDV010000009.1:0-312308 GCF_053602555.1 Nonomuraea sp. NPDC004354 | reverse complement strand
TTCTACCCGATGCTCCAGCAGGTCTACGCCGACCGGCTCAAGACCTGGGCCGACTGGCAGGACCTTTCGGCGGAAGCGCACGGCAACCTCGACCAGGAAGCTCGGTGAGAGCATCTGCCGGCCGCTCAGGCGGCGCATCCGGACGCCCGCGATCACCGTCGGTGCGGGTCCGGTTCAGCCTCATGGCACGGACAGCAAGCGCAAGGCGAAGGGCAATGGTCACGGCGCCGGCGGTTGCCGCGACGCACAAGGCGATGAAGGAATCGGGCACCCAGCTCATCAGCTGGCGCAATTCGACAAGCTGAACCATGGCGATCGAGGGCAGCGCGCCCATCAGGCACCATGCAGCGGTCACGGTGGCGCGGCGCAGCCGTGCAGTGGGCACGCCTGGGCGACGCAAGAGGAGAGCTGATCGACCGGCCGCCAAGATCAGAACCGTGGCCAGGGCAGTTGTGCCCCAGACGGTCGTGTAGTAGATGGACGCGGCGGCGTGATCGACGGGCGGCCGGCCGCCCGCCAACAGCCTGGCCGCATCGAAGCCGATCTCCATGACTGCTTCGTCATGGAGGATGCCGTGGAGGTTTTGCTGGAGGACCAGAGCGATGTTGCGCTCTGGCAGCAGGAACAGCATCGCCGAGTAGCCGGGGGTGGCGCCCGTGTGCCAGATGGCGGTATCGAGCGGCGCGTTCAGGCCGCCGACCCGCCAGCCCAGCCCGTAGCCGGTTCCGGTGCCGGTGCCGGTGGGCTGGAGCCGACCCTCTTGACGCATGAGCCGGATGGGATCGGGAGTGAGAACGCTCCCACCGTTGGCGCTCTTCCCTGCACGGAGTTGGACGGTCGCGAAGGCGGCCAGGTCGCCGAGGTCGCCGCCCAGGTAACCGTAGCCCGCGCCGTGGTTGTCGACCCCGTCGGCGGTCGCGGACGGCATGCCCCACAGAAGTTGGTGGCCCGGTGGCAGGTTCCGCCTCTTGGCGGACGCCGCGTCGGCGATCGCGCCGTCCATGCCCGCCGGGTGGAAGACGGCTTGCCTGAGATGGTCGGCGAGGGGGCGTTGGGTGACGGACTCCACCACGGCTGCGAGGATCAGGTAGTTGGCGCTGGTGTAGGCGTATCTGGTGCCGGGAGGACCGAGAGGCTCCACATCATCGAGAGCGCCGAGACGCTCGGCCGGGCGCGGGCAACGGGGGTCGAGGCAGTCGGTCACCTTGAAGGTGGCTGATCCCGGGATGCCGGCGGTGTGGTTGAGCAGGTGGCCGACAGTGACCTGGCGGCGTGAACGGAGTTCCAGCGGCCGATCTCGTAGCATCGATCATCGATACCGAACTCACCGCCATCTTCACCGGTGAATGCCGCCAATACACCAGAGAGACCGCCTGAACCGCCGAGCCTACGCGGCGAACGCCGCGTCGAACCGGTGGCAGCCCCAGTTCACCACGCGCTCGCCCTGACGGCTGGTAGGCGGTTCGCCTTCTCGCTGTGTCACCAATGCATGGCGGGCTAAGCCCGTTTTCCGCACGGCAGGTTGTTCGCAGATCCCTGGTTGCTGTGGTGATCGTCGTCGCGGTGTGACCCGGCCGGTGAAACAGCGCGCGCAGTGGGGCGCCAGGCCATCACCAACTGGCACGGGCCCGCGCCTACCGCGGGCGCAGTAGATTCGCAGTTCGTGCGACATCTGCGGCAGGGAGAAGTGCCTCCGTCAGCAGGATGACCGGCGGCGGGTTCAGCGGACATAGTTCTGGCGTCCAGTCGTAGGAAGAGGAGCACCTCATGTCCGTGTTGTTCGTGCTTGCCGCGCCGATCTGTACGACGCCGACAGAATGCGCGGGCCAGGGTGTCGATACCTTCCTCGGGACCCCTGAGCGAATCTGGGCCAGTGTGGCCGCACTGGTCGCGCTGGGCGCCGTTGTCATCGGCTGGCTGGCGCTGCGCTCCGGCCGTGCCATCGGCGACGGTTGGCGGAAGGGAGCCATCGTGGCGCTGGTCGGGGGCCTGACCGGCGCGGTCAACGGCGCGGTGAAGCTGGCTGTCGCCGACGGTGGTCTCGGCACCGGCAATGGAGTGTTCGGAGGCGCCTTGGCCCTGGTGCTTGGATTGGTCGGCGCGGTCCTCGGCGGGCTGGCTCTGGCTCGCTCCCGCCGCACCGAGCTGAGCGGTTGACCGCAGCGAACAACCACGCGATGACCTGCACCGCAGCGTCATACGCCGTCACATCAGCACACGAACAAGCGCCCTGCTCGGAGGATCGATCCCGCACCAGGCGCTGAAGTCCCCTGTCTCATGGGGTAATGGCGTGTCCGAGGGGGGTCAGGCAGATCACGTTGATCAGCGCGTTGATACGGCGGTCAATCTTCAGATACAGGGTGGTGACTGCCAGCGGGCCCTTGAACAGGCAGGCGGCCACCCGGCGGGTGCGGCCGATGGCGGCCCCGCTACCTGCACCGCGATGGCGGCGCCACCTTCACCCGCCCGCTGCCGCGGTCCTCGGGCCGAGGAACCGCCTCCGGGTGCCTCCGCGCATCAGCTGCGCGGCGCGTACATGATGACCAGGACACCGGCCAGGCAGATCAGCGAGCCGATGACGTCCCAGCGGTCGGGGCGGAAGCCGTCGGCGATCACGCCCCACAGCAGGGAGCCGACGACGAACACGCCGCCGTAAGCGGCCAGGATGCGGCCGAAGTTCGGGTCGGGCTGGAAGGTGGCGACGAACCCGTACAGCCCGAGGGCGATCACGCCGGCGCCGATCCAGATCAGGCCGCGCTGTTCGCGCACGCCCTGCCAGATCAGCCAGGCGCCGCCGATCTCGAACAGCGCAGCCAGGGCGAACAACAGGAGAGAACGGGCGATCGTCATGGCCGTCATTGCACCAGGCCGGGCCATGGCGCGCGGCGGCGGGGCCACCGGCGGAGACGAGCACTGCCTGCGGGGACCGCTGCCTGGGAGGCTCCGGTGTCGGGGGCGGGATGGGCGTGTACAGCCGAATATTGACGGCCATGAATATCAGCAGGGGGTGAACGTCAGGTGGACGCGCCCTCCGCACCAGTCGCCGCGCTCCGGCGTTCCATACACCGGCGGGGCGGCGACCCGGCCGAGGACGTCGCCGTGGTCGGGGGTGAGCCTGATGGTGCTGCCCGCGAACCCCGCCCGCTGGACCCGACTGGCCGATGGCCTCAGCACCGGTACCGGTTTCAGCCTCGAACCGCCATGGCCTCAGCCTTCGAAACTCTCTGACCGTTCTCGAGCCTGTCATACGCAATCCGAATACGGCGCTCAGCCGTTCCGGTTTGGAACGGCCGCGGATGCGCGAACGCACCCGCGGCCGTACCATCACCTGTTATCGCCTGGCGATCTCCCGCTGGTCTGCTCGGTCTATCACGGGCCGCTCCGAAAGAGGCCGCTTCAGGTGCAGGTCATACTTGTAGTAGTACGCCATAAGGTTGGAGCTCATTCGTTCCTGCCATGGAAACAATGGCTCACAGGTGTCACTGACCTTGATTCCTATGGTCACCTTCGTTGCCGACTCGGATACGACCGTGTCCGTGATCTTCTCGCAGAATGTGCCATCTTCCGCGGGGGCCCCGAACGTGAGCGTGGCAGTCAGTGTGCGTCCGTCGGGGGCAACCGCGACGGAGTCGATGCTGTGCCAATCCGCCTGGCCTCCGCATGCGCTCAACAGAAGGGCTGCTGGAACGAGCGCGATGCCTCGCAAGCCGTAGCGGGATTTCGTCACGGGGCTACCTCGGTCTAGTCGAGTTTCCGCTTCTTGATGTCGCCACCGAATGCGGCATATGCATACCATATATCCGTGGAGTAGTTCTTGCAGCTCAAGAGGATATTACTGTTCGCCTGATCGCGTCCGCCGCTGATGATGCCCTTGGCCACCACATCCCCTACGCTCGGATAGCCGGGCTGGATGATGGTGTAGACGGGTCCGCCGGAGTCGCCTTGCTGGCTGCATACCCCGTCCTTGGATCCCTCGAAGACGTTCTCGACCCGCTCGACCGTCGGATCAGTGGGGGAACTCCGGTACTCGGCCGACGTCCTGGCGTTCTGGACGACCCAGCCGCACAGTTCGCCCTTCTTGTAGCCGCCGGTGCAGTAGCGGTCGCCCTTGCGAGGGCTGCGGGTCCATTTACCGACGACCTCTCGTTTGGTCGTGGACGTGGGACCACCGGAGAAAATGGAGGCGGTGTGCACACGTGTTGTCAGCTTCATGCGCGCCAGGTCCCCATACTTGCCGGCGTTCGCCGGGTAGGGGATGGTGCCTACGTTGTTGCGATAGTTGGTCCCTGCCAGGTCGCCGAGCGTACCGGAATTGTCGGTCAGCCTTGCCGCCCCGGCGGGGGCCGTACCGTCCGGGAGGCAATGCCCGGCAGTGATGTAGTAGTTCTGGGACGCCGTGCCCCAGGCGAACCCTGTCGAGCAGCCACCGGCTGACGTCAGGTATCGGCTCCCACCGTTGATGTACAGGTCGAGATCACCGATCGTCTCGCCGACGACCCCGTCTTTCAGGCGGCACTCACGCTCCTTACCTTGCGCGTCCAGGGGGCACTTGTCCTCGGCCGCAGCATGCTGGACCAGGGGGATCGGACGCTCCAGGCCGGACCGCAGCCAGATGGAGACCGCGGTGACTCCGTAGCGTTGCGCCAACGCCAGCCGCAGCTGCGGGCTCACTTCCGTGGCCTGCAGCATGACCTGGTTCCGTTCCGGCCAGAGGCTGGCGGCCAGGATCTTGTCTCCGCCGGGGAGTTCGGCATCGAGATTGAGCACTTCAGCCATGATGGACCCCAGCTTGGCGGCACTATGGGGCACCATTTGGACGTTCGGGCTGAAGGTGAAACCTTCGGTTACGCCTGGGACACCGTCGCCATCCGCATCGGATTCGGCGCTGCCCTCGAACTCGCCGGAGACAGTCCAGTCAGAATCACCGTTGCTGAGGTAGGCCGTTCCCGAAACCGCCTCCGCGGCGATGCTCTGACCTTCCGCAGTCACAGCCGGTATGTGCACCGCTCCTGTCACCATGTCGACGAGAGGCGTCGCCAGCGCTGACGAATGAGCGGCCACGCGGGTGTCAGCCACGTCCAGGGCATGAGCTTGCGCCTCAGCCATCGGCAGGGAATCGCGTTGCCACCGGTCGGGGGCGGTGAAGACCTCGACCCCGTCGCTTCCGGCGGGGTTCACGATCGTCGGACCGCCGAAGCTCTGGTACGTGACCGTGAGCTTGGGCGTCGCCTCCGCTGTGCCGTACTCGGAGGATGCGAACCCACGGTAGTTGTCGTCAGGACTGCTCTCGTCCGGCGTGCGCAGTTCTAGCCCGTAGTTGGGCGAGTGGTTGGCCCAGCTGCGGACGATGTCGGTGATCGGCCACTCCAGCCGACCCTCACCGCATTCAGTCGAGTAGGCCTTCCTCACCGTCACGGCGCCTTCGAGGGTGGACGAGGGAGTGTTGTCCCAGGTGAGATTGTCCTTGTCCCACGCGCTGGTCACCCGTCGAACCTGGATGCCATCCCCCACGATGTCGCCGCAGCCCGGAGCCTCGGTGTTCAACATCGACAGCTTGGCGTCCACCACGTCTTGGCTGGTGATGGCTGTGGCGTTGAATCGGAGGTAGGTCCGGTTGAGGATGCCGAAGATGGATCCGGCGGTGAGGAAGGGACGGGCGGGGTCGGCAAGCTGACCATCGTCGGCCACGTCCACGTCGGCGTCCAAGGACAGCGTGAACGCCGAACTGATGATGACAGGGTACGCGGTCGCGGGATCGTCGAGGAAATCCTGGTCGGGCGTGATGACGAGTTCTTGCTGACCTTGGCCGTCGTTCACTGTGGTCTTGACCCGGCCGGGCTTCCTGGCGGCGATTCCAGCCTTTTTGCCGTCGGAAGGTCTGGTGGTGATGCCGGCCTTGAAGGCGCCCGCGACCTTGTGCCGTGACGAATCGACGAGTTGAATGCGCCCGTCCTTTTCCGATTCGAGTCTCAGGCCACTGGCCTGCACCGGCAAGGCCAGTTTCACGGGGTGCGACATTCTCTCCCGGAGCACGACTTCCTGGCGATAGCCGGTGGCGAGGGCTGTGAGGACGAGGTCCGCGCCGGGGCCGGCAGCATCCCGGTACGTGGCCCTGTTGCCGGTGATTTCAGGAGCGGGGAGAGCGTTCGGCCAGTTCAGGCTGATCGACTGGTTCTTGTTCGGGCTGAACTTGGCCAGGGGCTTCTCGGTGCCCCCTGGAGAAATTTCGAGACCAGCTTTCGCGACCTTCGGTTGGAGAACGCCGTTCCTCTTCACAAGGGTGGGGTCGACCCACGCCCATGAGCCGGTCGCCTGCTTGATCCGAACGGGTTGGGACCATGTCTCGATGGTCATACGTCCATCGGGGTGCTTCGTGGCGCGCATTGTTTCGGTTGCGGCGCCGAGCATCTCCACAGGATGATCGGGGTTTTCATCGACGAGATTGGTGGTTTTCGGAGGCTCTGCGGACGCCACTGGGGGCTGAACCGCAATGAACCCGCCCACGATGAGTGCGGATCCTGTAGCAATTCGTAACCGTCGACTTTGACGTCCCGATAAGAAGCTTTGCACGTAACCGTCCTCTCGACATGATCAAGTAGGCGCGGTCACGTTACTTTGTCTGACGACAGGTCATCAAGAGTTGTGTCAGCGTGAGGTTGATGATAGAGACGCCGGGTTGTTCTCCGCGGACGCGCTACTTTCGTGTCGTGAGCCGCATGGCGGCCCGACTTGCCCGTTACCAGCGGAAACGTGATGACGGGCCTTCCTTGTTCGATCCGGTTGGTTACGGCGTCTACGGCTCTCTACCGCCTATCGTTCCCCACATGTTCCCTCAGGGAATCGGCATCGAGTCGCATCCCGGATGCGTTCCCGTCGCCGCCGTTTCCTGGCCATGGACGCATTTGGTGTAGACCCACAGGGTCTGCACCGGCCTGGCCACTGGCGGCCAGGGAGCGGAACGCCGGCGTCAAGCCACATGGGGACAGCCGCATGCCGGAGGTCGTGTCGAATGACCGAAGTGTTGTCGCCCAGCGGCCGGCTCGTTCGCGGGAGGAGTCATGCGAACGAGCCGGTAGCCCGTGGAGAAGCCGGTGCGGGCCCTACTTCTGGGCGCAGAGCAGGGCGTCGAGGGTGTCGTCGACGCGCTGGGCGGCGGCGTCCGAGGTCGGGAGTGCGGTCACGGTGAGCGTCGCTGTCCGGCCGTCCTCGGTGATGCCGTTGCGGGTCTCGTAACCGGGGATGTCGCCGCCGTGGCCCCACGCGTGACCGCCGCAACTCAGCTTGATCTTCATCACGCCGAGCCCGTACTCCCAACCCGGCGGGAGCGCCTTGGCCTCGATCGTTCGCTTCATCTCCTTCAGCTGGGCCGGCTTGAGGAGCTTGCCGCCCATCAGCGCGTTCAGGAAACGGGTGATGTCGCGTGGGGTGCTGATGAGGTTGCCGGCCGTCCACCCCCAGGAGGGGTCCATCCGGGTGTATTCCACGAGCTCTCCGCTCTTGTCGGCGTGGTAGCCGTTCGGGTGGTCGCCGCGGATGGTCTGCTCGCCGACGCCGGGCCAGTAGGTGTCCCGCAGGCCGAGCGGCTTGATGATCCGGTTGGTGACCTCTTCTCCCATGGGCCGGCCCGTGACCTTCTGCACGATCAGGCCGAGCAGGACGTATCCCGTGTTGTTGTACTGCCAGGTCTTGCCGGGGGCGAACTGCGGCTTCTGCCCAAGGGCTTTGTCGATCAGGTCCCGTGGCTCGAAATAGGTGTGCCGGGCGCCCGTCACCGTCGGGAACCTCGTGTACTCCGGCAGGCCGGAGGTGTGCTGCAGCAGCTGGCGGGGCGTGATCTCGCGGCCGTCGTTGCCGTTGTCACGGACCACGCCGGGCAGGTACTTCTCGACCGGCGCATCCAGATCGATCTTGCCCTCACCGGCCAGTTGCAGGACGACTGTGGCGGTGAATGTCTTGGTGTGGCTGCCGATGCGTACCATCCCGTTGACGGGCACCTTGGCCTTCGTCTCCAGGTCCCCCACCCCGGCGGTGTAGTCACGCACCCGCCCGTCGCGTCCCCGCACCGCGGCGACGACACCGGGGAAGTCGCCGGTGCTGACCAGCTTGTTCAGGCTCGTCTGTACGACGTCGTCGGGACTGGTCCGCGTGGTGGCGCCGGCGGCAGCCGTACCCAGACCGAGGGTGCCGGCGGCTACGGCTCCTACGGTGACCAGGGCCAGCAGACGGGTGGACGCTGGTGACATGGCGGGAAAAAGACTCATCAAGGGACTCCCTGCTGGATGACGAAATGTGACGCTGCCCAGCATGTCGGCGGACATACGTCACGATCGATCCCGCATACCCGAATTGTCGGGTATGGCTAGCCCTACCGTCGTCAAGCTTCGACGCCCCCTCATTCGCGACGGCGTGTAGAGGAAGGCGTTCAGCCAGTAGAACGGCGTCCAGCTGTCGGCGGTGAACAGCCACACGACGCCCAGCACACCCCGCACCAGTGGCTCCGCGTGATGGCGGCGGCGACACCCGGCTGTGTGCTGCTGGAGCGGGTGATCCCCGCGCCGTTCGAGGTGGTGTGGGCGGTGGCCGCCGACCTGGAGGACGAGCTGCCCCGCTACCAGCCCGTCGTCAGGAGGTTCAGGGTCGCTCCAGGCGACGGCGACCGGCTCCAGGCCATGGCGTACGGCTGGCTGCCGATCCGCGAGCGCTTCGACGCCGTCCTGCGGCCTGGCTGGTGCTGGATGCAGAGCAGGTCCGTCACCTTCGGCCTGGCCGCGGTCCCGGTCAGCGGCGGAACCCTGCTGGCCCGCGCGGGCTCCACCCGCAGGCCGGGCCTGAAGCGGGTGCTCATGCCGATCCTGCGCTCGGCTCTGGAGAAGGAGCTCGACAGGTTCGAGGCGCGCGTGGACAGGCGACGCCCGCGCGGGCCGGCCTGCTGACGGGCCGGCCGCCCGCGAGGTGTCTCATCAGGCGCTTTCGGATTTTCGTGTTCCGGCTTGACCTTGCCCCAGGGTCAAGGTTCGACGATACTCCGCATGAACAACAACGCGCTGCACACCGTCGAAGCCCAGATCCACGACCAGGCCGCCGCCTACTGCGAGTCCAACGGCGTCCCCGGGTTCGTCGCCGGCGTCTACCACGCCGGTGAGCAGATCGTCGTCGCCCACGGCACCGCGAACGTCGCCACCGGCGCACCTATGCTCGACGACACCGGATTCCTCTTCGGCTCCGTCACCAAGGTCCTGACCACCACGCTGGTCCTCCAGCAGGTCGATCGTGGACTGCTGGACCTCGACACGCCGGTGGTGAAGTACCTGCCCGACTTCGCCCTGGCCGCGCCGGGCGCGGCGGACAGGATCCTGGTCCGGCACCTGATCGGCCACACCAACGGCATCGACGCGGACCTGTACTTCCCCGACGACAAGGGCCGCGACGCCCTGAAGGCCTACGTCGAGGGCCTCGCGAGCAGGTGCGGCACCCTGTTCGAGCCCGGTGAGCAGCTCAGCTACTCCAACGGCGGCATGATCGTCGCGGGCCGCCTGCTGGAAGTGGTGACCGGCCTGCCCTTCCACGACCTGCTCGCCCGCGAGGTCTACGCCCCGGTCGGCATGAAGGACTCCAGCACCTCCGCCGAGCAGGCCATCCTGCGCGGCACGGCGGTCGGCCACTTCCTGGACCCCGAGACCATGACGGCCAAGCCCACGACCATGTTCACGCTGCCCGACACCTGGGGACCGGCCGGCGGCACGCCGATCGGCACCATCGCCGACCTGCTGGCCTTCGGACGCACCCACCTCGCGGGTGGCGTCTCCCCCTCCGGCGCCCGCGTCCTGTCGGCCGGGTCGACCGCCCTGATGCAGCAGGTCTCGTACGACATGGAGAGCCCGAACACCCCGCCGATGGGCCTGGGCTGGGTGCTGTACCCGTTCGGCGACACGACCGTCCTGGCCATGTCGGGCGCCTCGCCCGGCGGTGTCTCCCTCCTGTGCGTCCTGCCCGAGCGCGACCTGGTCTTCGCCGCCTACGGCAACAGCCCAGGCGCGATCATGCTGCAGGACCAGCTCCTGCAATGGCTGCTGAGCGAGCACCTCGGCGTCCGGATCCCCAAGCTGGTCACCGAACTGCAGGAGGACGTCGACCTGACCCCCTACGTGGGCACCTACCGCTCCAACCAGCTCCGCATCGACGTCAGCATCGTCGACGGCCAGCTCGAGGAGCGCACGACCTACGAGCCGGCGGACGAGTCGCAGGAGCGGATCTTCACCGAGTTCGCCGGCGGCATGACCTCCGGCCCGCCGCAGCGCTACGTGCCGATCCGGCCGGGCCTCTTCGCACCCGCCGGCTACCCGCTGGAGGCGTTCGACGGATACCTGCGGCTGCTGCTCGTCTCCTACCACGACGTCCGCGACGGCCAGGCGCGCTTCCGCAACGGCGGCGGCCGCCTGACCCGCCGGGCCTGACCGCGCCCCGACGGGGTGGAAGGATGTCCGGCATGCTCACGATTGGCCAGCTCGCGGACTACGCCGGAGTGACCATCAAAGCCATCCGCCATTATCACGAGCGCGGTCTGCTCACCGAGCCCGACCGCGACTCGTCCGGCTACCGGCGCTACACCGCCGAGCACGCCATCAAGCTCGTCAAGATCAGGACGCTGGCGCACGCGGGCGTGCCGCTGGCCCGCGTCAAAGACCTTGTCGACGCCGACCCGGACACGCTGACGGCAGCCATCGCCGAGATCGACCACAACCTCCAAGACCGCATCGCGCAGCTGCGGCGAACCCGCGATCAGCTCGCCCAGTTGAGCGGCGGCGACCGGCTCTTCGTCTCCCCCGAAGTCGCCGACTACCTCGACGATCTGCGCGAACTCGGCGTCAGCGAGCGCCAGGTGCACCTGGAACGCGACGGCTGGATCCTCATGCAGACAGCCTCACCCGAGGACGCCTGCGTGTGGATCACCGAAAAGCGCGAGCTCATGAGCGATCCCGAGTTCCGCGCCATCTACCTCGAACATGACGCCGCCTACGACTGGTCGCCGAGCGATCCCCGCCTGCCCGGCCTCGCGGACCGTACGCGGAACTGGTACACCGGGCACCACAGCCCATCCGAGACCCGCCCCGTGCACAACGCGACCATCGCGCGGTTGGCCGCGCAGTCCCAGTCCGGAGCCTCATCCCCGGCGTGGGACCGCCTCGCCCGGCTCATGGAGGGCTCGCCCTCGCCCGGTTCGCCGGGACGAGGCCACGACGACCAGGGCGAAGGTCGGATCGCCGCCTCGTCCCGTGTCCGTTCCTGGTCCTGCGAAGCCGGGTCGAGCGAGGTGTGAGCGCCGCCGATCACACCCGCATGCGCCAGGCGATGTCCCGCAGGGCGGCCGCGAGGCGATCCACGTCGTCCGTCGAGGTGAACAGTGCGGGGGTGACCCGCACGCAGTCGCCGCGTGTCACTCCCCCGCGCTGGACCGTGAAGATGCGATAGGTCTTCATCAGCGTGTCGGTGATGGCCACGTTGTCGGCCTGCGAGGTGCGGCCGGAGATGCGGAAGGCGGTGATCGTGCCGTACATCTCCGGCTCCTCCGGGGTGAGGATCTCCAGGTTGGCGATGTCTTTCACCTGGTTGACCCACCGCTCGCGCAGGTGGCGGAGCCGGGCCTGCTTGACCGCGGCGCCGAGGGACTCGTGAAAGTCCAGTGCGGCGTCGACGGTGAGGATGGGCGCGACGTTCATGGTGCCGGAGTGGACGCGGGAGCGGATGTCGGTCGCGGGGAAGGTCTCGTCGGCGTAGAGGCGGTCCATGTCGGGCAGGCGATGCTTCCTGATGTAGAGGAAGCCTGATCCGAGGGGTGCGCTCATCCACTTGTGCAGGGAGAACACGGCGAAGTCGGCGTCGAGGTCGGCGATGGTGAAGTCGAGCTGTCCCCAGGAGTGGGCGGCGTCGACGATGACGTCCACGCCCGCCTGGCGGGCCATGGTGACGATCTCCCGCACCGGTGTGACGAGCCCGGTGCGGTTGTTCATGTGGCTGAGCAGGAGCAGCTTCAGGCCGGGGTGGTCGCGCAGGGCCCGTTCGTAGGTGTCGAGCACCGCCTGCCGGGTGGCGGGCTCGGGGATGACGATCTTCGCCAGGGACACCCTGCGCCGCTCGCGCAGCCAGTTCATCGCGTACTGCCCGCTGTGGTAGTCCAGGTCGGCGTACATGACGGTGTCGCCGGGGCGCAGGCGGTTGTACCCCGAGACGAGGTTCTGGAGCGCTTCGGTGCCTCCCCTGGTGAGCGCGATCTCCTCCCGGGAGGCGCCGAGCAGGGCGGCGATGCGGTCGCGGACCAGGTCGGCGCGCGGCTTGTACTCGGTGCGCAGCAGGTGGGAGTTGTGCTCGTTGAGGTGGTCGACGTTGCTGTGGTAGGCCCGCCGTACCGGCTCCGGCATGATCCCGTAGTAGCCGTTCTCCAGGTTGACGTAATCCGGGTCCACCCTGAACTGCCGCGCGACGGCGCCCCAGAATCGATCATCACGGGCGAGCGCCTCGGGAGTCACCTCGTCCGGTACGGCAGGCAGCGCGGAAGCCGCTGTCCCGCAGACCGGCAGCGCACCCAATCCGGCGATCACATGTCGTCTGGACAGCGTCATGAAAGCATCTCCGTATACGTCTCAAGAATCAACCGCAGGGCGGCCGAAGCCTCCGAGGACAGCATTCCTTTCATTCGCGGACGGGGCGACACAAAGCGCTCACGTTTTGCGAAACTGTTTGTCTTCGCAGGGCGCGTCCTGCCCGACCCCGGGCATCATCGACAGTGATGACTGCGACACGATCAACCCGCTCAGGCCGACCCGCCGCCACAAGCGCCGGCCGGATAATGGCGCAGGCGTTGGTCGTCCTCGCCATGATCGTCGGAGTCGTCTTCGCCCATGGCGGAGCATGTGCCGCGCTGGTGTTGTCGGAGGCGGCCGCGCATGACGTGCACGGTCACTCGCACGCGAGTGCTCCGACCGCGACGGCGATATCGCAGGTCACGGCATGCGCCCACGACGAACTCCCCGCGCGGCACCATCACGGCATGGAGCAGGACCTCTCGGTTCCGGCCGCCCCCTTGACGTCCTTCTGCCCGGCGGGCGCGCCACCTTCGCCGACGCAGGCGGCCCGCGTTCTCCACGCGCCGAATTCAGGCACGACACAGTTCTCCAGGACGGCCCTGGCCGACCTCTGCGTGATGCGCGCATAGGACGACGATTTCTCGTTTCGTCATTCCTGATCAGGGCAGGGCGGTCGTTTCGCCATGCCCGAACAAAAGCCGATCACCTGAGGGATAAATGCCGTCTCCACTTTCTTTCGCGCCACTCCTCACCATGCCGTCGAGTCCCTATTCCTCGCTTTCCGTCGCGGTCGGCAACACGCCGATCACCTTCGTTTCCGAACCCTTCGTACCGGGCGGTGGCGGCTTCTGGGCGAAGCTGGAGAGCTTCAATCCCGGCGGGATCAAGGACCGGCCCGCGCTGCACATGGTGCGCCAGGCCCGCGCCAGGGGAGATCTCGCTCCAGGGGCCACGATCATCGAGTCGACCAGCGGCACCCTGGGCCTCGGTCTGGCCCTGGCGGGAATCGTCTTCGGCCACCCCGTCGTGCTGGTGGGCGATCCCGGCATGGAGCCGCTCATGCGGCGGCTGTTGACCTCCTACGGCGTGCGCCTGGAACTCGTCACCGAGCCGCATCCCGTGGGCGGCTGGCAGGAGGCCCGCCGCGCGCGGGTGCGCTCCCTGCTACGGGACACACCCGGCGCCTACTGTCCCGACCAGTACAACAACCCGGACAATGTCGAGTCCTACGCCGGGCTGGCGCATGAGCTGCTGGCCCGCCTCCCGCACATCGACGTGCTGGTGTGCTCGGTCGGCACCGGCGGGCACAGCGCCGGCATCTCCAAGGTGCTGCGCCACCACTTCCCCGACCTCAGGCTCGTCGGAGTCGACACCGTGGGCTCCACCATCTTCGGTCAGCCGGCCAGGCCGCGGTTGATGCGCGGGCTCGGCTCCAGCATCCATCCGCGCAACGTCGCCTACGACTCCTTCAGCGAGGTGCACTGGGTCAGCGCCCCCGAGGCGGTGTGGGCCTGCCGTACTCTCGCCGTCCAGCACTACATCTCCGGGGGCTGGAGCACCGGCGCGGTCGCGCTGGTGGCCCGCTGGCTGGCCGGCACCTCCGCAGGCCAGACCATCGTCGCGATCTTTCCCGACGGTCCGTGGCGCTACTGGGACACCATCTTCGACGACAGCTACTGCCACGCCAACGGGCTGCTCGACGTCGTCCCCGCGGACGAGCCCGATGTGATCGGGGCGCCGTCGGAGCGCGAAGTCCACCGCTGGACGCGATGCGCCGGCGTGACCGACCCGCTGCCGTCCTCCAGCGGAGGCGCACGGTGATCGAGACGCTGCGGCAGTTCCGCTCCTTCGAGACGCCGATCAAGCTGGTGCAGGTCAACCAGGCCGGCATCAACCTCGGCTTCTACATGCTCATGCCGTATCTGGCCCAGCATCTGGCGACCGGTGTGGGGCTGGCCGCCTGGACGATCGGGCTGGTCCTGGGCCTGCGGAACCTGAGCCAGCAGGGGCTGTTCCTGATCGGCGGCACGCTGGCCGACCGGCTCGGCTGCAAGCGCGTCATCATGGCCGGCTGCGCGCTGCGCACGCTCGGGTTCGCGCTGTTCGGCCTGTCGACCGCGCTGCCGGTGCTGCTTGTGGCCGCCGCCGTGACGGGCTTGGCGGGCGCGCTGTTCAACCCGGCGGCCCGGGCCTACCTGGCCCGGGAGGCGGGTGACCGCAAGGTGGCGGCGTTCGCCGTGTTCAATGTCTTCTACCAGGGCGGCATCCTGCTCGGCCCGCTCCTCGGCATCGTTCTGCTGAAGGGTGGCTTCACCGTGGTGTGCCTGTCCGCGGCGGCGATCTTCGCGGTGCTGACGGTCCTGCAGGGGATCTACCTCCCGGAACGGCGGGACACGGCCTCGCCGGCCAGGCCCCCGGTCTCTCGTGAGTGGCGACAGGCGTTCGGCGACCGGGCGTTCCTGGCGTTCGCCGCGGCGATGATCGCCTCCTACGGCCTGTCGTTCCAGATCTACCTGGGCCTGCCCCTGGA
The DNA here is from genome assembly GCF_053602555.1 of Nonomuraea sp. NPDC004354. Classification (NCBI taxonomy): domain Bacteria; kingdom Bacillati; phylum Actinomycetota; class Actinomycetes; order Streptosporangiales; family Streptosporangiaceae; genus Nonomuraea; species Nonomuraea sp. NPDC004354. Next base: position 297,197 of record NZ_JBSGDV010000009.1, on the reverse strand, counting down.
GGTGCAGCGCACCGGTGGTGGCGATGGCTCGGTGGCGGTGCTGTACGCGCTGTCGGCCCTGCTCGGGATCGCCGGCCAGGTACGGCTGACCGCCTGGTGTTCCCGCCGCTGGACCCGAGGACGGGCGATGAGCACAGGGCTCGTCCTCATGAGCGTGTCGTTCGTCCCGATGGCGGTGGCCGCGCACCTGTCGCTGCCGTGGCCCTGGGCCGTCCTGCCCGCCATCGCCTGCACGCTGGTGCTCACGGCGGGCACGTTGGTCGCCTACCCCTTCGAGATGGCCACGATCGCCGACATGGCGGGTGACCACCTGGTCGGCACCTACTACGGGCTGTACAACCTGCTGTCCGGTGCGGGCATCCTGGCCGGTTACCTGCTGTTCGGGGCCATGGTCGACGTGACGGCGTCCACCGTCTGGGCGAGCCTGCCGTGGACGGCGCTGACCGTGGTCGGCCTCGCCTCGGCGGCCGCCGTCAGGCGCCTGGCGAACCGCGACCGGCTGGCCGCCGGACGTGCGGCGGCGACCGCGACCTGACGTCGGGAGCGTCGCCGCCCCAGCCTCACAGGGAACGGTGGACCCAACGAGTCCCGCCATCTTCTACATTAGGTAGAAGTAACACTGAGCGAGCTCGACTGCCCCTGCAGCACAAGGCTGGGTCACTTCGGCATGCCCTGGAGACGGCGTGCCTGGGACGCGTTCGGCGCCATCAGGTCCGAGCCGAGGTCGGGCACCGATGGCGGAGGGAGCGGCATGCCGGACTCTGAAGATCGAGTGGAAGCCCGCAGGGCGAAGGTCGAAGCGATGCGAGCCGAGGACCGGCGCAAGGAGGCGCGCACGAAGAACCTCGCCGTGTCGCTCTCCGTCGTCGGTGTCTTCCTGGTGGTGGTCGCCGCCATGTTCGCCGTCAACCGCCTCGGTTCGGACCGGACGAACGCCGTCGCGGCCGGCGAGTCCCAGCTCGTCCGCGCCGACAGCCACCGCCTGCAGACGGCCGCGGACGGCAAGGTCACCTTGGTGGAGTTCCTCGACTTCGAGTGCGAGGGCTGCGGCGCGTACTTCCCCGTCGTCGAAGAACTGCGCAAGCAGTACGCGGGGAAGGTGACCTTCGTCGCGAGGTACTTCCCGATCAGCAGCCACTTCAACGCCGAGCGGGCGGCCCGCGCGGTCGAGGCCGCCGCCAGGCAGGGCAAGTTCGAGGCGATGTACCAGCGGATGTACGAGACCCAGAAGCAGTGGGCGGAAAAGCGGGTCCCGGCGGATGCCGTCTTCCGCGGCTTCGCCAAGGACCTCGGACTGGATCTGGCCGCATGGGACAGGGCGTACGACGATCCCGCCACTCTGGAGCGGGTGAGGAAGGACGCGAAGGACGGCGAGGCGCTGGGCGTGCAGGGCACCCCGACGTTCTTCCTGAACGGCAAGAAGATCGAACCCCGCTCGTCCGACGAGTTCAAGGCGGCCATCGATGCGGCGCTCGCCGGCTGACACCGCGGCCGCCCCGGCCGCCCGCACCCCTGCGGAGCACGACGATCCGTATCCCCTGCTGCTGCCGCGACTTCTGCTGGTAGGCGGCGCGCTCGGTCTCGTCGCGGCCTTCGTCCTGGCCGTCGAGAAGATCGCGCTGCTGAGGAATCCCGCCTACGTGCCCAGCTGCAGCATCAACCCGGTCCTGTCCTGCGGCTCCGTCATGAACACGCCGCAGGCCGAGGCGTTCGGCTTTCCCAATCCACTCCTCGGCGTCGCCGCCTTCGCCTGTGTGACCACCGCCGGCGCGGCCCTCCTCGCCGGCGCGCGGTTCCGGCGCTGGTTCTGGCTCGGGCTGCAGGCCGGGGTCACCTTCGGGGCGGTGTTCGTCCACTGGCTCGTCTACCAGAGCCTCTATGTGATCGGCGCGCTCTGTCCCTACTGCATGGTCGTCTGGGCGGTGACGATCCCGCTCTTCTGGTACGTCACCCTCCACAACCTCCGCGGGCACAAGGCGGCCAGAGCGCTGGCCGGTTACCACACCACCGTGCTGACCGTCTGGTTCATCGCCGTCATCACCATGATCGGCATCAGGTTCTGGTCCTACTGGAGCACCCTCATCTGATGTCCCTGCCGCGGCTCTCTCGACCCACGGCCGCGTTCGTGCGGGTCGTCATACCTTCCAGACGGCGATGCACAGCAGCGGAGCGACGAGAACGGCGACCGGCCCGCTCAGCAGCAGGCTGGCCGCCGAATAGGCGGCCGCCGGCACCCAGCTCGACTCCGGCCGGTGATCGAGCAGGCGTTCCAGTCGTTCGGTGAGCCCGGCGTCGGCGAGAGCGAACGTGGCAGCCCCCTGGCCGCCCGCCGGCGTCGCCATCTGCACCAGCGCGCGGGCCAGGGGCAGCTCGCCGTGAACGTGACGTGCGTGGTCGTCGGCGATCATCTCGAGCAGGACGGCGACGGCCTGCTCCGCCCTCGCCACCAGCGGCAGCCGGGGAAAGGCGTGCCTCAGCGCGAGAAAGGGAAGCAGAACCAGGTCGTGGCGGCCCCGAGCATGGGCGCGCTCGTGCGCGAGAACCGCGTCCAGCTCCTGGGAACCCAGCAGTTCCAATGTCCCGCGGCTGAGAACGACGCGCCCGTGCCGGCCGGGCACGCAGTAGGCCACTCGCCGCTCACTGGGCAGAACGTACACGTCGTGCATCGGCAGATGGTCCGCGACGACGTCGACCAGGAACCGCTGACGCCGCTGGTCGAGCACCGTCCTGGCGGTGACCCTGATCGTGTGGGCCAGCAGCCAGATGGACAGCCCCGCCGACCAGGCCAGTGCCACCACCTGCACGGGTCCGAGCCCGTCGAGCCCGTCTCCGGCGGCGATCTGACCCGCGAGCGTGTGCATGCCGTGTGGAAAGACGGCCTCGAGGGGCCACACCGCCGCGACCAGGCCGACGCCCACCGCGCCCAGGCCTCCGGCCAGCCCGACGGCCTGCCAGAGCACCAGGGCGGCGCGCGGATGGCGGTAAGCCCAGGCAGCCGAGGCGAGCCGCCGGGCCGTACGGCCTCCCACGACCACGGGAAGCAACGCGGCACCGGCGGCGATCAGCCAGACCGTCATGACGACGTTCCCTCCCGGGCGCCGAGCGCCTCGCGCAGAGCCGCCGCCACCTCGGGACTCACCGTTCCGACGAAGCGCTGAACCGCCGCCTCGATGTCGGTCGCCTCGTCGAGCGCGGCGCGCATGGCCTCCGCGACGACGGCGTCCTTCTCCACGGCGGCCTTGTACAGGTGGGCCCGTCCCACGCGTTCTCTCGAAACCATGCCTTTGCGCGAAAGCCTGACGAGCACGGTCAACACGGTGGTGATGGCCGGCTGAGAGGGAAGCCCGGCCGCGAGGTCCTGAGCGAACATACCGTCGGGCCGCTGCCAGAGGGACTCCATGATCGCCCGCTCGAGACTGCCCAGGTGCATCCGCGATGCCTCCCGTTGCCGCGTTCGTTCTCCTGACAGTCGAAGGCTACAGCTCGCAGCCCGCCACGCGACCGCGGCGAACAGCAGGATGGGTCGGCCACCTAAGTCGGATGCCTGATGCCTCGGCAGCGGATGGATTCGTACCGTTCAGGCATCGATTCCTGATCGACCCTTACCTGTTTCGGAGGGCACCATGTCGTTCCATGTTCTGATCGTCGGTGGCGGCATCGGCGGGCTCACGCTCGCCCAGGGGCTGCGCAGGGCCGGCATCTCGGTGGCGGTCTACGAGCGTGACCGGGCCAAGGACGACCGGCTGCAGGGCTACCGGATCCACATCTCCCCCAAGGGGTCCGCCGCGTTGCACGAGTGCCTGCCGAAGGAGCTGTACGACCGGTTCGTGGCGACGTCGGGCAAGCCCAACACCACGCTGGGCTTCTACGACTCCGATTTCTCCGAGCTGCTGGCCATCGGGGACCCTGACGCGCCCGAGCACTACATCGACAGCTTCAAGTCCGTCAGCCGCATCTCGCTGCGGGAGGTGCTGCTGAGCGGTCTGGAAGGAGTCGTCCAGTACGGCAAGACGTTCACGCGGTACGAGCCGCGCCCGGACGGCAGGGTGCGCGCCTACTTCGACGACGGCACCCACGCCGACGGCGACCTGCTGGTGGGCGCGGAGGGGGTCAACTCGCGGGTCCGCCATCAGCTGCTGCCGCACGCCGAGCGTGTCGACACCGGCGCGCTGTCGGTCTCGGCCAAGGTCCCGCTGGACGACGAGACCCGCAAGCTGCTGCCGAGGCAGCTGTTCGCCGGTTCGGGGTTCCTGTTCGGGCCGCAGGGCAAGGCGGTCTTCCTGGCCGCGCACGAGTTCCGCACCCGCGGCTCGGTGGCCGAGACCCCCGGCGAGGGCCTCCTGCTGGACAACAGCGCCGACTACATCATGTGGAACATCGTCACCACCTGGGACAAGCTGGGCGACCGGGCCGAGCTGGAGCGCATGGACGGCGCCGAACTGCAGCAGGTCGCCTTCCAGGCGCTGCGGGGCTGGAGCCCGCGGCTGCACAAGCTGATCGCCCGCAGCGACCTCGGCAGCATCTCGATCTTCCCGCTGAAGAGCTCCACCCCGGTCAAGCCGTGGCAGACGACCAACGTCACGCTGATCGGCGACGCGATCCACAACATGCCGCCCACCGCGGGCGTCGGCGCCAACACCGCGATCCTCGACGCCAGGCTGCTGTGCGCGAACCTGGTCGACCACGTCAAGGGACGGCGGACGCTGCTGGAGGCGGTGCACGCCTACGAGGTCGAGATGATCGACTACGCCTTCAAGGCGGTCGCGCTGGCCATGCGGAACCTGAAGATGGGCGTCAGCGCCAACCCGGTGCAGCGCTTCTTCACCAAGAGCATGTTCCGCTTCTTCAACGCGGTGCCGCCGCTGAAGAAGCAGATGTCCGCCTCGATGATGAAGTAGCCATGCGGATCGTCTTCGCGAGCCTGCTGATCCTGCTGCTGCTGGCCACGCTCGACACCACGCTCACCGGTGTCATCGCCCCCGCCCTGGTCGCCGAGCTCGGCGGGCGGGAGCAGGTCGAACTGGTGGTCGCCGGCTACGCGGCGGCCTCCACCCTCACGCTGCCGCTGTGGGGCAGAGCGGCGGACCTGCTGGGTCACAAGCGGGTGCTGCTGACCGCGCTGGTCCTGTTCGAGATCGGGTCGGCGGCCTGCGCGGCGGCGCAGGACATGACCCAGCTGGTGGCCGCCAGAGCGGTCCAGGGCGTCGGAGCGGGCGGGCTGATGGTCGGCGTCGTCACCGTGATCGCCGCACTGCTCCCGCCCCGCGAACGGGCCCGCTACCAGGGGTATGTCACCGCGGTGACGGCCGTGGCCATGATCGGCGGCCCGCTGGCGGGCGGGCTGCTCACCGACGCGCTGTCCTGGCGCTGGGCCTACCTGATCAACCTTCCGCTGGGCGCCGTCGCCTTCGCGACGCTGGCCCTCCTGGTACGGCTCCCGCCACCGGCACGGCAGGGCCGGGCCCGGCGCCTGGCCGACTACCTGGCGGTGTTGCCGCCACGCCTGCTGGCCGTGCGGAACTTCGCCCTCGCCGCGATCCTCGCACCGCTCCAGGGGGCGGTGATGCTCTCCTCGGTCACCTATCTCCCTCTCCACCTGCAGGCCGGTGGCGACTCCGCGACCGCCAGCGGCGTCCTGCTGCTGCCGTTGCTGGTCGGGGCGGTCGTCGCTGCCTTCCTGTCCGGACGGGTGATCGCCGCCACCGGTCGCTACAAGCCGGTCCTGGTGGCGGGCACAGCTCTGACCGCGGCCGGTACGGCAGGCATAGCGCTGACCGGTGCCGGCTGGGCCGTGATGGCCGTGCAGGGTCTCGGGGCCGGCATGCTCATGCAGCTGGTCACTCTCGTCGCGCAGAACAGCGTGCCGGCCGCGGACGCCGGGGTGGCCGGCGGCGCCGGTCCCTTCCTGCGCCAGCTCGGCGGCGTGGCCGGGGTGACGATGACCGGGGCGCTGTACGAGATGGGCTCCATCCAGACCGCCTTCACCGCGCTGACGGTCGTCGCGGTGGCGGCCGTCGTGGTCGCCGCGCTGATCGTGGAGCTCCCGCTGCGCGTCACGACAGGATGAGGCCGGCCAGCTCGGTCCGGGTGGTGACGCCCAGCTTCGGATACGCCTTGTACAGGTGGTGCCCGACGGTCCGGGGGCTGAGGAACAGCTGGGCGGCGATCTCCTTGTTGCTGGCTCCCGTCGCGGCCAGCCGTACCACCTGGAGCTCCTGTGGCGTGAGCCGCGACAGCAAGGCGGCGTCGGCGCTCCTGGTCAGGGACTCACCGGTGGCGCGCAGCTCCGACGAGGCCCGCTCCAGCCAGGGAAGGGCACCCAGCCGTTCGAATGTGTGCACCGCCTCCCGCAGGACCGTACGGGCCTCCTGCTTGCGCCGCTCGCGCCGCAACCGCTCACCGAGTAGCAGCCGCGTGCGCGCGGCGTCGAAGGGGCGGTCGGCGGCCCGGTGCAGGTCGATCGCCGTGGCGAAGTCCTGCTCGTCGCCGTCCAGCAGTGCCCGGCAGCGGGCCAGCAGGCCCTGCGCCCATGGCTGGCCGGCGGCGGCCGTCCAGCGGGCGAACCGGTCGTGGGCCGCGCGGGCACGCTCCGGCTCCTGCAGCCTGACCAGGACCTCGACCAGGTCGGGTACGGCGGCGGGCTGCTGGCGGGCAGCGCGCGCCAGGTGGTCGGCCGCTTGCTCGTAACGGCCTCGGACCAGCTCCAGCAGGCCCAGCGCCCACTGCGCCCACACCTGGCCCGAAGGCATCGCCGCCGCCCGCTCGGCGAGCGGCCGGCAGTCCTCCTCGACGCCGCGGACCGCGGCGAGCCAGGCCCGCACCCCGCACGCCTGCGCCTCCAGATGCGTCTGGCCGGTCTGTGCCGCCACCTGCTCGGCGTGGTCGGCGTCGGCGGCCGCGTCCAGATGACGGCCGCGCAGGAGCTCGACGCCGGCCAGCGCCAGGTGGGTGTGCGGCAGCCAGGCCACCATGCCGAGCGCGGCGCATTCGGTGGCCAGCGCGCGAGCCATGCTCAGGGCCGTGGCGTGGTCGCCGACGAGCAGGGCGACCGACAGGGCGTTGTTGCGCAGGCCGTGCTCGCCGTGATCGACGTGCCTGGCCCCTTCCACCACCTCGCGCAGCAGCGGCAGGGCCCGCGCCGGATCGTCCTCGAGCAGCGCCGTGATCCCCGTGGCCATGGCCGACGCCGGACGCGCGGGGTCGGTGCCGCTGCCGAGGGACATCAGCAGGTCGGTGGCCCGGCGCGCGAGCTTGACGTCATGGGCGTACCAGGCGTTGCGCACGACCTGGATCAGCAGCGAGGTGGCCCGGCCGGGATGCGCGGCGGCCAGCGGCCTGGCCGCCTCCAGCAGGGTGAGGCTCGCGGCCTCGACGGCGCCGTGCTCGAAGTCGACGTCGGCCCTGAGGTTGGCCAGGTGGGCCAGGACGAGCTCGTCGCCGGTCAGGCGCGCCGCCTGGTCGGTGAGCTGGGCGGCCCGGCGCAGCCGCCCGGCCGAGATGGCCGCCTCGGCGGCTTTGGCCAGCCGTACGGCCCTGGCATCGGCCTCGGGGGTGAGGAGCGCGGCCCGCTCCCACGCCGCCGCGGCCGCGTGCCCGCTGCGCCGCAGGAACGTCTCGGCTGACCGCTCCAGCTCGGCGGCCAGCCGTTCATCCGGTTCGGTCACCGCCGCGGCCAGGTGCCAGATCCGCCGCTCGGGCTCGCTGACCTCCGCCAGCGCCCGGTGGACCGCCCCGCGCCTGGCGAAGCCCGCCGCCTGATAGACCGCCGACCGGACCAGCGGATGGCGGAAGCGCACCCGCGCTCCGGCCACCTCGACGAGCCCGGAGCGTTCGCACTCCTCCAGCGCCCGCTCATCGGCGCCCAGGCGGGCCGCGGCGCGCAGGATCAGCGCCGGGTCGCCCGTGTCTTCGGCCGCGGCCACCAGCAGCAATGTCCCGGCCGGTTCGCTCAGCGCGGTGAGGCGTTGCCCGAAGGCGTCCAGCAGCCGCCGCGTGAGCGGCAGCTCGCCCAGATCGCCGCCGCCGGGGGCGCTGCGGGGCAGTTCGATGAGCCCCAGCGGGTTGCCGCCCGCCTCCGCCAGCACGCGCTCGCGCACGTCCACGGCCAGGCCCGGGGCGATCGCGTCCACCAGCTCGGCCGACGCCGACGCGTCCAGCGGGGACACCCGCAGCTCGGGCAGACCGGGGGCGTGGAACTCCTCGCGCGCGGCGAGCAGCAGGGCCACCCGCTCGCTGCGCAGCCGGCGCGCGGCGAACAGCAAGGCGTCGGCCGAGGCCCGGTCCAGCCACTGTGTGTCGTCCACCACGCACAGCAGGGGCCGCTCGGCCGACACCGCCGCCAGCAGGCTCAGCACCGCGACCCCGACGAGGAACCGGTCACCGGCCCGCGCCGCGGTCATGCCCAGCGCGCCGCGCAACGCCGTCGCCTGCACCTCCGGCAGCGCCTCCAGCTGCGCCAGGACGGGCATCAGCAGCAGATGCAGCCCCGCGTACGGCAGCTCCGCCTCCGACTCCACGCCCCCGCCGCGCAACACGGTGAACTCGGCCCCGGCTCGCTCCACGGCGTGATCGAGCAGCGCGGATTTGCCGACACCCGGGTCACCGCCGAGGACCAGGACGCCACTGACGCCGTCGGCGGCGTCGCGCAGCAGCCGGTCGAGTGCCTCTTGTTCGCGGGTCCTGCCGTAGAGCATCCCAAGATGCTACTTAGACCGACTTAAGTCACGACGACCGCTATATGACTGATTACCTGGATCTTGCTGCTCCGTACGGTCGTGACCAGCGACAACACGACAGGAGAGCAACCATGAAGATCGCGTTCGTCCCGGGCGCCGCCGACCTCACGCTCCAGGTGGACCCGGCCATGGCCGAGCCGTACAAGCTCAGCTTCGACGGTGTGCTGCCGGAGGTGCGGCCGGTCACCGACGGGGTCGTGGTCGACTTCCCGCGCAGCTTCCACATCGGTGACCGGCGGCATGGCGGCCAGATCGTGCTCAACGCCGCCGGTCCGTGGGCGGTGGAAGTACAGGGCCGGACCTCGCGGGTGGACGCCGACCTGCGCGAGCTCCGGCTGGCCGGGATCGACCTGCAGGGCGGGGTCGAGCACGTGCGCCTCGACCTGCCCCAGCCGCACGGCCGGGTGCCCGTCCGCGTCGCCGGCGGCGCGGCCGACCTCACCATCCGGCGTCCCGCCGGTGTTCCGGTACGGCTGGCCGTGGCCGGCGGCTCGACCCGCCTGACCATCGGCGAGCGGCACTTCGCCACGGCCCAGCCCACCTACGTGTTCACCGACACCGGGTTCGAGGAGAGCGAGGACCGCTACGACATCCTCATCGCCGGGGGAACCGATGCCCTCACCCTCGCGTGAGGCAGGAAGCCGACCAAGCGCCTCCCCTGGCACGGTCATGCGCTGCGGGACCTGCCTGTTCGACCGCTCACACCCGCATCCACTCCTGCGGGAGCTGCCCGACGTCGTCCATCTGCCGACCCGGGTCGGCTGCCGCCTGGAGCTGCGCGCGGCACGCCGCAGGATCAGGTGTTGGCGGCGGTCAGCCGTCGGCGAAGTGCGACAGGACCATCTCGGCCAGCGCGGCGACGTCGGCGTCGGCCATCGGCTCACCGGTCATGCCCAGCCGGTGGAGCAAGGTTCCGACGACGACGTCGATGAAGAACAGGACCCGGTTCTCCGGCTCGCCGAGCGCCTCCTGGAGCGCGAGCCGGTAGGGGTCCTGCAACCGCGCGGACAGGACCTCGCGCAGGGCCGGATCGCTGACGGCGTCGCTGAACACGCCCGCGAACGCGTCGCCCACCCCGGGCTCGCCGATCTTCGCCGCGATCCAGCGGATGGCCGAGGCCATGAGCTCCGCTCGGCCGGCGCCCTCCAGCGGCACCGGGCCGAACGCGTCGAGGAGGCAGTCCACGATCAGCGCGCCCTTCGAGGGCCAGCGACGGTAGATCGTCGTCTTGGCGACGCCGGCCGCGGCGGCGATGCGGTCGACGGTGGCACGCGCGTAGCCGAGCTCGTGGACCGTGCTCAGCGTCGCGGCGAAGACCACGGCGTTGACGCCGGAGCGCGGGCGACCGGGTGGTCTGGCGGATGTGGTCGCTCGGGTCATGCCCACACGATAACCCATTGCGCTACTATCGGTATCGATACTTGTAGTAGCGAAACTGTGGGCCGAGGAGGACACATGAGCGAGGTCACCGGTACGGAGCGACCGCCGCTGGGCATCCGGCTGCTGCACGCCCTGGGGAAGCAGCCGGACTGGCCGGCGATGACGACCGAGGAGCTCGTCGCCTACCGCGACGCTGAGAACCGCAAGCGGGCATCCCGTCTGGCACGGGTGATCACCGGGCGTCCCGACCGCGGCGCCACGATCCAGTGGGAGGAACTGGCGCTGGCCGACCGCCGGCTCCCGGTCCGGGTGTACCGGCCGTCGCCCGGACGCCGCGACGGGCGCGGCGACCTGCCGCTCGTGCTCCACGTGCACGGCGGCGGGTTCGTGGGTACGGCGGTGCAGAGCGACTGGGTGAACAGCCGCCTCGCGACTCGGCTGCCCGCGGTCGTCGTCTCGGTCGAGCACCGCCTCCTCGACCCGGACACTCCGCTGTCGGCGGCCGTCGACGACGGCTGGGACGCGCTCCGGCACGTGGTGCGGCACGCCGCCCAGTGGGGAATCGACCCGGCGCGGACCGCCGTCTTCGGGGAGAGCACCGGCTCGTTGATCAGCGCGCTGGCCGCGCTCCGGGCCAGGGAGTCCGGGCTGCCGCTGCGGGCGCAGGTGCTGGTCAACCCCGCTGTCGACCTGACCTCGACGATGTTCGACCACGCCTCGGTCACCCAGTACGCCGACAGCCCGACCCTCACCCTGTCGCAGATGCGGCTGTTGCACCGCTTCGCCGTTCCGCCGGGAACCGATCCTCGCGCGATGTCGCCGCTGTACGCCGACGACCTGGGCGGGCTGGCCCCGGCACTCGTGGTCGTGCCGACCCTGGACCCGCTGGCCGACCACGGCCGCCGTTACGCCGAACGGCTGCGAGCGGCCGGGACGCCCGCGCGGCTCACCGAATACCCCGGCGCGACGCACGCGTTCCTCAGCATGCCGGGCGCGGTGCCGCAGGCGAAGGCCGCGCGGGCGGAGATCCTCGAGTTCCTCCGGGGCCACCTCGCGGGGTGACGGGTCCCGGCCTGCCGCGTTCCACATCACCGCCGCTCCCCCGCCGCTCCACCGTCGCTCCACCGCCGCGAACCGGGGACACGGGCGCGAACCGGGGACACGGGCGCGAACCGGGGACACGGGCGCGAACCGGGGACACGGGCGCGAACCGGGGACACGGGCGCCGACGAGGCCAGGGCACCACGAACCGGGCGATCTCGCGAGGGCGTGATTCCGGCTCGTCCGGTCGCCCGTGCGGCGGGGCTAATCCCGGCGTAGTAGTTCGAGTCGGGCGTTGATCCCGGGGCGGTAGCGGCAGATGCCTTCCCTCGGGGGACGCCCCCCGGCACTGACCGGACGACGATTGCTGGCGTCGGTGCCCGACTCGCCACCCGCTGAGGAGAATCATGTTCCTGCGTATCGCGCTCACCGCGCAGACCGTCGCCCTGCTCCTCCAGGCGGTCACCGCCGGGCTGCTGCTGGCCTCGCCCGGCGGCCGGACGGCGCACGGCGCCACGGCCGTCGTCGTGGCGGTCACCGTGCTGCTCCATCTGGTCGCCGCACTGGTGACGCGGCGGTCGACCGACATCGTTCCGGCCGTCGGCATGCTCGCGGCGACCCTGGCACAGATGGCGCTGGGCATGGCGCACATGAAGACCCTGCATGTGCCGCTCGGCGTGCTGATGTTCGGCGTGAGCATGTTCCGGCTGAGCCAGGTCTGGCCCGTCCGCCGCACGGGGACGGCCTCGGCATGACGATGACCAGACGGCAGGCGCTGCGGCTGCTCGGCGTGGGCGCGGCGCTGAGCGTGCCGGGCTGCTCGCTGCTCGGCCGGACCCCGCTGCCGAGGCTCCTGACCAGCGGCGCGCCGCTGCCCAGGCCGTACACGGTGCCGCTGCCGCTGCCCTCGGTCGCCAAGCCGTACCGGACCGACGCGAGCACCGACTACTACGAGCTCGTGCAGCAGCAGGCCGAGGTGGAGATCCTGCCCGGCCTGCGCACCCCGATCTGGGGGTACGACGGGCAGTTCCCCGGACCGACCATCCGGGCGCCCAGCGGCCGCAGGACCGTGGTGCGCGTCACCAACCGCCTGGGCGCGCCGACCGTCACGCACCTGCACGGGGGCCACACCCCGCCGGAGTCCGACGGCTACCCCACCGACCTGGTCCAGCCGGGCACCCACCGCGACCACGTCTTCCCGCTGGAGCAGCGCGCGGCCACGCTCTGGTACCACGACCACCGCATGGACCACACCGGGCCGCAGGTCTGGCGCGGCTTGGCCGGGTTCTTCCTGGTCGGCGACGACCAGGAGGAGGCGCTGCCACTGCCGTCGGGCGAGCGGGACGTCCCGCTGCTGATCTGCGACCGATCCTTCGCCGCCGACGGCACCATGCCCTACCCGGCCCGGCCCGACGGGCCCGGAGCCCGGGAGGCGTTCATGGGCGGCGTGCTCGGCGATGTCGTCCTGGTCAACGGCGCGCCCTGGCCGCAGCTCGGGGTGGACCGCGCCCGCTACCGGCTGCGGCTGCTCAACGGCTCCAACGCCCGCACCTACGAGCTGGCCCTCTCGCCCGGCGGCAGCCTGGTGCGCATCGGCAGCGACGGCGGCCTGCTGGCCGCGCCACGGCCCGTCGACCGGGTACGGCTCGCGCCGGGCGAGCGCGCGGACGTGATCGTCGACTTCGCCGCCTACCGGGTGGGCGACCAGGTCGAACTGCGCAACCTCGCCGACGAGGGGGCCCAGGCCCGGGTGATGCGCTTCACCGTCGAGCGGAACGCCCGCGACGACTCGGCCATCCCGACGACGCTGTCACGGGTCGAACCGCTCGACCCGGCCAAGGCAACGGTGACCCGCGACTTCGAGTTCACCAGCGGCGACATGCACGGCCACACCGGCTGGCTGATCAACGGCAAGCCCTTCGACGCCCGCCGCGTCGATGCCAGGCCGAAGCTCGGCCAGGTGGAGATCTGGCGGCTGACCAGCGACGTCGCCCACCCGGTGCACCTGCACCTGTCGCCGTTCCAGGTGCTGTCGGCCGGCGGCGAGCGCCCGAGCGGGCCACCGGAATGGAAGGACACCGTCGAGCTGCGGGAGGCGCAGACCGTGGAGATCATCACCCGCTTCACCGGCTACCGGGGCCGGTACGTCATGCACTGCCACAACCTCGAGCACGAGGACATGGCCATGATGAGCACGTTCGAGGTGGTCTGATGCCCGGCTGGCCGCCGCCCGCTACACCATGACCGTCGTGACCAGGAAGGACAGGACCTTGCGGATCGAGGTCCACCTGTTCGCCCGGCTCGCCTCCGACGGGCGGGTCCGTCGCGTCGACTCGATCACCAGGACCGTGACCTGACCCGCGGGAGATCACGCGCTCGCGGCGGCCGGCGGCGGTCGGGGTCGGCCCGGGCTCGGGCCTGGCAGGGGCGGCGGGCCGGCGCGTAAGGTGCCCGAATGATCGGGATACCGGAGGCGTTCACGCGGAGCACCGTCGAGCGTGAAGGAGAGGCCGGCGCGGCGTGGCTCGCCGAACTGCCCAGCATCGTGGACAGGCTCCTGGAACGCTGGGGGTGCGTGCCTGACGGCCAGGTCCTGCACGGGGGCGTCGGGGTCGTCGTCCCGGTGCGGCGGCGGGACGAGCGGACCGCTGTGCTGAAGGTGTCGTTTCCGCATCCCGGCAACGTCCATGAGCCGGACGCGTTCGCGGCGTGGGGCGGGCGTGGAGCCGTTCTGCTGCACGAGCGCGACGACGAGCGTTTCGCCATGCTGCTCGAGCGGGTCCAGACCTCGACGCTGGCGGAGGTCGACGAGGGTGACGAGGTCGTGACGGTCGCCGGGCGGCTCAGTCGCCGGCTGGCCGTCCCCGCGCCGCCTGGCCTGCCCCGGCTGAGGGAGCAGGCCGACGCCTGGGAGGAGCAACTGGGCAAGGACGCCGAGGAGCTGACGCACACACTGTCGCGTCGCGTGGTGGACACCGCCGTGGCGACCGTCCGCGAGCTGGGCCGGGTCCAGCCGGACGTCCTCATCCACGGCGATCTCCACGCCGGGAACATCCTGCGCGCCGACCGCGAGCCCTGGCTGGCCGTCGACCCCAAGGGGTACGTGGGAGATCCCGCCTACGACGGCGGCACGCTGCTCAAGTCGCGCGCGCTGACGTTCCTCGACGCGGACGACGTGCGCAAGGCTGTCGACCGTACCCTGGACGTCTTCGCCGAGGCCGCCGAGCTCGATCGCGAACGCGTTCGGCGGTGGGCCCAGTTCCATGCCGTCCAGGCCGCGTTCTGGGGCCGCCGGCACGGATTCCGTATCGCCCGCGGTGGATCATGGCTGGACCGTATGGCGGAGTTGCTCACGGACCGCGCGCCATGAGGGGGCCGAGGGCGGCGCTGCCATGACTCGGCCCCCCGATCAGCAGGAGCCCGTCACCGCTCAGGTCGTTTTCTGCCCGTCGAGCGTCTCGCGCAGGATGTCGGCGTGCCCGGCGTGCTGGGCGGTCTCGGCGATGACGTGCATCAGCACCCCGCGCACGCTGCGCACCGCTCCCGGCTCGTTCCAGGGCGCCTCCGGCAGCGGGTGCGTCGCCGACAGGTCGGGGAGGGCGGCGACGATCTCCGCGCTGCGGGCGGCGACCCGCTCGTAACGCGCGAGGATCCCGGCCAGCGTCTCGCCGGGCAGCATCCGGAAGTCGTTCTGGTGGTCGATCGCCCACTGCGGGACCTCGCGTGCGGTGCCGGACGCGAGGTCGGCCCAGGTGACACCGTCGGGCAGGTCGTAGGGCATCGCCGACGGGCCCTCGGTCGCGAAGCGCATCCAGTTCTCCTCCATGGAGGCGACGTGCTTGATCAGCCCGCCCAGGCACAGCTCGCTGACCGTCGGGCGCCGGCCCAGCTGCTCGTCGCTGAGCCCGCGGACGGTGTTGGTCAGGGCGGCTCGCGCGGTCGCGAGCGCGGCGAGCAGGTCGCCCCGCTCGGCGTCGAGGGTCGAGGGGGGCGTGGTGGTGGCGTTCACGGCGTTCGGGCCTTTCGGATGGTTGTCGTTGAGTGGCACGCGACAACAGTCGCAGAGGAAGCGGACAGAGCGTGGCCGCTTCTCGCGGCACCATGGGGTTCATGCCGAAAACTTCAGCGCGGCTGCTGGCGTTGCTCTCGCTGCTCCAGGTGCGCAGGGACTGGCCGGGTGCGCTGCTGGCCGAGCGGCTGGACATCAGCCCGCGCACCGTCCGCCGTGATGTCGACCGCCTGCGCGAGCTGGGCTACCCCATCGTGGCGACCAAGGGCCCCGACGGCGGGTACCGGCTCGACGCCGGCACGGAGCTGCCTCCCCTGCTGTTCGACGACGAGCAGGCCGTCGCCCTGGCCGTCGCGCTCCAGATCGCCACCACCGCCGGCGCCGGCATCGAGGAAGCCGCGGCGCGCGCGCTGAACACCGTCCGGCAGGTCATGCCCGTACGGCTGCGCCGCCGGATCGACACCCTGCGGGTCACCGCCGTCGAACGGCCCGCGGGCCTGCCGTACCGACAGGTCGACAGCAGCGTGCTCGTGGCGCTCAGTGCCGCCGTCCACGCCCGCGAGGTGCTGCGCTTCGACTACCGGCACGGGCCGGACGACACCGGCGACCAGACCCCGCCGCGCCGGGCGCAGCCCCATCACCTCGTCACCTGGGACGGGTGCTGGTACCTCGTCGCCTGGGACCTCGACCGCGAGGACTGGCGCACCTTCCGCGCCGACCGGATCACCCCGCGCACCCCTACCGGGCCCCGCTTCACCCCGCGCGAGCTGCCCGGAGGTGATGTGGCGGCCTTCGTGGCCGGCAGGTTCCGGGGCTCCGACGGCTCGGGCGACTGGCCGTGCCGCGGCGAGGTGATCCTCGACCTCCCCGCCGCCGCCGTGTCCCGCTACACCCGCGACGGCGTCGTCGAGGAGCTCGGCCCGGACCGCTGCCGGCTCGTCCTGGGCTCGTGGTCGTGGCCCGGCCTGGCCGCCGCCATCGGCAGGTTCGACGCCGACATCGAGGTGGTCGGCCCGGCCGAGCTCAAGGACGCCTTCGCGCACCTGGCCCGCCGCTACGCCAACGCCGCGACCGACGCGACCGACGGACCGTACCCGAGCCCATGAGCCGAGCGCCCTCGACCACGGTTCGGGACGGCGGGCGGCAGCGGCGGCGCGTCCGGGCCGGCCGGCACGTCCATCGGGCAGCGGGCGTCAGGCGGCCGTCCAGGGCCGAAGCTTCTCGGGGTTTCGAACCGCCCAGAAGCGCTTGATGCGGTCGCCCACGACGTCGAACGCCATCACCACCACGGTGACGCCGTCGTGCTGGGCCACCAGGCCGGGCTGACCGTTGACCGTACGCTCCAGGATCGTCAGGCCGGGTACCAGGTCGGCGATGTCGACCAACGTGCGGGCGATCCGCTCGCTGCCTTCGACCGGGTGGAGAGCGGCGCTGACCAGGCCGCCGCCGTCGGCGATCCCCGTCGCGTCGGGCGCGAGGAGGCCGACGAGAGCGCCGATGTCCTTGGCCTCCCATGCGTGCTTGAAGTCCCTGACGATGCCGGCCTGCCGGGCCGCCGGAGCCGCGGGCGCCTGCGAGACGCGGATGCGGCGGCGGGCCGAGGAGGCCAGCTGGCGGCAGGCCGCCGGCGTACGGCCGACGATCTCGGCCACCTCGGCGAAGGAGTAGCGGAAGACGTCGTGCAGGATGAACGCGACGCGCTCGGCCGGGGTCATCGCCTCGAGCACGACGAGGAAGGCCATGTTGACCGACTCGTCGAGCGTGACCCGGTCGGCGGGGTCGGCCGTGCTGCCGCCCGACCGCCCGTCGATCCACTCCGTACGGTCGGGCAGCGGCTCGGGGATCCATTCGCCCACGTAGCTCTCCCGCCGGGCCCGTGCCGAGCCGAGCAGGTCCAGGCAGACGCGGCTGGCGACCCTCGTCAGCCAGGCGCCGGGGGACTCGATGGCCTCCTGCTGCTGCCGGGACATGGCGTACCAGCGGGCGTAGGTCTCCTGGACGACGTCCTCGGCATCGGCCAGCGAGCCGAGGAGCCGGTAGGCGAGATTGATCAGCTGACGCCGCTCCCTCGTGATCGCACTCAGGCTCGGATCGAGCCCGCCGTCCGCCGGATCGGATGGGGTGGTCATGGTGTCCCCGACTTTCCTTCGTCGCATCTGCCCTCACCAGTACGACGAGACATCACCCCGGAATGTGAGGTCGGCGCGTCGCCTCACATTCCGCGGGGTTGTGTCGTCGTACTGGTGAAACGAACACCATCCCGCAAGCAGGAAAGCGCGGCGGCGGCAGGGCCGGCCTCCCTGTCCCGCGATATCGCCTCACCGGCGCCCACCCGCGGCCATGAGGCCGGCGCCGACGGATCGACCATCTTTCCCCCTGAGGAGCGACCAGGCATGACAACCATGACCAAGCTCGGCGAGCTGACCGGCGATTACGCCCTCGACACCGCCCGCACGCGGCTGGGCTTCGTCGCCCGGCACGCGATGTCCACCAGGGTGCGCGGGCAGTTCGACGAGTTCGAGGGCAGCGCGCGCCTGGACGGCGACGACCCGTCGAAGTCCGGAGTCGCGCTGACGATAGGGGCGAGGAGCATCCAGACCCGCAACCGGCAGCGCGACGATCAGCTGCGCGGCAAGTTCCTCGACGTGGACGGCCACCCGACCATCGCCTTCGTCTCGACCAGGGTGAAGCAGATGGACGGGACCACCTTCCAGGTCACCGGTGACCTGACCATCCGTGGCGTGACCAGGCCGGTCACCGTGGACGTCGAGCTGGCCGGCGCCGAGCACGACCCGCGGGGCGACCTCCGGATCGCCTTCACGGGGAGCGCCACGATCAACCGCAAGGACTGGGAGGTGAACTGGAACGCCGCGACAGGGGTCCTGATCAGCGACAAGGTGACGCTGGAGTTCGACGTCACCGCGATCCGGCGGTCCTCCTGACGAGGCCGGCCCCGTCGACCAGCGTTCCGATCGCGCGGCGAGCGATGCCCCAGCCGGGACGCGTCACCGGGACGGCCCGCTCAGCCAGATCTGGTTGAGCGGGAAGAAGAACGCCAGCAGCGTGAGGTTCAGACAGATCACCACGAAGGAGAGAACCCTGGGCCGCTGAACACCCGTTCGCCGCCAGGCGAGCACCAGGGCGGACGCCACGACGAGCGCCAGCAGCAGGTGCGCGCCGTACCACCAGGCGATCGGCAGCCCTCCCACGATCCTCCCGGCGTACAGGTCGTCGGTCAGGGCGTAGCCGACGACCAGGTTGAGCGCGCCCAGCCCCAGCAGCGCCACCCCGGGCAGCATCTGGCGGAGCGTACGGCTGAGCAGCGCGCGCAGGACGATCCCCACCAGGAAGATCAACGACGCCCACTGGTGGAGGTGCCGCATGAACAGGCCGCCCCGGACGTCGAAACTGAGCCGCAGCGTCGAGGCATAGGCTCCGCTCATCTCGATGCCGAGCAGCGGCGCGAAGGAGCCGTCGTAGATCACCCGCTCGCCGGGAGTGTAGAAGAACGCGAGGAAGGCGCCGGTGAGCAGGACGATCATGAAGCTGTAGACGAGCATCTCGTCCACCAGCGTCTTCTGGAGTCTCATTCGACCTAGTTCACCACTGTGTGGGCGTGATGATCTCATGGGTACGGGCCTCGCGCTTGCGACGCTCGCTGCGCGGCCACTCGGCCGCGCCGTCAGCGCCGCGCGAGCAGGACAGGCAGCCCCGGCGGGAGGCGCCCACGAGGCCCCAGGAGACGCGAACTCCTGACATCGCTCAGCGGGCGCGAATGCCGTCGAAGACCAGGTCGAGGAGGCGTGCGGTGGTGTCAGGTTCCGTGGCTGCCTCGTCGAGCCAGGCGACGGCCGTCGCCAGGCGGATGAGCTCGGCCCCGGTGAGATCGCCGCGTACCTGTCCGAGCTCTCGCGCGCGTGCGACGAGGTCCGCGGCCACCTGCTCGACGGCCTGGCAGCGCGCGCCCAGCGGGCTGCCGACGTGCTCGGAGGCGCGCGCGAACCGAGCGGCGAGCCCTTGGTGCCGGGTGATGTGCCGCACGAGCGCGGCGACCCATCGCCGGAGGAAGTCCGGTTCGGGCGGGCTGGTGTCCAGCAGGTCGGCGGCCAGGTTCGCCAGCCCGTCCAGGCTCTCGCCGACGATCTCCGCGATCAGGGCGTCCTTGTTCGGGAAGTGACGCCACAGCGTGCCAGGCCCGACTCCCGCCCGCCTGGCCACGTCGTTCATCGCCGCCGCGTCCGCCCCCACCTCGTCGAACAGCGCGCTCGCCGCCTCGATCAGCCGCGCCCGGTTACGGCGTGCGTCCGTGCGCACAGCCGCATGCGGCCTGCCCCCCTCAGCGGCTTCGCCACTCATCTCGCACCCTCCCTGGTCGTACCGGAGCGGCACTCCGTATCATCTGGAGCGCCACTCCGAATTCTATGAGGGAGGTCTCCCTTGACGTCACCCATGCCCGCGATCGGCACGGTAGGACTGTGGGTTTCCGGAATCGATCTGCGCCCGGCAGCCGAGTCCGCCGCGATCGCGGCGGAGATCGAAACGCTCGGCTACGGCGCGCTATGGCTCAGTGAAGGACTCGTTCGCGACCCGTTCATGGAGGTGTCCACGCTGCTGGCGGCCACCAGGTCATTGGTGGTGGGCACAGGCATCGCGGTGATCTGGGGCCGCCACCCCCGCAACGTCCGGATGCAGACGCGTTCCCTGCTCGACACCCATCCCGGCCGGTTCGTCCTCGGCCTGGGCACCTCGCACGCGCGCCTGGTCGAGGGCGTGCTGGGCCTGCGTTACGAACGCCCCCTGTCGGCGCTGCGCGAGCACCTCGACCGCCTGGACGAGCCCGATCCCATCCTCGACCTGGCCGGGATCGGCGGTGCCACGGCACCCGCGGCACCCCGGGTTCTCGCCGCACTGGGCCCCAAAGCCCTCACCCTGGCCAGAGACCGGGCCGCGGGCGCGTTCTCCTATCTCGTGACGCCGGAACACACCGCCGACGCCCGTACCGTGCTCGGGCCCGATCGAACGTTGATCGTCGAACAGGCGGTCGTCGCGGGGTTGCCCGCCGACGAGGCACGAGCGAGGGCGCGCGGCCACATCGCGGCTTACCTCGCCGCCGAGCCGTACCGGGCCAGCTGGCGGCGGCTCGGGTTCGACGACACCGACTTCGCCGACGGTGGCAGCGACCGCCTCGTCGACTCCCTCGTGGCCACCGGCGAAGACATGATCGCCGAGAGGATCGACGCCCACCTGGCGGCGGGCGCCGACCACGTCTGCCTCCAGGCGCTCCCCTCCGACCCGCGCACCGCCACACTGGACCAGTGGCGGAACCTCGCCCACCTCCTGCCATCTCTCGAACGCGGGCGATCCGGGGCGAGCCATGCCGAACGGCATGCTTGACCGCTTTCATCCCGCCACGAGGCCGGCTTCGGCCAGATGGCCAAGGGTCACTGCGGCCAGTTCGCGATGATCTCGGGCTTGATGACGTCGACGTGGCACCGGAAGGTCTTGCGCAGGCCCAGGTCGTGGAGGCAGACCCGCACGTCCACCCGGTTGATCTCTCCGTCCGACGTGAGCCGGAAGGAGCTCTTGGCCGAGCAGGTCGAGCGGGGCAGGCTCCATCCGGTGCCACCGCCCACGTAGTGGAAGCGGGCACGAATGGAGGCGCAGTGGCCGCGGTGCGGGTCGCGGTCGTCAAGCTTGCCGTACACGGCGAACGTCTCGGCGCTGAAGTCGGTGATCCAGACATCGGCCTCGGCGTGGCCCGAGTGTCCCGCCGCCGACCTGACGGGGCCCCAGTGGATGGGGGAGGTCGCGGCGGCCTGCGCCGAGGCCGGGACGCCCGCGCCGATCACGAAGGCCAGCAGTCCACCGATGACATGTGTCTTTCTCATGGCGAGGACGGTAGACCACGCCACTTGGAGAGATCTTGCAAGCGGCTGGGGCCCGCCGACCGACGTCCTGAGCGCGATCTCCCGCGCCTCGAAACCGTCCGACCCACGAGCGCGGGCGCCCGGCCCCGGAAACCGCCCTACTTCGCGATCGCCTCGCGTACGGAGGGGACGATCTCCTGGGCCCAGCGGGCCAGCTGGATGGGGTCCGGAGCGCCGTGGCCGGCGGAGAAGAGCGTGAAGCCCGACGCGCCGTGCTCCAGCACGGCTCCGGTCAGTTCCTCGACCCATTGGGCGACGGAGCCGCCGATCCAGCGGCCGTCGCCGTCGCGGGTGGCGGGCAGCGGCCGGTCGGTGATGCGTCCGGGGAAGTTGAAGACCGTGCGGATCTCGCTCGGATCGCGGCCGGCGGACGCCGCCGCCTCGTCAATGATCGGCCGGGAGGCCCGGTAGCGTTCGCTGAGCCAGTCGGCCGCGTGGCCGGGGATCCAGCCGTCGGCCACGCGGCCGGTGGCGGCCAGGGATTTCGGGCCCACCGATCCGGTCCACACGGGAGGCGCGGCGACGGGAGCGGGCTCGATCTGGTTCACCTGGTAGTGCTCGCCCTGGTAGGTGACCGGAGGGCCGCCGCCCGACAGCAGCTTGACCAGGACGATCGCCTCCTCGAAGGCGTCGACGGCGTCGCCGGCCGTCAGCCGCGGCACTCCCATGTCGGCGATGCGATCCCACAGCCCGCCGGCGCCCATGCCGAGCACGATCCGGCCACCGGACAGTGCCGACAGCGACGTCACCGTCCTGGCCAGCATGGCAGGGGGCCGGGTCGGCAGATTGGTGACGTTGGCGAAGCCGGCGATGTGCCGCGTACGCCCGAGGATGAAGCCGAGCGCGGCGTAGGCGTCCAGGCGTCCGCCGATGTAGGGATGGTCCGACAGGGTGAAGATGTCGAGCCCGTCCCGGTCGGCCTGCTGGACGACGCGCAGCAGCTCGGGAATGTCGTCGATGCCCGGATGCGTGCCGAAGCCGAAGACGACGTTGTGTGCGGACAAGGTTCTGCCTTTCGTGTGGATGGAGATGTTCACCAGGCGTACGCTTCCGGCGCGGGTTTGGCGCCGTTCGGCCCGGGTGGCGGGAACAGCTCGTCCAGCCTGGCGAGCGTGGCCTCGTCGAGGGTGATCGCCAGGGCCCTGAGCGAGCCGTTGAGCTGCTCGACCGTGCGCGGCCCGACGATCGGCCCGGTCACGCCGTCCTGCGCCAGCAACCATGCCAGAGCGACGTCGGCGGGGTCCTCACCGAGGCCGGCGCACATCTTCTCGTACGCCTCGATCGTTTCCCTGTGCTTGGCCAGGGTCTGGACCGATCGCCCGGAGTCGCCGCGGGAGGCGCCGCCCTCCTTCCGCTTGCGCAGGACGCCGCCGAGCACTCCGCCGTGCAGAGGCGACCACGGGATCAGGCCGAGCCCGTAGTGCCGCGCCGCGGGCAGTACTTCCAGTTCGGCCCAGCGGTTCAGCAGGTTGTAGATGGACTGCTCGGCGACCAGGCCGAGCAGGTGCCGGGCGCGCGCCTCCTCCTGTGCCCGGGCGAGGTGCCAGCCGGCGAAGTTGGAGGAGCCGAAGTAGAGCACCTTGCCCTGCTGGCGCAGGACGATGAAGGCCTCCCAGATCTCCTCCCACGGCGTGTTCCTATCGATGTGGTGCATCTGGTACATGTCGATGTGGTCGGTGCCCAGCCGCTGGAGCGAGGCCTCGCACGCGCGCTTGATGTGCAGCGCGGACAGGCGGCTGTCGTTGGGCCACTCGCCTGTCGGGAGGTAGAGCTTGGTGGCCAGGACGGTCCTGTCGCGCCTGCCGCCTCCCGTGGCGAACCAGCGGCCGATGATCTCCTCGGTGCGACCTCCGCTGTACACGTCGGCGGTGTCGAAGAAGTTGATGCCGTGCTCATGCGCACGGTCCATGATCGTGTGACTGTCCTGTTCGGAGGTTTCCGTCCCGAAGTTCATCGTGCCCAGGATGAGCCGGGACACGGACAGGCCGCTGCGGCCCAGCTGGGTGTAGTCCATGTCAGGCGGCGCCGAACTGCTCGGTGAAGCGGCCGGTGAACAGATCGGCCCCCTTGTACGCCGAGACGGTCTCGGCCGGGACGACGACCGGCCCGTCGGGGCTGGGCAACTGGCCGACACCCTGGCGCGGGCCGAGGGGCAGCAGGATCATGGGGTGGGGCAGCGGCCGGTAGGTGGCCGCCGGCTGCTCGCCGCGCAGCTGGGCGATGATGTTCTGGGCCACCACCTCGGCGTGCTGCATCGCGTATCCGGCCATCTTGGCCTCGGCGACGTCGGTGATGTCGCCGATCGCGTAGACGCGGTCGTACCCGCGGACGTTGAGGGTCTCGGTGACCGGCACCTGGCCCTGCGGCGAACGTGTCGTCAGCTCGCCGTCGGCGAGGTAGTCGCTGTTGACGCGCGCGCCGTGCGCGCGGAACCAGATGTCGGCGGTGATCTCCTCCCCGCCGGTCGTGGCGACGGTGAACGTCGCCGCCTGGCCTGGCTCGGTCGCCGGAGGCGCGGTCAGGCCGGCGCCCAGCCGCAGGTGGACCGCCAGCTCGTCGAGCTGGCGGCGCAGCTCCGCGCGCATCTCCGCGGGGAAGGCGGGCAGCAGTTGCTCGGCCGGGTCGAGGATGGTCACGTGCTTGTGCGGCCAGACCTCCTTGATCTCGCCGGCCAGCTCCAGGCCGACCGGCCCGGCGCCGAGGATCAGCACCCGCTCGGAACCCGCCAGCTCCTTGTGGGTCCGGAGCAGGTCGTCCAGGACCTCGCCGGTGGAGTCGGCGTTGGGCTTGGCCGGATAGGTGTAGCTGGAGCCAGTGGCCAGGACCAGATAGTCGGCCTCGATTCGCCGGCCCGAGGCCAGGGTGACACCGCCGGGGTCCGCCGAGACCGCCCGGTCGCGGATCACCGTGCCGCGCCTGAGCCACTGGTCGTAGGGGAAGAACATGTTGTGCGCCCAGTCGGGCTGGGTCAGCGCCCGCAGCGAGCCGGCCGAGTTGATGAACGCGTCACGGGGGTCGATGAGGACGACGTCGGCCTCCGCGTCCAGCGCCTTGGCGACCGCGGAACCACCGTAACCTCCACCGATGATCACGACTGTACGGCTCATGATTCACACTCCAACACGAAAAAGGGGTTGAGTTCGTGGCACGAACAATATTAGTTCGTGGCACGAACTGCAACTCCCTCTCTCGTTCAGCGGGTGTGATCCGGTTCCATGAAGACGGTGGGAACCTTGTTGTCCGCCACGATGCGACCGAGCAGGGCGGCGAGCGTGTCGCGCTCCGCCGGGGCGAACCCCGAGGTCAGCTCCTCGACGCGGCGGCACGTCTCGGTGTAGAACTCATCGGCCAGCTGGGCGCCCCGCCTGGTGAGCGCCACCCTCACCGCACGGGAGTCCTGAGGGTCGGGGTTGCGCTGGACCAGGCCGTTGCGCTCGCTGCGATCCACCAGGCCGGTCAGGCTCGACTTGGCCAGGCCGAGGACCGCGCCCAGCTCGGTCATGCCGTACGGCTGCGCCATCAGGACGCACAACAGCTGGCCCTGCTGCTGGGTGAGGCCGTACTCGCGGGCGGAATCTGCGTACACGGCATTCACCAGGAACGTGGACCGCACCAGTGCGGCCACCGCTCCGATCTGGCCGTCAACATGCTTACTCACCGGCCCAGACTAACAAATTCGCGGAACGAACTACCGTTTCCCGGCACGGCCTCATGAGAACCCCCGCGCGGGAAGCCCGCCTGTCGGCCCGACTCGGCGAAGTCGCGCACGGCGGCCGCGCCGCGTTCGACGATGTACGGGCCGCGCACGCCGGCCCCGCCTGAGACGCCCGCTTATGCGGGTGCGCGCCTCAGCCATGTCCAGTCTCGTCGCGGGCCGATTGACTACAGGCATGACGACGAACAACACCATCCTGGTTCTCGGAGCTACCGGCAAGACGGGCCGCCGCGTGGTGGACCGGCTGAAGGCGGCGGGCCACGACGTGCGCGCCGGCTCCCGCCCCGCCTTCGACTGGGAGGACGCCGGCACCTGGGCGCCGATCGTGCGCGACGTCCACGCCGTCTACATCACCTACTACCCCGACCTGGCCTTCCCCGGCGCCCTCGACCGCGTCCGCGAGTTCACCGCGCTGGCCGTACGGTCCGGCGTGCGCCGCCTGGTGCTGCTGTCCGGCCGTAACGAGGAGCTGGCCCAGCAGGCCGAGCAGGTCGTGCTGGGCTCCGGCGTCGAGGCCACGGTCGTGCGCTGCAGCTGGTTCATGCAGAACTTCAGCGAGGGCTGGCTGCTCGACCCGGTGCTGAGCGGCACGATCGCGCTGCCCGCCGGCGACGTGACCGAGCCCTTCGTGGACGTCGAGGACATCGCCGACGTGGCCACCGCCGCCCTCGTCGAGGACGGGCACGCAGGGAAGGTCTACGAGCTCACGGGCCCGCGCCTGCTCTCCTTCGCCGAGGCCGCCGCGGAGATCTCCGCCGCCGCCGGGCGCGAGGTCGGCTACGCGCCGGTCACCCCGGAGGAGTTCGCCGAGGGGGCACGCGCGGCGGGCGTCCCCGAGGACGAGATCGCCGGCCTCAACGCGCTGTTCGCCGAGGTGCTCGACGGCCGCAACGAGAGCCTCGCCGACGGCGTACGGCAGGCGCTGGGCCGGCCCGCGCGCGACTTCACCGAGTACGCCAAGGTAGCGGCCACCGCCTGGCGCGCCTGACCCGCACCGGCGACCAGCGAACCCGGCCCGCCGGCCAAGCCCCCCGGTCCCCCGGCGGACCGGCCAGGGGCGAGGGCGGAGGTGCGGGCGAAGGTGCGGGCGGGGTCGCGGGCACCCGATGCGATGCGGCTCACGCGCCGGCGAGCGCTTGCGTGGGGGCCAGGCGGGCGGCGCGGATCGCCGGGTACAGGCCCGCGACGACGCCGATGAGCAGGGTGGCTGCGAGCCCGCCGCCACTCGCCCACCCGGGGACCACGGCGGGCCATGTCCGCGTGGCCGCGTACCCGGCCGTCACGGCGACGCCGGCCAGCACGCCACCCAGGCCGCCGACCGCGGACAGCAGCAGCGACTCCGCCACGAACTGCAGCCTGATTTGCCCGCGGGTCGCGCCGAGGGAGCGGCGCAGGCCGATCTCGGCGCGGCGTTCGAGCACCGAGATGACCATCGTGTTGGCCACGCCGACACCGCCGACCAGCAGGGCCACGGCGCCCAGGCCGAGCAGCAGGCCGGTGAAGGCGCGGTCGGTGGCCTGGCGGGCCGCCAGCGCGTCCGACGGCCTGGACACCTTGACCTCGTTGGGCGCCCGCGGGTTGGCGGTGGCCGCGAGCACCGCCCTTACCGCTTCGACGGCCGTGTCGGCGGTGCGCGTGTAGACGGTCGTCGGGTGCCCGTCGAAGCCCAGGTAGGAGCGTGCGGCGGGCCAGCCGACCAGCGCCGCCGAGTCCAGTTCGGCGGCCAGTGGGGCGGGATCGAGGATGCCGACGACGGTGAACCATCGGCGGCCGAGGTAGACCTGGACGTCGGCGCCCGCGGCCCCGATCCCCAGCCTGGCGGCCGCGGTCGCGCCCAGCACCACGGCCGGATAGCGGGCCGTCGCAGCGTTGAGCCAGGTGCCGCTGGCGACGGTGGCGGCCACGGTGGCGGGGAGGCCGAGGTGCGCGGCCTGCACCGAGATGCCGCCGCTGCGGGCCGCGGGAATCCTGTCGTTGCGGTAGACGCGCGTCTCGGACAGCTTCCCCGTGGCGGCCACCTGCTCCACGGGCCCGATCCTGGCGATCATGGCGACGGACTCGGCGGGAAGCGTGGCGTCCTTGCCGAACAGGGTGTTGCCGGGAGCCACGGTCAGCAGGTTGGTGCCGAGCGCGGCCAGCGTGCGGTCCAGTTCGGCGCGGCTGGACGACGAGATGCCCACCACGGCGGTCATCGCGGCGATGCCGATCGCGATGCCCAGTGCCGACAGGAACGCCCGGAGCGGCCTGGTGCGCAGGCCGGTGCCGCCGACGCGCAGCACGTCGCCGGGGCGCAGCCGGGCGGGAACGAGCCGTGCCGCCATTCAGACCACCGCCCCGTCGCGCATGGCGATCCGCCGCGGCAGCCCGGCCGCGATGTCCTTGTCGTGCGTGATGACCACGACCGTGGTTCCGGCGGCGTGCAGGTCGTGTAGCAGCGCCATCACGCCCGCGCCCGAGGCCGAGTCGAGGTTGCCGGTGGGCTCGTCGGCGAGCAGCAGGGCGGGCTCGCCGACCACGGCCCTGGCCACGGCGACGCGCTGCCGTTCGCCGCCGGACAGCTCATTCGGCAGGTGGCCGAGCCGATGGCCGAGGCCCACGCGGGCCAGAGCGGCCTCGGCCCTGCGCCGGCGCTCCTTGACCGGCACCCCGGCGTACAGCAGGCCGTCGGCGACGTTGTCCAGGACCGGCTGCCCCTGGGCGAGGTGGAACTGCTGGAAGACGAACCCGATCCGGCGTGCGCGCAGCGCCGACAGCTGCCGGTCCGACAGCGTGGCCACGTCGTGGCCGTCGATGCGGACGGTGCCCGCCGAGGGCCGGTCCAGGGTGCCGATGAGGTGGAGCATGGTGGACTTGCCGGACCCCGAAGGACCCACGATCGCGACCAGCTCGCCGTACCCGACGGACAGGGTCACGCCGCGCAGTGCCGCGACGCCGCCCGGGTACGCCTTGGTGACGCCGGCCAGCTCGACCACGCCGCTCATGCTGGCATCCCCACCGTCACGCCCTCGCTGATGCCGTCGCCGGTCACCTCGACCCGGCCGGCGGCGAACAGTCCGGTCCGCACCGGCACCGTCCGCGTGGTCCCGCCGGCCACCACCTGCACGCCGTAGCCGCCTTCGGCCAGGGCCAGCAGCGCGGCCACGGGGACGGTCAGCACGCTCTCGCGCTTCGAGGCGGAGAAGGCGACGTCCACGGACGCCCGGTCGAGGGCCGGCAGCTTCCTCCTGTTCTGGATCGTGATGGTGACGTCGATGCGGGTCGTGGGCTCGTCGGACCCGTTGCCGCCGGTGTCGATCACCGTCTCGGTCGTGGCGATCCTGCCGCGGGCCTTCCCGCCGTCCGGCAGCGTGACGTTCACGGTGGCGCCCTTGCCGGCCAGCAGCTGCTCGGACACGTCCAGCTGGACGGTGACCACGCGCGAGGTCCCGGTGTAGGTGAGCACCCCTGCTCCGGGCTGGACGGCGTCGCCCGCGGCGGCCTTGTGGGCGTCGACGCGCACCGCTCCCCGCGCGTAGACGACGCGGCCCAGCTCCACCGTTCCGGTCCGCGGCAGGCCGAGGTCGTCCTGCCACTCCATCACCGCCGCGGCGGTGGCGGCGGAGTAGGTGTCGTCCACGGTGAATCCGCGGTAGCCCAGCGCGTGCAGGTTCTGCTCGAACCGCCTGACGTCCGCGCCCTCGACCCCCGCCGAGAGCGCGCGGTAGGCGGGCAGCGTGCCGTACAGGAGGACGACGGGGGTGTCGTCGAGGCGGTAGACCGCCTGGCCGCGCCTGATTCTCGTGCCGATGGCGGGCAGGCGGGTCACGGTGCCGGACAGCCTGCTGTTCACGGTCGTCGCGGCGCCGTAGCCCAGCTCGCCGTTCTCGGTCTGGCTGTCGACGAGCGTCTGCCTGGTCACCTTCGCCGTGACCGGCGGCAGGCCGCCGGCGCTCCGGCCGCTTCGGTCGCCGCCCTGAGCCGGCCCGTCGAGCACGAGATCGGTGGCCGCCGGTACGGCGACGGCCAGCGCCGCCGCCGTCACGACCACCACGCCGACGGCCCGCCAGAGCCGGGGACGACCGGCCCTGGTCACCCGTTCGTCCCGAGGTTGGGCGCGTCGGAGGGGCCTCCGGACGGCGGCGCGGGACGCAGTCCGGCGCACTTCTGCTGGGCCGCCTGCACCTTGGGGTCGTCCGGGTCCAGCCCGCTGCCGGGGCCGATCTGGAAGCCGCCGCTCGCGTCCGGGTCGGGGAACCTCTCGACGCCGTTGTCTCGCATGCACTGCGCGAAGGCGCGCTGCTGCTCGACCACCCGCGGGTCGGCCTTGGCCGCCTCGCCGCCGTCGGGCAGGTGCCGCCTGCACTGCTCGGTCGCCGCCTGCGCCTTCTGCGGGTCGACACCCTGCGGGAGCCTGATCTCGACCCGCCCGTTGTCCTGCGGGTCGGGCATGTCGACGCCGTGCTCCCGCATGCACTGGGCGAACGCCAGACCGCCGGTGTCCGACCGGGCCGCCGCGGCGGTCGCGGTCGCGGTGGCGGCCGACGTGCCGGCGGTCGCCACCCGGGCGCCGCTGTCGCCCTGCCCGCATCCGGCCATGCTCAGGGTCAGCAGCAGGCCGAGCACGAATCCTGTCCTGATACGCATCCTTCGTCCTTCCGGTCGGGCGGACCGGGCGATCGCCCGGTCCGCGGGTCAGCGGCCGAGCAGGGCCAGGGCCAGCCCCGGGTCCTTGCCGGCCGAGACGTCCTCGGCGGTGAGCGGGACGTAGTGGTCGGGAGCCACGCCGCTGCCGTCGACGACCTCCCGGTCCGGCCCGAGGTGCCGGCGGCCGGGCAGCAGGAGGAGGCTGTTGTCGTCGAGCAGGTACGGCGCCGCCGCGCCGGAGACGATCCCGCCGGTGCGGGTGCCGACCAGCGTCCCGGCCTCGAGGTCCTTGACGGCGGCGGCGAAATGGTCGCAGGCCGATCCGCAGTCGCGGTCGGTGAGCACGACCAGCGGCAGGTCGAGCAGCGGGACGCTGTCGACGGTGGGGCTGGTCAGGCAGTCCCCGTCGACGTCGCAGTGGTAGGCGGTCACCTTGCCGTGCACCCAGGCGCTGACCAGCCGGGCCGCCTCCTCGGGCGATCCGCCCCGGTTGCCGCGCAGGTCGAGGACCACGCCGCGCGGCGTCGTGCCCTTGCCGACGTCGTCGATCGCCTTGAGGACGGTGTCCGCCGACCGCATGCCGAACCCGGCGAGCTTGACGTAGGCGATGTCACCGCGCACCGCCTTGGCCGTCACCATCCGGCTCGCCTCGGCGTCGGGCGTGAACAGGGCGGGCGTGAGGGTCACCGTCCAGGTGCGGCCGGTGGCCGGGCGGCGCAGCTTAATCCGGACCGGCCGGCTGTCGGGGTAGGCCGGGAAGAGCTGCGCCGTGGCGCCCGTGGACAGGACACCGCCGGCGAACGGCGGCGCGCCGTTGACCGACTCGATCACGTCGCCGGGGCGCAGCCCCTTGCCGGCCGCCGGCCCTCCGGTGACGGTCCTGACGTAGAGCGGAGCCAGTGCCTGGTGCGGCGCGTTCTGGATCAGCCCCATGGAGGGGGAGGTGACGATGCCGAGCCCGTAGCTCGTGCCGGGGCCGGCGTCGGGGTGCACCTGCGTGCGTGCCCAGCGGGCGTGGTTGTCGGCCAGGCGGTCGACCATCGCGTTCATCGTGGCGGCGGCCAGCGACTGCCGTACCGTGTCGTCGGCGGGCAGCGCGCCGGTGACGCGGGAGTAGACGGCGGCGAAGGCGGCCCAGTCCTTGTGCCGGTCGCCCGACAGCGCGGGCATCGTGGCCTCCGGCGCGTCGAGGCCACGCCGCTCCAGCTCGCGGGCGAACCCGGCGAAGGCCGCGGTCAGCAGCAGGCGGTTGTCGAGCTTCTCGCCGCCGTAGTAGTGCGCGAAGACGCAGTGGTAGGCCTGCTCGATGGTGGTGATCGTGGTGGGCCGCGTCGGCGCGGTCCGGCCGGGCGGTCCGTTGACGGCGGTGCACGCGGGCGCGTCCTGGCCGGTTCGCGCGACCTGTGCGGCGCCGGGCGTCACGGTCACCGCTCCCGCGCCGGGCGTCAGGGTCGTGGCTCCCGCGACCGCCAGCGCGACGGCGACGAGCCGCCGCCGGGCCGGTGCGAAGCGCTTCATCGTGGCGATGCTCCTTGGTCAGGTCGAGGGGAAGAAGACGATCTCGGGGTACTTCGCGGACGGGCCGTCCAGGAGAGGGGCGTCGCGCTCGCGCAGGCAGCGGTCGAAGAACGCGGCGACGTAGGCGCGCTGCGCGGCGGTGCACCGGCCTGGCGCGATCGTGCCGACCGGCTCGGTCAGCGCGGCGGGGATGACCTTGGCCGTGGCCAGCTGGTGGATCAGCTGCTTGTCGTCGGTGTAGCTGGCGTGGGTCGAGCCCTTCAGCGACAGGAACCACCGCCGGCCGCGCAGGTGGGACCAGAATCCCGCCATGAGCGCGCCGAGCTCGTCGGGCCCCTTGCCAGCGCTGCTCATGATCATGAAGGGCCGGTCGCCGATCCGGGTGGCGACCTGTCCCGCCAGCTCACCGGCCCGCTCCGGCGGCATGGGCGGCGCGATCGAGACAGTCGGGATGACGTGGCCGTCCAGGTCGAGGCCCGCCCTGATCCTGGCGTCGTGGGCCATGCTCTGGCCGGTGGTCGCGCCGCCCAGGGAATGCCCGAACATGCCGATCCTGTCCAGGTCCAGGCAGCCGGCCAGGCCGGCGGGCAGCGCGCGCTTCGCCGCGTCCGGGTTGCGCCCGGCGGCCAGCGCGGCGAGCGCGTCGAGGACGAAACGGGTGTCGGCCACGCGTACCTTCACCGCGGTCTGCGCGCCGTTCCTGTCGAGGGGCGGCAGGTCGCGCTCGACCCGCCCGCCGGGGAACTCCACGGCCCAGGCGTCGTGGGTGTGGTCGATGGTGACCACCACGTAGCCGCGGCTGGCCAGGTCCTCGACCAGCGTGGTTCCCACCGCGCGAGGCTCGCCGGCGCCGGACGAGTACAGCACGACAGGACAGCGGCGACCGGCCCTGACCTGGACACCCTCGCGAGCGTGGGTGAGCGGGAAGCCGACGCCGTCCAGCGAGATGTCGACCCCGCCCAGGTCGAGCCGTTCGGCGGTCCGCCGCAGGCCCTCGGCCGTCATCGTGCGGTAGCGGGCCAGCGCCCGCGTGGTCATCCACGGGGCCGGCCGATGGCGGCCACCGGCGCCGCAGGCCGCCGGATACCAGACGCTGATCATCAGCTCGCGGGGGCGGGCGGCCTTCCACGGGTCGCGGCGCCCGCGGTCGACCAGGTGCAGCGCGATCGTGCCCACGTCGTGCGGTCCGGTCGGGACGGGAAGTTTCAGTCGCGGCGGGCCGGCCGCCAGCGCGGTGGCCGCCGGCGCCGGGAGCGCCAGGGCCGCGGCGAGCGCCGCGGCCCCACCGAGCAGGCCTCGCCGGCCGACGACCGCGGCCTCGTGCCACAGGTGATCTGACATGGACACCAGGTGTACGGCGGAGCCTGTCACACGGAGATCACACCGGCGGGCCCGGTTCGGCGGCTGCGGTAGAAACCCTGCTGTGACCCCGGTCGAGCAAGGCTTGACCAGCTGCGGTGGCTCATCGAAGGGAACGACCCGTGCGGGTGCTGGTGATCGAGGACGACGTGGAGATGGCCGAGGCGGTCGCCGACGGCCTGCGCCGGGCGCGGATGGCGGTCGACGTCGCCTACGACGGCAGGGGCGGGCTCGAGCGGGCCGAGCAGAACGACTACGACGCGATCGTGCTCGACCGCGATCTGCCGGGCGTGCACGGCGACCAGGTCTGCGCCGCGCTGGTGGCCGCGGGCAACCGGGCCAGGGTCCTCATGCTGACCGCGGCGGGCACCAGCCAGGACCTGGTGGAAGGGCTCGCCATCGGCGCCGACGACTACCTGCCCAAGCCGTTCGACTTCCCCGTGCTCGTCGCCCGCATCGGGGCGCTGGTACGGCGCGCCCAGCCCGCCATCCCGCCGGTCCTGCGCCACAGCGGCCTCATGGTCGACCTCGCGCGGCGCCGCGCCTACGAGGGTGAGCGGACGCTGGAGCTCACGCCCAAGGAGTTCGGGGTCCTGGAGCTGCTGCTGGCCTCCCATGGCCGGACGGTTTCCGCGGAGGAGCTCCTGGAGCGCGTGTGGGACGAGTTCGCCGACCCGTTCACCCGCACCGTCACCGTCACGGTCAGCAGGCTGCGCGCCAAGCTCGCCGACCCCTCGATCATCGAGACGGTGGCCGGGGCCGGCTACCGGCTGCGGAGCGCCTGATGCGCGCCCTGCCGCGCAGGACCGTCCGCATGCGCCTGACGATGCTGTACGGCGGGCTCTTCCTGCTGTCCGGCGCGGCACTGCTGGCGATCACCTACGCCCTGGTCGTGCACGCCACCAGCGGCGTCGTCTTCAGCGGCCAGGGCGGCAGCCTCGTCACCGGCGCACCCGGAGATCTTCTCGATCCTGGACCGCAGGTGCTCGGCGGTGCCGAAGGGCTGACCTACGAACAGGTCCAGGCGCAGGCCGAGGCGATGCGCACCCAGGCGTTGCGGCAGCACGACGCCGAACTCGACCAGCTCCTCACCCAGTCGGGCATCGCGCTCGCCGCCATGACGGTCGTCTCGATCGCGCTCGGCTGGATCGTCGCCGGCCGGGTGTTGCACCCGCTGCGCACCATCACCCGCGCCGCCCGGCAGATCTCCGCCACCAACCTGCACGAACGCCTCTCCCTTGCCGGGCCCGGCGACGAGCTCAAGGAACTCGGCGACACCTTCGACGGGCTGCTGGCCAGGTTGGAAGCCGCCTTCACCGCCCAGCGCAGGTTCATCGCCAACGCCTCCCACGAACTGCGCACGCCGCTGGCCAGGCAGCGGACCCTGGTGCAGCTCGCCCTGTCCGACCCAGAGGCGTCCACCGCGTCGCTGCGGGCCGCCCACGAGCGGGTGCTGACCACCAACCAGCAGCAGGAACGCCTGATCGAGGCGCTGCTCACCCTCGCCCGCGGCGAGGCGGGACTCGACCGGCGGGAGCCGTTCGACCTGGCCGAGATCAGCGAGGACGTGCTCGTGGCCCGCGAGTCCGAGGCGGTACGGCGCGGGCTGCGCCTGACCACGACGCTCGACCCGGCCCCTTCCGCCGGCGACCCGCGCCTGGTCGAACGCCTGGTCATCAACCTCGTCGACAACGCCCTGCGCCACAACGTCGACGGGGGTCACGTGCACGTCGCCACCGGCACCTCGGCGGGGCGGGCCGTCCTGACGGTCACGAACACCGGGCCGGTCGTCGCGGCCGCGGAGGTCGACCGGCTGCTGCAGCCGTTCCAGCGGGCGGGGGCGAGCCGTACCGGCCACGACGGCGGGCTCGGCCTGGGCCTGTCCATCGTGCAGGCCATCGCCACCGCCCACGGCGCGACGCTCGCCGTGCGCCCGTCGCCGGACGGCGGCCTGCGGGTCACCGCCGGCTTCGAACCCGCCGGTGGCACCGGATGACCGGTGCCCCCGAGGGTTCGCGTGGCTACCGGTGGGCGACCAGGACGGCGTGGTGGTCGGTGCCGTCCGGCCCGTCGGGGTCGGCGTGCACCGTGGCGGCCCGCAGGCGTGGCAACTCGTGGATGAGCCGGTGTTCGGCCGCCACCGCCACGGCGTGCGCCTCGACCAGCGACAGCTCGTGGCTCACCACGATGTCGACCTCGGCGCGCAGGGCGTGGCCGACCCAGCGCAGCCGTACCGAACCGGCCCGGACGACGCCGGGGACGGCGGCCAGGATGCGCTCGGCCGCGGCGACCAGCGTGGGATCCACCGCGTCCATCAGCCGGTGGTAGATCTCGCGGGCCGCGTCACGCAGCACGAACAGGATGGCCGCGGTGATCAGCAGGCCGACGATCGGGTCGGCGACCGGGAACCCGAGCGCGGCGCCGCCTGCGCCGAGGAGCACGGCGAGCGAGGTGAAGCCGTCGGTGCGGGCGTGCAGGCCGTCGGCCACCAGCGCCGCCGAACCGATCTCGCGGCCGACCCTGATGCGATAGCGGGCCACCCACTCGTTGCCGGCGAACCCGACGATCCCGGCGGCGGCCACCAGCCCGAGCGCCTGGACGTCCCGCGGATCGAGCAGCCGTGTGACCGCCTCGTAGCCCGCCAGGCCCGCCGAGGTCGCGATGAG
This sequence comes from Nonomuraea sp. NPDC004354, assembly GCF_053602555.1. Taxonomy (NCBI): domain Bacteria; kingdom Bacillati; phylum Actinomycetota; class Actinomycetes; order Streptosporangiales; family Streptosporangiaceae; genus Nonomuraea; species Nonomuraea sp. NPDC004354. The sequence goes on along the minus strand of NZ_JBSGDV010000009.1, from coordinate 262,224 downwards.
CAGGACGATGACGATGCCCGCCAGGTCCTCGGCCCTGCCGTACCCGTAGGTGAATCGCCGCGTGGCCGTCCGCCGCCCCACCGAGAACGCGATGGCCAGCGGGATCGCCGTCAGGGCGTCGGCGACGTTGTGCAGCGTGTCGCCGAGTAGCGCCACCGAGCCGGAGAAGGCGACGATGACCGCCTGGACGGCGGCGGTGACCATCAACACGGCGAAGGAGACGGCGACGACGCGTATGCCCCGGCTGCTCGACTCCAGGGCCGGGTCGGTCTTGTCCGCGCTGTCGTGGCTGTGGGGGGTGAAGGCGTGCCCGAGGCCGGACAGCAGCCGCCCGAGCCGCCCCCTGGCACGCCCATGACCGGCGTGCCCGTGCCCGTGCCCATGACCGGCGTGCCCGTGCCCGTGGCCGTGGCCGTGCCCGTGGCCGTGCGCCGGCAAAGACCCTGTCTCGTTCTGCTCAGGCATGACCCACCTCACTTGCGCATGACCCGTTTGTCGGCATCATATGTAGTCATGTACGCACGCGACAACGAATCAGGTGCCACACAGTCGCAGGAACAACCCACCAGCGCGCAGGTCGAAGCCGCCGTCGACGCCTTCCGGATGCTCAGCGACGCGACACGCCTGCGGCTGATGTGGCTGCTCTCCTCCGGCGACTACGACGTCAGCTCGCTGGCGCAGGCCCTCGGCGTCGCGCGCCCCTCCGTCTCGCAGCACCTGGCCAAGCTGCGCCTGGCCGGCCTCGTCGAGACCCGGCGCGACGGCCGGCGCGTGGTCTACCGGGCCCGTGACGCCCACGTCCGGGCGCTCATCCACGAGGCGCTGTTCCACGCCGACCACGAGGTCTCGGGCATCCCCCGGCACGACTGAGCCCGGCACGACTGAGCCCGGCACGACTGAGCCCGGACCGGCTGAGCCCGGACCGGGCTTCAGGAGCGGCGGATGAGGCCGCGCTTGACGGCGGCGGCCACCGCGGCGGTGCGCGAGTCGACGCCGAGCTTGGCGTAGATGTGCACCAGGTGCGTCTTGACCGTGGTCTCGCTGAGGAACAGCTGCTTGCTGATCTCCCGGTTGGACAGGCCGGCGGCGACGTGGACGAGCACCTCGAGCTCGCGGGGGCTCAGGGTGACGTCCGGGGTGCGCATCCGGTCCAGCAGCCGGGAGGCGACGCTGGGGGCCAGGGCGCTGCTGCCGGCGGCCGCCGAGCGGATGGCCGCGTGCAGCTCGTGCGGGGGCGCGTCCTTGAGCAGGTAGCCGGTGGCGCCGGCGTCGACGGCGGTCAGGATGTCGGCGTCGGTGTCGAAGGTGGTGAGCACCAGCACGCGCGGGCCCCCCAGGGCGACGATGTGGCGGGTGGCCTCGCTGCCGTGCATGCCGGGCCCGAGCTGCAGGTCCATCAGGACGACGTCCGGTGACAGGCGACCGGCCAGCTCGACGGCCTCCTCCCCGGTGGCGGCCTGGCCGACCAGCTCGAAGTCGTCCTGGTCGGCCAGCATGGCGCGCAGCCCCGAGCGGACCACCGGATGGTCGTCCACCAGCAGGATCCGGATCGCCGCCGTCATGACGCCCTCCCGGCCGGCAGCGGCAGGGCTGCCACGATCGCGGTGCCCTCGCCGGGGACGGACTCCACCGTCAAGGCGCCGCCCAGCGCCCCGACCCGGTCACGCATCGCGCGCAGGCCGAAACCGGTCCCGTGGCCGGCGCCCGCGCCGGGGTGGGCGGACCGGTCCGGATCGAAGCCGCGGCCGTCGTCGACGACGTCGAGCACCACCATGTCGTCGAGGTAGGTGAGCGTGACCGCGGCGTGCCGGGCGCCGGAGTGCCGGCTGACGTTGCCCAGGGCGCCTTGCGCGATGCGCAGCAGTACGGGGTCGTAGTCGGTGGGCAGCGGCAGGGGGCTCCCCGACACCTCGAAGCGCGCCTGGATGCCGGTGCCGGCCAGCGCCGTGTCGCTGACGCGGCGCAGCGCCGCGACGAGCGAGGACTGCTGCAGCGCGGGCGGCGCCAGGGCGCGCACGAAGTTGCGCGCCTCCTCCAGGTTGTCCTGGGCGGCGCGTTCCGCCTCGCCGATGCGCGCCTCGGCCTGCCCGGGATCGTGGGCCAGGTCGCGGCGGGCGGCGCGCAGCAGCAGGATGATGCTGGACATGCCCTGGGCCAGGGTGTCGTGGATCTCCCTGGCCAGGCGTTCCCGCTCGGCCAGGCGGGCGCCTTCGCGTTCGGCCTCGACCAGCTTGTCCTGGGTGTGCACCAGGTCGTCGATCAGCCGGCGGCGCTGCTCGCTCTCGGCGTACAGGGCCTTGTAGACCAGGGCCATGAGCGTGGCGACGACCGCGCCGACGACCGGGCCGATCACCTGCGCCGCGGTCAGGCCCCTGGTGTGCCAGCCGGTGGCGGCGATGGCGGCGGCGGTCAGCAGGGCCACCCCTGGCAGGGCGATCGGCAGCGGCAGCAGGTGCAGGTAGGCGAAGAACAGCGGAAAGGCCAGCCAGATGTACTGCGGGGCGGCCAGCGCGAGCGCGGCCCAGCCCATGGTGATCAGGGCGAGCCAGATCCGGCCCAGCAGCAGGTGGGTGCGACCGCCGAAGTGCGGCAGCCGCCGCTCGATGACGATGCCCGCCATGTACACCACGCCCAGCAGCGCGCCCGCGGCGGCCAGCAGGCCATGACCGTGGCGGAGCAGGCTGGTCAGCGCGATGACCAGCAGGGTCGCGAAGGTGCCGTGGACGGTCCACCGCAGCAGCCGCAACGCGGGCGGAAACGGATGGTTCATCATCTCTCACTCAGCGTAGGCCCGGTGGATCAGCTGCCGCATCGTTCAAAAGGTGTATTCCGGCTGACCGGATGAGGGAGCCCCGCCGGTCCGCGGGCACGATGCGCCACCGCGGCCGGACCACGCACGCTGGGAGGCGCACCCCCTCACCCACCGCCACCCAGGAGGACGCGCCGTGTTCGTGGCGCTCAGAGACCTACGCTTCGCCAAAGGACGCTTCGCCCTCATGGGTGTCGTCGTCGTGCTCATCACGCTGCTGGTGACCATGCTGTCCGGCCTGACCGCCGGCCTGGCCCGCGAGAACATCTCCGCGGTCGAGAACCTGGCGGCCGACCACATCGTCTTCTCCGGCGGGGACAAACCCGCCTTCGCCGACAGCCGGATCAGCGAGAGCGCCTGGAAGGCGTGGCAGGCCGTCGACCACGTCCAGGCCGAACGCCTCGGCGTGTCCATGGCCCGCCTGACCCGCGGCGACGACAGCGAGGCCGTCGCCGTCTTCGCCGCCCAGCCCGGCGGCCGGCTCGCCCCGGCGTCGCTGCGCGCCGGCACCGTGGTGCTGCCGGCGGCCCTGGCCGGCGACAGCGACCTGTCGGCCGGGGACACGGTGCAGCTGTTGGGCCGCGACTTCACCGTCGTCGTCGGCGACGGCACGGCCTCCTACAGCCACACCCCGGTCGCCTGGATCAGTGTCGAGGACTGGACCCCGCTGGCCCGCCAGGGCGAACCCGACACGACGGCGACCGTCCTGGCCCTGCGCACCGGCGACCAGGCCGACCTGACCGGCCTGACCGCCGCCGACGCCCGGCTGGGCACCACCACCGTCCCGCTGGCCGACGCCCCGGCCGCGGTCGGCTCCTACACCTCGGAGAACGGCTCGCTGCAGCTGATGCGCGGCTTCCTGTTCGCGATCTCCGCCCTGGTCATCGGCGCCTTCTTCACCGTGTGGACCATCCAGCGGCGCGGCGACGTCGCCGTGCTCAAGGCGCTGGGCGCCGGCACCGGCTACCTGCTGCGCGACGCGCTCGCCCAGGCCGTCGTGGTGCTGCTGCTGGGCGCCGGCATCGGCGGCGCGCTCGGCGCCGGCTTCGGCGCGCTGGTCGAAGGCACCGTCCCGTTCGTGCTGTCGCCCGCCACCACGATCGTCCCCGTGGTCGTGATGATCGCCCTGGGCGCCGGCGGCGCCGCCCTGGCCATCCACAAGATCACCTCGGTTGACCCGCTGACCGCTCTGGGAGCCTCCCGATGACCCTCAAGCTCACCGACGTCGTCCTGACCTACCCCGACGGCGAGCGCACCCTCACCGCCCTGAACCATGTCGACCTGGCGGTCGCGCCCGGCGAGTTCACCGCTGTCGTCGGCCCGTCCGGGTCGGGCAAGTCCAGCCTGCTGGCCGTCGCCGCCACGCTCATCCGCCCCACCTCCGGCACCGTGTCGGTGGCCGGGACCGACGTCACCGACGCCGGTCAGGCGGCCAGAACCCGGATACGCCGCGACCACATCGGGATCATCTTCCAGCAGTCCAACCTGCTGCCCTCGCTGACCGCGCTCGACCAGCTCCTGGTCATGGCCCACATCGCGGGCACCAGACCCGCCGCCGCGTCCGCGCGCGCCCGCGAGCTCCTGGGCGCCGTCGACCTGGCCGACAAGCACGGCAAGCTGCCCCATCAGCTGTCCGGCGGCGAGCGTCAGCGGGTCAACATCGCCCGCGCCCTGATGAACGAGCCCGAGATCCTGCTGGTGGACGAACCCACCAGCGCCCTCGACCACCGCCGCGGCGAGCTGATCGTCGCCCTGCTGGCCACACTCACCAGGAAGAACAACCTGGCGACCGTGATGGTCACCCACGACACCTCCACCCTCGCGATGGTCGACACCGTCGTGACCATGACCGACGGCATCCTCACCAGCGGCGGGTGGTCGCCGACCGGGTGAGCGTGGTGACCCCCGTGAATGCCACCACGCAGAACAGGACCGCCCGGTCGGGAGCCCGGTCGCCGCTACCGGTCCCGGGCTCAGGTCATGCCTCCAGTACGCCAGAGCGCGTCCGCCCCGTCAGGTCACGAATTCTCGTGACTTGAAGCCCGTGCGAGATCGTGGTAATGCCCTCCGGCGCGAGCCCCGCCAGGTAAAACCGCCCGGCGGCCATGGCAAAGGATCGCGTGTTGGCGGGCCCGATCTCCGCCCCTCCTGGCAAGGTCAACGCGGCCGCCACGCCGATGAACGATGGAGGGGCAGATGCGTCTTGTCGGGGGAGGAGAGCAGTTCGACCGCCTGCTCTCCGCTGCGAGGGCCTACTGGGGCAGGCGTCCTTCCCAGCCCGGGACCTGCGTGGTGGCCGAGGCCATGCACCAGGACATCCGGGTGATCGTCCGCAACCTGATGCTGGCCAACGCGATCTGCGATCTGACCTCCGCACGGCTGGTCGTGCTCACCGGTCTCGACCGGGAGTGGAGCCGGCTGCTGTGCGAGGACTTCGACGTGGCGCGGGTACGCAGGCTGGCGGAGGCGTTCGGCGCGGACGACATCATCGACGTGCACGATCTCACCGAGCGCCGGCTGGCGAGGGAGGGTGACGCTCCCGCGGCCGGGGTCGAGCAGGCCACGCTGGACGCGCTGGAGAAGGCGAGCCTGCTCCGGCTCAACCGGGTGCCGCGGCTGCCCCGTACCGAGGACGAGCGGTACCGCGCGCGCCGCGCCCGCGCCAGGGCGCTGTCGGCGGTCTACGAGCGGATCTTCTCCGACCTGTCGCCCACCGCGCTGGTCACCAGCCAGGTCGACTACGACCAGTGGGGGCTGGCGGTCGACACGGCGATGCGGATGGACGTCCCGGTCGTGCACGTGCAGAGCACCGGGTCGCTGAAGGCGTACACGCTCTTCCCCGAGGCGCGCCAGGGGACGGGTACCTTCCGCGAGGAGCTCACCGGCGAGATCGCCCGCTACTTCGACTGGCACGTCTGGCCGTACAGGGACCTCGTCAGGCCGAACGCCGAGCAGGTGGCGTGGCGCGTGAAGACCGGTCCAGGCGGGGGCGGCCCCTTCGAGGTACGCACCGAGACCGAGCGCCGCCAGCTGCGCGAGCACGGCTGCCACCGGCTCGGCCTCGGGCCGGAGCGCCCCCTCGTCACCGTGTTCAACCAGGCCGTGTCGGACGCCGTCGGGACGAACCGCGAGCTGTTCGACGACCTGGCGGAGTGGCTGGAGGAGACCGCCGCGTACGCCGTGGCCGAGGAGTCGGTGAACTGGCTCTTCCTCGACCACCCCGGCCAGGACCGGTACGACACCACCGGTCACTTCGCCTCCGTCGCCGCACGCTGTTCCGGACGCTCGCACCTGGCCTTCGCGACGAGCCTGGAGCTGTCGAGGAACATGCTGTGGAGCATGACCGACGTGGGCGTCACGGTGCGCGGCGGCGTCTGCGGCGAGTTGCCCGCGTTCGGCGTCCCGGTGATCCAGGCGGGCTGGGCGGAGTGGAGCGGCTGCGGCCTCACGCACGTCGCCGAGACGCGGGACGACTACTGGGCCCTGCTGGGCGAGTCCGTCGCCGATCTGGTCAAGGGCGGCCCGGTCCTGGGCCCTGAGCAGCGGGAGCGGGCCCGGCTGTGGCTGTGGCTGTCCCGTAGCGGGGCCGACGTGTCCTCGCCGGTGCTGCCGCACGCGGAGATGGGCGAGGGCGAGGAGTACCTGCGCGCGCTCACCGTCGGCCTGCAGCACGTGGAGCGCGACGGCGACCCGCTGCACTGCGCGGTGCGCCGCATGTGGGGGCGGCGCGAGCCGCTGCTCAGCCGGTTCGACTTCCGGGATCCAGCAGGGCTCGCCGCGGCCCTCACCGCATCGAGGAGCGCATCATGACCATACTCCTGAACGGCTTCGCCACCTGGCTCGACGAGGCGGTCGCCGAGCTGCGGCCACCGGTCGAGGTGTTCGACGGCCAGGCGTCGGCGTTGACGGTGACCGACCAGTTCCACCGGGGCAGGCGGATCGTGGGCCGGTTCGAGCGCTCGGGGCTCATGGGGTTCAAGGTCGTGGCCGGGGGCCGCCGCCTGCGCGTCACGGTGACGCTGGCCCTGGACGCCGTCTCGGTGCCCGGCTGGCACCTGCCGGGGTCCTCGGACCTGGTCAAGGCGCATCAGCTGCCGCCGCGCCTGGTGCAGGTGCGCGCCCAGGGGCAGCTGCGGCAGTGCGTCCTGTTGAAGGGCGGCAAGGGCATCACGAGCGCGCGCGCCATCTTCGACCTGCTGCCCGACGAGGTGCCCGACGACGGCCTGATCTGCGTGGAGGCCCTGGACATCACCGAAGGGCACGGGCTGTCCCGGGAGGCGCGCGAGGCGGTGGCGGGCCGCGTCATGGGCGGTGGCGCGGCGGGTCTGCGCGTCGACGGCGTCGTGATCGAGGAGGCGCCGGAGGGGAAGGCGGTCCCGCGAAGCGAGCGGGCGGACGGCGCCGGCTGCGAGGCCCTGTCGCTGGTCAGCGGAGGCGGCCTGGCCCACCTGCACCGGCGCGGCAGCCGCTCGCTGCGTTCCGGTTTGTTCGTGGTCAACCCCGTCCCGCCGGGCGTCGCCGGCTCGGGCGGCAGGCTGACCTTCCGGCTCGGCAGCATGGCGGACACCGCCGGCCGGGCCACCACGGCGAGGGACCGCGCGCCGGCACGCCGGGTCCTCCGCCGGGCGGGCGTCGAGGCGCGGCGGCTGCGCCACCGCACCCGCGAGGCCCTCGGTACGGCGGCGCCGTCCGTGGACCAGATCGTGAGCGTCAGGGACGGGGCCCTGGCCGGTCCCGTCAGGGCCACGACGGCGGGCAACATCCTCGAGCTGGAGCTGCCCGCTCCTGCCGCGCCCCTGCTGGTCTTCCTCTCCGCGAGGCAGGGCGCCGTGCCCGCCCTGCTCTCAGCGAACTGGACCGGCTGAGGTCCGTTCCGCGCCCGCTCCCGCCCGGCGACCGGCTACGCTCCGGCGAATGATCACACCATGGGATCCCGAGGCGGACGGCGTGCTGCGGCTGCCGTCGGGCCGGCTGGTGCGCGGCCGGGGGCTGCGGCGTCCGCTCCCCGCCGGGCCGGAGCCGTCCTTCGCGCTCCACCTGCTGGGCCACGAGCCGCCGGCCGTCGCCTGGGAGGCCCGCTGGCTCCGCTGGCCCGACTTCTGGCTGCCGTCCGACCGTACGGCGACCGCCGACGCGCTGCGCGAGGCATGGGCGCGCGCCGAGAGCGAGCGGGTCGAGGTCGCCTGCGGGGGCGGGATGGGGCGCACCGGTACGGCACTGGCCTGCCTCGCCGTGCTGGACGGCGTGCCGAGCGGCGAGGCGGTCGGCTACGTCAGGGCGCACTACGCCCGGCGCGCCGTCGAGACGCCGTGGCAGCGCCGCTTCGTCCGGCGCTTCCGGTAGCGGCTCCGGTTCCCGGCGCACGCGTTGTTTCCGGGCGCACGCGTTCCTCGGACGGCGCGGCGACCGTCGGGGCGCCCAGCCGGAAGCCCGCTGCTCAGCCGGTCAGCTCGTACACGGCGAACCGGCCCTTGGCGAAGCGAAGCGTGGCGAAGGCGGCGAGCTCAGGGGCGACCGGTGTCCTTCGCCAGTGATGGGCCAGCAGCCAGCGCACGCCGTACCGCTCCCTGAGCAGGTGCACCGCCTCCGCGGTGGGTGCGGTGAAGACGGCGTCGTTGGCCGCCAGCAGCGCGCCGTCCCAGAACGGCTGGGCGGCCATGGACTGCCGGTTGACGTCCTGCAACGCCGCCAGGTTCGTCGCGGTGTAGGACCAGCTCTCGGCCAGGACGCGCCGCTCGGCGTACGCCGACATCCAGAAGTGCCTGCTGTCGCACAGCCGTACGGTGACGCGGCAGTGCGCGTTGGTCGCCAGGACGTCGCCGGGGTCGGAGTGGTCGCGCACCCAGCGCGCGGCCGCGATGCCCCCCACCGGGATCTCCCGTTCCGAGGGGCTGCCGCGCGATGTCAGCGCGTTGCGCACCGGCGGCACCGCTGAGGGCGCCGACAGCCCGACGACGACGAACAGCACCGCCGCCCGCCGCCACGGGACGCGCCGCAGCGACACCGCCACGGCGAGCACGATCACGGCCAGCGCGGCGAAGGGCAGGAGGAAGGCCGCGCTGAACCCCGTGTCGCCGAGAACGGCGAGCTGGGGCGGGAAGGCGTGCCCCACCGCCCGGAACAGGAGCACGACGGCCGTCCCCGCGGCGACGGCCGCGCCGGCCAGCACGGGGCGGCGCCGCGGGGGAAGCGTGTCGAGCGCGGCGAGCGCGCCCGCGGCGGCGACGATCCACAGGTACGGCCGGGCCGCGGTGAGGAAGTAGAGCTGGCTCATCCCCGGATGCCCCAGGAGCAGCACCGCCCCGAGCGAGCCGAGGCCGACCCCGAGGAACAGGGTCAGCCCCCGGTCCTCGGCCGATCCAGGCTTGCGCCGGGGCCCGAACGCCCCCACCCAGAGCGCGGCCCACGCCAGCAGGAAGGTCACCGAGATGACGACGGGCGCGAGCGGGACCTCGTCGATGCGGGCCGTCGTCGTCCACGTCGCGACCATCCGGAAGGTCGTCGAGTACGGCCACAGCCGCATCCCCTGCGACGCCCCGCCGAAGAGGACGAGCTGGGCGAACGCCAGCGTGGCGAGCGTGACGGCGCCGAGCAGGAGGACGCCGCGGTCCACCCGCCGCGACCTCACCCAGTCCACCACGACCAGCAGGCAGATCCCGGCCAGCAGCAGGGGCAGATAGGTCGCCTTCGCCCCGGACAGGGCGACCAGCAGCACGACCACCGGAACGAACGTCGCCTTACGCCGCCCGTCCCCGCGCAGCAGACCGACCACCAGCAGCGCGAGAGCGCCGAAGAGGGCCGCGCCGAAGGTCTGCGTGGGGCTCAGCCAGGCCAGCGAAGCGTCCAGCGGACCTGAGGTGAAGGGACCGGGCAACCAAGCGTAGGGGTTCGGCGGGGCCAGCAGGTAGGTCGCGGCGAGCGCCAGCACGCCGGGCAGCCAGGAGCGGGTGATCAGGTACGCGACGGCAGGGACGAGCACGACGAAGATCGCCAGCATCGGCAGCATGGCGAGGCGGTACAGGATCGTCTGGGCCTCGATGCCGGTCGCCCAGCTCGTGGCGGCCATGTCCGCGTAGACGAACCAGTGGTAGGACAGCGGCTCGCCCATGACGTGGGGCACGGTCGGCGGCATGTGGTGCCGCAGCTCCCCGACGAGCGACAGGTGGAACGGCATGTCCACGTACGGCGTCGCGTTCCCCGGCCACCGCAGGCCGTGGCCGGCGAAGAAGGTGAGCCCGCTGGAGACGGTCAGGAAGCAGAACACCGCGCTGAGCGCCGCGCCGTACCCGAGGGGGATGCGCGGCCGCGCGCCGGGCAGCCAGTGCCGGCGCAGGCGCGGGACCGCGACGAAGGCCACGAGGACCGCCGCCGGGCCGAGGACGGCCAGGCGGGGCTGGCCGGCCGCCCTGGCCGCCATGTAGGTGAAGATCTCCAGCGTGTACCCGAGGGCGGTTCCCGCGGCCAGGTCGACGGCCGTGGGCAGCCGCAGGCGGGTGAGCGCCCGCCAGAGGAGGGTTCCCGGCAGGGTGAGGGCGAGCGCGACATACGCCGCGAAGACCGCGACGTCTTTGGGTGGCGTGTCGTGGACCAGCAGCGTTCCGGCCGCCACCAGGACGGCGACGGCGCCGGGAAGCGCGCCCGCCAACCGCCGCCCCGGCCTCGGCGCGGCCGCTTCGGCGGCTCCCGCGCGCTCGATGATCGCCGTGGTCATCGCGTCACCCTCCTGCGGCGTACCGGGCCTATGCCGTGAATGTCGGGCGCGCCGAGCGGAACACCCAGCGGTCCAGGGCGACGAAGCGGAAGACCGTGATCGCCAGATAGGAGACGACGAGGGTGGCGACCTCCAGGCCCCGCCCGTGTTCGGGCAGGGACTGGACGACTGCCGTGACGACGACCGTGGTCACCAGGTAGTTCAGCGCGAACAGCAACCCGGCACGGAAGTGGGCGCGCAGCCGGGGGCCGCCGTGGCGGCGGAAGGTCCAGCGCCGGTTGGCCTCGGTGTTGAACAGCGTGGCCACGCAGAGCGCGGCCAGGTTGGCCATCGCGGGCGACCAGGCGGTGCGCAGCAGCAGGTACAGGAGCGTGTGCAGCACCGTGCTGACCACTCCGACCAGCGCGAACGACAACAGCTTGGCCAGCAGCGGGTTGCGCGGCTCGGCGATCGTGGCCTGCGGGTGGAGAGGCGCGAGCTCCGAGCGCCTGGGCACCGGCACCCGCGCCGCGCCCGTCGACATCGCCCAGGCCATGCGCCACAGGCCGCGGAGATCGTCATAGGCGGTGCGGCAGACCTTGACGCGGGTGTCGACGTCCTCGTACCAGTCGACGGGTGTCTCGTGGATGCGCAGCCCGTTGTACTCGGCCAGCAGCAGCAGCTCCGTGTCGAAGAACCACTTGTCGTCGGCGATCTTGTCCAGGAGCGGCCGGACCCGGTCGGCCCGGACAGCCTTGAAACCGCACTGCGCGTCGCTGAACCCGGCCCCGAAGCCCATCCTGATGATCATGTTGTAGGCGCGGGAGACGATCTCCCGCTTGACGCTGCGGTGCACCCGGGCCGTACGCGCGAGCCGCGTCCCGATGGCCACCTCGGAGTGGCCGCTGATCAGCGGGGCCACCAGCGGCAGGAACGCGTCCAGGTCGGTGGACAGGTCGACGTCCATGTAGGCGACGATCGCGGCCGGGCTCTCCCGCCAGGTCTGCTTCAGCGCCGCCCCGCGGCCCCTGATGTCCAGCCGCCGCGCGTACACGTTCTCGTAGGTACGGCTGAGCTCCTGCGCGATGGGCCAGGTCCGGTCGGTGCTGCCGTTGTCGGCGATCGTGATGCGCCACGGCAGCGGGAACGACTCCGACAGGAAGGCGTGCAGCGTCTTGACGCACCCGGGGAGCGCCAGTTCCTCGTTGAGCACCGGGATGACGACGTCGACGACCGGCTCAGCCGTGCCGTCCGGTGCGAGCTCGGGCCGGAACGCCGTCTTCGTCCGGGTGGCGACAGGCGCGTTCATCCGCGCCCCTCCCGGTCCGCTCCGCCATCGCCCATCGGCCGCCCGATCTTCACATCGCGCATGAATGCATCCGTTCGTTCGCCGCGCGTGACCATGCCGGCGCGGGTGGTCCCGCAGCCCAGTGACGATCGTCTTGCCCCGGTCGGGACGAACCCCTGCGATTCATGGTTCGAGTACCGTGCTGTTGCCGAGCCTTTACCGCAGGCAGACCGGGCGGGCCGGAAAGGGCCGATCCGGCTTTGCCAACCCTTCGACGGCCGATATGGCGTCTCTGGCCCACGGCATCCGGGACCGGCCCCACGCCGGACGGCCAGGCCACCAGGCGGCCGGTCCGGCGTCCCCCGTTCACGGACGATCGACTCTCAAATGACAGACCCCGCCGGCCTACGGACGATCGACTCTCAGATGACAGACCGCCGCCGGTCCACGGACGGTCGGCTTTCAGATGACAGACCCCCGCCGGCCCACGGACGGTCGGCGCCATCCGACGGCCGGACCCGCGCCCATCCCCCTCCGGGCCGAGACACTTGCCGGTCTACGAGCGGGTGGCCGGGGTAAGGCGGGTGCGCAGGTCGGCGTGGCCTGCTCCGGACAGCCGGGGCAGGGCGGCGGCCCCTCGGCCGGCCAGCAGCAGCAGGATCGCCCTGATATCGCCCTCGACCCGCGCGCCCTGCCCCGCCGACCACGTGCAGTCGGTGGCGACCAGTTGGAGACCCGCCAGCCGGTGTCGCGCCCGGAACGGCCACCCCATGCCCCACACCCGGGTCGCGGCGGCCGCCGTGGGCCGCACCGGCATGGGCCGTTCCCGCCCCAGCGGGAGCGCGATGTCCTGTCCGTGCACGAGAACGTCGATGAGCGGCTCGAAGTGGCTGATGACGGGCGCCTTCCTGCGCGAGCCCACCATGTCCCTGAGCAGCGCGCCGAACCGCTGGACGGGCAGCGCGGCCTGCCGTACGGCGGCGTCGTGGATCATGCGGTTCAGGTCTCCGCGGGCCCGCAGCAGCTCGTAGGCCGCGCGTCCCGGGCCGGTGTGGGAGAGCGTCAGGTGGGCCGCCACGTCGCGCACCCGCCGGCCCTCGCACAGGGACGGGGTCTCCCACTCCCGCTCGGACAGCTCGTCGAGGAGGTCCGCGAGGCCGGACCGCTCGTGGTCGATGGCGTGCCGCGGAATGGACGCGGCACCTCGGCAGTCGCGACGCCGCCCACCTCCGCCGCGCGCTGACCCGCCTGCGCGAGATCACCGATCCGTACCAGTGATCTTCGCGTAGACGTACATGTCCCTGCGCGCGCCGCCCACCTCCATCCAGCTGCGCAGCAGACCCTCCCGCTCGAACCCGGCCCGCTCGGCGGCCTTCCACGAACCCGCGTTCCACGGCTCGACGTGCAGCTCCAGCCGCGGGATGCGCAGCTCGTCCAGCCCCCAGGCCGAGATCGCCAGCAGGGCGGCGGACGCGACGCCCTGCCCGCGGGCCGACCCGGCCACCCAGTACCCCACCGACGCCCGGCCGTTGGCGCCCGGCCACAGGCCGATCTGGCCCACCGCGCGGCCGGAGCGGGCGTCCGCGATCGCGAAGGAGTAGCCGGCCCCGGTCTCGGCCCTGTCCCACTGCCGCCGGACGAAGGCGGCACCCTCCGCCTCGCTGTAGACCGGCGGCACGCTGGTGATCAGCGGGATGTACGGGTCCCGCGCCGCCTCCCGCACGGCCTCGACGTCACCCAGCTCCCAGCGGCGCAGCACGAACCGCCCGCCGGCGTCCAGCACGGGTACGACGAGAGGATCGTTCCCGCTTGACGCGGTCCGCTTCGCGGGCGGGCGTGCGGGCGAGGGTGTGCCGGTGTGGTCCATGGCGTCCAGTTCTCCAGAGGTTGCGGCGTTCCGCCGTCCTTCGAGAAGATCATGCCTCTGTCACCCCCCGGAAGGACGCGTATGAGACGCCTGACGCTGGCGGCCGCGATCTCGGTGGCCGGACTGTTAGCCCCCGCGACCGCCCACGCGGCGGACGAGGTGCAAGGCGTGGACGTGAGCAACTGGACCGGCGACGTCGACTGGGCCAAGGTACGCGACGGCGGCGGCCGGTTCGCGTTCGTGCAGGCCACCGAGGGCGCCGACTACCGCAACCCGCGCTTCGCCGCGCAGCACGGCGGAGCCGCGGCGGCGGGGCTGCTCAGGGGCGCCTACCACTTCGCCCAGCCGCACGAGACGGACGGGGCCGCCCAGGCGGACTTCTTCGTCGACAACGGCGGCGCGTGGACCTCCGACGGCCTGACCCTGCCCGGCGTGCTCGACGTCGAGGACAACCCCTACAAGGACAAGAACGGCAAGAACTCCTGCTACGACCTGTCCCCCGAGGACATGGTCACCTGGATCGGCGACTTCACCAGGCGCTACCGCGAGCGCACGAGGCGCCATGCGGCCATCTACACCACCACCAGCTGGTGGAAGACCTGCACGGGCGACTCCAAGAAGTTCGCGAAGAATCCGCTGTGGCTGGCCCGCTGGGGCACCGAACCCGGCGAACTCCCCTCAGGATGGAAGAAGCACACCTTCTGGCAGTCGGCCGACAAAGGCCCCCTGGTCGGCGGCCAGAACTCGTTCAACGGCTCGGAGTCGCAGCTCAAGGCGCTGGCCAACCCGCCCGCCGAGGTGACGGTGACCGGGGCGGCCAGAAGCAGGAAGCTCTACACGATCACGCTGAAGAACACCGGTGTCCACCCTGTCACCGACGTCAGGCTCGAGGGCCGCACGTTCGGCGGGCAGAAGGTGGTCAAGGCGGGTCCCGGTTGCTCGTTCAGCGGTACGGCGGTGCGATGCCTCATCCCCAAGGTCAATCCAGGACACTCGTTGCGGATCACCATCGCGACCAAGCCCTCGAAGGCCACGGGCAGAGTCGGCGTCGACGTGACGGTGGGCTCGGTCGAGCTCTCGCTCTCGGCGCGTTAGCCGTCCTCCTCCTGGCGGTGCCGGCGTCGATGCCGCTCCGCCAGCTCGCCATGCCGTCCATCGTCCGCCTGGCCTACCAGTACCAGGGGATTCCCTACTCCTGGGGCGGCGGGCACAAGGAGGATCCGGGGCCGTCGACTGGAACGTGCCAGGGGTACACCGGCAAGATCAAGCCGTGTCCCGCGACCCGGACGCGGGGGCTGGACTGCTCGGGGCTGACCCGGGTGGTCTACGCCCGCGCGTACGGGGCGGACGTGCTGGGGCCCGGCAACACCGACGAGCACCTGCGCAGGATGCGCCGCGTCGACCAGCCGGAGCCGGGCGATCTGGTGTTCTTCGGCAGGCCGAGGACCAAGCACGTGGGGATCTATCTCGGCGGCGGCCGGATGATGAACGCTCCGGAGACGGGGGCCGTCGTGCGCGTGGACCGCGTCGACCGGCGCAAGAACCTCGTCGGCTACTACCGCTTCTGAGACCCGCGTCACGGTTTTTGCGACTCGCGTGGCACATGAACCGTTTTGGTATGGCTGTAACCCGTGACGACTTCCGAAAAATGAGAGACCTGAGGTCTACTCTGTGCCGCTATGAACAGGCGCTGGGTGGGCCCGAGAGGGCTGGAGATCGTTCCCGCGGAGCGCGCGGGACAGCAGGTCCTCCGCGTCCGGAGATACGGCCGGCTCGTGGCCGACTGCCTTTCGGTCGAAGCCGTCGCGATGCACGTGGACCTCGCGGACCTGTGCGAGGTGGTCGAGCTCGCGGGCCGCACCAGTTCGCATCATCGCTAGGGGCCGTGTATGGTTACACCTGTCCGACAGCGCCGCAAGGCCCGGCGGACAGGCCCCTATAGCTCAGTCGGCAGAGCGTCTCCATGGTAAGGAGAAGGTCAACGGTTCGATTCCGTTTGGGGGCTCCCAGCTCGAACGCCCGCCCTTCCTTGAGGTCGGGCGTTTCTTGTATGGATTTCAGGTGCGGGGGGTTCCTGAGGCATACTGGGAAGCACCTCGCTCGACCCGGTGAAGTCGTGGCATGTTCGTGACTACTCCGAGGGTCGGGTATCCTTCACTGGCCGGGAGTTTCGACCGGCAGCAAGGCGGAGTAGCTCAGTCAGGCAGAGCAAACGGCTCATAATCGTTGTGTCGCCGGTTCAAGTCCGGCCTCCGCTACTACCCGAACCCGAGTGCATCGCTCGGGCACGGGTGTGTCCCAGTCCCAAACGTAGAAAGGCACTCCCACGTGGCTGCCACCGACGTTAGGCCGAAGATCACGCTGGCCTGCCAGGAGTGCAAGCACCGCAACTACATCACGCGGAAGAACCGGCGCAACGACCCGGATCGGCTTGAGCTGAAGAAGTACTGCCCCAACTGCCGCACCCACCAGGCGCACCGCGAGACCCGCTAGGTCCGCGCCCGTGGGCGCCACACACGGCGTCCCACCGCGAGACCGGCCGAGGTCCGCGCCGGTGGCTGCAAGTCCAGCCACCGAGCCAGGTGTACGGCACGGCAGACGGCGACCGGGCTGCTGCTCGGCGCTCCTGACGCATTCAGCACAAACGGCGTCCTCCACGGGGGGCGCCGTTTGTCGTTCCCTGTATCCCGCAGCCTTTCCTGGTTCTCGCCAGATCTGGCGTCTCCCTGGATCTCGCGCCCTCCATGGATTCGCACTCCTACCCGGGTCCTGCACCTTCCTGGACTCCGCGCCCTCCCGGATCCCACACGCTCCTGGACCCCGCACCCTCCTGGACCCGCGCCCTCCGGGACACACCCTTCCTTGGGTCGTGCGCCTTCCTTGGGTCGTGCACCCTTCCTTGGGTCGTGCACCCTTCCTTGGGTCGCGGACCAGCGACAGCCGAATGTTGTTCTGTTACCGTCGGCTCAACAGCCCAGAACGCACCTAAGGAGCACGGGCACTGATGGCCTTGAACCGTGATTTCGTGGGTCGGACCTACACGTCCACCACCTCGTACGAGGTCAGCCGGGTGAAGATCAAGGAGTTCGCCGCGGCTATCGGTGACAGCAACCCCATCTACCGGGACCGGGAGGCCGCGCAGGCCGCCGGGCATCCCGACGTGGTCGCCCCGCCGACCTTCCCCATCGTGTTCAGCCTGCAGAGCGGCGGCGACGCGCTCGGCGACCCCGACCTGGGCCTCAACCTGGCCATGGTCGTCCACGGGGAGCAGCGTTTCGAGTACACCCGCCCGATCTACCCCGGCGACGAGCTCGTCACCACCTCGACGATCACCGAGATCCGCAGCGCGGGCCGTAACGAGCTGCTGACGATCAGGAGCGACGTCACGACGGTGGCCGGGGAGCCGGTCTGCACCACCTACAACACGATCGTCGAGCGCGGAGGGGCGGGCTGAGATGGCGGCCACGGTGAAGTACGACGAGGTCGAGGTCGGCCAGGAGCTTCCGGCCGCCGACTACCAGGTGCGCCGGGTCAACCTCGTGATGTACGCGGGCGCGTCCGGCGACTTCAACCCGATCCACTGGAACGAGCGCTTCGCCAAGACGGTCGGCCTGCCCGACGTCATCGCCCACGGCATGTTCACCATGGCGCAGGGCGGCCGCTTCCTCACCGACTGGGCCGGCGATCCGGCCGCGGTCGTCGACTACGGCGTGCGTTTCTCCTCGATGGTGGTCGTCCCGGACGACGACACCGGCGCGACGATCACTGTCAGCGGGGTCGTCGAGGAGAAGCTGGAGGACAAGCGGGTGGTCATCGGGCTGACCGCCATGGCTGGTGACGCGCGGGTGCTGTCCAAGGCCCGGGCGGTCGTCCAACTCGTCTGACGCGCGCTTCACCCGCCCGACCGGTCCCGGCCCGGCGCACTCGACGAGCAAGACGGGCCGGACGAGCGCAGCCGGATGTGCGGGCGGGCGGCGTGGGGCGGGCTGGATGCGGCTCGCTGGTCGGGCGGTGGCTCAGGAGGGTCGCAGCACCCGGGTGGCGCCCGCGATCAGCGCCGTGGCCAGGATCCAGCCGGACGTGATCAGCGCGTACGCCAGCCCCTGCGTCCACCCCGCCGGGTCGAACAGCTCGCGCTGCCCGAAAGTGGGCAACGGCAGCAGCAGGTCGAAGGTGTAGGCGAAGGAGTCGAACCCCGGGCTCTCGGCCGGTTTCAGCGCCCTGGGCGGCTCCATGCCGAACACCACGGTCCCCACCGCCAGCAGAAGCGCGAACCACAGCGCCGCCAGCCAGGGGCGGTAGCCGTACCCGACGGTGGCGTCGAGCAGCCGGCCCCACAGCCGCCCGCCGGCGCCGAACGTGCGGCGGCGGGCCCGCTGCTTGGCGAGCAGGGTACGGCGGGCGAGGGTGTCGTTGCCGTCCCGCAGGTACCAGGCGGCCAGCTGCTCGTACGGCTGCGGCAGGAACCCGCGCGGGTCGCGCGAGACCCACTCGACCCGACGTCCCACCCCGCCGCCGCGCAGGGTGTCGTAGACCAGGCCGT
Source organism: Nonomuraea sp. NPDC004354 (assembly GCF_053602555.1). Taxonomy (NCBI): domain Bacteria; kingdom Bacillati; phylum Actinomycetota; class Actinomycetes; order Streptosporangiales; family Streptosporangiaceae; genus Nonomuraea; species Nonomuraea sp. NPDC004354. Next base: position 244,027 of record NZ_JBSGDV010000009.1, on the reverse strand, counting down.
TCAGCCGCAGCTCGGCGGGCCACGTGGCGGGGTCGTCATGCAGCGTGCCGATGCGGGAGTGGGCGAGGCTGACCACGCCCTCGACGGGTTCGGCGTACTTCAGGTAGACCTCGCGCGCCTCGATGTGGCTGGCGTGCAGCGCGTAGGGGGTGTCGGGGCTGCGCAGGACGCCGCTGATCGACAGGTTGCCGTTGATGCGGGCCCCGCGCAGCCTCAGGCAGCCCAGGGCGGTGAACCCCTTCCCGCACTGCAGGACGTCCTCGACGACCATGCTGTCGCCGGTCAGCGCGTCGGCGCCGGGATTGCGGAGCGTCGCGCCGTTCAGGAAGAGCCCGCCGTTCAGCCGCGCGCCGACCAGCCTGAGCCCGCCGGAGATCTCGGCGTTCTCCAGGTAGTAGCCGGCGTCGACGGTCAGCGCGCCCGTGTACACGCCGCCGTCGATCTTGGTCCCGCCCATCCACAGGCCGTTCTCGAACGTGGCGCGGGCCAGCCGTACCGTGCCGGTGACGTGCGCCCCCGACAGGCTGAGGTGCCCGGCGACGCGCAGGCCGCCGCCGTTGAAGCCGGGCATGTGGCAGTCGGTGAAGCGCATGGTCCTGGTGACGCTGCCGCCGAAGTCGGGCGCCTCGTCGAGGTAGCAGCCGCTGAGCGAGAGCTCGTGGTCCACGGTGCCGCCACGCAGCTCCAGGCGTCCGGTGATCCTCGCGCCGCGCAGCCGTACGGCGGGCACCGTGCCCACCCCCGGCTCGCGCGCGCCGAGCAGCAGCGCCACGATCACCTGTGCCCTGACCGTGCGCTCGGGGCCCCACGTCGCGCCGTCGGCGGGCGCGTTCTCCCCTGCGGTACGGCCGATGCCGACCGGATTGTCCCCCAGCTGAACCTGCGTGCCCGAGTGGAACGCCCGCCACAACCTGCGTTCCGCCTGGGTCATGCGCAGGCGTAATCCGTTCTGAACGACCATGGCCTGATTGTTACGCAACCTTTCGCCGACCAGCCGCATCTACCTTGTGACGAAAGGAAGAAGGATGAACCGTACCCGCGGGTTCGCACTGCTCGCCGTGGCCACCGCCGCCTCGGTACTCATGGTCACGCCCGCCCAGGCGGCGGCGAAGAGCGAGGTCAGGTACGGGTGGGTCGCCGCCTGTGCCAAGAAGGACTACACCGTCCCGTGCGGCCCGTGGCATCTGGCGCTGGGCAACGGCAAGGACGTCCAGCTCAAGGACGCGGTCGTGCATCCCACCGTGGCGGGCGGGAAGATCGACAAGGAGGCGAGCGCGCCGGTCGCGATCAGCGGCGACGGCCGGCTCGTCGGCTACTTCCGCGCCGCCGACCGCAGGCTCGTCATCCGTGACCTGGCGTCCGGCTCGGTCAAGGCGCTGCCCGGCACGGCGGCGCTGGCGCCCAAGAGCACCGGCATGCTGGGCGTGGACCCCACCTTCTCCCCCGACGGCCGCCGCCTCGTCATCGACTACTACGACGACCCCGGCAAGCTGCCCTCGCTCCTGGTCGACCTCAAGACGAACGCGATCCACAAGATCCCCGGCAGCGAGACCGTCCAGGGGTTCAGCCCCGACGGCTCGCACCTGCTGACCACCCGCGGCACCGACGACAACACCACGGAGCTGGCCGTCTACGACGAGTCGGGCACCGAGGTGCAGAGCAGGGTCGTGCCGCAGGTCGTGGCGAACAACGCGCCGATCGGGCTGGCCGACGACGGCGTCACGGTCGGATTGGTGATCGTCAGCCCGCAGACGAACGGCAAGACGCGGCTGCGCACCTACGACCTGTCCGCGGACGCGGTCTCCGACGCCGTCACCCTCCGCCTGCCCGCGGGCGAGTCGCCGAGCCGGCTGGTCTGGAACACCTCGGGCGACGTCACGCTCTGGACCGTCACCTCGGACGCCGAGGGCAACACCTCCAAGGCGATCAAGCGCGCGCTCAACCCGGAGACGGGGGCGACCTCCGTACGCGACTCGTTCCGCATCAAGTCCGGCGTCTGGACGTGGTGGTTGCCCGGCGACTGACCACAGTTATCGTGACTTATGGGGAAAATCTACGAGAAGCTGACAGACCGGCTGCGTGAGTTCATCTCCGCGCAGCCGGTCTACTTCGTGGCCACCGCCCCCGAGTCCGGCGGCCACGTCAACGTCTCACCCAAGGGCTACGCCGACACCTTCGCCATCCTCGACGACCTGACCGTCGCCTACCTCGACCTCGACGGCTCCGGTGTCGAGACCATCGCCCACCTGCGCGAGAACGGCCGCGTCACGGTCATGTTCTGCGCCTTCCAGGGGCCGCCCAAGATTGTCCGCCTGTACGGCACCGGCCGCGTCGTCACCCACACCGACCCGGAGTTCCCCGGCCTGCTCACACGCTTCGGACCGCATCCGGGCGTGCGGTCGATCATCGTGATCAGCTGTGACCGCATCTCCGACTCGTGCGGCTACGCCGTACCCTTCATGGCCTTCGAGGACGACCGCGCACTGCTCGATCAGTGGTCGGAACGCAAGGACGTGCAGCAGAAGCGCGCCTACCGCGCCAAGAACAACAGGGAGAGCATCGACGGGCTGCCCGCCCTGAATCCCGCGGAAACCGACCCCGTCACCACCCACTCCTGACCTTCTTCGGCCCCTGGCCGGCGGCCGGCCACGCGCTGGGGCGCTGCCACCCGCCTCGTCGCCGCCTCCCCCGGCCAGACTCCATCCCGCGCCCCGCCTCTCGCTGTCCACTCGCTCCTGTACGCCTCCCCCATCTCCCGCCTGACGGGCCAGAACGCTGTTCGACGTGGCCGATAAGGTCATCCCTGGACTGGTCCGGTCGTTAGGGTGGCTGCCATGCTCGTCCCCCTCCTGGCCGCAGGCTCCCTCATCCTCGGCGGCACCCCCGCCGCCCCGGAAGCCGCGGCCTGGAGGGTCCGGGAGCCTGCGGTGTCCGGATCGCCGGCGACGCCGAGCCTGGCACCTGCGCGAGCTCAGCGGGCGGCCGTCCGCTATGCCGGGCTCGCCTCCTGTCCCGGCGCGAACGGCAAGCGGCGCGTCTGCAGCCCCTGGCGGCTGTGGTTGCGCGGCGGCAAGACGCTCGACCTGCCCGACGCGCAGGTCCGCTCCCTCGACGCCAGAGGACGCGAACAGGCCCTCCGGGCTCCCATCTCCGTCGACCCCTACGGCCGACATGTCGCCTATTTCGCCACCACCAATCACCGCCTGGTGGTCAGGAACGTCCCGTCAGGCAAGCGCACCCCCGTCCCCGGCCAGGCCGGCCGCCTGCCGTACGGCCTGCGCATGTCGGACGTCACCCTTCGGCTCGGCCCGCATGGTCGCTTCCTGGTCGTCGACCCCGTCCTCAGCAGCATCCAGCGCCCTCCCACCGTCATCGAGGTGGCCACCGGAAAGACGTGGCCCCTTCCCCCACCCGCCCGCGTCCAGGGATTCAGCCCCGACGGGCGACTGCTGCGGCTGGTGCTCGACATGAAGGAGACCGCCGTCTACCGTCCGGGCGCTGCCGTTCCGTCGGCGGGCGTTCCGTTGACGGGATGGGGCGCCCTGGCTCCCGGCGGCGCGACGCTCGCCGCAGCCGCCCGCGAGGGCTCACGCGTTTCGGTACGGTTCCACGACCCGGTACGGCACGACGGCCCCGCCGGCACGACGGAGCCGCGAACGCCGGTGCGAGTGAAGGTTCCCGCCGCGGAGCAGCCCCGGATGCTGACCTGGGACTCCTCGACGCGGCTCACCCTGCTGACCTTCGCCGAGCCACGCACCTACGTCGCGCGGTCGATCGACCTGCGGGACGCGTCGGCACGCCTGGTGGACCGCTTCACGCTCAGCCGGGACACCTGGGACGTCCACCTGGCCGGCGACTGACCCACGAGGCCGCCGCACGCCGAGATTCAGCGGCGGTAGCCCGCCATCCGCTCCAGCCGGGCGACCCGCTCGGCCGTGGACGGGTGAGTGGAGAACATCCGCCCCAGCCCGCTCCCGCTGAACGGGTTGGCGATCATCATGTGCGACGCCGACGTCAACCGGCTGTTCTCCGGCAGCGGCAACCGCCTGACCCCCATCTCGATCTTGCGCAGGGCTGACGCCAGCGCGAGCGGGTCGCCGGTCAGCCGCGCCCCCGACTCGTCGGCGTGGAACTCTCGCGTCCGCGCGACCGCCATGTGCACCATGCCCGCCGCCACGGGCCCGAGCAGCATCATGAGCAGCGCCCCGAGGAAGCCCGGCCCCTCGTCGTCGTCCGACCCGCCGAAGAACACCGCCACGTAGCTCAGCCAGGTGATCATCGTGGCCAGCGCTCCGGCCACGGACGAGATCAGGATGTCCCGGTTGTAGACGTGTGACAGCTCGTGCCCGATCACCCCGCGCAGCTCGCGCTCGTCGAGCAACTGTGTCAACCCGTAGGTCACGCACACCACCGCGTTACGCGGATTGCGTCCGGTCGCGAAGGCGTTGGGCTGGACCGTCGGCGAGATGTACAGCCGCGGCATCGGCTGCCTGGCCTCGGTGGACAGCTCGCGCACGATCCGGTACAGGGTCGGCTGCTCGACCTCGCTCAACGGTCTGGCCCGCATGGCCGACAGTGCGATCCGGTCCGAGAAGAAGTAGGCGACCCCACTACCGGCCAGCGCGAGCAGGACCGCCAGCTGGACGCCTGTGCCGCCGCCCAGCCATGCCCCCACCGCGATCATCGACGCGGAGAGCAGCCCCAGCAGGAGGGCCGTACGCAGACCGTTGTGATGCAAGGGTTCCCCCCTTCCGAGGTGTGGGCTCACCTGTACCAACGTCGATGCCCACGCCGAGCGTTCCCGACCGCCGTGACCTGTGGGAATGGAGTGGTTACAGTGCGGCTACATCGAGGACCAGCTGGGGCGCGACGGAGAACAGCACCGCCACCGCGAACGTCACGCCGATCGCCACCCACACGGCCGCCGGCTGACCCGTACGGCGCTGGGCGTCGCCGGTCGGCTCGGCCGTGGGGGCGAACAGGCGCGCGGTCCACACGATGTAGTAGTAGAGGCCGATGACCGTGTTGACGGCCATGACCACGGCCAGCCAGCCGAGACCGCCGTTGACGATCTCACGGAAGACGACGACCTTGGCGAACAGGCCCGCGAGGCCAGGGGGCAGACCGGCCAGGCAGATCAGGCTGAACGCCAGCGCCAGCGCGGCCGCCGGGCGCCTGAACACCAGCCCGCGGTAGTCGTCGATCTCGTTGCCCGGACTGGTCCTGGACACCAGCATGACCACCGCGAACGCCCCGAGGTTCATGGCCGCGTAGAACACCAGGTACGCCACCGACGCCCCGGCCGCCAGCCCGCCGTTCCTCGCCACGGTGATCACCGCGAGCGGCGCGAGGATGTAACCGGACTGCGCGACGGAGGACCACGCCAGCAGCCGTACGGCGGAGCGCTGCCGCATCGCCAGGAGGTTGCCCACCGTCATCGTGAGCGCCGAGACGATGGCGACGATGGGCGCCCAGGTCCGCGTCTGCCCGTGCAGCGCGCTCGTCAGGACGAGGATGAGCCCCGCGAACCCCGCCGCCTTGGAGACGACCGAGAGCAGCGCGGCCACGGGGATCGGCGCGCCCTGGTAGACGTCGCCCGCCCAGGAGTGGAACGGCACAGCGGCGATCTTGAAGGCGAACCCCGCCACCACGAGCACCACTCCGACGGTCACCACCATGGGCAGGCCCGTGGTGATCTCCAGCGCCGAGGCGTAGCCGGCGGCGGATCCCTGCTGTCCGGCGGGCACCGCGCCGCCCACGACGGCTGACATGTGCACGCCGTCCAGAGCCCCGCCCAGACCTGCCCCGCCCAACGCCCCATTCGGGCCGGACCCGCCCGACACCGCCCACAAGCCGGACCCGCCCAACGCCCCGCCCGGGGCGGACCCGCCCGACGCCGCCCTCAGGGCGGATGCGCCCAACGCCTCGCCCAGGCGCGACAGGTGGACGGTGCCGCTCATGCCGTAGAGCAAGGACACGCCGAACAGCATGATCGCCGTGGACACCACGGAGACCAGGAAGAGCTTGACCGCGGCCTCGGAGGCCCTGCCGTCGTAGCGTTTGAGCGCTGTCAGCGCGAAGACCGGCAGCGAGACCAGCTCGAGGGCGACGACCAGCATGATCAGGTCACGCGAGGCGGGCAGGGTGGCGGCGCCGACGAGCGTGCAGAGCAGCAGGAAGTACCACTCCCCGACCGGGATACGGCCACCCGCCAGCTCGGTCATCGACAGCAGCACGACCACCGCTCCGGCGACGAGCGCCAGCCCCGCCAGGACGAGCGTGAACGTGTCGACCACGAACGAGCAGGCCGGAGGACCCTGGCCCGCCAGGTCCGGTGGAACGCAGAACGTCCGCAGGGTTCGGCCCCCCACCGCCTGCGCCACGACGAACCCGAGCGCGACCGCGACACCGGTGAGGGACACGACTCCGAGCGCTGTCCGGACCGCCGCCGAGTGCGGCAGGAAAGCGTCAAGCAGCAGCACCAACCCGGCGACCACGGTCAGGACCAGCGGCGGCGCGATGGCGAAGTAGTCGATCGTCTGGATCATGACGCCACCGCCCTCCGCTGCCGAGCCCAGCCGAACCTGCTCACCCGTGCATGCGTGGGAAACACGAGCGCCTGGCGAGCAGAGGAGATCGCAGCCGCCTGGCCGGCAGGAGAAGACAGGGCGGTCATGGCGTGCCTCCCAGCAGCATCTGGACGGCGGGCGTGGTCAGCGCCAGGAGCGCCTTCGGCCAGAGCCCGAAGACAAGAGTCAGCACGACGAGCGGCACCCACGCCACGAACTCGTATCCCCGCACGTCGAGCCCGCTGCGGTCGAGCGTGGCGACGGCCGCGCCCTGGTCGCCTTCCCGTGCCTCGGCCCCGCTCCGGTCCGGCGCGGAGGCAGCCGTGTCTTCGCCGCCGGGCCCGCCCCTGGCGGGTCGTGCCATGTCGGGGCCGCCCCGCGCGCCTTTCGCCGCGACCAGTTCGCCGTGGTCGTCTCGCGCGACGTCAGGGCCGCCCTGGTCGAACGGGGCGGCGGCGAGTGCCTGGTCACCCTGTGGGCGCACCTCCGCCGGCTGCCCGTGCGTGACACGGGACAGCATGGTGAGGAAGTACGCGGCGGTCAGCACCGCGCCGATCCCGCCGATCGCCATGTACGCCAGGAAGAGCGGCCTGGGCAGCCCGGGTGCCGGTTGGAAGGCACCCAGGAGCGCCAGCATCTCGCCCCAGAACCCGGCCAGCCCCGGCAGCCCGAGCGAGGCGATGGACGCGAAGGTGAGCAGCGAGCCCAGGTGGCGGTAGCGGGCCAGCATGCCGCCGCCGAGGGTGGGCATGTCGGCCGTGCCGTACCTTTCCTTGACGGCACCGGCCAGGAAGAACAGCAGGCCGGTGATCAGGCCGTGGGCGACGTTGGCGAACAGGGCGCCGTTGATGCCGACGGTGGTCAGCGTGGCGAAGCCGAGCAGGACGAAGCCCATGTGGCCGATGGAGGAGTAGGCGATCATCCGTTTGAGGTCGCTCTGGGCGAGACAGGCCAGCGCGCCGTAGACGATGCCGACGACGGCGAAGGCGCCCAGCCACGGGGCGACGGTGGCGGCGCCCTCGGGCAGGACGGGGATGGCGATCCTGGCGAAGCCGTACGTGCCCATCTTGAGCAGCACACCCGCCAGCAACACCGAGCCGACGGTCGGCGCCTCGGTGTGCGCGTCGGGGAGCCAGGTGTGCAGGGGCCACATCGGGGTCTTGACCGCCAGGCCGAGGCCGATCGCGACGAAGGCGAGCACCTGTACCGAGCGCGACAGTCCGGCGCCGTGCGCCTGGGTCAGGGCCACGATGTCGAGCGTGCCGGTCTGCGTCCAGATCAGCAGCAGGCCGAGCAGCAGCACGACCGACCCGAGCAGGGTGTAGAGGATGAACTTGATCGCTGCGGCGCGGCGCCCCTGACCGCCCCAGATGGCGATCACGAAGTACATCGGGATGAGCACGACCTCGAAGAACACGAAGAACAGCAGCAGGTCGAGCGCGAGGAACGTGCCGAGCATGCCGACTTCGAGGACGAGCAGGGTGAACAGCAGGGCCCTGGGGCGCGCGGGCAGGTGGCCGGGGCTCCAGCACAGGTAGACGAAGCAGAGGAACGTCAGGAGCGCGGTGAGGACGACGAGTGACAGGGAGATGCCGTCGACTCCCAGGTGGAAGCGCAGGCCGAGGCCGGGGATCCAGGGCAGGTCGACGGTGAACTGGGGCCGCGCCGCCTGGCCGTACGCGAAGGTCGCCGCGAGCATGACCGCGAGCGCGAGAGTGAGACCCGAGACGGCGAGGCCGATGGGCCGGAGACGGCCCGCCGCGGCGGGCACGAGCAGGACGCCGGCGCCGAGCAGCGGCACCGCGAGCAGCGCGACGGGCAGCCAGGTCATCCGAGCACCACCGCCCCCACCGCGATCAGCAGGACGCCCGCGAGGACGCCGCTGACGTAGAGCTGCACGTTGCCGTTCTGCGCCAGGCGCAGCAGGCCGGAGGCTCCCTGCGTGGTACGGCCCGAGCCGCGCACCGCGCCGTCGACCACCCTGTCGTCGGTCCGCACCACCAGCCCGGCCAGCGCCAGGACAGGCCGGACGAACAGCGCGTTGTAGACGGTGTCGAGGTAGAAGGCCCGTTCGGCCGGCACCCGGAGCGGGCCGAGGATCTTGGCGGGATCGGCCAGCGGGTCGCCGCGCCACACCGCGTAGACGATGCCGGCGCCCAGCAGCGCGAGCGCGACGCTGATGGCCGCGGTGCCCCAGCTGAGGTGGCCGGCGCCGAGGAAACCAAGCCCCAGGGCGGGGACGGCGAGCACCACCACAGGGCCGAGCATGGAGGGCGGCGCCTCGCGGGTGTCGACGACGTGGGCGGTGCCGGGCTGCGGTTCGGGCAGGGCCAGCGACCGTTCCCGGCCGAAGAAGGTGCGCAGCCATGCGCGGGTGGCGTAGGCGCCGGTGACGGCGACCGTCGCCAGCGCGCACGCGTAGAGGAGCAGGCCGGCGGCGTCGGTGAGCGTGCCGGCGCCGACCGCGTGCTCGACGGCGGCCAGCACGCCGTCCTTGCTGAAGAAACCGCTGGTCGGCGGCAGGCCCATGAGCGCGGCGAAGCCGATCGTCATGGCGACGAACGTGACGCGCAGCTCGCGCCGGAGGCCGCCCATCTGGCTCATCAGGTTGGAGCCGACGTGGTGGATGACCGCGCCCGCGCACAGGAACAACAGCGCCTTGAACGCTCCGTGAGTGAGCAGGTGGAAGATCGCCGCGGTGTCGGACCCCGCGGCGAGCGCGGCGGCCATGAAGGCGAGCTGGCTGATGGTGGAGTAGGCCAGCACGCGTTTGAGGTCGTCATGGGCGAGGGCGGCCAGCGCCGCTCCGAGCATGCCGAGCGCGGCGAGCACGGCCAGGACGTCGAGCGTTGGCGGCGCGGCGAGGAACACCGGGAAGAGCCGGGCGACCAGGAAGATCCCAGCCGCGACCATCGTGGCGGCGTGGATGAGCGCGCTGATCGGCGTCGGGCCCGCCATCGCGTCGGGCAGCCAGGTGTGCAGCGGCACCTGCGCGCTCTTGCCCGCGACCCCCGCCAGCAGCAGCATCGTCGCGGTGACGACGGTGGCGGTCGGCATCTCGGGCACCTTCGCGATCACGTCGTCGATCCTGAAGCTGCCCGCCGACAGGCCGAGGACGAAGATGCCGAACAGGAAACCCACGTCGCCGAGCCGGGTGACCAGGAAGGCCTTGACCGCGGCTCTGGAGTTGGCGTGCTCCTCCCACCAGTGGCCGATCAGCAGGTAGGAGCAGAGCCCCATGATCTCCCAGCCGACGTAGAGGAGGAGCAGGTCGCCCGCGTAGACGACCAGCAGCATGGCGCTGGTGAACAGGCTGATGAACGCGCTGTAGGACGGGTAGCGGGGATCGTCCTTCAGGTAGCCGATCGAGTAGATCTGGACGGCGAGCGCGACGATCGTGACCAGGACGGCGACGATCGCGGAGAGCTGGTCGGCCTGGAGGGTCAGCGCGATGGGGACCCCGCCGGTCTCGATCGTGCCGTACGTGGCGCCCGCGCGGGCGGTCTGGCCCTGGGCCGGCTCGGCGGCCAGGCGGTCGAAGAAGGCGAACCCCTGGCCTGCCGCCAGCCAGAACGCCAGCACCGCGGCGGCGGTGGCCGGGACCACCGCGAACCACGCGGCCCTGCGGTTGGCCTTGGCGTCGGCGCTTTCCAGCGCGGGGTGGACGGCCGAGCCGTACGGCAGGTCATGGCCGGACACCGCCTCGGGCGCGCCGGTGCGCGGGATGTGGCCCCGCGGCCAGCGGGACAGCAGCAGGCCGGCGGCGGCCGCCAGGAACGGCAGGACGATGATGATCGCCGGGAAGGAGTCGACGTAGCTGCGGCTCACTGGGCTCTCCCTCGGCTCGCACGCTCTCCTGGCCTGGGGGCACCTGGTGCACCGTCGCCTGTGGCCGGCGCGCCTTCGCCACCCTCCGGGACACCTTCGCCGCCTTCCGGGACACCTTCGTCACGCGACGGGACCCCTTCGCCACCCGGCGGGACCCCTTCGCCGCCCGGCGGGACACCTTCGCCACCCGGCGGGACACCTTCGCCACCCGACGGGACACCTTCGCCACCCGACGGGACACCTTCGCCGCCCTCTGGGGAACCTTCGCCACCCTCCGGAGGCGCCGCGCGGCCCTCCCGCGCCGGGTTTTCCTGGCTCTGCGCCGCCTGGCTCGGCGCCTCCGGGCTCGGGGCCTCTTGGCTCTGCGCCGCCTGGCTCAAGCTCACCTGAGCTGGGCCCTCGTCGCCCGGGCCCTCCTGACCCGAGTTCACCTGACCCGGGCCCTGCTGACGCGAACTTACCTGACCCGAGCTCACCTGACGCGAGCTCACCTGGTCCTGGCCCTCCTGGACCGGGTGCGGTGGGGACGGACTCGGGGTGGTGAGGCGCGCGACGGCGTCGAGTTCGGACAGGTCGCGGAGCCGGTCGAGGTCGACGGTCTTGCGGTTACGGTAGACGGCCAGGACGATGGCCAGCCCGACGCCGAGCTCGGCGGCGGCGATCACGATGACGAACAGTGTCAGCACCTGTCCGCCATGGAGCCGGTCGCGCAGCCAGACGTCGAAGGCGACCAGGTTGAGGTTGACGGCGTTGAGCATCAGCTCGACCGACATCAGCACCAGGATGGTGTTGCGGCGGGCGAGCACGCCGTACACACCGATGGAGAAGAGCAGCGCGGAGACGACGGCCGGGTAGACGATGTGCACTACTTCCCCCTGCCCTCGGCGGTCGGGGGCGTGTCGTCCGGTCTGATGTCGGTGCGCGAGATCACGATGGCGCCGACCAACGCGGCGAGCAGCAGGACCGAGAGCGCCTCGAACGGCAGCACCCACGTGCGGAAGACGCTCGCGCCGAGCTCTCCCGCCGCACCGCCGCCGGGCTCGAGCGGGGTGTAGGCGTGGCGGAAGCCGTCGATGACCACCGCGACCAGCACGCCCGCCGTCGCCAGCGCGACCACGGCGGCCACGATTCTGTTGCCGCTGTCGAGGTCGGCCGACCTGCCGATGGGTGCGCGGGTGAGCATGATGCCGAACAGCAGCAGCACCACGACCGCGCCGACGTAGATGAGCACCTGCACCCACGCGACGAACTCGGCGGTCAGCACGAGGTAGCACCCGGCGAGCGCGCCGAAGGAGACCACGAGCCAGAGGGCGGCATGGACGAGTTGCCTGGTGGTCACGACGAGCAGTGCGGATCCGACCGCCACCGCACCCAGGAGCAGGAAGACGATTTCTTGCCCTGTGGGGGACAGGTAGGAAGGCACCGCCGCGGTCACTAGTCCTCCTCGGGCTCCTGTGTCTCGTGACGCTTCAGCCCGCCCGGCGGACGGATGGAACGCGGATCGACCATCCGTCGCCTGCGCGGCTCGGTGGCAGCAGTCTGCTCCGCCGATTCCGGCGGCGACGACGACGCGCCGGAACCTGTGGAAAACTCTTCGTCCGGCGAGCGGCCTGTGGATGAACCTGTTTGCGGGGGCTGCGGCGGGGCGGGCAGCGCTCCGGGCGGGCGGATGCCGCGCACGTTGCTCATCCGGGCGGAACGGGGACGTGCCTCGCGCTGGGTCTGTCCGGCTGCGGGCGCCGCCTCGGGCTGGCTCTCACCGCTCCCGCCCTCGCCGGTCCGACCCTGGGCCCGGTCCGTGGCGTCTTGCCCCGTCTGTTCGGCGCCGCGCGTCCCGCCTGCCGCGGTCTCGGACGTGCTCGCCGCGCTCTCCGCGGTCTCGGGCGTACTCGCCGCGCTCTTCTCGGCCTCGAACGTGCTCGTCCCGCTCTCCGCGGCCTCGGGCGCGCCCAACCTGCGCGGTGGCGCGGTTTCAGGCGTGCCGGAACCCGGCGCAGCTTCTGGCTCGCCTGACCTGTCCCGGGCGGTCTCGCCCACGTCTGATGCGTCCGACGCACGCCCGGGCGCGCCGGACGCTTCCGGTGCGACCTCCGACGTGCCGGGCCTGTCTTCTCCGGTCTCCGGCGTGATGCCGGTCTCCCCGAGCTGGACTCCCGGTGCGGCCTCCGACGTGCCGGATGTTGCTGGTGCGGCCTCTCGCGGCCCCGATGCTTCCGGTGCGACGTCAGCCGCTCCTCCAGCCGTGCGCCCGGCGGCACCGGTCACTTCCGCTGGTCCTCCGGGTCGGTGTGCGGAGGTCTCGCCCGGCGTCGTCTCGGCTCGGGCCGTCGCCGCGCGTTCGGCAGGCGTCTCGGCCGGTGCCGTTCCTTCCGCACGGCCGCGCGCCGTCGCCCTCTCCCCCGTACGGCCGGCCGCAGCCCGCCCGGCTCCCTCGCCACGAGCCGGAGCCCGACCGGCTCCCTCGCCACGGGCTGGAGCAGCGCCCTCCCCCGTACGGCCGGGCGCGCCGCCCGCCGTACGGGTCGGCCGGACGGTCGCCGCGAGCTCCTTGGGCGGCTCGGCTCCCACCTCGTGTGCGGGAGGCGGCGGCACGGCCTGCGTCCACTCCCGCAGCCTGTCCTTCTCGTGCAGGAGGTTCCTGATGTCCCCCTCGGCGTACTCGAACTCCGGCGCCCAGAACAGCGCGTCGAACGGGCACACCTCGATGCAGATCCCGCAGTACATGCACAGCGCGAAGTCGATCGCGAACCTGTCGAGCACGTTGCGCTGCCTGGGCCTGCCGCCCTCGGGCGCGGGCAGTGTCTCCTTGTGCGAATCGATGTAGATGCACCAGTCGGGACACTCGCGGGCGCACAGCATGCAGGAGGTGCAGTTCTCCTCCACCAGCGCGATGACACCGCGGCTACGGGCGGGCAGCTCCGGCCGGACCTCGGGATACTGCTGGGTCACGGACCTGCGCAGCATGTGGCGAAGGGTGACCGAAAGCCCCTTCACCAGCCCTACTCCAGGTATCCGTGCCATGATTCAACATCATGACGCACTATGCGTCGCAGGTGAATCCATCAGCCTGTTGTCCCCAAGGTTTTCCACAGTCATCCACAGGATACGTGCAGGTTATCCACAGCCGCCGTCCACACCCCTGCTTATGTCGCCGCTACCCGATACTCTCTCGCCCATGCCGCACCCCCGCCCCCACCAACCCAGCGCCGGAGCCTGGACGGCCGCCGTCGCCTGGGCCGTGGTCCCGTTGCTCACGTGCGGCCTGGCCACGCCGTTCACCATCGGGTTCGCGGCGTTCTGGCTGCAGAGCAAGTGGCTCGTCATCTCCGCCGCCCTGTACGGCGCCTGCGTCAGCGCGTTCATGATCGTCGTGTGGAGCTACGACGACATCTCGCACGCGCCCGACTGGCTGTTCGGGCTCGTCGGGCTGTGCCTGATGGCGAGCTGGATCGGCGGAGTTATCCACAGCGGCATCCTCGTCCCCCTGATGGCGAGAGGGCGGTCCGGATCCGCCCCTGCGCCCATGCCCCCGCCCGGCGCCATGCCCGGCCACCTGCCCGGCCCCCCGCCCCGCTCCATGCCCGGCCCCCCGCCCGGCACCATGCGTCCTCGGCCGCTGCCCGTGCACGAACGCGCCACCCACCCCACAGGCCACGCGCGGCGCACGGGCGAGCCCGAGTGGATCGGCCACTATCGCGTGCTGCGCCTCCTCGGCCGCGGCGGCCAGGGCGCGGTCTACCTCGCCGCCGCGCCCAACGGCACCCGGGTGGCCGTCAAGGTGCTCCACGATCTGGGCGACGAGCACGCGCGCAGCCGGTTCGCCCGCGAGGTCGACGCCGCCCGCAGGGTCGCCACGTTCTCCACAGCCAGGCTGCTCGACGTCAGCATCGCCCCCGACCTGGCCTACACAGTGAGCGAGTACGTGGCGGGGCCCTCGCTCGAGCAGCTCGTCCGCGACCGGGGGCCGCGCGACGAGGACAGCCTGACCAGGCTCGCGCTGGCCACGTCCGGGGCGCTGGCGGCCATCCACAAGGCGGGGGTCGTCCACCGCGACTTCAAGCCCAGCAACGTCCTGATCGGCTCCGACGGCCCCCGCGTGATCGACTTCGGGATCGCGCGCTCGCTCGACCACTCCACGATGACCGGCAAGATGGCGGGCACTCCGCCGTACATGTCGCCCGAGCAACTGTCCGGCACGCCCGTCGGCCCGCCGTCCGACGTCTTCAGCTGGGCGGTGACGATGACCTTCGCGGCGACGGGGCGTCCCGCGTTCGGCGAGGACACCGTGCCGGCCGTCTTCAACCGGGTGCTCAACCTGCACCCCGACCTGTCGCCGCTCCCGCCGTCGTTACGCGGCGTGGTGGGGCCCGCGCTGGCCAAGTCGCCCTCGGAGCGCCCCACCGCCGCCGAGATCATGCTGGCCATCGTCCAGTGACCCTGGCCTGCTTCGCCTGCTTGGCCAACTGGTCCATGCGTGCCCTGAGCTCGGCCTCCCTGCGCGCGGCCGAGAGCCGCACCTCGTGGTCGCTGTCCTCGATCGCGTGCCGTACCCGCAGTTCTTCCTTGTGCAGCAGGATCTCGCCGTCTCCTGTTCGCAGCCGTTCGTTGAGCCGCAGGTCGTTGTCGTGAAGGCGCTCCTTGCTCTCGCGCTGGGCGGCGAGCCGCCGATCGTAGGCGCTGGGCTTGCTGATCAGCTTGGTGAGCACCGGAAAGCAGTCGATGACGATCAGCAGGCCGGCCAGCACCAGGTGCGCCCAGAAGACCGCCCAGTTGGCGGCGGTCAGGCTGCTCAGCGCGCGGAACTGCTCCAGCAGCCCCGGCTGCCGGCTGCGGGCGGCGGACCGTCGCGAGATCTCGGCGGCGATGCCGGTGGAGACGGCTTGTTCGTACGTGGCGGCGGCCGTCGCCCGGTCGTTGGTGAGCTGCGTGACCGTCTGTTCCAGTTTCTGGAGTTCCTGCTCCTTGGTCTGCAGGGCCTGGCGTGTCGTGTCGGTGGCCGCTCGCCGTCGTCCGCACCAGTAACCGTTGCCCGGCCGGCCGGTGAAACCCTGGCCGGCGCCCGTGCCGAGGCACTCCTTGCCCTCCAGCGCGGCCTGCGAGGTTTCCAGTTTCTTGAGGCCGGCCACTTCCTTCTGCCGCTGGTCCCGCTGCGCGATGGTGGCTTCGAGCGTGCGGGTGTCGGCCCGCGGGACATCGAGCTTGAAGTCGTCGCAGCCGGTGGGGGGCTGCTGGTCCCAGCCTGGATAGCAACGCTTGAACCCGGCCCTGAGCTCCTGGTCGGCGAGCCGCCGGTCCTCGGCCACCTGCTCGATCACGGCCGACTCGAACGCCTTCAGCGTCAGCGGTTCCGAGATGACGACCCCGATCAGCACCGAGATCGCCAGCCGGGGCAGGAGGCGCGCGACGCGGTCACGCCCCGTCACGCCGTGCGTGCTGGTGACGAGCCAGCTGTCGAACACGCAGATCACGGTCCCCCAGATGGCCGCGGCGGCCACGCTGGCCGGCATGGAGGCACCGAAGACCTCGTGGACGACGATCCACAGCGAGGCCGCGGCCATGAGGGCGGTGGACAGGATGATCGCGCCCGTCCTGGTGAGAGTGGGACGGTCCTCCGGGACCCAGTCGAGGATGGATTCGTTCACCCCCGACACCATCCGGAGCATCCGCGGGATCCCGAACCGGCGGCGCACCGGCGCCATCCGGTCCAGTTCCGCCTGATGAGCCTCGACCGGCGCGGCTTCAGTCGTCACCGACGCTCTCCTCCCTCGGGGCGGACATGTCGTCGTCCTGTCCCGAAGACTCGAGAGCCGACGCCTGCTGAGCGGGCGTCACGGCGGTGCGCGCCTCCGCCGGGGTGCCGTTGTCGATCAGTTGCTCGATGAGGAACTGCCCCATGTCGGAGTGGTCGGCGAGCCCGCGGTCGATGGCCTTGCCGGTGAGGGTGGCGAGGTTCTGCCGGTTCTCCTGCGCGATCAGGATCTCCTGCCGTTCCTTCTCCCGCTCCCAGTCCTGCTGCGCCCGCCCGGCCTCCCACTCCCGCTGCTCGCGCTGCGCGGCCAGCTGCTGCTTGAGCTGCTCCTGCTCCTGCTTCAGCCGCAGCTCCTCCTTGCGCAGCTCGTGGTCACGCTCCTCCTTGGCGGCCTCGAGTTGCTGTGCCCGCTGCTCCTTCTCCCACTGGAGCTGGAACTCTTCCTTGTGCCGGGCCCACGTGCGGTCCTCGCGGCTGAGCTCCCATTCCTGTTGCCGGCTCTCCTTCTCCTGGCCCAGCCGTAGCCCTTCCTTGCGCAGTTCGAACTCCCGCTCGTCCTGGGCCGCGTCGAGCTCCTGCGCCCGCAGTTCCTTCTGCCGCTCGAAGGCCCTGACCTCCTGGAACGCCTCCCATTCGCGTTTGTCCCTGTCGGCCTCCCACTCCAGGCGCCTGCGCCGCTCCTGCTCGTCGAGGTTCCGCCGTACCTGCTCCGCCTCGTCCAGCCGGCGCATGAGCTCGGTGGAGCTCAGCTCCCCTCGGGCGACCGCGTAGGAGATCACGGCGTAGGGGTCGGAACCGGTCTCCTCGTGGAAGGTCCGCGCGTGCCTGAGGTCGGCGGCCAGCCTGCGCTGGCGCTGCTCGAGCTCGAACTCGGTCTCCTCGCGATCCAGTTCGTGGGCGAAACGGCGTTCGACGCGCGTGCGGTCCTGCTCGTGCTGCAGGTCGTCCATCTCGTAGCCGCGCCGCCTGGCGGTCAGGTCGTGCTCCTGCTGCAGGTCGTCCATCTGGTAGGCACGCCGCCTCACGGTCAGGTCGTGCTCCTGTCGCAGGTCGTCCATCTCGTACGTGCGGCGCCTGGCGGTCAGGTCGTGCTCGAAGGCCATCTCGCGCCGCTTGCGCTCGTGGTCCTTGGCCTCCTGTTCGGCGGCGCGCTTCTCCGCGATCACCTCGTCGGGGGTGAGGACCTCTATCGCGGCCAGCCGTACGAGCATGCCGGAGACCAGCGGTGGCTGCGCCTGGCTGTAGATGCTGAGCTCGGTGAGCGCGTCGTCCTGCACGCTCGCTCGCGCCTCGATGGGGTGGTCGAGGCCGAGCTGGTGGATGCGGTGGTATCCCTTCACGTACGCCTGCAGCGGCACGGCCAGGTCGGTATGCCCGTTGCGGGCGACCGTGATGGGATCGGTGACGCTGCAGGTGAAGATGACCCGCAGGAGGAACTCGTCCAGCCCGCTGGAGGGCAGCGTGAGGTCGACCTCGACGGGCTGGTCCTTTCGCATGTCGACGACGCTGTAGCCGGTGGCGTTGACGACGTGCTCGTCGGCCGGGCCGAGGCTCTTCTCGTCGCTGCGGACATGGCCGCCGCCGACCGCCAGCACGACGACCTCGTGCGGCAAGGGCATCGGTATCTCGTCCACCGCCCGTGCCGCCTTGCGCCAGCGCTGGCGCTCGACGGGTCGTAAGGAGGCGCTGCTGCTGATGGGGTACGGCATGCTTACCAGTCCTCGGATGGGAAGATCTTCGGAAGTAGGATCATGAAAAGGCGTTGAGGGCTCGTCCCGCTCCTGCGCCGTGTCGCATGTCGCCGGAAGTCGCGGTTGAAGGGGGCGTGCTCGCGGACGGGCAGCGCGTCGGCCAGGTCGCGGTACAGGCTCTCCACGAGTTCCACCGGCGGCGGCGTCAGCCGGTCGAGCGCGTCGAGCACGTTGTAGAGGGTGTCGAAGACCGTGCTCCTGCTCGGCCTGTTGACCATGGCGGCCGCCCAGAGCCTGGCGAACAGCTTGACGTCCCTGTCTCCGCGCCGCAGATGCCGTACGGCCAACGGCATCCCGTCCTCACCGGGCACCTCGAGCACCATGACGGCGACCCGCAGGGCGCGTGCCAGCCGCGGTGTGCCCGGCCTGGAGAAACGGCGCAGCCGCTCCCCGAGATCGTCCAGCAGGAACCGGTGCGCGCCGGTGTCGGTCCAGCTGAGGGTCTGGTAGAGGCCGACGATCGCCAGGGAGGCGCTCTCGCCTGCGGTCTCCTCCTCGGTGAGCTGCCACAGGTAGTGCAGGGCATCTCCGGTGTACAGGACGCCGACCAGGCTGGAGAAGGCCAGCGCGGCCGCCCGCTGGCGCAACGGCTCCCTGCTGCGCGCCCAGCGGATGGCCGTCTGCCTGGCCAGCGGCGCGAGGCCCTCGTCGAGGCACATCGACCACAGCACCTCGACGGCCGCGTTCCAGCCGCGCCGCCCGCGCTCGCCGGCGGACCACGGCTGGAGGAACTGCTCCCTGACGCTGTCGAAGTCGTCGCGGGCCACGAGCGCCAGCCCCGTGGCGAGCTCGCTCATGGCGAGGTCGTCGGGCTGGACCACCACCTCGTGCAACCAGGCGAACAGCGGCTTCCAGAAGTCGGCCGGGTAGCGGTCGCAGAGCTCCGCCGCCACGCGCGCGCGATAGCCCTCCTTGCGGAAGACCACGCAGCGTCTGAGCTGCCCCGCGATGGCGTTCTCGCCCTCCGCCACGCGCTTGACGGTCGTGATGAGGGAGTCGTCGGACCGCTTGCGGCTCTGCGTGAAACCCTTGGGGACGGCCTCGGCGCCTTCCTCGGGCGGAGGCGGCAGCACCCGGTCGACGAGGGCGGCGAACTTCGCCTCGAAGCGGCCCTCCGGCAGCCCCTCGAGGAACAGCAGGGCGGCCACCTCCAGGACCTCCCGGTGCGACGGATCGCCGCCGAACCATTTCTGCACGTCGGACCACAGCTTGGGGTCCAGGTCGTTGAGGGAGTCCTCCGGCCGCCTGCCCGACGAGACGTCCCTCGCGAACTGGACCACGTCCGCGAGGCTGTGCTGTCGCAGCTGGGCGTGGTACTGCTCCGCCCCTGTCGCCCCGTTGACGCGAAGGACGTCCTCCACGGCCGGCGGCCGCCAGGCGAAATGCGGCACCGCCGGGGACTGCGGGCTCGAGATCGGATCACCACTCGTGATGATCATGTAGGCCCCGGCCTTGAGGACGTTCTCGGTCAGCAGTGCCAGGCTCGCGTCGCCCGCGTCGGTCGCCGCCTCGTCGCCGGACCAGCCGAACACGAGGTAGACGATGTTCTTCTCATAGCTGCGCTCGGCCAGCTGGCCGAGTTCCTGGTCGGGGAGCGGCATGACCAGTGGGATGCCCGGATCGACACTCGTGGCCACGTTGATGGCGCCTGCGCGCTTGCCGCTTCCCTGCGGGCCGTACAGGACGATGACACGGTCTTTGCGCAGCGCCTCGACGGCGTGGTCGTGCGCGGGAGGGGGCGCGTAGGCCCGGGTGGCCGCGTCGATCATCTGCTGCGGCATCCTGCCCGCCGCCCGCTGGGCGGGAACGCTCGACGAGGGGCCGCCGAACCCGATCGCGCCGTTCGTCAGGTAGACCGACCCGTTGAAGGTGGTGTTCGCCGTCTGGTTGGCGTAGATGCGTTCGTTCGGCGTCTCCGCCGCGGGCGGCTCGGACGACTGGGTCACCGTTCGCTCCGTCGTCAGTTGTTCGAAATTCCGATCACTCCGCCGTCCAGCCGTACGTCGCCGTGGAAGACGGTGTGCACGACCTGACCGGCGGTCTTGGCGCTGGGAGCGGCTTCGGCCGCGTCGGTCGCCTCGGGCAGGTCCAGGGCGTGCACGTCGGCGCCGGGCACGAACAGCCACGCCTCGCCGCTGTACTTCTTCACCTGGATCTTCACCTGCCGGAAGTCCGACGGCTCCACCGTGGTGTATCCGCCCGCGACCGTGCCCTGGTAGACGTCCCGGGAAAGGAGCAGCGCCAGGTGGGCGTCGTCCGCGGCGGCGATGGCGGCGCGCAGGGGAGCCGAGTCGAGCAGCCGGCCCACGACCACGGCGGGCTCTCCCGCGAAACCGTTGTCGGCGGCGCTGACGACGCCGACATGGGCCGCCACTCTGAGACGAAGCCTGTCGTCCCTGTTTCTGGCGGCATTGTGCCGTTTGAGCAGCCTGTTGAGATGCCGAATGAAGTCGTCGACGATCCTCGGCTCGGACTCGGTCGGCGGAATGACGGCGAACACGCCGTCTCCTGACGGCTGCAACGACCAGCCGTCGATGTCGAGTACGGCACAGCGCGCCGATTCCCGGATAAGCCGCACCAAAGCCGCCTGGATCTCTTCTTGACCACCATCGTCGCGAAGGCTGTAACCGACGACGTCGATCGACACGAGCATGCTGCGGACGGGTGAAGCCGACACCGTCACCGCGGCCCGTTGTTGATGCCGATGGTGCCGCCGTGCATGGTGACCGTGCCGTCGAACACGTTGTGCACGACCTGGTCCGCGTGGGCGGTCAGTTCGATCCGCCGGACCAGCGGGGCCGTCTCGGGATCCTCGATGAGGAGCGCGACCAGGCCCTCGTAGAGCTCCTCGCGGCTTGCCGGCGTCTCAGGCAGACCCTTCTCGGCTCGCGAGTCCTTCAGCCGCTGCCAGAGGGATTTGACCGCCTCGACAGTCGATTCAGTGCCATATGCACCAATTCTCTCAAGACTCCCAGAAGCCACCGCACCCCAGATAAAAGTGGCTATATCGGGCAAATTTGCGCTGCTCATCTTCTCTCCCGGTCGCGTGATGATCAAGTCTGGCACAGGCACCAAGAAAGAAAGGCGTATATATCCGCAATTCAGGAGATTAGTGAGAAGTCCCGTAATCCTTGCAGGTCGTGAACCGTTACGCGCCGGTATCGCGTATCCGCGAGCCCCTTCGCCCGCAACAGGCGCATCGCCTTGTTGACCGCGTCCTCGCGGGCGCCGACCAGCCGGCCGAGCTCCGCCTGGGTCAGGCTCACCCCCACGTCGAAACCGCCGGGCGCCTCGAACCCGTGCCGGTCGACGAGATCGGTGAGGACTTGCGCCACCCTGCCCGTGACGCTCAGCGTGGCCATGTCCAGCCTGCGACGGTTCGCCCAGTCAAGACGGTCGGCGATCATCTGCGCCACCGCCGCCCACACGGCCGGACGCCGCTTGACGAACTCGGAGAACACCCCGGGCGGGATCGCGTGCACCAGCGCCTCGGAGCACAGCATCACCGTCGCCGAGCGCGGGGTGCCGCGCAGCAGGGCCAGCTCCCCCACCATGTCGCCACTGACCCGGATGCCGAGCAGCACGTCGTCGCCGCTCTCCATGGTGGCCGTCACCTTCACCAGCGCCGTCCTGCCGTCCGCGGGGGCGCGCAGGAGGAACACGTGCCTCCCGTCCGGCACGCCCTGGTGGATGAGCACGTCCCCCGGCCGGCGCATTCTCGCCGGGGCCAGCGCGAGGAGTTCGGCGCCCACGTCGACGGCCAGCCGATCCATCAGCGTGCCCGACGGCCACACGGTCATCCCGCGGCGACCTTGACGACACCCGTGATCGCCAGCTGCAGCAGGGCGAGCGGGACCAGTCCCACCCAGGCGAGGCGCTGCAACTGGTCCTCCCGGAGCCGGGGGAAGCTGACCCGCAGCCAGATCACCAGGAACGCCAGCGCGAACACCTTGAGGAAGGTCCACACCACGCCGGGCAGCAGCGGGCCGTGCCAGCCGCCCAGGAACAGCACCGTCGTGAGGAGGCACAGGACCACGATGCCGACGTACTCGGACAGCATGAACAGGGCGAACCGCATGCCTGTGTACTCGGTCATCGGACCCATGATGATCTCGGACTCGGCGATGGGCATGTCGAACGGCGGGCGGCGCAGCTCGGCGAGTCCGGCGAGGAAGAAGACCACCCCGCCGATCGCCTGCCAGGGCAGCCACCACCACTGCCATGCCTCGACGATGCCGTGCAGGGAAAGCGTGCCCGCCGCCATGGCCACGGACGACGCCGACAGGACCAGGGGAAGCTCGTAGGACATGAGCTGGGCGGCCGCGCGCATCCCGCCGAGCACCGAGTACTTGTTGGCCGAGGCCCACCCGGCCATGATCGCGCCGAGCACGCCGATGCCCATGACCGCGAGGACGTAGAACAGGCCGAGGTCGAGGTCCACGGCGACGAGGCCGGGGCCGATGGGGATGACGATCAGGACGAGCAGGTAGGGGACGAGCGCGACGCCCGGCGCGATCTGGAAGACGCGCCGGTCGGCGGCGGCGGGGATGACGTCCTCTTTCTGGGCGAACTTGACGCCGTCGGCGATGAGCTGGGCCCAGCCGTGGAAGCCGCCGGCGTACATGGGGCCGAGGCGTGACTGCATGTGGGCCATGACCTTGTGCTCGGTCTGGCCGACGATCAGCGGCAGGAGCAGGAAGACGAGCAGGATGACGACGAAGCTCAGGACGATGTCGAGGACTTCACCCATCAGGCTCCTCCACGGGCGCGGGTGGTGCGGGAGACGACGGTCGGGGTGGCTGGGCGGCGGGGGCGGTGCCCGCCCAGTCGGCGGGTACGCCGGGCGGGAGCGTCTTGCGGCGGCTCGGTGCGCCGTGGCCGGACTCGCCCGGCTCCTTGGCCCCTGGCCAGGGCTTGGCGACCCTCGCCGCCAGCACGAAGTCCTTCCGCAGCGGATGCCCTTCGAAGCCGTCGGGCAGCAGCAGCGGCACCAGGTAGGGGTGCTCCTCGAAGACCACCCCGAACATCTCGAACGTCTCCCGCTCGTGCCAGTTGGCTCCCCGGTACACGCCGACAGCGGACGGCAGGCGCGGGTCGGCACGGGAGACCGTCGTCCGCAACAGCAGCCGGTCGCGCGTGGACGGGTTGTAGACGTGCGCGACGATCCCGAACGCGTCCGGCGGTTCGTCCACGCCGGTCAGCCAGTCGAAGAACTCGTAGCCGGTGTCCCGGCAGAAGGTCAGCAGCTCGATCCAGTCGGCCGGGGCCACGTCGACGGTGCGCTCGCCCCACGACTCGCTGAGCCGCGCCCGGTCCCCGAAATGCGCGCTGAGCGTCACGCGTCCTCCTGGCCGGGAAGGGACAGGACGTAACGGTCGCCGAGCCGTTCAGCCGCGATCTTCTCCTGGAGCTTCATGATGCCGTGCAGCAGCGCCTCCGGCCTGGGCGGGCAGCCGGGGACGTAGACGTCGACGGGGATGATCTGGTCGACTCCCTTGGTCACGCAGTAGGAGTCCCAGTACGGGCCGCCGGTGTTGGAGCAGGCGCCGAAGGAGATGACGTACTTGGGGTCGGGCATCTGCTCGTAGAGGCGCTTGACGGCGGGGGCCATCTTGTCGGTGACGGTCCCGGAGACGATCATGAGGTCCGCCTGCCGGGGGCCGTTCGCGAACGGGATCACGCCGAAGCGGATGAAGTCGTGCCTGCTCATCGAGGTGGCGATGAACTCGATCGCGCAGCACGCCAGCCCGAAGTTGAAGACCCACAGGGAGTAGCGCCGTCCCCAGTTGAGCACGAAGCGCATCGGCTTCGGCGCCAGCCGGGAGACCGGCCCCACAGTCGGCATCGGAAGATCGGCCATGTCGCCATTCTCCAACGCCTGGTGCCGGAGGAGTAGAGGGGCACCGCCACATCTCGGCCGGACCCGGCCGGACACGCTGTCCGATTGTTCGGCGGGCCGACCATCGAAAGGACACGTCGGCGATCACCCGGCTCAATGGTTTGGATACTCGCCCATCGAAATGCCAAGGGAGCGCCAAATATGAGGCCGCCGACACCACGCTCCGTCGCGACCGCCGCGGCGGGGTGTCCCTTGATCGTCACGGGCCCGCCGGCGACGGGCCGATCTCCCGGGAGGCCGACACCGGCGCGCCCGCAAGGAGGTCACGTCCAGGTGAGCACGCGCTTGCGCCAGGCGTAGACGATGCCGAGCGCGATGAACCCCAGGAACACGAACATCTCGACCAGCGTGGTCATCCCGTAGCCGGGAGCGGCGAAGACCGTCGCCCACGGGAAGAGGAACACCGCGTCGACGGCGAACACCACGTACAGGTAGGTGAAGACGTAGTAGCGGACCTGCGACTGCGCCCACCCCTCGCCGACGGGGTCGACGCCGCACTCGTAGGTGGTGAGCTTGTCGGCCGTCGGCCGGGAGGGGCGCAGCAGGCGGTTGGCCATGAGGGCGCCGGCCACGATGGCCACGCCGATGACGAACAGCGCGAAGACCAGCGCGTAGGAGCCGAAGTAGCCACCCATGTGCCGATCGTAACCCCGGCCAAAGCCTCTGTCCTCTTACTATCAAATCGGGGCAAAAGGGGTATATGCCCCCTTAGCCTGACCTGCATGCATAAAAGGCGATTCTTCGGAGGAATCGCGCTTATCGCGGTCGCCGCCAGCGGCTGCGGAATGGCCACCGCCTCCCCCGAGCGGGAACTGCGCGTCCCCGCCGAACCCACCATGATCAGCTTTGTCGACCCTTCCGAGGTCCCAGGTCTGACAACCAGGACACTCACCCACGGCGACGCGGGTGACCGGGATGTGTACATCGCCTATCCCGAGCTCAAGGACACGCCCGGCCTCAACGCCAGACTCCGCTCGCTGGCCGAGAGCCGGATGAGCCGCTTCGCGCGGGTCTCGGCCGCCGCGCCCCCGCAGCCGCGCGCCGAGCTCAACACCGACTGGCAGCTGACCGCCGCCACCCGCGACGTCGTCGGCGTGCGCCTGCGCACCGGCGAGTTCGCCGGGGCCAGCTGGGCCAACTCGCTCCGAACGGTTTGGTACGACAGGGTCAGCGACAAGGTCGTCGAGTCTCCCGACCTGGTGACGGCGCTGCCCCCGCTGGCGACGCTGGTCCGGGCCGAGCTGAAGAAACGCGCCGCCGAACTCGACTACGACGCGGTGGGCGCCGACCGGGAGCTGTTCGACTCGATGGCCTTCAACAGCCAGGGCGATCTCGTCGTCGAGTTCGACGACTACCAGGTGGGGCCGGGCGCGCTGGGCCGGGTGGCCGTGGCCCTACCGAAGAAGCGGGTGGAACCGCTGCTGTCGCCGACCGGCTGGCGGGCGCTGGCGGCCGCGAAGGACGCCGTTCCGTCACCCGCGGTCAGCGGGGCCTCCGTCAAGAGCCCGCCGGCCGTGAGCTCGAGGGCCGGCAGCGTCGACTGCGCCAAGACCAAGTGCGTCGCCCTGACGTTCGACGACGGGCCGGGGCCCGCCACGCGGCAGCTGCTGGAGACGCTGGACAGGTACGGCGCGAGAGCCACGTTCTTCACGGTGGGCACCAACGTCGCGGCCAACCCGGGGCTGGTCGGACTCATGCGCGAGAAGGGCCACCTGGTCGGCAACCACACGTGGTCGCACCACGACCTGACCAAGCTGTCGAGCAGCAAGGTCACCAACGCCTTCGCCAGGGCGCAGAGCGCGATCAGCGTCCAGATGGGGCAGACGCCCACCCTCGCCCGCGCGCCGTACGGGGCGGTGAGCGAGGAGGTCAAGAACGCCGCCCGCCGGATGGGCCTCTCGCTGGTCTCCTGGGACGTCGACACGAATGACGCGAACGGCGCCGACGCCGCGCAGGTGGTACGGCACGCCGTCTCAGGCGCGCATCCCGGGGCGATCGTCCTCATGCACGACGGCCAGGACACGGCGGTCCAGGCCCTGCCGGAGATCCTGCGGCAGCTGACCGCGCAGGGCTACGCGTTCGTCACGGTCCCCGAGCTGTACGACGCGCCCGGAATGGCGCCTGGCCGCGTCTACTCCTCGGGTAAGCAGCCCCTGACGTAGGTAAGCCTTCGTGGGCGCATATAGTTAGGCAGCGTGAACCGAACCGTCCTCTTCGCCCGCCTGCACATCGACCTGTGCCGGCTCGCGGCAGGGCTGTGTCGTCCTAGTCGTTCTCTCGCGTCTGCCTGATTTCACCGCGTTTACCCGTGATGCTCCTCACGGAAACGTGTGACCCCCGAGGACTTAGCATGGAATTTGAGAACGTGCCACGAGCGCAGTCGAGGAGGACTTCGCTGTGACCAAGCAGGTTCAGCAACTCGACAGAGTGATCATCCGGTTCGCCGGCGACTCCGGCGACGGGATGCAGCTCACCGGCGACCGTTTCACGGCCGGAACGGCGGAGTTCGGCAACGACCTGTCCACTCTGCCCAACTTCCCCGCCGAGATCCGGGCACCCGCAGGTACGCTCCCCGGCGTGTCGAGCTTCCAGCTCCACTTCGCGGACCACGACATCCTGACGCCGGGTGACGCGCCGAACGTCCTCGTTGCCATGAACCCGGCGGCGCTGAAGGCCAACCTGGGCGACCTGCCCAGGGGCGCCGACATCATCGCCAACACCGACGAGTTCACCAAGCGCAACCTGCAGAAGGTCGGCTACGACGCCAACCCGCTCGAGGACGGCTCGCTCAGCGAGTGGCGCGTCCACGCGATGCCGCTGACCTCGCTCACGGTGAAGGCGCTCGAGAACTTCGACCTGTCGAAGAAGGACGCCGAGCGTTCCAAGAACATGTTCGCGCTCGGGCTGCTGAGCTGGCTCTACCACCGGCCCACCGAGCACACGATCACCTTCCTCGAGCAGAAGTTCGCCAAGAAGCCCGAGATCGCCAAGGCCAACATCGCGGCCTTCCAGGCCGGCTGGAACTACGGGGAGACCACCGAGTCGTTCTCGGTCTCCTACGAGGTCAAGCCCGCCAAGCTGGAGCCGGGCGTCTACCGCAACATCTCGGGCAACCAGGCGCTGGCCTACGGCCTGATCGCGGCCGGCGTGCAGGCGAAGCTGCCGCTGTTCCTCGGCTCCTACCCGATCACCCCGGCCAGCGACATCCTCCACGAGCTGTCCAAGCACAAGCGTTTCGGCGTGCGCACCTTCCAGGCGGAGGACGAGATCGCCGGTGTCGGCGCCGCGCTCGGCGCCGCCTTCGGCGGTGCGCTCGGCGTGACGACCACCAGCGGTCCCGGCGTGGCGCTGAAGGCCGAGACGGTCGGCCTGGCGGTCATGACCGAGCTGCCGCTGATCCTCGTCGACGTGCAGCGCGCGGGCCCCTCGACGGGCATGCCGACCAAGACCGAGCAGACCGACCTGCTGATGGCCATGTTCGGCCGCAACGGCGAGTCGCCGGTGCCGATCGTGGCGCCCTCCTCGCCGAGCGACTGCTTCGACGCCGCGATCGAGGCGGCGCGGATCGCGCTGAAGTACCGCACGCCCGTCTACCTGCTGTCCGACGGCTACCTGGCCAACGGCTCGGAGCCGTGGCGGCTGCCCGACATCGCCGACCTGCCGGACATCTCCACGACGTTCGCCACGGCGACGGACGAGGAGTTCCAGCCCTACCGGCGCGACAGCGAGACGCTGGCTCGCCCGTGGGCGATTCCCGGCACGGCCGGCCTCGAGCACCGCATCGGCGGCATCGAGAAGTCCGACGGCTCGGGCAACATCTCCTACGACCCCAACAACCACGACCGCATGGTCAGGCTCCGCCAGGCCAAGATCGACGGCATCGACGTGCCCGACCTCGAGGTCGACGACCCGACTGGCGACGCCAAGGTGCTGGTCATCGGCTGGGGCTCGACCTACGGGCCCATCGCCGCGGCCGTGCGCCGGATCAGGAAGGACGGCGGCAAGGTCGCGCAGGCGCACCTGCGGCACCTCAACCCGCTGCCCGCCAACACCGGCGACGTGCTCAAGAGCTACGACAAGGTGCTCCTGCCGGAGATCAACCTCGGCCAGCTGGCGCTGCTGCTGCGCGCGCGCTTCCTTGTCGACATCATCAGCTACAACCGCGTGCGCGGGCTCCCGTTCAAGGCCGAGGAGCTGGCCGGAGTCATCCAGGACGTGATCGACAGTGAGTGAACTCGTCAACGGCAAGGGGCTGGCCCTGATCCCCAAGGCGGAGGGGAAGCAGACCCTGAAGGACTTCAAGTCCGACCAGGAGGTCCGCTGGTGCCCCGGCTGCGGCGACTACGCCATCCTGGCCGCGGTGCAGAGCTTCCTGCCCGAGCTGGGGCTGCGGCGCGAGAACATCGTGTTCGTCTCCGGCATCGGCTGCTCCAGCCGCTTCCCGTACTACCTCAACACCTACGGCTTCCACTCCATCCACGGCCGGGCGCCGGCGATCGCGACGGGGCTCGCGGCCAGCAGGCCCGACCTGAGCGTGTGGGTGGTCACGGGTGACGGCGACGCGCTGTCGATCGGCGGCAACCACCTCATCCACGCGCTGCGCCGTAACGTCAACCTCAACATCCTGCTGTTCAACAACAGGATCTACGGTCTGACCAAGGGCCAGTACTCCCCCACCTCCGAGATCGGCAAGATCACCAAGTCGACGCCCATGGGCTCGCTGGACAAGCCGTTCAACCCGATCTCGCTGGCGCTGGGCGCCGAGGCGTCGTTCGTGGCCCGCACGATCGACTCCGACCGCAAGCACCTGCAGTCGGTCCTGCGCGAGGCCACCGCCCACCGGGGCACGTCGCTGGTGGAGATCTACCAGAACTGCAACATCTTCAACGACAACGCCTTCGAGCCGCTCAAGGACCCCGAGGTCCGCGACGACATCACGCTGCGCCTGGAGCACGGCCAGCCGATCGTCAGCGCCACCAAGGCCGTCGTCAGGAACGACGGCGGCGGCATCGAGGTGGTGCCGCTGGCCGAGGCGGGCGACCGCGTGCTGGTGCACGACGCGCACAACCCCGACCCGTCGGTGGCGTTCGCGCTGTCGCGCCTGGACGATCCGGCCTTCGAGCACGTGCCGATCGGCATCTTCCGGCAGGTCGACCGGCCGGCCTACGACACCCTGATGGCCGGCCAGCTGGAGGAGGCCGTGGCGCAGAAGGGCCCCGGCGACCTCAGCGACCTGCTCATGGGCGGCGACACCTGGCGCATCAGCTGACCTGACGGGGCGGGCGGCAGGCGCCCGCCCCGTAACGGTGGCCCCGTTTGGACCGATACATCCCACGCTGAGTTCGCGATCAGAGGGGGATGGTCATGGGCACGCTGCAGGCGTTACGCAACCGGTTCGTGGACGCTCCGAACTCCGTGGGCGCCCGGGCCAGGCAGCGGCGCTGGGACCGGTTCGCGGCCGCCTTCCCGAACATCTCCGAGATGTCGGTGATCGACCTCGGCGGCACGTTCTCCGCGTGGGAGCGGGCCCCGGTACGGCCGGCCCGCCTGCACCTGGTCAACCTGATGGACCCGCCCACCGACCTGCCCTCCTGGGCCAGGGCCGACCGCGCCGACGCCACCGAGCTGCCGAAGGCGATCCTCGACGGCGACTACGACCTCGTCTACTCCAACGCCGTCATCGAGCACGTCGGCGGACACATCCGGCGCGAGCGCTTCGCCGACAACGTCCGGGCGCTGGCCCGCCGCCACTGGGTGCAGGTCCCCTACCGCTACTTCCCCGTCGAGCCGCACGTGCTCTTCCCCGGCTTCCAGTTCCTGCCCGTCGCCGCCCGGCGGATGATCATCAGCCACTGGCCGCTGGTGCACACCGCGCCGCGGGACCGGCTGCACGCGCTGCGCGACGCCATGGAGGTGGAGCTGCTGAGTGTGACGGAGATGCGCTACTACTTCCCCACCTCCACGATCGCCTTCGAGCGGATGGGCGGCCTGGTCAAGTCGATCATCGCGATTGGCTGATCTTGTAGATGTGGTAGCCGTGCTCGGAGGCGAACGTGTCGGTGAAGCGCCCGTGCTCGACAGGGATCGTGCGGTTCTCGAAGAGCACCTCCACCTCGGCGGTCGCGGCCAGCTCGGCGGGCAGGGTCAGCGAGCGGCTGCCCGGTTCGCTGCCCCGCTCGATCATGGCGAAGACGTAGAAGGAGCCGCCCTGGCCCTTCAGCATGGTCTCCAGGCCATCGCCGAAGTCGTAGGCGTAGGACTGGGTGTTGAGGACCGGCGCCAGCTGCTTGATCTGCCGGTTGACCTCGGTGACGGCGGCCCTGACCGGCCGGTAGCACGGCTCGCGCAACGCGTGGTGGCTGACGCAGGGGCCGCCGAAGCTGTGGTTGAAGTAGAGGATGCCGCGGGCCTCGTGGATGATCGAGCTCATCACCGCGCCCTTCACCTGCTCCGGTTCGACGGCCCGCAGTCCGGTCCTGTTCCGGTCGCTGAAGGGCCAGCCGACCTCGACGAAGTTGTAGACGGGCTGGAGCTTGCCGTCCATGGCGTCGAGCCGGCGCTGCTTGTCCATGAGCCAGCCGTAGCCGGCCGCCCGCGGGCACTCATTGTCCGGAAATTTCAGGATCGTTTTGGCTTCGACGCAGATCCCCGCGTCGGTGTACCAGTACATGTCGGCCGAGACCAGATCGGTGTAGCCGTTGACGAACTGGCTGTTGTCCTTGTCGCTCCACCACATGCCGACGCCCTTGCCGAAGTTGGCGTAGTACATGCGGCCGTCGCCCTTGGGCAGCTTGTCCTTCTGCGTCCTCATCGCGGTGAAGCCGCACCCCTCACCCTTGGGCGGGACGCAGGGATCGCCCGCCCCGGCGAACCTGCCGTCCCACCGGGCGTTGCCCGGCCGCGGGAACATGTCGGCCTCGTCGGCGATCACCCAGCCCACCGTCTCCGGTCCCGACCCGGGCAGCGGCCTGGTCGTCATCGCCGACATCCCGTGCTTGTCGACCAGCTTCAGGTCGCTGTCGCCGGTGAGCTCGACGTAGAGGTTGATCCCGGCCTCCTTGTCGGCCAGCACGTCCTTCTCGGCCAGCACCGACTCGTACCAGACGCCGATGGGGAAGAACGACGGATCCGTCCACCCCCGGGCCGCGGCCACGGGGAAGCGCCCGTAGTAGGCGGGGCCGCCCTCCCACGGCACCCGCGGCAGGTCCAGGGTCACGGCCGCCGGTCGGCGCGGCAGCGCGCCAGGGACCACGGCGAACAGGACGGCCGCCAGCACCGCTACGGCCGCCACCCCGCCGAGCACGTAGCTCCTTCTCACGGTCGCGCCTCCCCGATCCTGATCTTGTAGATGTGGTAGGTGTCCTCGGAGTCGAACGAGTCGGCGAACCTGCCGTCCGCGCCGATGGCGACGGTCCTGTTCTCGAACAGCACCTCCGCCTCGCGGGCCGTCGACAGCTCGCTGGGGACGGTGATCGTGCGCGGCCCCATGCTCCCACCTCGCTCGAGCATCGCGAAGAGGTAGAGGAAACCGTCGTGCCGCTTCAGCATCGTGTCGAGGCCGGGCGCGTAGCCGTACCTGAAGGACGGGCTGTTCAGGACGGGCGCGAGGCGCACGATCCGCCGGTTGAGCTCGGTCACGGCGGCCCTGACCCGGGCGCCGCACGGCGCCCGCAGCAGGCCGGTGGTACGGCACGCCCGCCCCGCGCTGTGGCCCAGGTAGATGATCCCGCGCGCGCCGTGGATCAGCGAGCTCAGCACCGCGCCGCCGACCTGCCGGGGAGCGATGGCGCCGTCCCCCTCGCGCGGCCGGCCGAGCTCGACGATGGCGTAGACCGGTTGCCGGCGCGCGTCCTTGGCGTCGAGCGTGCGCTGCCTGTCGATGGTCTCGCCGTAGTTGGCCGCCAGGCGGCAGTGGGCGCTCGCCAGGTTCATGAAGCGCCCGCCCTCCTCGCAGGCGGCCCGGTCGGTGTACCAGTAGAGGCTCGTGGAGACGGCGTCGGTGTAGCCGTTGACGAACCTGGCGGCCTGGTCGCTGGTGAGCCAGTACATGACGCCCTTGCCGTAGGTGGCGTAGCGCAGGCGGCCGTCGTCGGGCAGGCGGCGGGAGAGGGCGCGCATGGCGGTGTGGCCGCAGCCGGCCTTCGCGGGCACGCAGGCGGGCGCGCCGAAACCCGCCACGCCCGACCAGCGGGCGTTCCCCGGACCGCCCCACATGTCGGCCTCGGTGCCGACGAGCCAGCCCACGGTCTCGGCGCCGTGGCCGGGCAGCGGCCGGCTCGTCAGCGCGGACATGCCGTACCGGCGCAGCAGGCGCGGGTCGCTGTCCCCGGTCAGCTCGAAGTAGGTGTTGATGCCCGCCGCCCGGTCGGTGGTCACGTCCTCGCGCGTGCGCACGGCGGCGAACCACACCCCGACGGGGAAGAAGGAGGGCTTGGTCCAGCCGGCCCGCACCGCCGCGGGGAAGCGTTCGTAGTAGCGCGGGCCGCCCTCCCACGCGACCGGTTCCAGCTCGACCCTGACCGGCGCGAGATCGTCACCGGCGGGCGCCGTGCAGGCGGTCAGCGCCAGCAGGATCGCCGTGAGCGCGTACCGCCTCCTCACCCGGGCGGCCTCTCGGCCAGCGCCCGCAGCTCGGCGGCGCGAACCGACCAGTCGTCGCCGAGCACCGAGGCGCGCAGCGCGTCGGGTGGCCGCGGCGGGCCCTCGGCCAGCGAGACCCTGATCGCCTTGACGAACAGGTCGGCGCCGGCCGCCACGCGGACCCTGTCGGTGTAGCGGGACAGCTCGCCGTAGTCGGTGCTGACGACGGGCAGGCCCAGCGCCAGGTACTCCTTCAGCTTGATCGGGTTGGCGTGCCTGATCCAGTCGTTGTCCAGCCACGGCATGAGGGCGACGTCGAAGGCCGAGCCGTAGGCGGGGATCAGCTCGTAGGGACGGAAGCCCAGCCAGTGGACGTTGGGATGCCTGGTCAGCCGCTCGATGGGCCCGTTGGCGTCACCGATGAGCACCAGCGAGACCTCGGGCAGCTCCAGCGCCACCCGCTCCAGCAGGTCGAAGTCGACGACGAAGTCGTCGAGCGCGCCGAAGAAGCCGACGCGCGGCCCGGGGAGGCGGCGCACGTCCGCCGGCCACCGCTCGGCGGGCACGCGGGTGAAATGCGCCAGGTCCACGCCGTGGTCGAGGAAGTGCGCCCGGTCGCCGGCCAGCGCGGCGTCCTCGGCCATGAGGGTCCTGCTGACGTAGACGACGCTGTCGGCGTGGCGCAGGAGCCGGGTCTCCATGTCCTTGACGGCCTGCCCGCCGCCCTCGGGGAAGGCGGAGTGCCGGTCGGAACGGTTGAAGACCAGCGCCCTGCGCGGCATCGGCCGCACCACGTCCCAGGCCGTCGGCAGGGTGACGACGACCACCGGGCGGCGCAGGCCGAGCGCCGCGCACACCGCAGCCACCTGGGCTCTGACCAGGAGCGCGCTCGCCTTCCTGCCTAACGAGGAGCCGTACAGCGGCAGCGGGAGCGGCGACATGACGTAGAAGTCCGGCGCGGGCCGCCGGACGAACTTGGCGACGCTGCGCAGCTTGCGGCCGATGCGCCGCAGCGTGTTCGTGGACCTGCCGGGCACCGGCATGCGCAGGCCGATGCTGTTGACGACCAGCACCCTGCGCTGGGCCGACAGGTGGCGCATCAGCTGGAAGTCGGAGTGCGCCCGGTTGTGGTACCACCAGTCCTGCGCGGAGAAGCAGACGTAGCCCGGCGGGGGCGAGGCGGCACCCGGCGGGGGCGCGGTCGCGCCCGGCGGGACCGGGGTGGCGACCTGCGGGACCGGGGTGGCGACCGGCGGGACCGGGGTGGCGCCTGGCGCGGACGGCCACTCGGCCATGGTGAGCAGCTCGCGCAGCGCCGCCCGGTGCCTGGCCCTGGCCGGCGCCCTGCCGGCCTCGTTGAGGGTGACGGCCGCGCGCATCAGCGCGCCGCGCGGCCTGCCGTACAGGCTGCGGTGCAGGCGCACCCGGTTGGCGGCGGCCAGCGCCCAGAGCCGGTCGGAGGCAACCTGGTCGCCGCCGAGGTGCACGGCGACGGCCTCGGGCTCGTACCGTACGGCGAAGCCGTGCCGGCCCGCGCGCAGCATGTACTCCGTCTCCTCCGAGTACAGGAAGTAGCGCTCGTCGAGCGGGCCCAGCGCCTCGGCGCAGGCGCGCGAGACCAGCCACGCCGCGCCGGTCGCCCAGTCGACGGTGCGCGCCCGCAGGTAGTCGCGCGGGTCGGCCACCAGCTCGCCCAGCGGCGCGATCCGGCCCGCGCGGAACCCGCCGAGCGCGGCCTCTCCCAGCGCCCTGAGCACGGTGGGCCGCCGGCGCAGCGAGAGCTGCAGGGCTCCGCGCTCGTCCAGCAGCCGCGGTACGGCGATGCCCACGCCGGGCCGGTCCAGCGCCCGCAGCAGCAGGGCGACCGCGCGCGGCCGCAGCCTGATGTCGGCGTTGAGCACCAGGACGTCGCGGCCCGCGGCGGCGGCCAGGCCGGCGTTCACCCCGAAGGCGAAGCCGCCGTTGCGGCCGGTCTCGATCAGCTCGACGCCCTGGCCGTAGGCGCGGACCCGCTCGACGGTGTCATCGGGTGAGGCGTTGTCCACCACGATGATCCGGGCGTCGGGCACGCCGTCGAGCCCTGGACCGAGCGACCGCAGGCAGTCCTCGATGATCTCGGCGGCGGCATAGGTGACGATCACCACGGCAAGGGGCATGAACCAACCATTCTCGCGAGCTCAGGGCCTGCGTCCGGTGAGCCGCCGGGCGGCGGCGACGGTGAGCACCTTGACAGCGAAGGGGGCGTCCTCCCGCAGGTAGCGGCGGGCCAGCCGGCCGGGCTCCAGCCACAGCCGGTGCAGCCACTCGCCGCCGGCCCGCTGCAGGAGAGCGGGAGCGCGGCTGAACTGCCCCGCGGCCATCGGGATGCCCGCGCCGCAGCCGAGGTGCCAGGCGTGCGGCAGCAGGGGGCGGAGGGCGGCGATGGTCTTCTCCTGCTTGGGGAAGCCCAGCCCGACCAGCACGAGGTCGGGGGCGGCGGCCACGACCTCGGCCACGGCCGCCCGCATGCCGCGGTCGGTGGCGTCGAAGCCGAAGGGCGGCGCGTGGCAGCCCGCCACGCGCAGGCCGGGGCAGCGCTTGGCCAGTTCCTCTCCCGCGCGCTCGGCGACGCCCGGCTCGCCGCCGAGCAGGAAGACCGAGCGGCCCTCCGCGGCGGCGCGCTCGCTGAGGCTCCAGACCAGCGAGGCGCCCGTGACGCGCTCGGGCACGCCGAGCCCGGCGAGCCTCGCCGCCCAGACCACCGGCATGCCGTCGGCGACGACCAGCTCCGCCCCTGCCACCAGCGCGGCGAGCGCGGGGTCGCGGCTGGCCTTGCGGACGATGTCGATGTTGGCGGTGACGATCGAGCCGCCGGCGCCACGCGCCCAGCCGGCGGCGACGTGGTCGGCGACGTCGGCTTCGCTGAGTGCCATGACCGCGACCGCGCCGACGCGGACACGCCCCGGGACGGGAGCCCTCACCGCGCCGCCCGATCGCCCGCCGGCCCGCCCGGCGCCCGCCCACCCGCCGGCCCGCCGGGCGCACCGCCGCCCGCCGGCTCACCCGGCGCGCGCGCCCCGTCCGGTACGGCCCGCACCGAGCGCAGCAGCGCGCCCGACAGGCCGACGAACAGGAAGGCGATGCCGCTGGTCGTCTCGAAGGAGTTGAGGTCGAAGGTCGCGCAGCCCACCAGGGTGACCAGGAGCGAGGCGGCCAGGCTCAGGCCCAGGTCGCGGGTGGTCGGGTCGCTCGACAGGTAGCGGGCCCGCAGCGCGGCCCAGATGGCGGTGCCGAACAGGCCCACCAGCGTCGCCACGCCGAGCAGGCCGCCCTCGACGGCCGTCAGCAGGTACTGGTTGTCGAAGACGATGTCGTAGGGCGGGTACCAGGTGCCGTGGCCCCTGCCGAGCAGCGGGTGCTGCTCGATCGCGTTGAGCGCGATCGCGTAGTCGGCCGTCCGGTAGCGGATGCTGGAGTCGTTGCCGATGTTGTCGAACAGTCCCGCGATGGCGCCGACGAGGCCGGGGGCGGCCAGCCGTACGACGGCGAGGAAGAAGACTAGCGCGATGATCGCCTGGACGCGCCGCCTGGCGGGCCAGTGCGACAGCAGCAGCAGTCCGGCGGCGAGCAGCCCGAGCACGGGCGAGCGCGACGCGGAGAACACCAGTCCGGCGGCGACGAGCGCGCAGCACACCCACCAGCGCAGCGCGGGCAGGCCCCGCTCGCGGGCGGCGAAGGCGTAGTGCAGCGCGATGGGCAGGATCATCGAGCACACCACGCCGAACTCGATGGGATGGCTGGTGGTGGCCGCGGCCCTGTTCAGGCCGTTGCGTTCGAGGATCGCGGGCGCCTCGCCCCTGACGCGCGTGCCCGGCACGACGATGTCCATCGTGGGGTCGTAGGAGAGGAGGAACTGGATGCCGCCGATCACGCCGAGGATCGCCCCTGCCACGACCGCGGTCTTCAGCACCAGGTCGACGCGGTCGCGGCCGTGGACCCCGTCGCAGGCCACCAGCGCCACGCCGACCAGGGCGAGCGCGATGACGCCGATGTGGTCGGCCAGGTCGAGCTGGCGCGGCTCGAGGTAGGCGACGGCGGCCTGGGCGTAGCTGGACAGGTAGGCGACCGCGTAGAGGTAGACGGCCGTGCGCACCGGGTTGGCGCCCTTGGCCGCGCCGAGCGTGAGCGTGAAGTGGGCGCACATCCACCACAGCGCCGCGAACAGGCCGACCGCCTCGGCGGGGGTGAGCGCGAACGGCAGGCCCCTGAGGATGAGCCGCGCGGGCACGATCATGAGGATGACGACGAAGAGCGCGGCGAACGTGGCGCCGTCGGCTCGCCGGCGCGCGGGCCGGTCCGTGACCGGCGGCGCGAGCACCGCGGTCACGGCTGGAGCACCTCTTCCCGCTCGGGCACGGCGGGAGCCGGTTTGGCACGTTCCGACCGGCGGCGCAGCGCCGCCGTCGCGCTCTCGGTGGCGAAGGCGGCGGCCAGGCTGGCCAGCAGGCCGAGGAGCAGGACGGCCGCGGTGTAGCGCAGGCGGTCGTTGCGCAGCGCCACGGCGTCGGTGGGCGGCAGGATCTCGGTGAGCACGATGAACGTCGTGGGCGGGGCCTTGAGCTGGACCTGCCGCTTGTCGAGCTCGGCCCTGGCCCGCTGGGTCACCCGCGAGACGATCTCCTTGGCGGCCCGCGGGTCGGAGCTCATCCCCTCGATGAGGACGAACGGCTGGCTGAAGAGCAGTTCGGGGTTGGGGCTGCCGTTGTTGACCTCGTAGGTGGTCTCGCCGTGCGGCCGGGCGCCGAGCTTGGTCATCGTGTCCTCGGCGCCCAGGATCTGGACGAGGACCTCCGCGGTCATGTTCAGCCCGTAGTTGTAGTTCAGCAGCGGGTTGGCTTCCATGATCTGGTCGCGCCGGTCGCCCAGCGTGGACGGCCCGGTGATCGGCACGGTCAGCGACAGCACGGCCGACGACTGGTACATCGGCGGGATGCTCGTGTAGATCCCGTAGGAGCCGGCGAGCGTCACCAGCAGGGCGGGGACGGCGACGTACCATCGCCGCAGCACGACCCCGATCGCCGCCCAGAAATCCAACTCATCTCCCCACTAACCGATAAAGCACGATAAATCAGCTCTTTTCCGGTTCGTCATCGTCTTTCACGACCGGGATCGGCGTCGTTCGGTCGACGGTGGATTCCACGTTCCTGGCCTTTTCCCTGCCTTCGGCGAAGACCAGGACCCTGCCATTGATCTTGCGCGGCGGTGTGATCTTCTTTTCCGCCGGCTCGGGCCGGTTCTCGGCCACCGGTACGGCCCGGCCACGGCGGAGGATCACCAGGTACGCCAACCCGAGCCCCAGCGCCACCCCCAAGCCGAAGGCCCCGGCCGTCGCCATGATCGTGTTGCTCCACACCGCCTTGGGGGCGAGGGTGGTCACGTCGTTGAGCGCGATGTAGGTGCTGTGCGGAGCGCCCAGGATGCGCTGCTGGTTGAGCAGCTCGGCGCGGATGCGCTTCTCCGTCCTGGCGATGGTGTCCAGGACGGTCACGCCGGCGGGCGCCTCCACCGCGACGTGGACGAACGGGCCCGCCGTGGTGATGCCCATGAGCTCGGCGTTGGAGCGGCCGTCGTCGACGGTGAGCTTGATCTCGCCGCCCTCCACGATGCCCAGTTCCTTCTGGATCGCGGGGTTGTTCATGGTCAGGATGAGGATGCCGGCGACCGTCCGCATGCTGTCGCTGTACTGCAGCAGCGGGTTGGTCAGGCCGACCGGCTTGGTCTTGTCGAGGGACAGGGTGCCGCCCGAAGGAGGGGCGACGAGGATCATGGACGAGCTGGCCGCGTAGCGGGCCGGGACCTGGAAGAAGGCCACGGTGGCCAGACCCGTGGAGACGAGGAGGACCGGTAAGGTCACCCATTTCCGACGTAACAGCGTAAAAATACTCTCCCAGAAGCCCACATGTACCCCCCACGCCTCTGGCATTGGTACATATTCCTGGCGATCCGCCACCAGGTCCTACAGCCCTCTATCTGAAGATCGCCCTTCAACGTTACGGTTATCCGACTAGCGAGTCCAGCCCGGATAAATCCAGACATGCCTTTTTGCTTCGCCGTAATGGAGGCTGACAAATGGCCGAAAATTCACCCTCGTTCGTGGGGCGCGCGGCACCGGAGATCGGGCTCGGTCTGTGCGTCTACAACGGCGAGCCGTACCTGAGCGGATCGCTGGCCTCGATCCTCGCCCAGGAGGACGCCGACTTCGAGCTCGTCATCGCCGACAACTGCTCGACCGACGCGACCGAGGAGATCTGCCGGGAGGCGGCCAGGAACGATCCACGCGTCCGCTACCTGCGGCGTGACCGTAACATCGGCGTCATCGCCACGCACAACCGGATCGTCAGGGAGACGCGCGGCGCCTTCTTCGCCTGGGTGACCTCCGACGACGAGTACCGCAAGGACCGCCTGTCGCTGCTGGCGGCCGCGCTGCGCGACCGCCCGGAGGCCTCGATGGCCTTCTCCGGCGCCGAGGAGGTCGACGGCGAGGGCACGCTGATCGAGGTCTGGCGCACCACGGCGGCCACCGACCATCCCGACCCGATCGTACGGCTGCGCGCCAAGCTCGACTTCTACGACGAGACGCTGCAGTTCTACGGCCTGATGCGGCGCGAGGTCCTGGAGCGGGCGATGCCGCTGCAGCCGGTCGTGGCCTGCGACAGGGTGCTCCTGGCGCAGCTCGCGCTGCTCGGCCCCATGGTCGCGGTCGACGAGCCGCTGCTGTGGCACCGCAACCACGCCGGCAGCGTCAGCAGGGCCAACCACGCGCGGACCTTCCGCAGGCGCGAGGCGCCGCGGGAGAACCCGCGCTGGTTCCTGCCGAACGTGGAGGAGGGCCGCTGCCTGGTGCGCGTCATCAACCACACGCCGATGCGTCCCGGCGCGCGACTGCGGGCCTACGCCGCGATGCGCCCGTGGCTGCGGCGCAACGCGGTGCCGATGGCCCGCAACCTCGCCCACGTGGGCGTGGGGCTGGTGCGCGGCAGGTCCGGCTGAGTCAGCCGGCGACGAGGGTGCGGATCTCCCTGAACCTGGCGCGGGAGATCCCCACCAGAACGTAGGCGACCAGGCCGGCGGCGCCCGCGAGCGCGAGCCGTACCAGGGAGAAGGCGCCGTCGGTCGCCGTCATCACCAGCCAGGCGGTCCCGCCCGCCGCCAGCCCGCCGAGCAGCGGCCGGACCGCCGCGGGGCCGATCGGCCCGAGCGCGACGCCCGCCCGGCGCAGCAGCACCCCGGTCAGCGGCAGGGTGACCAGCACGCCGACGGCGGCGTGCGCGATCGCCACGCCGCGGATGCCGCCGAGGAGCGCGCCCGCGTACAGGGACGGGATGAGCGTCACCGCCCACACGACCTTGAGCATCGCGATGGAGCCGACCGCGCCCACCGAGGTGAGCACGTCGGAGCAGGTGTTCATGACCATCCGCACGGCCATGAGCACCATGAGGAACGACAGGGCCGCGGCCGAGGGCAGCCACCGCTCGCCGTACAGGAACGGCACCACGACCGGCGCCAGCACGCCGACCAGCACCGCGACCGGCGTCACCACGATCAGCAGCATGGGCACGATCTGCTGCACCTTGGCCGACAGGTCCTCGGGACGCTCGTCGGCGACCCTGGAGAAGCCGGGCAGCGTGACGTGCCGCAACGCCTCCCCGATCAGCCCGGGGACCCAGTTGGAGACGTTGAGCGCCAGCAGGTAGTAGCCGAGCACGGTGGCGCCGAACACCTTGCCGACGATGATGGAGTCGGCGTTCAGCAGCAGGGCCTCCACGCCCAGGCCGAGGGCCAGCGGCATGCCGAAGCGCAGCAGCCTGAGCATCGGCTCGCGGCGCAGCCCGAACCTGATCGGCGCCCCGGACCAGACGATCATCAGGATGCCGCTCACCCCGGTGGAGGCGACGGCCCCGAAGGCGAAGCTGTACGGCCCGGCGCCCGCCAGCGCGCCGCCGATCGCGACCGGCACCTGCACGCCCACGCCGATCATGGTGGCCAGGGCGATCTTGCCCTGCTGGAACCTGCGCAGCAGGACGGCGCTGCGCACCCCGACGAATCCGTCGATGACGATCAGCAGCGCCATGACCCTGACCATGCCGGCGGCCTCGGCGTTGCCCGCGAACCCGGCGAAGGCGGGGGCGCCGAACCATAAGGCGGCGTAGACGGTGAGGCTGAAGGTGAGCACCATCGTGGTCGCGGTGGGCAGCACCTCCTCGATCCTGCCGCGCCACTGGACGATCGCGGCCACGATGCCGGCGTCGTTGATGTGCCAGAGGAACTGCTGGGCGGCCAGCGCGACCGCGTAGATGCCGAAGTCGGCGGGCGCCAGCAGGCGCGCGAGGACCAGCCCCATGCCGAAGGAGGCGAGCCGGGTGGCCACCCTCGCCACCAGCCCCCACCTCAGGCCCTTGCCCGCCGACCCCGCCCTGTCGGTGATCTCAGTCTCCGGCATGTGCCTTCCGCTCCTTCACTCGACTCGTTCGAGCCAGATCTCCCGCCAGTAGCCGAAGTGGCCGCGGGGGCAGTTGAAGTTGTGCCTGCCAGGGCAGACGAACCCCTCGATGAGGACGCTGGGCGTCTTCATCTCGAGCATCCGCCCGGTCGTCTCGTCGAGGCAGCGCTCGACCCGCCCGGTGACGACGCCGGTCTTGCCGCAGTACATGGCCAGGTCGTTGTCGAAGCCCATGCCCCTGTTGCGGAGCTTGGCGTCGAGGGTGCCGGCGATCTCGTCCTTGGACCTGACACGCACCAACTCTCCGGGTTCGAGGTCGAGCGTGGCAACGGGTGTGGGCCCCGCGACCCGGCCCTTGAGGAACCCCCACGGCAACCCGTCCCTGAACCACAGCCGCCGGGGCAGGATCCTGGTGCTCCACACCTGCAGCCGGCCGAACAGGGCGATCAGGAAACCGCGCAGGGTCTCGAGCGCGCCGGTGTTGCCCGAGCGGTAGTCCCACAGGAACTGGCGCAGATCCTTGAGCGGCAGGCGCTCCGGGGCCGCCCGCAGGATCTCCGTCGACTGGCAGGAGTAGCGGGGGGCGCCGTCCTCGAACGGCGCCTTCCTGGTGGCGCGCTCCAGGACGGTGACGTCGACGGGTCCGACCGCCCGCGACCGCTCCCGGCCGTCGGCCCTCCTCAGCCAGGCCGTCTTCCAGTAGGTGAGGCAGGCGGCCTGGCAGCCGCCGTGCGCCTGGCCGTCGCACCGCGCTTCGGCCAGATGGACGGCGTCGCGCATCCGCCGGATGCCGGTGCGCTCGACGGTGTCGCACAGCTTGTGCGCGACCTTGGCGACCGTCATCCGCCGGCCGCAGAAGGCCAGCATCTCCGGCATGAACGGCAAGCCGTCGAGCTCGCCGTTCTCGTCGAGCGTGGCCATGATCTCCTCGGCGCTGAGGACCTCAACCAGGTCCCCGACCCTGTACTCGATCATCGTGTTCCTCCTCTTTCAGCAGACCGGCTCGTGCTAGTGCGCTCGCGGCAGCGCTCACCGCGGTGAAAGGGAGCCCCGAACGAATCGCGATGTCCAGCAGGCCGTGCTCCCCGTCGGAGAGGTTGAGCACCCACAGGATCGCCATCTGGTCGATGTCGGGACGTCCGTACAGCCCTCGTGGTCCGAGCCACGGCTCGCCGTACGGCTCGAGATTGATGTAGGTGCCTTCCTCCTCCAGGACGTGCACGATCTCCTCGACGGCGGAGAGGGTGTCCGCCATCGCCTCCTCGGTGACGAACGAGGGGTCGTCCGCCGAGGTGTGGTATTCGGGGAACTCGCCGTTGGGCGTTCTGGTGAGCCGCCCGACCGGCAGGTCGAAGCCCGGCGAGCAGAAGTGGCGCTCGTCGTAGCCGAACGGGACGAAGTCGCGCAGCTCGTGCTCGCGGGTGGACAGCACGTGCGCCGCCGCCCTGTCGATCAGCGCGTCGCCCCTGCGGCTGCGCTTGTAGGTCAGCCGTCCCGGATCTCCTGCGCAGGCCAGCACGAGGCCGTGCCTGACCCGGTGCGCCGCGTCCCTGTTGCGGGCCAGCCAGGCGATCGCGCCCAGCGCCGCGGGCGCGAACAGGAACCGGTAGGTGAGGCGGGGCCGCCGGCGCGCCAGCCTGGCCGCCAGCTCGACGGCCACCGCGATGCCCGCGAGCGTCTCGTTGGCCAGCGCGGGATGGCAGGTGTGGCACGAGATGAGCACCTCGTCGGCGGTACGGCCGCGCACCACGTGCTCGCCGTAGGTCAGGTGCCCGTCGGACAGCGTGGCGTCGATGCGCACCTCGTACTCGCCCTCGGGCAGCTCCTTGAGCGCGTTCTCGCTGAGGCAGAAGCCCCAGTCCCGCTTGAAGTAGCCGGTCCGGTACGGCACCAGGTCAGGCTGCTCGGGCAGCGTGTGCAGGTGCGGGCGCAGCTCCTCCAGCGTCATCGTGGCCGCGACCGGCACGCTGTTGCCGACGACGTGCAGCGGCGACCGGACGAAGTCGATCACCCTGCGCCCCGTCGCGTCCTTGACGTAGGCGTCGGTGATGTTCCACTCCTGGGGCACGACCCAGTCGAGGACCCGGGTTCCCGTGGGCACCTCGTGCAGGTCCAGCGGGATCGTCTCGGCGATGATCGCCAGCGTGCGCCGCACGCCGTCGCCCGTCATGCTGCGGCAGATCGGGTGCAGCCGCTCGACCAGCTCCTTCATGGGCGCAGCGTCTCGTCGACCGTGCCGTCGGCGCGCCGGGCGGCGATCCTGGCCAGGCGGGTGAAGCGGTGGTCGAAGGCGTCCTGGGTCAGGCCGTGCTCCCGGTAGGCGTCGACCAGCTCGTGGGCGCCCGCCTTGACCGACCAGCCCGCCTCGTAGCCGGGCAGCGCGGCGCGGATGCGGGCGAAGTCCACCCGGTAGGAGCGGGGGTCGTTGCCCGCCTCGCCGGTGATGAGCAGCCGCGATCCCGGTACGGCCGCGACGACCTCGGCCGCGATCTCCGCGACGGTCACGTTGTTCTGCTCCGTGCCGACGTTGAAGGCCCTGGCGTGGACGGCCTCGCGCGGCGCGGCCAGCGCCAGCTCGAAGGCGCGGGCGATGTCGCGGGCGTGGACGAGCGGCCGCCACGGCGTGCCGTCCGACAGGACCCGTACGGTGCCGGTCAGCAGCGCGTGGCCGACCAGGTTGTTCAGCACGATGTCGGCGCGCAGCCGCGGCGAGAACCCGAACGCGGTGGCGTTGCGCAGGAACACCGGCGAGAAGTCGGCGTCGGCCAGTTCGGCGAGGTCGTCCTCGACCCGCACCTTGGACTCGGCGTAGGGGGTGACCGGCCGCAGCGGCGCGTCCTCGGCGACCAGCCCGTCTCCTCCCGACGCGCCGTAGACCGAGCAGGTGGAGGCGTAGAGGAAGCGCCGCGCGCCCGCGTCGCGGGCGAGCCTGGCCAGCCGGACGGCGGCGTGGTGGTTGATGTCGTAGGTCAGCTCGGGCGCGAGGGCGCCGAGCGGGTCGTTGGACAGGGCCGCCAGGTGGATCACCGCGTCGCAGCCCTCGACGTGCTCGGGCCGCACGTCGCGCAGGTCCACCGGACGGCCGGGCGGGTCGGCGGGTGCCGGGCCGAGCACGCAGTCGGCGAACAGCCCGGAGTCGAGGCCGACCACCTCGTGGCCCGCCGCGGTGAGGATGGGTGCCATCACGGTGCCCAGATAGCCCTGGTGGCCGGTCAACAGAACGCGCACAACTGCTCCTTGGTCATCAGCGGGGGTCCATGACGAGCTTGGTGGCGTGGAACGCCTCGGCGTACCTGCGCTGGCACTGCACGCCGCGCACCCGGGCCAGGGCGCCGAAGGCCTCGGCGTCGAACCAGCTCCGGCCGTGTTGCGAGGGATAGTGCTCGTGCAGCAGGCCGATCTTCTCGGCCATCAGGTCGTCGGTCAGCGGCACGAAGACGCTGGGCTGGGCCAGGTCGGACTCCCATTTGAGGATCTCGTAGCCGAGCACGTGGTGGTCGCGGAAGACGGTGGGCACCAGCGCGGCGAGGC
Source organism: Nonomuraea sp. NPDC004354 (assembly GCF_053602555.1). Taxonomy (NCBI): domain Bacteria; kingdom Bacillati; phylum Actinomycetota; class Actinomycetes; order Streptosporangiales; family Streptosporangiaceae; genus Nonomuraea; species Nonomuraea sp. NPDC004354. Next base: position 199,641 of record NZ_JBSGDV010000009.1, on the reverse strand, counting down.
CGCGATGGTCCTGGTGGGCGTCGTGCGGCGCGGGCGCGAGGATCAGCGAAGGGTCGCAGCCCTCCCGCAGCTCGTGCAGGGCCCGCTTGGCGCGTTCCCAGTGCGCGGGCAGGCGGCCGTCGGGCAGGTCGAGGACGCGCACGTCGAGCTCGGCCTTGGGGCAGAAGGCGGCCAGGGCGGCGCGCTCCTCCGCCTCCCGTACGGTGCCCCCGCCCGACAGCACCAGCGCCGTGACCCGCAGGCCCGGCCGGGCCCTGCACAGGCCGAGCAGGGTGCCGCCCGCCCCGATGGCCACGTCGTCGCAGTGGGCGCCGAGCAGCACGATCTCCTCAGACCGCCCGGGAGAGAGCCGAAACACCGGCGATCCGCCTTCCCTCCCACAGCGCCCAGGGCCGCTCGCCCCTGGAGTACTCCTCGTCCAGCGCGGCCCGCTCCTTGACCGTGTCGGTGGGCCGCCAGAAGCCCCGGTAGGGGTAGGCCAGCAGCCGGCCTTCCTTGGCCATCGCCGCGCACGCGTCGGCCACCAGGTCACCGCCGGGCGGGATCCGGTCGAAGACCTCGGGGCGCAGGACGAAGTAGCCGCCGTTGATCCACAACGGCATCTCGGTGACCGGCGTGATGCCGCCGACCCTGCCGTCGGCCCCCAGCTCGACGCAGTGGAAGGTGCCGGGCGGGGGCACGACCATCATCGACGCGCCCGCGTCCGACGCCCGGAAGTTGTCGATCATCTCGTCGAGCGGGGCGTCGGTGAGCACGTCGGCGTAGTTGGCCAGGAACATCTCCTGCCCGTCGAGGTGGCCGCGCACCCGGCGCAGCCGCTCGCCGATGGGCGAGTCCGTGCCGGTGTGGACGAAGGAGATCGACCAGTCCGAGATGTCCGTCGACAGCAGCTCGATCTTGCCGTCACGCAGGACGAAGTCGTTGGAGGCGGTCTCCTGGTAGTCCAGGAAGAAGCTCTTGATGTGCTCGGCCCCGTATCCCAGGCACAGCACGAACTCCTTGTGCCCGTAGTGGGCGTAGTAGCGCATCACGTGCCAGATGAGCGGGCGCGGGCCGACCGGCTGCATCGGCTTGGGCAGGTCGGTGACGCCGTCGCGCATCCGGGTGCCGCGACCGCCGCAGAAGAGGACGACCTTCACACGACCTCCAGTCGCGGGATGGGGAAGACCAGCCTGCCGCCCCACTCGTGGACGTAGGAGAGCTGCCCGACCAGCTCGTCCCGCAGGTTCCACGGCAGGACGAGCACGTAGTCGGGGCGGTCCTCGGCGATCCGCTCGGGCGGCAGGACGGGGATGCGCGTGCCGGGAGTGAAGCGGCCGTGCTTGTAGGGGTTGCGATCGACGGTGTAGGCCAGCAGGTCGGGGCGGACGCCGCAGTGGTTGAGCAGCGTGTTGCCCTTGCCCGGCGCGCCGTAGCCCACGACGGTCCTGCCCTCGTCGGCCGCGTCGATGAGGAAGCGCAGCAGGTCGCGGCGGACCTTGGCGACCCGGCCGGCGAAGTCGGCGTATCCGGACAGCTCCAGCAGCCCGGCGGCCTTCTCGCGGGCGATCAGGTCGTGCACGCGCGGGGACGGCGTGCCGTACGGCTTGGCCCAGAGCCTGATCGACCCGCCGTGGGTGGGCAGCAGGTCGACGTCGACGAGCGTCAGACCCCCGCTTGCCAGCGCCCGCTGGGCGGCGGCGACCGTGTAGTACTGGAAGTGCTCGTGGTAGATCGTGTCGTACTGGTTGAGCTCCACGAGCGTCAGCAGGTGCTGCACCTCGACGGAAACGACGCCGTCGTCGGCCACCAGGCTGCGCAGGCCCTGGGTGAAGCCCACCACGTCGGGGATGTGGGCGTAGACGTTGTTGGCCACGACGACGTCGGCGGGGCCGTGCTCCTCGCGCACCCGCCGCCCCGTCTCGGGCGTCAGGAAGGCCGTCAGCGTCGGCACGCCCTTCTCCACCGCCGCCGCGCCCACGTTGGCCGACGGCTCGATGCCCAGGCAGCGCACCCCGCGGGCGGCCACGTGCTGGAGCAGGTAACCGTCGTTGCTGGCCACCTCGACCACGAACGCCCCCGGCCGCAGCGCCAGCCCGTCCACGAAGCGCCTGGCGTGCTCGACCCAGGAGGAGGAGTAGGAGGAGAAGTAGGCGTACTCGGTGAACGTCTCCTCCGGCGTGATCAGCGGCGGCAGCTGCGCCAGCCAGCAGGAGGTGCACACCCGCAGGTGCAGCGGATAGGTGGCCTCCGGCTGGTCGAGGCGGTCGGCGGTGAGGAACAGCTCGCACGGCGGGGTGGCGCCGAGGTCGACGACGTCCGCCAGATCAGGCGAACCACATAACCGGCATATGGTCATGCATCATCTCCAGACACACGGGTTCTTCGGGTGGGAGGCGCGGGTGTTACAGCTACTCTTCGGATCATGAAGCCCCTCAGCATCGACGGCGCGTGGGCGTTCACCCCTCGGGTCCACGCCGATCCCCGCGGCAGCTTCCTGGAGGCCTTCAGGGCCGCCGACCTGCCGGCTCCCTTCGAGCTCGCCCAGGTCAACGTCTCGGTGTCCAAGGCGGGCGTGCTGCGCGGGATCCACTTCACCGACGTGCCGCCGGGGCAGGCCAAGTACGTGATGTGCGCGGCCGGCAGCGTCCTGGACGTCGTGGTCGACCTCCGTGCCGGCTCCCCCACCTTCGGCAGGTGGGAGGCCGTCACGCTCGACGACCGCGAGCGGACCGCCGTCTACGTGGCCGAGGGTCTCGGGCACGGGTTCATGGCGCTGAGCGCGGAGGCCACGGTCGTCTACCTGTGTTCCACGCCGTACACCCCGTCCCGCGAGCACGGCGTGCACCCGCTCAGCCTGGGCATCGCGTGGCCGGACCTGGAACCGCTGCTGTCGGAGAAGGACGCCGCGGCGCCCACCCTCGAGGCGGCCCTGGAGGAGGGGCTGCTGCCCGACTACGCCGCCTGCCGGCGCTTCTACGCGGGACGGCACTGACGGGCCTCCTCCGTCGCCAGCGCCGGCCAGGCCGCGTGCAGCGCCGTCCGCCAGTGCCTGATCGGCTCGCACCTGGTGTTGGCCAGCACGCTGTTGGCGGGGCGGGACGCGGGCCTGGGATAGGCAGCGCCCGGCACCGGCCGCACCCGGCCTGGATCCGCGCCGAGCAGGGTGAAGACCTCCCTGGCCAGGCCGTACCAGGTGGTCTCGCCCGAGCTCGTGCCGTGGTAGACGCCCGGCATCAGGTCGGACGTGGCCAGCCGGACGAGGAAGGCGGCCAGGTCGGCCGTCCACGTCGGCTGGCCCCGCTGGTCGTCGACGACGTCCACGGTCTCGCGCGCGGCGGCCAGCCTGATCATGGTGCTGACGAAGTTGGGGCCGTGCGCGCCGTAGAGCCAGGCCGTGCGCACCACGTAGTGCCCGGCGGCGGCGAGCTCGCCCGCCAGCTTCGTCCTGCCGTAGGCGTTGACCGGCGACGGCTGGTCGTCCTCCCGGTACGGCACGCGCGAGCGCCCGTCGAAGACGTAGTCGGTCGACAGGTGGATCAGCCGCGCCCCCGCCCACGAGCACGCGTCGGCCAGCACCCCGACCGCCCGCCCGTTGATGGCCAGCGCCTCGGCCTCCCTGGTCTCCGCCGCGTCCACGGCGGTCCACGCCGCGCAGTTGACCACCACGCGCGGCCGGTAGCCGCTGACCAGCTCGCGCACCGCCCGCTCGTCACGCAGATCGAGCTCGGCACGCGTCGGCGCCACGACCTGCTCTCCCGAGCGGGCCAGCAGCGCGAGCAGGTCGGCGGCGAGCATGCTCCCGCCGCCGGTGATCAGCCAGCTCACGCCCACCAGTCCCGGTGGTCGGCGTACCAGCGGACGGTTTCCTTCAGTCCCTGGTCGAAGGGGATCGCCGCGCGGTAGCCCAGCGCGCGCAACCTGCTGTCGTCGAGGGAGTAGCGGCGGTCGTGGCCCTTGCGGTCGGCCACCGGCTCGACCTGGTCCCACCCCTTGCCGAACGCCTCCAGGAGGTGGCCGGTCAGCTCCCTGTTGGTCAGCTCGGCGGTGCCCGCGATGTGGTAGACCTCGCCGGGGGCGCCCCGCTCGGCCACCAGCCGGATGCCGGCGCAGTGGTCGGCGACGTGGATCCAGTCGCGCACGTTGCCGCCGTCGCCGTACAGCGGGACCTTCCTGCCCTGGAGCAGGTTGGTCACGAACAGCGGGATGACCTTCTCCGGGTACTGCCGCGGCCCGTAGTTGTTGCCGCACCTGGTGATCGACACGTTCAGCCCGTGCGTGATCGCGTAGGCGCGGGCGATCAGGTCGCCGCTCGCCTTCGAGGCCGCGTACGGCGAGCGCGGCGCCAGCGGCGCGTCCTCCGTCCACGACCCGGTGTCGATCGAGCCGTAGACCTCGTCGGTCGAGACCTGCACCACCCGCGGTACGGCCGCCGCGAGGCACGCCTCCATCAGCGCCTGGGTGCCGAGCACGTTGGTGCGCACGAACTCGGCCGCACCCTCGATCGAGCGGTCCACGTGCGACTCGGCGGCGAAGTTGACGACGAGGTCGTGCCCGGGGACGACCTCGCCCAGCAGGCCGGGGTCGCAGATATCGCCGTGGACGAAGGTGTGCGGGACCTCCTCGAGGTTGCGCCGGTTCCCCGCGTACGTCAGCCTGTCCAGCACGGTCACCTCGGCCTCGCCCGCGACGAGCTGGGCGAAGTGCGAGCCGATGAAGCCCGCACCCCCTGTGACCAGGATTCTCTTCATGAACTGATCTGCACCTTGCTGTGATCGCCCAGCACGAGGCGGTGGGCTCTTGGTGTGTCGGGCGCGGGCGTGACCTGCACGTCGTGGCCGATGAGGGAGGACTCGATCCTGCGCACCCCTTCGATGGAGGATCGGGGCAGCACGATCGAGTACTCGATCTCGCTGCGGGTGATGACGCAGTCGGCGCCGATGGAGGTGAAGGGGCCGACGTAGCTGTCGGTGACGCGCGCGCCCGCGCCGATGATCGCCGGACCGACGATACGGGAGTTCTCGACCGTCGCTCCTGGCTCCACCACGACCCTGCCGATCAGCTCGCTGCCGGTGGAGGTGCCCAGCAGGCGCGGTTCGAGCGACTCCAGGACCAGGCGGTTCACCTCGAGCATGTCCTCGACGTTGCCGGTGTCCTTCCAGTAGCCGGTGATCCGGGTCGACTCCACCCTGCGGCCGTTGTCGATCAGCCACTGGATGGCGTCGGTGATCTCCAGCTCGCCCCGCCACGACGGCTTCAGCTCGGCAACCGCCTCGTGGACGGCCGGGCTGAACAGGTAGACCCCCACGAGGGCGAGGTCGCTCTTGGGCACGGCGGGCTTCTCCTCCAGCCCGACCACCCGCCCGTCGCGGTCGAGCTCGGCCACGCCGAACTGGCGCGGGTCGCCCACCCTGGTCAGCATGATCTGCGCGTCGGGCCGCTCGGCGGCGAACGAGGAGACGATTTCGCCGATCCCGCCGACGACGAAGTTGTCGCCGAGGTACATGACGAAGTCGTCGTCGCCCAGGTAGTCGCGGGCGACGAGGACGGCGTGCGCGAGGCCGAGCGGAGCGGTCTGGCGCAGGTAGGTGACCTGCGTGCCGAAGGCGGAGCCGTCGCCGACCGCGGCCTCGATCTCGGCGTGGGTGTCGCCCACCACCATGCCGATCTCGGTGACGCCCGCCGCCGCGATCGACTCCAGGCCGTAGAAGAGCACGGGCTTGTTGGCCACGGGCACGAGCTGCTTGGCGGAGGTGTGGGTGATCGGCCGTAGCCTGGTGCCCGAGCCTCCCGCCAGCACGAGTGCTTTCACCGCTAGTAAGCCCCTTCTCCACGGGTCACGGCCGACCAGGTCTTCCACAGGATCTGGAGGTCGAGGATGAGCGACCACCGCTCCACGTAACGCAGGTCGAGCCTGACCGACTCCTCCCAGCTGAGATCGGACCGGCCGCTGACCTGCCACAGGCCGGTCATGCCCGGCTTGACGACGAGCCTGCGCCGTACGTCCGCGCCGTACTTGGCGACTTCCTCCGGCAGCGGCGGCCGGGGGCCCACCAGGGACATCCGGCCGCTGATGACGTTGAAGAGCTGCGGGATCTCGTCCAGGGAGTAGCGGCGCAGGAATCCGCCGATCCTGGTGATCCTTGGATCGTTCCGAATCTTGAACAGCACGCCGTCGCCGTCGTTGGCGTGCTCCAGCGCGCGCTTGAGCCGCTCGGCGTCCACGATCATGGTCCTGAACTTCCACACCGTGAACTCTTCGCCGCCCTTGCCCACCCTGACCTGCCGGAAGAACGCCGGCCCCGGGCTGGTGAGCCGGATCAGCAGGACGATCAACGCGAACGCCGGCAGCAGGACGACGATCGCGATGCCGGCCAGCACGCGGTCGAAGACGTTCTTGACGATCTGCTTGGCCCCGTCGAACTCGGGGTGGTCCACGTGCAGCAGCGGCATCCCGGCGACCGGGCGGATGCTGATGCGCGGACCCGCCACGTCCATGAGCGCGGGCGCCACGAACAGGTCGGTGCGCTGCTCCTCCAGGCTCCAGGCGAGCCTGCGCAGCGTGTCGCCGTCGAGCTCGGGGCAGGCGGCGACGGCGACGGCGTCGGCCTGGGTCAGGGACACGGCCGCGGCCACGTCCTGCAGCCCGCCGAGCACCGGCAGGCCGTCCACGTCGAGGTCGCCCTGCGTCCTGGGCAGGCACACCCCCACGACCCGCATCCCGTGATGCGGCTCCCTGCGGAACTGCATGATCAGATCGAGGACGGCGGCGCGATGGCCCACGGCGATGACATGACGCATGTACTTTCCGTGGGCCCTGGCTAAATGCAGTTTTTTGCGGACCCGAAACCGGAATGCCAGCGTCAGGACGAGCGCGAGGGGAAGGGCGGCCATCACCAGACTGCGCGCGATGCTGGTTTGCGTGGCATATGCGCCAATTGCCACGGTTGCCATCAATCCCACGCCGCCATTAAATACCGCCCGAAATTCCTCACTTCCCTCGCCGTGCCCTCTCTCCCGGTAGGCCGCGCTCAGCTGCATGGTGACGGGCCAGGACGCCATCAGGGCGACACCGGCCACGACATCCTCGACCGGGATGTACGCCCCGAACAGCAGTTTCGTCCCCAGAACCACCATGCAGGCGGCAAAAGCGCACGCGACATCACCCGCCCGGAGAAAGCGGACATACTTCCGAGTCCAGATGCTCGGCGCCCGTTGTGGCGCCGCCTGAAGGAACACGACACCGGGCTCCCCCGCTCCCACGCTCATAGCACCCCACCCTGGAAATCTGCTACGACACCGCAAGACGCCCCATTCCGCCCCATTGATAACGCCTTTCGCTTCGTCACCAGGGGCGGCAATTCCCACTAAAGACTAAAGATCAATGCGGAATCCGGAAATAACAGCAGATGACCAACATCGGACGCGCGTCGCGCTTGACGGGAACGGTCCAATGATGCCAGGTACACAAACGATCACCCTGGGTGATCAGTCGTACTCGAGGTCCGGGAGCGAGGAAGGCGGCTCGGGGCTGCGCCACACGACGATCACCTTGTCACGGGCGGTCTGCGCCGCCAGGTGCAACCGGTCGAGATCGAAGTCGGGCAGGTAGCGCAGGCGGGCGAGGAACGTGGCGTCGGTGGCCGACTTCGGCACGACGCAGCCCTCCCCGTCACGGTCGAGGAGGATGTAGAGGATCTCGGCTTCCGTCTCGGCCGCGACTCGGACCTCGACGACATCTTCCCAGGCGAGGGCCTCGACGCTGCCGTCAGCGTAGTGACGGGTCACGCCCTCCTCGGTGACATACACGTAGGAGTCCGGCACGTGCATGGCCGCGATTCTTGCGACTTCTGCCCGGTTACCGCAAGGGATCGGAGCCCCAGGAATGACTGAGATGTTCCTTGACAGCCGCTTGTGCGTCACCGTGAGCGATCGCGTCAAGAAGCGCGCGGTGTTCGGACACCAGCCGATCGCGGTCCTCGTACACCCGGCGCAGCCGGACGAGGCCCAGCCGGGTCTCGGCGGCCAGCACGCCGTACAGCCTGACCAGCCGCGGGCTGCCCACGGCGTCGACCAGCGCCTGGTGCAGCGCCATGTGCTCGGCCACCACGTCCGACCAGGGCGCCTCGTCCGGCAGCGCCGCCATCCGTTCCAGCGCCGCGTCGGCCTCGGCGACCCGGCGGCCCGCCAGCGAGCGGGCCATCAGGTCCTCCAGCGGCCTGCGCACGAACATCAGGTCGTCGAGATCCTCGATCGTCACCTCGGGGACGTAGGCGCTGCGGTTGCGCTCGCGCCTGAGCAACCCCTCGTGCACGAGTACGGCCAGCGCCTCCCTGACCGTGGGGCGGGCGACGCCGTAGAGCGCGGCGAGCTCCTGCTCGGGCAGCGACGTGCCCGGATCGATCTCACCCGACAGCACCCGCTGCCGCAGCGCGTCAGCCAGCGCGCTGACCGTCGACACCGGTCTCAGCACTGATCGACTCCCTTTCTGGGATCGGCCCTCGCCCCCGGGCCCTTCCGGGGACGGCCACCGCCACGAGGCTAGCGCCCAGCAGCACCAGCCCGCCCCATGAGACCGGGCTCAGAGTCTCGTGCAGCACCACGACGCCGAGCAACGCCGCCACCGCCGGTTCGGCGAGGGCGAGGGTGGCCGCCGTGGCGACCGGGGTGGTGCGCAGGCCCCTGCCGTACAGGAAGTAGGCCAGGGCGGTGGTGCCGAGGCCGAGGTAGAGGGCGGCCAGCAGGCCGCGCGGCTCGGCGAGCCAGCCGGGGCCTGTCGCGATCAGGACCGGCAGCATGATGGCGGCGGCGCCGCCGAACATGACGCCCATCACGCCGTCGGACGGCGCGCCCGCGCTGATGGCGCGGGCCGCCGTGACCGCGTAGAAGGCGTAGATGAGGCCGCCGAGCAGGGCCAGGAGCACCCCTTCGAGGACCCGGTCGCCCGCCTGGGCCTCGCCGCCGGCGATCAGCGCCGCGCAGCCCGCGATGGCCGCCGCGGTCGCCGCGGCCCAGCGCGGCGAGAACTGCCGGGAGAGCAGCCCGGTGAAGACCGGACCGCTGCCGATGGCGACGACGGTGCCGATGGCCACCCCGGTACGGCTGACCGCGGCGAAGAAGCACAGCTGGTAGGCGGCCACGGCGACCGCGCCCAGCAGCAGGGCGGGCGTGATCCGCACCCCTCTGGCCATGAAGGCGAGCGCGAGGCCGCCGATGACGAGGCGGGCGGCCGCGACGGAGACGGGGTCGGCGGTGATCAGCAAGCCTGCCGTGCCCGCCGTACCCCAGAGGACCGCGGCGGCGAGGACGTACTTCATGGGCACATTGTCTGACAACTAGACAACGTTCGTCTACACATTTGCCCGGGTATGTCACGTGAGGTGAATCTCAGGGGCGTCGCGGCGATCCCGCTGGCCATCGGAACCTTCATCGGGAGCGCCGGAGCCGCCGCCCCACCCGACCTGCCGGTACGCGAGCTGTCCACGCTTCCGCCCGAGGCGGCGGCGACCTGGCACCTCATCCAGGACGGCGGGCCCTTCCCCTACCGGCGCGACGGCGTCGTCTTCCAGAACCGCGAACGCCTCCTGCCACAGCGCAAACGCGGGTACTACCACGAGTACACCGTGCCCACCCCAGGCGCACGCGACAGGGGCCCGCGACGGCTCGTGACCGGAGAGCGGACCGGGGAGCTCTACTACACCGGAGACCACTACCGGTCCTTCGTCGCGGTAGACGTGAAACGATGAGATTCGAGCACCACATCCACGGAGCCGCGCTCCACACGCCCGACGGCGTGATGACCGCGATCGCGGCCACGCTGAGGTTCCCCTGCTACTTCGGGCACAACCTCGACGCGCTCTACGACAGCCTCACCGACCTGTCGTGGCTGCCACCCGGCGAGCACCTGCTCGTCTGGTCGAACCCGGGCGCGTTGCGCGCGGTCGACCCCGACGCCTACGACGCCATCACCAGCGTGCTGGCCGACGCCGTCGCCGACGGCACCGGCGGTGCGGCCGCCCTCTCGGTCCTGCTGCGGCCCGGCTAGCCTTCCTTGTCGCCGCAAGGGCCCCGCGGATACTGTCACCGACGGGGCCGCGGGTGCCAGTGCGTGGCCGCTTCCCGGAGGCGAGGAATGAGTGAAGACTGGTTAGTCCGGCCGTACATGATGACGCGCGGCCGCACCCGCCCGACCGGCGATGACTTCGACCTCATCGCCATCGTGGCCGCCACCGGCGTGCCGTCGCCCACCGCCGGGCTCACCCCCGAGTACCTCAAGGTGCTCGCCGCCTGCCGCCACCCCGTCTCCGTCGCCGAGGTCGCCTCCACCACCGGGCTGTCGATCGGCGTGGTCCGCGTGCTGCTGGGCGACCTGCGCGAACGCCAGCTGGTCACCGTACGGCACGCCGCCGAGGACGTGGGCGTGCTGCGCGAGGTGCTGCAGGGCCTCAGATCTCTGTGACCTCTTCCGCGATCTCCTCCACCAGCCGGTCGAGCAGCCACCTCGCGGGCGAGACGACCTCCCCCACGGCGTCCTCCAGGATCGACACCACCTCGTGGACGCTCCCGGAACTCCGGTCCACCGGCTCGATCAGCGCCCGCTCCTCCACCAGCGCCGCGCCGCTGACGCGGAAGGCCGTCCTGGTGTGGGTCAAGGACACCGAGAAGCGCACCAGCCGCCCGTCGGGCAGGGTGAACAGCACCCCGGTCGTCCACCCGTCCGGCTGGAAGTAGGTCAGCGGCTCGCGCCTGGCGTACGGATGGCGCAGCTCGTCGAACGCGGCCGCCGCCCGGCTCATGGCCGTCAGCAGGCCGGCCGCCGCCCGGCTCTCGCTGTCCACAGCCCGAGGGTAGAGGAGCGGATCAGTCGGTGACCAGCCGCGCGTGCCGTTCGAGGGCGTGGCGAAGCCCGTCGTGGACGAGCTCGGCCGTCCACGCGCGCGGCCTCACAGCGCGAACCTCTCCAGGTCGGCGGCCAGCAGGTCGGTGAGGAACCGCGCGTGCCTGTCGACGTGCCACTCGCCGTTGACGGCCGTCCAGACACCCCATTCCAGCATCATGTACAGCAGCGCCGTCGGCCACAGCGCGCGCTCCCGCTCGGTGAGCTCGACCCTGGCCAGGTAGGCGTCGCGGAAGGCAGCCCACTCCTCCCCCGTGAACAGCCGGGCGGGCTCGCCGTCCAGGTCGTTGTGGAACAGCAGCGCCGCCAGCGCCAGGTCGAGCAGCCGCGGCGCCCGCTCCCCGTTGTCCGGGTCGACCAGCACCGGGCCCGCACCGGTGTAGACGAGGTTGACCGCCTTGAAGTCCATGCTGACCTCGGCCACCGGCAGGCCCGCGTCGCGGATCGCCGGCAGCGTCGACGTCATGAAGTCGCGCAGGCCCTGCTCGAACCGGCCCGAGTACGGTGCGAGCCCGTCGATGTCCTCCTGGACCGAGGCGGCGTCGTGGTCGGGCCACGTGAAGTCCTTCAGCCCCTCCTCGGTGCCCGCCGCGTGCAGCCTGCCCAGCAGGTCGCCGGCCGCCACCAGGTCCGCCGGCGTCCCGGCGTAGCCGCGGCCCTCCACCCACGGATAGGCGACCCATGTCTCGCCGCCGATGTCGTACGGCCCCGCGACCGGCGTCACCACGGGCAGGCCCAGCTCCGCGAGCCCGCGCACCCACCGGCCCATCGCCTCGGCGTCATGGGTGCGCTTCACCGCCACGGGACGGCCGTCGACCTCGCCCCTGAAGACCGGCGCGTAGGGGTAGATCGACTCCTGGGGTGGGATGCCGAACCGTGCGAAGACCTCGTCGTGAGCTACCGTCACGACGCGAGGCTAGCGGCCCCGCCGCGGCGGGGGCATTCCGATTTCTCCCCTTCAGCCCGCGGCTTCTCCCCTTCAGCCCTCGGCGTCGAGGCGCGTCACGACCCCGGCCAGGCCGGACTCGACGCTGGACGGGTCATCGGTGTCGAGCCCGTGCAGGACCTCGTGCCAGGGGCCCAGGCGGTGCCAGACCAGGGCGCGGTCCCGCTCCCGCTCGCTCACGCCGTACTCGGCGGCCACGGCGTCGGCGAAGGGGCGCGGCGTGCCGTACAGGATCCAGGACAGATCCAGCGCCCGGTCGCCCACATGGGCGTCGGAGAAGTCGATCACGCCGGTCAGCTCGCCGCCCTCGGACAGCAGGTGCTCGGGGCCGAGGTCCGCGTGGACGACCGTGTCGGCGGGCAATCCAGCGACCCTGTCGAGCAGCGCATGCGCGGGACGCGGGTCGGGCAGCAGCGGCACGACCACGTCACGCAGCCGTTCGACGAGGGCTTCGCGTTCCTTCACGGCGTCGTCGGGCAGGCCCCGCGCGACCGCCTCCCCGACGTCCGCCCGGTGGAGCGCCCCGAGGAAGGCGCCGACCTGGCGGCCGTGGGCGGCCGTCAGCTCCCGCACCGGGTCGCCCGGAACGGCCTCATGCCGGACGACCAGCGGGTCGTCGCCGGCCACGTGCGGCACGGGGACCCGCATCGGTAGCTGGGCCGCCAGCCATGGCATCACCGTGGTCTCCATCATCAGCAGCCCGGCCACCTCGGGCCGGCGCGGGCGCCGTTCGATCCATCGGCCGTCGACCAGCGTCGCCACGCTGTCCCACCCCTGAGTCACGTTCACGGGGGCGAAGTAAACCATGATCTCGCCGATCGCTCGCACGCCCGCCCCTGCCCCGCCGACGCCGGCCGTCCCGCCGCGCCTGAGTCTGTCACGCCTACTACTAGGCGACGCCTACTAGTTGGTGTTACCGTCCTTTCATGGCGGACGTGACGTCCAGGCGGACACAGTGGCTGCGCGGGGTGCTCGACCTCGCCGTGCTGGCCCTGCTCGCCGAGACCGGCGAGGACTACGGCTACGCCCTGCTCCAGCGCCTGGACCGGGCCGGGATGCCCGACATGAAGGCGGGCACGCTCTACCCGCTGCTCAACCGGTTGACCACCGACGGCCTGCTGCGGGCCGAGTGGCGGGCGGGAGAGGGCGGGCCGGGCCGGAAGTTCTTCAGGCTGACCGACGAAGGCCGGGCGGCGCTCGCGACGCAGGGGCCCGAATGGGCGGCATTCGCGAAGACCGCGATCACCGTGATCGAGCGAGGAGTGAAGGCATGACCGCTCTTGACAGGAAGTACCGCGAGGACCTGACGCTGGCGCTGCGCCTGCGCGACATCTCGGGGGCCCGGGTCGGCGAGGTACTGGCGGAGGTCGAGGCGCACGTCGCGGAGACGGGCGAGGACCCCACGACGGCGTTCGGCACCCCGAAGGAGTACGCGGCGACGATCGCCGCGCAGCTCGACACGCGGTCGGGCAGGCCCACGGCCCTCCAGAAGACGGTAGGGGGGCTGGCCACGGGCGCTCTGGCCTACGTCGGCGTGACCCTGCTCCTGAGGTCACTGACGCCCGAAGGGCCCGCGGTGTCCTTCACCACGGCGAACGTCGTCGCGGCGATCGCCTTCCTCGCCTTGATGACGACCGGGTTCGTCCTGTCCTTCCAGGCGGCCACCACACTCGCCCAAGGCAAGGTGTACGGCATCCTGGGCGGCTGCACCCTGATCGCCTCGCTCGCGGCCTTCCCCCTGTCGGGGGTCCTGTTCGACGACGAGACCCCGCTCATCGAGATATCGCGCTGGGTGGCGGTGGGGCTTGGAGGGGTGGCGGTCGCGGCCTCCGTCCTGCTGTTGGCCGTCGCGATCAGGCACGGCCGCATCGTCGATCCCCGCTGACCACGCCACAGGGCCGGCCCGGCCTCCCGACCCGAGCCCGTCACGCGCGAGGCGCGCCCCATTGGGGCATCACACGGCGCTCAGCAGCCGTTTGGGCGCCGACAGGGACCACGCCTCGAGGACCATCTCGCTCAGCTCGTCGGCGTCGATGCCGTCGAGGTGCACCACGACCCAGCCGAACCTGCCCGCCGTGAACTGGGCCTCGAACACCTCGGGCCGTTCGGCGACCATCGCGAGCTGCTCCTCGATCGTGGCCTTGAGCCCGACCGTCTCGGTCTCCTCCCACAGGTAGCCGAACCCCTTGCCCGTCACCTTGAAACCGACGTAGCCGGCGCTCTCGTGCTGCGACACCTCCGGCAGCCGCATGACGATCCGCAGGAACTCCTCGACGCTCACTCCCATGACCACGATGTAACCAAACCGCACCGACAGTTCGGGCGGGTCCCCGGAAACCGGCGACGAACGGAAGAGGGCAGGCGGCCCGGCGAGCCCGGGCGGCCTGCCCTCTTCCGGGGCCGGAGTCGTCACATGTTGATCATGTGGCCGGCGAGACCGTGGATCGCTTCCTTGACCGCCTCACCGAGCGTCGGGTGGGCGTGGACGTTGCGGGCGACCTCGTGGACGGTCAGGTCCCACTGCTGGGCCAGGGTCAGCTCGGGCAGCAGCTCGGTGACCTCGGGGCCGATCAGGTGGGCGCCGAGCAGCTCGCCGTGCGTGGTGTCGGAGATGATCTTCACGAAGCCCTGGGCGTCGCCGAGGCCGTGGGCCTTGCCGTTCGCGGTGAAGGGGAACTTGACGACCTTCACGTCGTAGCCCAGGTCGCGCGCCTGCGCCTCGGTGAAGCCGAAGCTGGCGATCTGCGGCTGGCAGTACGTCGCGCGCGGGATCATCGCGAAGTCGACCTCCATGGTCTCCGCGCCGCCGATCGTCTCGGCGGCGATGATGGCCATGGCCTCGGCGGCGTGCGCCAGCATCAGCTTGGCGGTGACGTCGCCGATGGCGAAGATGTGCGGCACGTTGGTGCGGCCGCGGCCGTCGACGGCGATGGCGCCGCGGTCGGTCAGCTTGACGCCGGTCTTCTCCAGGCCGTAGCCCTCGACGCGCGGCTGGAAGCCGATCGCCTGCAGCACCTTGTCGGCCTCGAGGACCTGCTGCTGGCCGTCCTTGGTGACGGTCACCTTGACCGAGGCGCCGGTGTCCTCGATGGAGTCGACCCTGGTGGAGGTGAGGACGTCGATGCCGAGCTTGCGGTAGCGCTTGGCCAGCTCCTTCGACACCTCCTCGTCCTCCAGCGGGACCACGCGGTCGAGGAACTCGACGATCGTCACCTTGACGCCGTAGTTGTGCAGCACGTAGGCGAACTCGACGCCGATGGCGCCGGCGCCCGCGATGATGATGCTGCCGGGCAGTTCCTCGGTGAGGATCTGCTCCTCGTAGGTGACCACGCGCTCGGAGAGAGTGGTGCCGGGGATCAGCTTCGTCGTGGTGCCCGCGGCGATGATGCAGTGGTCGAAGGTGACGGTGTCACCGTTCACCTCGATGGTGTTGGCGTCGATGAAGGTGCCGCGCCCGTCGAACTCGGTGATCGCGTTCTTCTTCATCAGGAAGTGGACGCCCTTGACCCGGCCGTCGGCGACCTTGCGGCTGCGCTCGAAGGCGGCGCCGTAGTCGAAGGTCACCTCACCGTTGATGCCGAAGGTCTTGGCCTCCTTGGTGAAGATGTGCGCCAACTCCGCGTTGCGCAGCAGCGCCTTGGAGGGGATGCAGCCCACGTTCAGGCAGACGCCGCCCCAGTACTTCTCCTCGATGACGGCCGTTCGAAGGCCGAGCTGGGCGGCGCGGACCGCCGCCGTGTATCCCCCGGGCCCCGCGCCGAGGACGACAACGTCGAAGTGAGTGCTCATGCTCCGGACACTATTGGACGCCGGTCACTGCGCCGAACTTGACCCCGTTAGTGATTGGCCACTAACTTATTCGCATGGTCAGGATGAGCGCCGAGGAACGGCGAGAGAGCGTCATCCGCGCCGCGATCACGGAGTTCGCGCGCGGCGGCTACCACGGCACCTCCACCGAGGCGATCGCCCGCCGCGTGGGGGTCAGCCAGCCGTACCTCTTCCGGCTCTTCCCCGGCAAGCAGGCCATCTTCCTGGCCGCCGCCACCCGCTGCCTGGCGGAGACACGGAAGGCCCTGGAGGACGGCATGGACCCCGGCGACCCCCACATGTCGATGGCCGCCGCCTACAAGCGGCTCATCCAGGACCGCGACATGCTGCTCATGCAGATGCAGGTCTACGTGGCCGTCGCCGCCATGGAGGACGAGTTCGGCGCGGAGATCCGCAAGGTGTGGGAGGACTGGTGGGACGCCATCCACCTGCTGCTCGGCGCCGACGCCCACGAGACCACGTTCTTCATGTCGTACGGCATGCTGATCAACACGCTCGTGTCGCTCGGCTTCCCTCCCGACCACCGCGTCTGGTCGAACTTCGCCGCCCCCTGACGGCGTTTTTCGTGCCCGCGAAACTTAGTAAGTAATAACTAATAAAGGAGCCCCCATGTCTCGTGTCGCCCTCGCCCTCGCCGTCATCGGCGGCCTGTTCATCTCCTACGTCGGCCTCAACTACCTCATCGACCCGCAGGCGGTCGCGGTGGGCTTCGGCTTCCGCACGGTCCCGTCCGACAGCTCGTTCCTGCTGGTGAAGGGCGTGCGCGACGTGGCCACCGGGCTCATCATCTTCACCCTGCTGATCGTCGGCCAGCGCCGCGCCCTGGGCTGGACGATGCTCGCGATCGCCGCCATCCCGCTCGGCGACGCCGTCGTGGTCCTCAGCCAGCACGGCGTGCCCGCCCTGGCGTACTTCATGCACGGCGGCACCGCCGCGCTCGTCGCCCTCACCGGCGTCCTCCTCCTGCGCAGCACCCGTTCCGTGGTTGGCTAGCGAGATGAGCGACCAGTTAGCCTCCGGGACGCCCGCCCTCGTGACCGTGGCACGGGTGATCCTGATCGTCCAAACCGCCTTCGGCTACCTCGGCCTGCTGGTCGTGGCGGGGCTTCTCGGCCGGTCCCCCTTCGATCTGACCGTCTTCCTGCCGGCGATCGTCATCCCCGTCGCGCTGCTCCTGATCACGGTCAGGTGGCGGTCCCGGCGCCGGTGGGTGTGGGTCACCGCGCTGGTCGTCGAGGCGCTGACGGCCGTCGTGCAGACCGTCCCCCTTCTGGTCTACGGCCTGCTGCGGCCCACCGACCTGCTCAACGTCCACCTGATCGGCGCCGTCGCCGTGATCGCGCTACTCAGCCTGAGCGACGTCAGGGGCTGGTTCGACCGCTGACCTGATCAGGGGGGCGTAGCCGTCCTCGAGGTCGTCGGGCAGGTCGGCGGCGGGGAAGAACCTGAGGTCGCTGTGCTCGTCGCTCGGCGTCAGCGCGGACGGCGGGCAGCCCCGAACGGTGGCCAGGAGGGCGACGATCACCACCTTGCCGGCCTTCCCGATGGTCAGGATCTCGGCGCCGACCACGGGCCCGACCGTCACCTCGAGGCCGCTCTCCTCGCGCACCTCCCTCGCGACGACCTCGGCCAGCGTGGTGTCCTCCTTCGCGGGCCAGCCGCCGGGCAGTTCCCACCTGCCGCGGGGGTTCCTGCACAGCAGCACCCGGTCGCCGTGCAGCACGACACCCTTGATCGAGGCGTGCATGAAGTACCAGCCGGTCTCAGCGTCGATCACGGTGGGATCGTCGCACCGTCCTCACGCCGGGGGAAGAGGAGGGGTGCGGCCCTCCCGCAGGGACGCCTCGCGCGAGGAGGCATCGCGCGAGGAGGCATCGCGCGAGGACGCCTCCCGCGAGACCTCGGAGGAGGAGTCGCCTGTGGAGACGTCGCGGGCCGAGGCGAGCACGCGTCCGATGACGATGCCGAGGGCCACGGCCCCGGCGGCGAAGAGCAGGGGCCGCCTCCTGGCCAGGTCCTTGACGTCCTCGACGATCCCGGCGAATCCCCGCTGGTCCAGGTAGTCGGCCGCGCGCAGCCCCACGCCCGCGATCTCCTGCATCGCCGCGTCCACGGGCGAGCCCGGCTCGCCGGTGTCGGCCGCGGACGCCAGCTCGTCGGACCACTGCCGGATGTTCCGCGCGGCCCGGTGCGCCTGGGAGTCCGCCTCCTTGCCGAAGCGTGTCCTGAGGTACTCGACGACCCCGTTCGTGTCAGACATTTCGGCACCTCCACCCGGAGCGCTACCCGCCTCGGGCGGATCCACGCATGTCAGAGGGCCGGGTACCGTTGTCACGTCCCAGCCGCTCAGACGACCAGCCGGAATGTTGTGGGAAGTCTCCATGCTCGATCCCGCACATCCTGGTGTGTGATCAGACGCATGATGAATGATTCCCCCAGCCGTCGCAGGTTCCCTACCGGGGACATCGCCAGGATCAGTGTGTTCGCCGCGCTGATCGCCGTCCTCGGCCTGCCGGGGGCGCTCAACCTCTTCGGCAACGCCGTCCCCATCACCCTGCAGACGTTCGGCGTGATGCTGGCCGGCGCGATCCTCGGCTCGTGGCGCGGCGCGCTCGCGGTGACCGTCCTGGTCGTGCTGGTGGCCGCGGGCCTGCCGCTGCTCGCGGGCGGGCGCGGCGGTCTCGGCGTGTTCACCGGGCCCTCGGTGGGCTTCCTGCTCGGCTGGATCCCCGGTGCGGCCCTCACCGGCTGGATCGTCGAGCGCGGCGGCAAGAACCCCGGCACCTTCCGCCTGCTCGTCGCCTGCCTCGCGGGCGGCGTCGGCGTGATCTACCTGTTCGGCGTCCCCGTCCAGGCGGCCATCACGGGGCTGCCGCTCGGCGCCGCGGCCCTGGGAAGCCTGGCCTTCATCCCCGGCGACGTGGCCAAGGCGGTGCTCGCGACGCTCGTGGCGCGAGGCACGCAACGGGCCTACCCCGACGCCGTCCCCGCCGTCCACCGCGAGCGGGTCAAGGCCGGTTGATCAGCGCATGCCCGTCGCCGCACAGGTCCAGCGCCACGCCGTCGAGCGTCCTCACCAGCCGGCGCTGTACGGTCCCCGAGGCTCCCTGACCTACGCCCAGCTGTGGCAGGAGGTGATCTCCAGGCCCCTTGACGGCAAGGGGCTGGTGGCGATCACCCTGTCCGACCCGGTCGACCAGCTCGTCGCCGTGCTGGCCGCCGACCTGGCGGGCGCCACGCCGCTGCTGTGCGACGAGGAGCAGCGCGCGCGGGTGGCCGATACGGTCCCCGTCGACCTGCACGTCGACGCGCCCCTCCCGGTCACCGCGAGTGCGCGGGTCCCGGCCGCGCCCGCCGCCGACGACCTGGCGTGGGCGTGCCTGACCTCCGGCAGCACCGGCAGGCCGCGCGCCGTGGTCCGCACCCGCGCGTCCTGGGCCGGCTCCTTCCTGCACCTCGGCGCGCTGGCCGGCATCGGCCCCGACGACGTCGTGCTGGTGCCGGGACCGCTGGTCTCCTCCCTGTACGGCTTCGCGGCCGTCCACGCCCTGGCGAGCGGCGCGACGGTGATCGTCCCCGGACGCTGGTCGCCCGGCTCGCTGACCGTCCAGCTCAGGAAGGCCACCGTCGTCCACGTGGTGCCGCACCGCCTGCCGGCCGTCCTCGACGTGCTGGAGGAGGTCGGCGGCCCGCTGCGCACCGCGGTGGTCGGCGGCGCCGCGCTGTCCCCGCAGGCGTGGGAGGTCGCCTCCCGGGCCGGGGTGGGGGTCGTGTCGTACTACGGCTCGAGCGAAACGTCGTTCATCGCCGTCGACGTCGACGGAACGGGCCTGCGCCCCTTCCCCGAGGTCGAGATCCAGGTGCGCGCCGGCGAGGTGTGGGCGCGCTCGCCGTGGCTGTCGCAGGGCTACCTCGCCGGGGCGCGAGGACCGCTGAAGACCGACAGGGAGGGCTGGATGAGCGTCGGCGACCTCGCCGAGCCGTACCGGCGGGGAGAACCGCTGCGGCTGCGCGGGCGCGGCGACGGCGCGATCCAGACCGGCGGCGCGACCGTGGTGCCGGAGGACGTCGAAGCCGTGCTGCGCGGCGTGCCGGGCGTCACCGACCTGGTCGTCGTCGGCTCGCCGCACCCCCGGCTCGGCTCGGTCGTGACCGCGGTGCTGGAGGGCTCGCCGCCCTCGCGGGCGGCGCTCGACGCGATCGCGCGCGGCGGCCTCGACGCCGCCCAGCGGCCGAGGCGCTGGTACGCCATGGGCGACCTGCCGCGCACCCCCACGGGCAAGCCGGCCCGAGGCGTGGTCGCCGCCCGGCTGGCCGGTGGCGATCCCGAGCTGAGGCGGCTCGTCTGACATGAGCGAGCAGCCTGTCGTCGTGGCCGCGCGCCGTACCCCCATCGGGACGGCGGGCCACGCCTACAAGTCGCTGCCGGCCGACCGGCTGGCCGCGCCCGTGATCGCGGCGGTCGCCGGGGAGGTCCCGCACCTCGCGGTCGACGACGTCGTGCTCGGCAACTGCATGGGCCCCGGCGGCAACCTGGCCCGCGTCTCGGTGCTCGCCGCCGGCCTGGGACACGACGTGCCCGGCCTCACCGTGGACCGCCAGTGCGGCAGCGGCCTGGCCGCGATCCTGCTGGCGGGCCAGGCGGTCCGCGCGGGAGACGCCGGCCTGGTCATCGCCGGCGGCGTGGAGAGCGCGTCGACGGCGCCGCTGCGGACCATGCGCGGGGCCGCCGAGCCGTACCGGAGGGCGCCCTTCGCGCCCTCAGGCCATCCCGATCCCGACATGGGACCCGCCGCGGAGGCCCTGGCCGCCGCGCGCGGCATCTCCCGGGAGCGCCAGGACGACTACGCCTTCCGCAGCCACGCCAGAGCGGTCGCCGCCCGCTTCGACGACGAGCTGGTGGAGATCGACGGCAGGCGCGCCGACCAGCGGCCCCGCGTGCTGCGCAGGGAGACCCTGGCGCGGCTGCCCGCCGCCTTCGTGCCCGGCGGCACGGTCAGCGCGGGCAACTCCTCGCCGATCAGCGACGGCGCGGCGGCGGTCGCCGTCGTGCCCGAGCGGCTGCGCGCGGGGCTGCCGGGTCTGCGGCTGGTGGCCGGCGCGGTCACCGGATGCGATCCCGCGCTGCCCGGCTGGGGTCCCGTGCCGGCCGTCCGGCGGGTGCTGGGCCGTACCGGCGTGAGCATGGCGGACGTCGCGGCGGTGGAGATCGTGGAGGCGTTCGCCGCGCAGGTGCTCGCGGTGACGGACGCGCTGGAGGCCGACCTGGATCGCGTCTGCGCCGACGGCGGCGCGCTCGCCCTCGGACATCCGTGGGGCGCGACCGGCGCGGTGGTGGTGACCAGGCTGTTCAGCAGGCTCGTGCGTTCCGGCGCGCCCTCGGGGACGCTGGGGCTGGCGACCGCCGCGGTCGGCGGCGGCATGGGCGTGGCGGCCCTGTTCGAGGTGGTGTGAATGATCGAGTTCAGCGGCGTCAACGTCACGCTCGGCGAGCGTGAGGTGCTGTCCGACCTGACGCTGTCCCTGCCGGAGCGCAGGATCGGCGTCGTGGGCGCGAACGGTTCCGGCAAGAGCACGCTCGCCCGCCTGATCAACGGGCTGGCCCTGCCCACCTCCGGTGACGTCACAGTCCTCGGCCTCGACACGCGCCGCCACGCCGCCCGCATCAGGCGGGACGTGGGGTTCCTGTTCACCGACCCCGACGCGCAGATCGTGATGCCGACCGTCGCCGAGGACGTCGCGTTCTCGCTGCGGCGCAAGGGCCTGTCCCGCGACGAGGTGGCCGAGCGGGTGCGCGCCGTCCTGTCCAGGTACGGCCTGGCCGACCACGCCGACCATCCCGCCCACCAGCTGTCGGGCGGGCAGAAGCAGCTGCTGGCCCTGTGCTCGGTGCTGGTGCTCGACCCGCAGATCCTGATCATGGACGAGCCGACCACGCTGCTGGACCTGCGTCACTCCCGCCAGGTCGCCGACCTGATGGGCCGGCTGCCCCAGCAGGTGGTCGTCGTCACCCACGATCTCGGCCTGCTCGACTCCTTCGACCGCGTCCTCGTGCTCGACCAGGGCCGGGTGGTGGCCGACTCCACGCCGAAGGCGGCGATCGACCACTACCGGGACCTCATGTCATGACCGGGATCTACCTGCCCGGCGACTCGTTCCTGCACCGGCTGCCCGCGGGGGCGAAGCTGCTGGGTCTCGCGCTGCTGTGCACGACGCTGCTGCTGCTCGGCTCGCCGCTGTGGCTCGGTGGCTTCACGGTGCTGGTCGTGCTGCTCTACGCGGTCTCGGGTGTGGGGCCGGCCGCGGCGTGGGCGCAGGTCAGGCCGCTGCGCTGGTTCGCCGTGGTGCTCTTCGTCATGCAGTTCGCGCTGGTGGACCTCTACGGCGCGGTCTCGTCCACGCTGCGGATCGTGCTCGCGGTGGCGCTTGCCGGACTGGTCACGCTCACCACCAGGTTCGCCGACATGACCGCCTGCTTCGAGCGCTGCTTCGCGCCGCTGCGCGCGTTCGGGATCGACCCGTTCCGCGTGTCGCTGCTGCTGTCGCTGACCGTCCGCAGCGTGCCGGTCATCTCGGCGCTCGCGACCAGGGTGCGGGACGCGCAGCGGGCGCGCGGCGTCTCGTGGAGCGTGCGGGCGTTCGCGGTGCCGCTGGTGGTCAGCGCCCTCCGCCACGCGGACGCCTTGGGCGAGGCCCTGAGCGCCCGCGGCCTGGACGACTAGCGCGCCGCTCCGGAGGCAGGTTCGCCCCGGCGCGGCTCAGGTGAGCGCGGGTGCCTTCCGCCAGATCCTGCCGCGCAGGTCCATGCCGCGGATGACCTGGATCCGGTACGGCTCCAGCCGCAGGACGTGCAGCTTCGGGTCGGCCGGCGAGGTCCAGAAGTTCCCGAGGTCGTAGCCCGCTCCCCGCGGGCTGGTCCGGCGATACTGCTCCCAGACATGACGTCTGGTCTCGCCGTCGTCGACCCAGGCCGCGACGGCGTCGATGGCGACCGAGTTGTTGCCGCGCGACCAGTAGGAGAAGCTCGTGTGGGGGTTGCCGGCCAGGTGGGCGGCCTTCACGGGGGTCCGGTAGGTGGCCAGCCAGCCGACGGGCTGGCCGTCGACGTTCTCCCAGACGGGGATGAGCACGCGGGTGCGCGGCCGGTTGGCGGCGTCGACCGTGACCATGGTGGAGTACACGATCGAGCCGATGTAGGCGTTGAACTCCTGCTCGATGTCGCTGAAGGCGATGGTCATCGGGCGCTTCCCTTCCTGAGTCCGAAGGCGCTGACCGCGGCGGCCAGGCCGGCCGCGACGAGCGGCACGACGAGGGCGGACCGGTAGGAGTCCGCGAGGTTCTGCGAGGTGACGATGACGGCGGTGGTGGCGGCCAGGCCGAGCGCGGCGCCGAACTGGAAGGAGGTGTAGAGCAGCCCGCCCGCCAGGCCCTGCTCGCTCTCGTCGACGCCGTCGGTGGCGACGATCGTCAGCGGGCCGTAGGCGAGCGCGAACGCCACACCGAGGATGATCATCGTGGGGAACATGGCGGCGTAGGTCCAGTCCATACCTACCGGCAGGAACAGCGCGTACGACAGCGCCGCGAGGAGCAGGCCGTACAGGATGACCTTGGCGTTGCCGAAGCGGTCGACCAGCCTGGGCGTCAACGTCGGCGCGAGGATGGCGTCGGCGCCGATCGCCAGCATGGCCAGGCTCGTCTCGAGCGACGACCAGCCGCGCAGCTCCTGGAGGTAGAGCACGACGACGAACTGGAAGCCGAAGAAGGAGGCCGAGAACAGCAGTCCCGCGAGGTTGGCGCGCACCAGCGGTCCGGAACGGAAGATGCCGAGCCGTACCAGAGGCGCGGGCGAGCGGCGCTCGACCACGACGAAGAGCGCGAACAGCGCCAGCCCGGCGGCGATCGTGGCCGCCGTGACGCCGGGGCCCACGTGGGTGGCGCGCTCGATGCCGACGACCAGCAGCATGATGGCGCCGGTGACCATGACCGCGCCCGCCAGGTCGACGCGCTGCCCCTTCCGCCGCCGCTGGTCGGCCTTCGGGATCAGCGGCACCGCCGCCACCAGGATGATCAGGGCGAGTACGGCGGGCGCGAACAGCACCCAGCGCCACTCGGCCTCGGCGAGCAGGCCGCCGAGCACCAGGCCGAGCGAGAAACCGCCGGCCGCGGTGCCCGAGTAGACCAGCAGCGCCTGGTTGCGCTGCCTGCCCTCCTCGAAGCTGGTCGTGATGATCGACAGGCCGGCGGGTGTCATGACCGCCGCGGCGACTCCCGCCACGAACCTCGCCGCGATCAGCATCCAGCCCTCGCTCGCCATCCCGCCGAGCGCGGAGACCACGAGGAAGACCGCGAGCCACGACAGGAACATCGCGCGCCGGCCGAACAGGTCGGCGGCCCGCCCGCCGAGCAGCATGAAACCGCCGTAGCCGAGCACGTAGGCGCTCATCACCCACTGCAGCTCGCCGGTGGACAGGCCGAGATCGGTCCTGATCGCGGGGAGGGCCACGTTGAGCATGGCGACGTTGATGCCCTCGAGGAAGATCGCGCCGCACAGGACGAGGAGCATTCCCCAGGCACGCGGTGTCATCCGGTCGAGCGGCGGTGATGAGACAGTGGCAGACACAGTGATCCCTCGGTATCGAAAGGTATGTCGGTTCTTTCTTGTAACCGAGAGCATCCTGCGTCACCATGAGGAACTGTGGAAGACGGCACTTCAAAGGCACCGAGTTACTCCTGCGAAACCATGGATGACGAGGTGATCCAGTGGGACACGCGGGCCGACTGCGAGGTCCGCCAGATCCTCGACCGGATCGCCGACAAGTGGTCGCTGCTGGTGATCGCGCTCCTGGAGCGCCGCACCATGCGCTTCACCGAGCTGCGCCGCCAGATCGACGGCGTGAGCCAGCGCATGCTGACGGTGACGCTGCGGCAGCTGGAGCGCGACGGGCTGGTCCAGCGGACCGTCCACCCCGTGGTGCCGCCGCGCGTCGACTACACGCTCACACCGCTCGGCGCCACGCTGCACGAGGCGATCAAGACGCTGGTGGTCTGGACGGAGGAGCACCAGCAGCACGTCGCGGCCGCGCGCTCGGCCTACGACGCCCGGGTCGCGGCCGAGGAGCAGCAGCTCAGCACCGGGATCGCGTAGATCGGATCTGTCGTAGCCGATCACTACCGTGGCCGCCATGACCCACGAGAGCGTGATCGCGATCTGGCGGCGGCTGCTGCACCCCGCCACGTCGTGGGTGCTGTTCGCCAACGGCACCTGCGTGATCCTGACGGAACCGGCCGACGACCTCGCCGAACAGGCCAAGGAGCTGCTGCGCGAGTACGGTCCCGTGCGGCCGGGGACGCCGGCGGGCGACTTCATCACCGTCGACCTGGACGACGCCCCCGGCTGGGCCGTGACGGGCCACCACCCCGACATCCTCACCTACGTCGCGGAGGACGAGCTCGAAGCCCGCGACGACCTCACCGTCGGCCTGTTCGGACGGGGCAAGCGTGGCCAGGACGGCCACGAGCTCGCGATCGCCCACATCGAGGACAGGCGCGCCTGCTGACCGGCAGGGGCTCCGGTCACCAGTGGTGGTGTCCCGAGCCGACCTCGAAGGGCGCCCGGCCGGGCAGGCTGACCACCGCCGTCGTGTTCGGCGGCACCACGGCCGCCACGGCCAGCCGCCCGCCGTCCAGCGACCAGCGCGTCTCCGCCATGCCGTACGGCGTGCGCAGCTCCGCCTTCGCCCACGTCAGCCCGCCACCCGGCCGCGGCGCCACCAGCAGCCTGCGGTAGCCGGGCGCGCCGGGCGCCAGCCCCGCGACGGTCCTGTGCATCCAGTCGGCGACCGCGCCGAGCGCGTAGTGGTTGAAGGAGGTCATCTCCCCCGGGTTGACCGACCCGTCGGGCAGCATGCTGTCCCAGCGCTCCCAGACGGTGGTGGCCCCCATGGTCACCGGATACAGCCACGACGGGCACGCGCGCTGGGTCAGCAGCCGGTAGGCGGTCTCCAGGTGGCCCGTGTCGGCGAGCGCGTCGCACACCAGCGGCGTGCCGAGGAACCCGGTGGGGATCCGGTGGCCGTCCCGCTCGACGAGGGCGGCCAGCCGGGCGCCCGCCCGGACGCGCTGCGCCCCGGTGGGCAGCAGGCCGAAGCGGATGGCCAGCGCGTACCCGGTGGCCGAGTCGCCGAGGACCTGCCCGTCGGCGGTGACGAACTCCTCGGCGAAGGCGGCGCGCGCCGCGGCGGCGAGCGCGGTGTAGTGGTCGTGCTCGGCCTGGCGGTCGAGCACGTCGGCGGCCATGGCGACCAGGTCCGCCGAGCGGACGTGGTAGGCGGCGGCCACCAGCCGCTTCGGCGTCCTGCCCTCGCCGGGCCGGTCGGGGGGCGCCGACGGGTCCAGCCAGTCGCCGAACTGGCGGCCGGTGAGGTACTCCTCGCCGAGCGCCGCCACGTGGTCGACCCAGCGGCGCATGCTGTCGAACTGGTCCTGGAGGATGCCCGCGTCGCCGTACCTCTCGTACAGCGTCCAGGGCACGATGACCGCGGCGTCGCACCATCCGGCGGCCGCGAAGACCGCCTCGGGGCCGAGCGGGTTGGGCACGACGACCGGCAGCGAGCCGTCCTCGCCCTGCTCGGCGGCCAGGTCGGCGAGCCAGGAGGTGAGCGGTCCCGCGCAGTCGTAGAGGAAGGCCGCGGTGGGGGCGAAGACCTGCAGGTCGCCGGTCCAGCCGAGCCGCTCGTCGCGCTGCGGGCAGTCGGTGGGCAGGTCGAGGAAGTTGCCGCGCATGCTCCACACGACGTTCTCGTGCAGGCGGTTGAGCAGCGGGTCGGAGCACTCGAACCAGCCGGTGCGCGCCATGTCGGTGTGGCAGACGACCGCGTGCGCCCCGGTGACCGGGCCCTCGATCGCGGCGTAGCGGAAGCCGTGGAAGGTGAAGCGCGGCTCCCACGTCTCCTCCCCGCCGCCGCGCAGGGTGTAGGTGTCGACGGCGGCGGCGGTGCGCAGCGGGCGGGTGCACAGCTCGCTGTCCTCCAGCACCTCGGCGTGCCTGAGGACGACCTGCTCGCCCGCGCGCCCTTCGGCCGTGATCCTGAGGCGGCCGACGAGGTTCTGGCCGAAGTCCACGACGGCACCGTCGCTCCGGCCGCTCAGCGTCTCGACGCGGCGGACGGCCGGCCCCGTGGGCGCGGTCAGCGTGGCGAGGTCACGCTCGACGGCCAGGGCGGGCGTCCAGTCCTCGGTGTCGTGGCCGGGCCGCGACCAGCCGCGGCGCTCCCGTCCCGCGTCGTAGCACTCGCCGTCGTAGATGCCGCTGGAGACGATCGGCCCGCTCGCGGCCAGCCAGTGGGTGCCGGTCACCACGCGCTCGACCTCGTCGCCGGAGTGGACGAGCTCGAGCTGGGCCAGCAGCGCCACGCCGTCGCCGTAGGGGACGCCGGCGTCGGCGAAGCCGATGCGGCCGCTGTACCAGCCCTCGCCGAGCATCGCGCCGATCGCGTTGCGGCCCGGTCTGACCAGGCCGGTGACGTCGAAGGTCTGGTAGCGCAGCCGGTGACCGTAGCTGGTCCAGCCGGGCGCGAGCACGTCGGCGCCGACCCGCTGCCCGTTGAGCTCCACCTCGTAGACGCCGAGCGCGGTGACGTAGAGGCGGGCGCGGGTGAGGCCGGGCCGCGCGTCGAACTCGGCGCGCAGCAGGTCGCGGCCCTCTCCCGGGCTGACGAAGCGGGCCGACCAGTCGTGGGCGGACAGCAGGCCCGCCTCCACGGGCACCGGAGCGCTCCACGCCGACCAGCCGCCCGCGCCGCGCACCCGTACCCGTACGGTCACCCGTTCCCTCGACGCCAGCGGCTCGAACGGCCAGGGCACCAGCACCGACGCGTCCGACTCGACCACCACCCGCCGGCCACGCGCCTCGACCTCGTAGGCGGTCTGCCGCCACGGCCCGTCGGCCTCGGTCGTCCACGACAGCCGGGGGTCGGCGACGCCGATGCCGAGGAACGGCTCGCTCAACTGCTCGACACGCACCCGGGAAATCCTCATCCAAGCTCCTTACTTACAACTAAGTAAGTAATAATCTAGAATGCCGGGCATGGCACAGAGAAGGGCATCGGGGCGACGCGAGGAAATCGCCGGAATCGCCGCGGAGATGTTCGCGAGAAGAGGCTTCAGAGGCACCGGCATGACCGAGATCGCGGCCCGCGTCGGCATCACCGAACCCGGCCTCCTCTACCACTTCCGCAACAAGGAAGGCCTGCTCAGAGCGGTCATCGAGTGGCGCGACTCGCGCAGCATGGACTACGCGCGCGAGGTGACCGCGCTCGGCGGCCTCGCCACCGTCCGCGAGATGCCCGCCTACGCCCACCGGAACAGCGCCGAACGCGGCCTGACCAAACTCTTCGCCGTGCTGCTCGCCGAGAACCTGGACGAGGGTGATCCCGCGCACGCGTTCTTCCGCGACCGCTACCGGGAAATGCGCGCGCTTCTCGCCGACGCGCTGGCGGTCGGCCAGGAACGCGGCGAGATCAGGGCCGACGTCGTGCCCGCCCGCAAGGCGGCGGAGATCCTGGCCACCCTCGACGGTCTGGCCACCCAGTGGCTGCTCGACCCCGACGAGGTCGACCTCGTCGACGCCATCGAGTCCTACGCCAGGTCGCTGGAGCGCGACCTGGCGGCCGTGGGATCCGCCCTCGGCCAGTGAGAACGACGGGAGCGTTCATGCACCTCGACCCCCCGCTTGTCCGCCTCTACGGCAGGCTCGCCGCGCACGCGGCCGAGCTGCCGCCCGCCACGCCCGGCGACCTCGACGAGGAGCGCCGCAGGTCCAACGCGACGATGCTGCTCATCGCGCCACCTCATGACCCCTCGCTCCTGGTGGAGGAACACCGGGTGCCGGTCGAGGGCGGGGCGGTCACGGTGCGGCTGACCAGGCCGAAGGGTCTCGCCGAGCCGGCTCCGCTGCTGGTGTTCCTGCACGGCGGCGGCTGGTACAAGGGCGACCTCGACGCCGGCGAGGTCGAGTGCGGCCCCCTGGCGAGCCTGGTGCCGTGCGCGGTGGCGTCGGTGGACTACCGGCTGGCGCCCGAGCATCCCTACCCCCTGCCGCTGGAGGACTGCCTGGCCGCCTACCTGTGGCTGCTCGACCACGCGGACGAGCTCGGGATCGACCCGCGCAGGGTCGCGCTCGGCGGTGCCTCGGCGGGCGCCAACCTGACGGCCGCGCTCTGCCTCCTGCTCAGGGACAGGGGGCTGCCGTTGCCCATCTTCCAGCAGCTCGACGCGCCCGCGCTCGACCTCACGCCCGAGGGCAACGACGCGGACGGCGGGCTCGGCGGCCTGACGAGCGCCGAGGTGCTCCGGTACGCCGCCTACTACCTGGGCACCGACGGCGATCCGCGCGACCCCTACGTCTCGCCGCTGCACGCGCCCGACCTGTCCGGGCTTCCGCCCGCCGCCCTGGTGATCTCCGAGCACGACCCCCTGCGGGCGCACGGCGAGCGCTACCTGGCCAGGCTGCACGAGGCGGGCGTGGCGGCGGCGGCCGTACGGGTGCTCGCCCATCCGCACGGCGGCTGGATCGCGCCCGGCACCGTGACGTTCACGCTGGTGCACGAGATGCGGGCGGGGCTGCTCAGACGGGCGTTCGCGGGCACGCTGATCGCCCCCGTGTCCGGCTAGACCGGCGGCAGGGGAGGGACGGCCGGCCGTCCCTCCCCCTGCTACAGCCCCGCGCCGAGCGGGAACAGCGGGTCGGCGCTCTCCTGCGGCACGTCAGGACGGCCCGCCTCCACCTCCGCCATCGAGCGGGGCAGTTGGAAGGGCAGGCGCCCCTTCGGCGTGGCACGTCCGAACACGACGTCGAGCACCGCCTCGTCGCTCGCGCCGTAGACGGCCACCAGCGCGGCGGCCCGCTCGGCGATCTCCGGGATGACCGCGGGCCGGTCCAGGTTGATCACGACCACGGTCGGGACCGCGTCGAGCAGGGCCAGGATCTCGGCCAGCCGCTCGGCGGGGAAGTCCAGCCGGCCGCCGCGGAACATCGACTCGTACCAGGTGGAGCGCTTCTCGTAGGGCGCGTCGATCCGCAGCACCGCCAGGTCGGCGGCGCCCGGGTGCTCGGCCGTCTCCACGCCCCAGGCCGCGAGGCCGGTGGTGAACCCCTCGGCGTACACCTTCGGGGCCGCGCCGTCCCCGAGCGCCGGCAGCGGCCCCTTGAGCAGCGTCGCGGCGGCGCGTTGCGCGGCGGCGCCCTCCGCCCGGTAGACGGCGTTGCCGACGATCTCCTCGGCCGCGTCGGGATCCACGAAGGGATGGTCGAACAGGCCGAGGACGAACTTCTCGCGCAGCAGCCTGCGTACCGAGGCGTCGATCCGGTCCTCGGCGACCCTGCCGCTCCTGACCAGCTCGATCACCAGCTCGGTGCAGTGCTCGCCGCCGAGCTGGTCGGCACCCGCCTCGATGATCTTCAGGACGCGTTCCGGCGGGCTCAGGTGCTCCACACCCCACGCCCGCGCGGGGATCGGCTCGCCGAAGACCACCCGGTCGGTGACCAGCGTCCAGTCGGTGCAGACGATCCCGTCGAACCCGAGCTCCTCCCTGAGCAGCCCGGTGACGACCCCGCGGTTGAAGCCGAACCCCACCTCCTCGTACGGCGTGCCGACCGGCATGCCGTAGTAGGGCATGATCTGCGTGGCGCCCGCCGCCAGCGCGGCACGGAACGGCTCCAGGTGATGGTCGAACCTGCCACCCGGATAGACCTGCTCGCGGCCGTTGGCGTAGTGCGGGTCGAGGCCGTCCTTCTGCGGGCCGCCGCCGGGGAAGTGCTTGACCATGGCGGCCACGCTGCGCGGACCGACCTCGGGCCCGCCGCGCAGGCCCTCCAGGTAGGCGGTGACCAGCCTGGAGGTGAGCGCGGCGTCCTCGCCGAACGTGCCGGAGATCCGCGACCAGCGCGGCTCGGTGGCCAGGTCGATCTGCGGGTGCAGGGCGACTCTGATGCCCACCGCGCAGTACTCCCTGCGCACGATGTCGGCGTACCGGCGCACCAGGGCGGGGTCGCCGATCGCGGCCAGGCCGAGCGGCTCGGGCCACTGCGAGAACGCGCCGGCGCTCATCGAGGCGGCCACGCTCTGGATGAAGGCGTGCCTGGGGTCGGTCGACAGCGTCACGGGGATGCCGAGCCTGGTCTCCCTGGCCCGCTGCTGCAGCTCGTTCTGCCACCTCGCGATGGTGCCCGCGGCGTGCGTGCCGTACAGGTTGAAGTGGGACATGTGCCGCTCGCCGACCATCTCCTCCAGCGAGGGGAAGTCGGCGCCGTCGGGATAGTCGCCGATGACCGCGAGCGTGTGGAACATCAGCCCGGCCTTCTCCTCCAGGGTCATCCTGGGCAGGAGGTCGGATACCCGATCCTCGACGGACAGGGCGGGGTCGCGATAACGCATCATCTGCTCCACAGCTCGTGCACCTCGGCCGCGTGGTCGGCGACCACGCGGCTGTTCTCGTCGAAAACCTGCGTCGGCCTGGTCGCGGCGGACCAGGCGGGCCATCCGGGGTCGCCCATCTCGGCGAAGCGCACCCATGCCTCGTGCATGGCGCGCGTCAGCGCGGCCGGCGTGTCGGGCCCGGTCATCAGTTGTGCCTCCGCCGTCGCCGTCGTGGCGAACACGAAGGGGATCTCCATCGCGTGCGCGGCCCCGAGCTCGTGCGACGGCGACCGCCAGGCGAACTCGTAGAGCCAGGTGCGCCCGGCGGGCCGGGCGTCGGCCAGCTTCCTGAGCGGGACGCGCAGCAGGTGGTCGGTGATCAGCAGGCCGAACGCCTCGCCGGGCGACAGCCGGGGGTGCAGCGCCCGGTACCCCCTGAACACCCGGCCGGGCACCCGCAGCTTCAGCAGCGCCAGGCGCACCATGACGGGCTTGAGCCGTGCCGCCAGGCCCGTCGGCACGAACCAGAGCCGGTACTCCTCGCTGGTCTGCCCGAAGATCACGGGCTTGCCGGGATCGAGGTCGCGCCCGGTCAGCAGTTCCCCGTCGAGCACCGGGCCGAAGCCCGGCCCGCCCATCAGCGAGCCCTTGCGGGAGACCGCCACCTGCGCGTCCAGCAGGCGTTCGCGGTCGACCGCGGCGAAGGCCGCAGCCGTGGGCGGCACGCCGAGCAGCTTGGCGATCATCGCGGTGGTCTTCCTGGCGGCCGCGGGCGGGCCCACCGCGGGCGGGCCGCTCTGCACGATCGCCCGGCTGAACAGCCCCGCGACGGACGGCACGGTCAGCAGCGCGGCGATGTCGATGGCCCCCGCCGACTCGCCGAACAGCGTCACGTTGCCGGGGTCGCCGCCGAACGCCTCGATGTTGTCGCGCACCCACTCCAGCGCCGCCACCTGGTCGAGCAGGCCGCGGTTCTCCGGCGCGTCGGGGAAGCTGCCGAACCCCTCCACGCCCAGCCGGTAGTTGATCGACACCAGCACGACGCCGCTGCGGGCGAACGCGCCGCCGTCGTAGACGGGCACGGAGTTGGACCCGTTGCGGTTGGACCCGCCGTGCACCCACACCATGACGGGCCTGCGGCCCGACAGGCCGGGGGTCCAGACGTTGAGGTTGAGGCAGTCGTCGCCGTCGATGTGGATCTCGGGGAGGATCGTGTCGAGCGGCGGCGCGTAGGGGCGTTTGGGGGCGGTCGGGCCGTACTCCAGCGCGTCGCGCACCCCCTCCCACGAGGCGGGCGGCTCGGGCGCGCGGAAGCGCAGGTCGCCGAAGGGCGGCGCGGCGTACGGCACGCCGCGGAAGACCGCGACGCCGTCCTCCATCCGACCCCGCAGCTTGCCGTACGTGGTGTCAACGATCATGCGCGTGCCTCGGTAGGTGGACGGGTATGTCCAGATCCTGGTGAAGCGGTGTCCCCGAGTCACTAGGCGCCGGCCGCCGCTTCCTGTCACCCTCTTGTGCCGCCGCACAATTCGTCAGCCGCAGCGCGAGCACCCCCGTGTACAGCGCCGTCACGTCCTCGGGACGCTCCAGCGACCTTCCGGTGAGCTGCTCGACCCGGTCCAGCCGGTTGCGGACGGTGTTGCGATGGCAGTACAGGCGTCTGGCCAGGTCGGCGGTCGAGTCGCCGGTCCACAGCCACGCCTCGAGCGCCTCCAGCAGCCGCGTGGTGTCGCGCCGGCCCAGCAGCGGGCCCAGGATCGCGCCCGCCAGCCGTTCGGCCAGGTCGGGACTGGCGGCCAGCAGCGCGCCGACCGGCCGCGCGTCCACCGTCGCCACGCCCGTGACCCCTTCGGGCAGGCTGGCGCGCGCCAGCGTGGCCAGACGCAGCGCCGCCGCCGTCTCGGTCAGCCGCTCGTACGGCGGGCTGACCCCCACCCTGCCCCGCATCCCCGCCACCGAGCGGGCCGGCATCACGCCCACCTGGTCGTCGGCGCGCAGCCGCCACGCGCACCCTCCCGGCATCGCCGTGCCGGGGTCGGCCACCACGCACACGTAGGGCCCCTTCGCGGGCAGGCCGAGCGCCTGCGCGCTGCCGTCGAGCGCCGTCCAGTCGTTCACCCTGCCCTCGATGAGCACGTCCAGCAGCACCAGCCGCTGCCGCTCGTCGTGCCTGGTCAGCTCGATCATGGTCTCTCTGTAGCTCTCGGTCACCGCCACCGAGTAGGCGTCGACGAGAGTCCAGATCGCGGTCATGGAGGTGGCCAGCGTGTCGACGGGATAGCCCGGGTGGGCGGTGGCCCGCTCCACCAGGCTCTCCCACAGCACCCTGAACCCGATCCGGTAGGCGTGGAGCAGCGCGCCGAGCGGGAAGCCCTGCGCCGCCCGCAGCCGCGCCGTCTCCCTCGACGCCCCCGTGCACGGCGCGCGCTGCTCGGCCAGGTCGGTGAGCTGGGCCAGCAGGTTGCGCCGGTTGTGCTCCTTGACCTCGGCCAGCAGGTCCCGGTCGAGAGCGGCGTAGGTCTCGTCCTCGGCCACGATCGCCGCGAAGATCTTCTCGGTCAGCTCGGGCACGTCCCGCAGCAGCTCGGTGGCGAGCCGCGCCAACGACGGGTAGGCCATGGCGGGGAGCCTACTGTGCGGGTGCACAGCTCACCGTGCCGGTCGGGAAGGCGCCGAACCCCTCCTGCCTGACCCTCCAGGTGCCGTCGCGCGGGAAGCCGCCCTCCTTCGCCATCATCGCCACCGCCGCGAGCAGTCCGCCGTTGGCGGGCAGGTAGACGCTCAGCCCGCCGCGGAACTGCGGCACGTGCCCGCCGGCCAGTGTGCGGTTCTTGGGTGTGTCCATGAGCAGCGCGTCGACCGCCGCCTCGGGCCGGCCCAGCTTGGTGGCGCACATGGCGAGCACCGGGTAGTCCCATCCCCAGGTGCTGGAGAAGTCCCAGCGGGCCAGCACGTCGTCGTAGGTCGCGGCCATCGTGTCCCGATCGATCATCGGGGTCTCCGGCACGAACCCGAGCGCCATCAGCATCGAGGGATGGTCGTCGGTGACCGTGTACGGCTCGACCGCCACCGCCGCGTAGACCCCGTCACGGACCGGCGGCCTGGCCAGGCCGTCGATGACGGCGTCCCAGGCGGCGCACCTGCCCATGCCCAGCCGTTCCCGCCAGTCCTGCGCGACGCCGAGCGCCCACGCCCAGTAGGCCAGCTCGAACGTCGGGTCGGCCGTGCGGGCCCGGTCCGGGTAGTAGGTCTCCTGGGCGGGCACGACCGGAGGGCCGAGATGGTAGGTGCCGCCGTCCTCCTCGGCGAAGTCGGCCATGAACGCGGCGGTCTCGAGGACGATCTCCCGGTAGCGTTCCAGCACGGCGTCGCCGCCGCCGTTCAGCCGGAGCAGCTCGGCGTAGTAGATCGGGTGCGGCTGCTGCCAGATGATGAACGCGCCGATGTCGCTCGGCGACTCGCGCCCGTCGGGGCCGACCTGCTTGGGCCACCTGGCTCCCGCGTAGCCCTGCCGCCGGGCGGTCTCCCCGGCCGCGCCGAGGACGTCCCGGTACCAGCCGAGGCTCCGTTCGAGCAGGTCGGGCCGCCCCCACACGGCGAAGTGGGCGGCGTGCCACCAGTGCATCTCCAGGTGGAACTTGCCGCCCCACGAGTTGTGGACCAGCCCGGACTCCTGGGGCGGCATGGTGCCCGCGCAGTGGACGGCGGTGAGGTAGCGCGACAGGACGACCCTGCGCTCCAGCTCGCGGGCGCGGGGGTCGGAACTGCCCTCGAAGCTGATGGCGGCGCCGCGGGTCCAGAAGTCGCGCCAGTGCGCGGCGGCCACCCGCCGCACCTCCTCGAAGGCGGGCAGGTCGCCGGCGCGGGTTCCGTCGGTCGGCTCGGAGGCAGGCCGGTCGCCGGTGGGTGTTCCGGCGGTCGGCCCGGAGGCGGGCCGGTCGCCGGCGCGGGTTCCGGCGCGGGTTGCGGCGAAGGCGGCGGTGGCGGTGAGCTCGTCCGCCGCGGTCCCGATCAGCAGCTCAGGGCCGAGCACGCCGTCCGTCGCCACCTCCACCACGTACCGGGCGTCGCCGACCCGCCGCTCGGCCCACGCCTCGCCGTACACGGTCTCCTGGAGCAGCTTCTCGCCCTCCAGCAGCGGGTCGGCCTGATCGGGGAAGGACAGCCTGAGCCGCAACCGCCCGTCCGCCAGCAGCGGGGACCGCACCCGGGTGGCCACCAGGTCGCGGTCCGGGTGGACGACCGTCCACACCTCGACGGGGCGGCCGAACACCGTGAAGCGCGCGTGCACGCACCCGGTCCACAGGTCGAGCTCCACGCGCGTGGCCGTCAGGTCGCCGAGGCCCACCTGCCGGTCGGCGAAGTCGAGCCCCAGCCTGCCGAGGTCGAGCCGGCGCGGGTTGGCGTACAGCCACGCCGCCGCCTCCGGCACCGGGCCCAGGCCGTCGGGGTAGCGCACCTCGCCGCGCCTGGTCCGGTAGCCGGTGGCGGCCTCGTCCAGCGTGTACGGCCGGCCGGGCGCCGTGGCGTACCAGCCCCACGTCGACTGGACGCGCAGCGGCACGGGGAAGTCGTCGAGGTCGAACTCCCGCGCCGGCAGCCGCCTGACGCCGTGCTCGTCGGTCACCAGGACCGGCCTGGGCAGCAGCTCGTGCGCGTGTGGGAAGGTCTGCAGCCCCGTGACGTCCACGTTGACGGCGAAGTCACCGTTGCCCACGCTGAGCGTGGACGAAGGATGCCACGTGGTCACCACCACGTTGTGGCCGCGCACCAGCCGCTCACGGTCGATCATCGCGCATCCTCGCCGCCAGCTCCTCGAGGCTCTCTGGGTCGATCTTCGAGCCGGGGAACCTGGCCAGACGGCTCAGCGGGATCGAGCCGATCGTCTTGACGTAGTCGTCGGTCAGGAAGCGGGAGGGCTCCCGCACCACGTCGAGCAGCGCCGTACGGCCGGCCGAGTCGGCGAACCAGTCGCCGAGCGGCGAGTCCGGCGTGAGCACGGGACGCCTGCCGGCCACGTCGAGGCCGACATCGGCGGACAGGCGCAGGTCCCGGGAGGAGGCGCCCACGTGGACGCGCGCCGTGCCGGACTCCGCCTGCCACCGGCCGCCGGCCACGTCGAAGTAGGCGAAGTCGCGGTAGCCGAGCGTGAAGCGGACCTCGG
This sequence comes from Nonomuraea sp. NPDC004354, assembly GCF_053602555.1. NCBI lineage: Bacteria > Bacillati > Actinomycetota > Actinomycetes > Streptosporangiales > Streptosporangiaceae > Nonomuraea > Nonomuraea sp. NPDC004354. The sequence goes on along the minus strand of NZ_JBSGDV010000009.1, from coordinate 163,411 downwards.
CGCTCTCGCCGGGCTCCAGCGCGAGCTTCGTGAAGCCGCGCAGCTCCCTGACCGGACGCCTGACCGTGGCGCTCGGCGCCGACACGTAGAGCTGGACCACCTCGCGCCCGTGCCTGCCGCCGGTGTTGGTGACGCGTGCCGCCACCTCGACCGCGATCTCCTTGTCGGTTCCCGTCACCGACACGGTCAGGTCGGAGTAGGCGAAGCTCGTGTAGGACAGGCCGTGGCCGAAGGGGTAGCTGACCTCGCCGTCGACGGCGTCGTGGTAGCGGTAGCCGACGAAGACGCCTTCGCCGTAGCGCACCTCGTCGGGGTCGCCGGGGAAGTTGAGGTAGCTGGGGGTGTCCTCCAGGCGCAGCGGGATCGTCTCGGCCAGCCGTCCTGACGGGTTGACCACGCCGAACAGGATGTCGGCGACGGCGCCGCCGCCGGCCTGTCCGAGCAGCCAGCCCTCCAGGATCGCGGCGACCTTCGCGTCCCACTCCGACACCGTCACCACGCCGCCGTTGGACAGCACCACCACGGTCCTGGCGGCCGTCGCGGTCACCGCGTCGAGCAGCGCGCGCTGGCCGGCGGGCAGATCGAGGTGGGTGCGGTCGTAGCCCTCCGACTCCTCGCCCTCGGGCAGGCCGAGGAAGACCACGGTGACGTCGGCCGCCGCCGCGACGGCGCGGGCCTGGGCGACCAGCTCGTCGTCGGGCTCGCTCGAGTCGAGCCGGTAGCCGGGCGCGAAGGGCAGGTCGGCGCCTGCGGCGGCGCGCATCTCGCTCAGCGCGTCGTCGAGCCTGGTCGGAATGATCTGCGAGCTTCCCGCGCCCTGGTAGCGGGGGGTGCGGGCGAGTTCGCCCACGACGGCGACGGAGGCGGTGGGGGCGAGCGGGAGCACGCCGTCGTTCTTCAGCAGCACCGCGCACTGCCCGGCGACCTCGCGGGCCAGCCGGTGGTGCTCCTCGGCGCCCGCCACGGCGATCGCGACCGCGCCGCCGGCCTGGGCCGCCTCGTAGGCGCGGGTGAAGTCCGGCGTGCCGGCGTGCGGGAAGGCGCCAGGGGCGGCGCCGGCGCGGGCGGCCCGTACCGCCTCGGGCTGGGCGGCCTGCGCCCGCGCGACCAGCGCGAGCACCCGCTGGGCCGCGAGATCCAGCAGCTCGGGGTCGAGCCGCCCGTCGCGGACGGCCTCGACGATCTGGGCGTCGGTGACGCCGCCCGAGGTGGGCATCTCCAGGTCGAGCCCTGCCCGCACCCCCGCCACCCGGTCGTCGACCGCGCCCCAGTCGGACATGACCAGGCCGTCGAAGCCCCATTCCTCGCGCAGGACCTGGGTGAGCAGCCAGCGGTTCTGCGAGGCGTACTCGCCGTTGACCTTGTTGTAGGCGCACATCACGGTCCACGGGCGGGCCTGCTTGATCACGTGCTCGAACCCGGCGAGGTAGATCTCGCGCAGGGTGCGCTCGTCGACCTCGGCGCTGACGCGCAGCCGGTTGGTCTCCTGGTTGTTGGCGGCGAAGTGCTTGAGCGCAGCGCCGACGCCGCGCGACTGCAGGCCCTCCACGAGCGCCGCGCCGAGCACGCCGCTGACCAGCGGGTCCTCCGACAGGTACTCGAAGTTGCGCCCGCACAGCGGCGAGCGCTTGATGTTGATGCCGGGCCCGAGCAGCACCTGCACGCCCAGCGAGCGAGCCTCGGTGCCCAGGGCGGCGCCGACCCTGCGCAGCAGGTCGGCGTCCCATGACGAGCCGAGGGCGACGGCGGGCGGCATGCAGGTGGCGGGGATGCTGTGCCCGATGCCGAGATGGTCTCCGCCGACGATCTGGCGGCGCACCCCGTGCGGGCCGTCGCTCAACGTGATCGAGGGGATTGCGGCGCGGTCGACGGGCTTGGTGGTCCAGAGGGAGGCGCCGGAGGTCAGCGACGCCTTTTCGGCGATGGTCAGGTCGTTCACGGGGCGATCGTGTCCAGGTAGTCGTCGAGGGAGGCGAGCAGGTCGAAGTCGGGTTCGAGCAGCCACTGGGTCTGGAGGCCGTCGAGCACGGCGATGAGCACGGGCCCCATGGCCGTGTCGCTCACCTCACCCCTGCTCTTGGCCTTGTCGAGGGTGCTGGAGAACAGCTCCCGGCTGGTGCGGTAGCGCTGCCGGAAGAACTCGTGGGCGGGGTGTCGTGGATCGACGGCCTCGGCGGACAGGGTCACGAACAGCCGCATGACGCCTGCCGCGGCCATGTTGCGGGTCATCAGCTCGCGGGTCGCCTCGCGGAAGCTGCCCGCTTGCGCCCATGTCGTCTCGAACCAGGGGATGTCGGTGTCGTCTCGCTGCTGCAGTACGGCGGCCAGGAGAGCCTCCTTGGAAGGGAAGTAGTGCAGGACGCCCGCCGGCGTGAGGCCCACCTGGGCGGCCACGTCGCGCAGGGAGGCGCCCCGGTAGCCCTTGATGCTGAACAGCTCGCGGGCGGCGTCGAGGATCTGCTCCCGGCGGGCGGCGCCCACGGTGGAGAGCTTGCGTGCGGCCATGAAGTCAAGGCTAACAAAACCACCTATCAGTTGGTAGGTTTTTGTCATGGCACTCGATCCCCTCCTCGTTCCCCTGCTCGAGCTCTACTCGTCCCTGCCCGCGCCGGAGCACGACGACGTCGCCGAACGCCGCCGGGCACAGCGCGCGCGGTCCGCCGAGGAACGCCCGTACACGCGTTACGTCGAGCCCGCGCCCAGCGTGGCGGAGGTCTACGACGTGACCGTCCCGCCCGACGGCATCGGCGCGCGGGTCTACCGCGCGGGCGGGGACAGCACGGGCACGCTGGTCTTCTACCACGGCGGCGGCTGGTGGTCGGGACACCCCGACGACACCGACACGCGGTGCAGGACCATCGCCGCGGGGACCGGCGTCACCGTGGTCAGCGTCGACTACCGGCTGGCGCCCGAGCACCGCTTCCCGGCCCACGTCGACGACTGCTACCACGCGCTGGAGTGGGCGGCCGCGCAGGATTTCGGCCCCGGCTGGCTCGGCGTCGCGGGCGAGAGCGCGGGCGGCAACCTCGCCGCCGCCATGGCGCTGCTGGCCAAGGCGCGCGGCGGACCCGCGCTGAACCTGCAGGTCATGGAGATCCCCGCGCTCGACCTGACGCTGTCGTCCCCCTCGGTCGGCACGTACGCCGAGGGATACGTGCTGACCAGCAAGGAGATCCGCTGGTGCGTCGAGAACTACCTCGGCGACCACGACCCCACCGACCCGCTGGTCTCCCCGCTGCACGCCGACGACCTGACCGGCCTTCCCCCCGCCGTCATCCTGACGGCCCAGTACGACCCGCTCGCCGACGACGGCAGCCGCTACGCCGAACGGCTGGCGGCCGCCGGGGTGCCGGTGACCTACAGGGAGTTCGAGGGGCAGGTGCACGGCTCGCACGGGCTCACCGCGCTCCTGCCCGTCGCCCGCGAGTGGCGGACGACCCTGCTCGAGGCCATCAGGGCGAGCCTGGCAGCCTGACCACGCCGCCGCCCGGCGAGTCGAACACCATCACCGGGCGGCCCTCCTCCCACGCCGGCCAGCCGGGCTCGCCGTACGTGACGAAGCGCACCCAGGCGGCGTGCATCCGGTCGGCGAGCTCCTGCGGACCGCCCGGCCCGCAGATCGCCTCGGCCTCCGGGGTGCCGAGCGTGTCGAAGACGTAGTTGAGCTCCACCGCGTGCGCCGCGCCGAGGCCGTGGACCGGCGAGCGCCACCCGAACTCGTACATCCACGTGCGCGCCCCGCGGGCCTCGGCCAGCGCGTGCATCGGCCGGCGCAGCAGCAGCTCCGTGGTCAGGTCGCCGAGGATCTCGCCGCTGCTCGCCCCGGGGTGCGCCCGCCGGAGCGCGGCGAGCTCCCTCCGCGGCACCCTGAACTTCAACCGCGCGGCCAGCAGGTGCAGCCAGGTGACCTTGTCGAGCATCCCGGTGGGCGCGTACCACAGCCGGTACTCCTCGGCCGTGTACCCCATCAGGAGCGGGATGTCCGCACCCGCGCCGTCGAGCAGCGCGGCGCCCGGATCGGACACCACCGGCTCGTTCCCCGGCACAGGCCCGAAGCCCGCATTCCTGCGCTGCGTCCGCGCCTGGCTGGCCAGCAGGTCCGCCGGAGACACGGCGGCGAACGCGTCCCGCGTGGCGGGGATGCCGAGGTCCTTGGCCATCAGGTCGGTGATCCGCCGTGAGGACCCCGCGGGTCCCGGCCCGACCGGACCGCTCTGGATGACCGCCCCGGCCATCAGCTCCTTCGCCGACGGATGGGCGAGGAGCGCGGCCACCGATCCGCCGCCCGCCGACTGGCCCGCGACCGTGACCCTGCCGGGGTCGCCGCCGAAGGCCGCGATGTTGTCCCGCACCCAGCGCAGCGCCGCCACCTGGTCGGCGAGCCCCAGGTGCGGGGGCGCGCCGTCGAGCACCGAGAAGCCCTCGGCGCCCAGCCGGTAGTTGACCGACACCAGCACCACGCCGTCACGGGCGAAGGCGCGCCCGTCGTAGGTGCCGAGCGCGTTGCTCCCCCTGGTGAGCGCGCCGCCCGGCAGCCAGACCATGACAGGGTGGCCGGCGCCCTCCGCGGGCGCCCAGATGTTCACGTTGAGGATCTCGTCGCCGTCGATGATCACGCTGGGCAGGACCTTCTCCAGCCCTCCCGTGTACGGCAGCTGCGGCGGCGTCGGGCCCATGCGGGTCGCGTCGCGCACGCCGTCCCAGCGGTCGTGCGGCCGCGGCGCCCTGAACCGGTCCTCCCCGTACGGCGCGGCGGCATAGGGCACCCCCAGGAACGCGGCGATCCCCCCTTCGACGTGTCCCCGCACGGCACCCTGCCCGGTCTTGACGATCACATGTCCTCCCCTGTCCGGCCGCCGGCCCCGTGCCGTCGCCGCGCCGGTCACGCCGGCTCCACCACGGCCGTGCGCCGTTCGGCCAGCCGCTCGGCCGCCTCCCGCGCCACGGCCCTGCTGATCGGGTAGGCCGTGAACGCCAGCGCGCCCACCAGCCCGATCCCCGCGGGCACGAGGCTCTGCGCCAGGAGGATCCCGTTCAGCGTCTCCGCGCTCTGCGCCACGCCGCCGCTGCGGTAGCCGGTCAGCGCGAGCGTGTAGGCCAGCAGGCCGCCGCCGATCCCGCCGCCCGCCTTGGCCGCGAAGGACGTCATCGCCGCCAGCGACGCCTCCGTCCTGAACCCGTGCTTCCACTCGGTGTAGTCGGTGAGCTCGGCCAGCAGCACCAGGCTGAGCGCCACCGCACCGCCGAACCCGATCCCTGTCAGGGCGAAGCAGGCCAGCACGGGCAGCGGATCCGTCGGCACGACCATCAGCAGCGCCAGCCCGGTGATCGACACCCCGAGGCTCGCCACGTACAGCGGCTTCGCTCCTGCCCGCCGCGCCAGCGCCGGCACCACCACGGCGCCGCCGACCATCGGGATCGCCATCACGAACGCCGCGGCCGACAGGTACTTCTGGTCGCCGATGTAGTACAGGAAGAAGTACGGCATCGCCGCCGTCAGTGCCCCGCTGGCCGCCTGCACCGACACCTTCGACAGCAGCAGGATCGGCACCGCCCTGCCGGAGAAGAACACCTTGCGCACGTCCGACAGCCGGTACCGCTCCGGCGAGAGCGGCACCACCCGCTCGCGCACCCGCGCCACCATGACGGTCACGAGGCAGAGCCCGGCGACCGCCGAGCCGATGACGTAGGTGAGCCAGCCGGTGGTCCCGCCGCCCAGGGCGTTCACCACCGGCAGGGTCAGCCCTGTGGCCAGCGCCGCCGCGAACAGCCCGGTGACGCCGACGATCGCGGCCAGCTGGCCGCGGGTGCGGGGGTCGCCGCTGATCGCGGGCACCAGCGAGGTCATCGGGATCTGGAAGAGGTCCAGCAGCAGGCCCCACAGCAGGTAGGTGATCCAGACCGCGACGAGCGCGTTCGGCAGCATCGCGGGCACGACGAACAGCGCGACGACGCAGAAGACGCACAGCACGGCGCCCAGGAGGACGTACGGGCGGAACCTGCCCCATCGGGTGGGCGGGAGGTGGTCGACGAGGTAGCCCATGAGCGGGTCACTGGCGCCGTCGGCGATCCTGGCGACCAGCATCAGCGTGCCGACGGCCGCCGCGCCCATGCCCACGACGTCGGTGAGGTACAGCAGCAGGAAGCCGGAGCCGGCGCCCATGAGCACGCCGCCGAGCACTCCTGAGAAGAAGGCGAGCTTCTCCCCCACGCCGGGCTTGTCGTCCATCTCGCTCCTCACATTCAAAACCTACCAACTGATAGGTAGATGGCTCAGGCTAGAGTCGACCGCCGCACACCGTCAACAGTCGGCGTGATGTCAAGAATTCTTGACCTCACGTCCGCGATGTTTTACATTCCTCGATGTCTACTTTCTTTTACATGAGGGGTATACGTGTCCATCGAGGAGAAACGCGTCTGGATCTACGCCGCGATCGCGACCGGCGTGCCCATCGTCTACTTCGTCGTCATCCTGCGGCAGCTCTCGACCACGGACGTCACCCACATCGCCTACGTCTGGCCGCTGCTCACCGCCATCACCGTGGCCGTCGTCATGAACATCGCCGGCAGCGTCGTGACCGCGATCGCCTCCCCCAGAGAGGCCGGCAAGCGGGACGAGCGCGACATCGACATCCACCTCCACGGCCAGCGCGTCGAGTACCTCGTCCTGGTCCTCGGCGGCGTGACCGCCTTCGGCCTGGCGCTGGCGAGGATCGAGCACTTCTGGATCGCCAACGCCCTCTACCTGGCCTTCGCCCTCTCGGCCGTCGCCTCGTCGATCGCCAAGATCGTCGCCTACCGCCGGGGTTTCTGACCATGGGCAAGCCCACCAAGGTCACGAACGTGATCCGGTCCCTCCGCTTCGCCCACGGCGAGATGACCCAGGCGGAGCTGGCCGACCGCATCGGCGTGACCCGCCAGACCGTCATCGCCATCGAGCAGGGCCGGTACTCACCGTCGCTGGAGATGGCCTTCCGGATCGCCCGCGTGTTCGGCGCCCCCCTCGACGAGGTCTTCCAGTACCCCGACACCGAAGGATGACCATGAAAGCGATCGTCCGCGACACCTACGGCCCGCCCGACCGGCTCCGCCTCGCCGACATCGACCAACCGGCCGTCGGCGACGACGACGTGCTCGTCCAGGTCGTCGCGGCGGGCCTCGACCAGGGCGTCTGGCATCTCGTCACCGGCGTGCCGTACCTGGCCCGCCTCGCCATGGGCGTGCGCAGGCCGCGGGTCCGCGTCCCCGGACAGGACATGGCCGGCCGGGTCGCCGCCGTCGGCCGCGACGTGACCCGCTTCCAGCCGGGCGACGAGGTGTACGGCACCTGCGAGGGCGCCTTCGCCGAGTACGCCGGCACCCACCAGAACCGGCTCGTGGCCAAACCCGCCGCCCTCACCTTCGAGCAGGCGGCCGCGATCCCCACCTCCGCCTGCACCGCCTTCCAGGCCCTGGCCACCGTACGGGCGGGGCAGCGGGTCCTGGTCATCGGCGCGGGCGGCGGCGTGGGCACGTTCGCCGTCCAGCTGGCCAAGGTGTCGGACGCGCACGTCACCGGCGTGTGCAGCACCGCGAAGACCGCGCTGGTCCGGTCGATCGGCGCGGACGAGGTCATCGACCACACCCGTGACGACTTCGCCGCCGCAGGCCACCGCTACGACCTCATCGTCGACACGGGAGGCAACCGCCGGCTGTCACTCCTGCGCCGCTGCCTCACCCCCAGGGGGACGCTGGTCGTCGTCGGCGGCGAGAACGGCGGACGATGGCTGACCGGCACCGACCGCCAGCTGCGGATGATGCTCCTCGACCGGTTCGTCGGCCAGAAACTGCAGCCCCTGTTCACCACCATCCGCCAGGCGGACCTGCTGGCCCTGACGGAGCTGGCCGAGGCGGGACGGCTCACCCCGGCGATCGACCGCACCTACCCGCTCGCGCAGGCCGCCGAGGCGATCGGCTACCTGCGCGAAGGACGCGCGGCGGGCAAGGTCGTCATCACCGTTTAGCCCCGGTTCGGCGGTCACATTCCTTCCACCCGGCTGCTCAGCCGCTTCCAGCCGGTCGACGCTCGCGACGTGGCCGAGCGGCTCGCCGAGCCGGCCCCCGGCGAACCGGCTGCCCTGATGCCTGATCTGGCAGGCCTGGTGCCCGACCTGGCGACCCCGAGGTGTACGGCATGGCCGGCCCGGCGCGCCACTATCTGCGGGCGTGCGGCAGGTACCGGCTGATGACGCCGGTCAGGATGCCGGGCAAGGCCGGGCGCGCCTACCGGGCCGGGCAGAACCTCACCCTCGACGGCGCCACCCCGGGCACCCGCAACTGGGAGGATGGCCTGGCCGAGCGGGTCGGCCGGCTCTCGCACAGACGGCCTTCCCGCCTTGATCGCTCTTTGTCCAGCGCAGTCCTAGACGGGCACGACGTTGGCGTTGAGACGGAACAGGTTGTCCGGATCGTAGCGCCGCTTGACGTCCCGCAGCCGCTCCAGGTTGTCGCCGAAGGCCGACTGGACCACCTCTGGCGTCTCTTCCGGCGCGGCGCTGTCGAAGCTGAGGTACGGCCGGCCGGTCGAGAACTTCTCGGCATCGGCGATGACCTGCCGTACCCAGGCGATGTGAGCGTCCGCGTCCTGGTCGCGCCAGTTGGCGTCCACGCTCAGCATGCTGCTCGCGTCGCGCGCGGCGTACGCCGTCGCGTGCGGGTTCACGTGGTTGATCGCTCCGCCGAGCAGCGGCACGTGCACCATGGACTCCGGCGAGGTCCGCGCGAGCCCGTGCCGTACGATCACGTCCGCCGCCTGGCTGGGAGGCCCGCTGAGCATCAGCGACTTCCAGTAGCTGGACAGCTGGCCCTTGACGAAGAAGAAGTCGAAGGCCGCCTGGAACATGCGGTACGGCATCGGGGCGCTCAGATCGGCGAGCGGGGTGCCGAGCTGCCGTAGCGGCCGCAGCACCTTCTCCCCCTCGTCGGGCGGCCCCGCGTACAGGGCGCCGGTGATGAGCACGTCCCTGCCGTGGATCTCCGGTGGCATGTGCGGATCCGTCGGGATCGTCCAGAAGATGGCCCTGGTGGTGACCTCGTCGGGCACCGTCCCGGCCCAGTCGCTCCAGGCGCGGAACACCTCGTCCTGATGGTCGGCGTAGACCGGGACCGCGCACATCACGATCGGGCCGACGGGCTGGGCGGCGAACTCGAAGGCGGTGACCACGCCGAAGTTGCCGCCGCCGCCCCGCAGCGCCCAGAACAGGTCATCGTTCTCCAGCTCGCTGGCGCGCCGCAGCCGTCCGTCGGCCGTGACGATCTCGACAGCGCGCAGGTTGTCGCAGGACAGGCCGTACTTGCGGTGCAGCCACCCGATGCCGCCGCTCAGGGTGAGCCCGGCGACGCCGGTCGTCGACACCACCCCGCCCGGAACGGCGAGGTTGAACACCTGGGCCTCCCTGTCGACGTCGCCCCACGTGGCGCCGCCCTGGACGCGCACCAGACGGGCGTCGGGATCGACCCAGACGCCGCGCATCCCGGACAGGTCGATGAGCAGCGCGCCGTCGCGCGCGGAGTGCCCCGCGATGCTGTGGCCGCCGCTGCGCACCGCGGCCAGCAGGCCGTACTCGCGCGCGAGATTGACCGCGTCGATGACGTCCGCGGCGCCCGAGCACCTGATGACGAGGGCGGGACGGCGATCGATCAGCCCGTTCTGCACCGCCCTGACAGCGTCGTAGTCGGCGTCCTCCTGCGTGATGAGCGAACCCCGGAAGGTCATCCGGAGTTCTTCGAGTTTGTCGTCGTCCAGTGTGACGGTTTCGCCCGAGAGCGTCTCGACCTTGATCGACATGGGCTGCCCCCTTCAGGGCGGTGCGTGATCCCCCCAGCGGACCGGTCTCTCCCCGCACCGGGGCGACCCCGTCCGCGGCGCTTGCCTCATCCCTCCGAACATGCCGCCTATCTGCGGCGATGTCCCGACCTCACCCCGTGACTTCCCACAGTAACCCGTCACCACGCCCCCGCATCAGACCTCCGGCTCCCATCCACCCACCCGCCACCACACCTCAAGGCCCACCCCTGCCCCGGCGTTTGAGGTGGGCCTTTTGATCAGGCTTTTTGGTGGGGCCTTTCTGGTGAGGCCTTTTGGCGGGCCTTTCTGGGGGCCTTTTGGCGGGGGCCTTCTGGTGGGGCCTTTTGGCGGGGGGCTTTTGGTGGGGCCTTTTGGCGGGGGCTTTTGGCGGGGGACTTTCTGGCCTTCTGGTGGGGCCCTGTGGTGGGACGGCCCCGGCGGTCCTGCCCCCGACCCCGGCGTCGCGGCGCTTCCCGGCTGCCAGTACGACGAGAGAACGGCATCCGACCTGCGCCGACGCACCGTCCGCTCCATAGGATCAACCGTCCGCTCCATAGGATCAGAAGCACCGCCCACCACCGTCGAGGGAGCCCGAGTGAACCGCAGCATCCGCACCATGGACGACGTCATGAACCTGCTCGACCGGCTGTTCGCGTCGGACGCCGACCGATGGACGGAGCAGGCGTCGACCTGGTGGGACGACTTCTACACCGACCGCTCCAAGCCGGTCCCCTTCTTCGCCGACAAGCCGGACGAGAGCCTCGTGTCCTACCTCGAACGCGGCATGCTCCGCCCCGGACGCGCGCTGGACCTGGGCTGCGGCCCCGGCCGCAACGCCATCCACCTCGCCACGCTCGGCTTCGAGGTCGACGCCATCGACCTGTCCCCGACGGCTGTGGCGTGGGCGGAGGAGCGCGCCAGGAAGGCCGGCGCCGACGTCCGCTTCCACTGCGGCGACGCCTTCACCGCCGACCTCCGGCCCGGCCGGTACGACCTGGTCTACGACTCCGGCTGCCTGCACCACCTGCCGCCGCACCGCCGGGTGAGCTACCTGAACCTGCTGGACAGGCTGCTGGCCCCCGGCGGCCACCTCGCCCTCACCTGCTTCGCCTCCGGCGCCATGGGCTCCGAACTCCAGGACGAGGAGTTCTACCGCGACGGCCGCCTGCACGGCGGGCTCGCCTACACCCCCGACGAGCTGCGCTGGATCTTCAGCGACTACAAGGAGGTGGAGATCCGCCAGATGCGCGAGCAGTCACCCGACGCCCCCACCTTCGGCGTCCCCTTCCTCCTGACCGCCCTGTTCCACCGTCCCGCGACCAGCTGACGAACCCACCCACCCCACCCCACCACCCCGGCAGACGCCCCTCCGGAACCACCCTCGCCCACCGCCCCGCGGCCGACCGCCCAAGAAGCAGCGCGGACGGCGGCGGCACTCGCTCCGCCACCCCGCAGACACCAGCGGGGATGAACGTCAGCAGAGACTGCCGCCACTGGGCGCGGAACTGACCTGCACCACGTAGTCCGCTCCATCCTTCTCGGGCGCTCCGTCGGCGACCCACACCGACAGATAGACCACCCGCCCCTGGACGGACTTCCTGAAACACAGCCCCGCCGCGTCCTCCTCGCCTGCCACCCTCTCCCACCCGCCCTTGCCGGCGGCCTCCCGGTAGAAGGGCAGCACGCCCGCTCGCGAACCCGGAAGACGGTAATCCTGCTCGGCATACGCCAGCCGGTCGTCGTCATTGCATCCACCGCGACGCCCGCCGTACGGCTCGGCGGCGTCCGGGCGGACATCGAGAACGCCGAACCTGACGAGGGACGACGCGACCCGCTTGTCCTCCTCGGTGCACCTGTAGGGAAAGAAGGGGCGATTCGCCACGACCTCAAGGATCCAGAAGGCACCCGCGACGGCGGCACAGCCCACCACCAGGACGGCGACGATCGCCCGCTTCACGTCCGCACCACCCCTGGCCGGAGCCCCTGCCCGCCAGGGACCACGACCACGCCGGGCTCCCGGGCCAGCTTCACCACGGCCACGAACACAGGCAGCAGAAGCAGCACGACGGCGACGACACCCACCGGAAGCAGCCACCAGGGCCGCCCGGCGGCACGAGCCATGGCCGGCCAGGGAGGCGCCGTCCGGTGCGTCCCCTGACGACCGGAGGGCGGCGACACGAGCGGTCCCCGCGATGCGTCCACCTGAGATCCCTGCCCTTCCGCCCGGGTCGGACGATCATTGGAACGCTAGCAGCCCGCCCGCTCCCCAGGGGAAGCGCCAGGACCGCCTCGACCCTCCTGGACCCCGCTACCACGGCGTCCAGCTCTGGACAGATCCGGCGACGCGAAGAGGTCCGACCCGACGGCGGACGCGGGTGACCACGCCAAGGCCGCCACAAGGATCCCACGACCGGGTGGGATGATGGGTGCGGGAGGGCTCCCGGACGCCTCGGTCGTCCGCGCGACGCGCGCCAAGCGTGCGAGCCTGACCCCGAGCGCCTGGTCAGCGAGATCATCTGTGATCGTCGTTGGAGGACGCCATGGGGACAGCCCTCGGTGATGTGCTCGGGCTCGCCGCCGCGGTCGCGATCAGCCCACTCCCGATCATCGCCATCATCATCATCCTGGGTACGCCGAGGGGACGTCTCAACGGGCTGCTGTTCACCCTGGGATGGGTCATCGGGCTCTTCGTCCTGGGCGCGGTGATGCTGGCGATCGGCGGGCCGGCCGCCGGCGCGACCCCGTCGAAGCCCGCCGCCTGGGTGGGCGACCTCAAGCTCGCCCTGGGCGTGCTGCTCGTCGTGCTCGGCGGGCGGCAGTGGCACCGGCGACCTCCCGCGGGCGCGGAGGCGGAGCTCCCCAAATGGATGTCCGCGATCGACCGCTTCTCACCGGCCAAGGTCTTCGGGCTCGGCATCGTGCTGTCGGCGGCCAACCTCAAGAACGCCCCGCTCACCATCGCCGCAGGCGCCTCGATCAGCGCGGCCGCGATTCCACCCGGGCAGCAGATCACGGTACTGACCGTGTTCGTGATCATCGCCTCCCTGGGACTTCTGGCGCCCCTGTCGGTCTTCCTCCTCATGGGAGAACGCGCCAAGAGCATGCTCGACAACTGGAGGGGCTGGGCCGCCCGGCACAACACCGCCATCATGGCCGTCCTGTTCGCCGTCCTCGGCGTGAAGCTGCTCGGGGACGGCATCCGCATCCTCGCCCCCTGACCGACGCCCGCGCCGCAGCCGACCAGCCGGCCCCTACCCGCTGCGGCGACCAACCCTGGGGCAGCACCGAGACCTCGTTGAAGACCGCCTGGTTCCAGGAGAAGCGAGGCCCGCCGGGCGGAAAGCCATCGTGGAAGACCCCGGGCGTCAGAGACGCGTAGGTAACCAGTCTCCCCTTGCTCCGCCGATCTTGCCCAGCACGCAGGAGACCTCACCTGCCACGACGCCCGGAACGAGAAACCGGCATACGTACCCCTGGAACAGCCCGCATGAGGAGATACCGGTTCGTGGGGCGCGACAACCATGATTTTGGTTCAATAGCCGATCATGAAGGCGCGGGCGATAGCGGCGGCAGTCGCCGTCCTGGCGTTGCTGCCGCCTGCCGCCGTGGCCGAAACGCGGACGGCGGTGGCCGTGATGACGTGGAACGTCTGCACGGGCACGAACCCCGCCTGCGGCCTCTACCGTGCCGACGCCTCTCAGCTGGTGCAGGCGATCGGCGAATATGCCGTGAACCAGCCCATCAGACCCGACGTGATCTTCTTGCAGGAATTCTGCACCGGGGCCGACAGTGCCCTGGAACTGGGACTGCGGCAGCGCACCGGCCGCAAGTGGACCGTCCGCTCGTTCGCCCTCACCTCGAACACCGGGGCCCCGTACGCCTGCCACCCCGACAAGCTCGGCCGCCCGCGAGGCACCCAGAGCATCACGGTCGCCGTCGCCGCCGACACGGCGACCTTCCAGAGCCTTCCGCTGACCACACCGCCTTGGTACGTGAAGCGGGCGGTGCTCTGCGCCACCATCCCCGCCAAGCGCGTCCACGCGTGCGGCACGCACCTGTCAGTGGGCACGGCTTACGATGACCGGCAGCCCGGCGCGCCGTACCGCACCAGGCAGATCAAGGAACTGATGGCCTACGCCGCCAAGCCCGGCTACCACAGCGTCTTCGGCGGCGACCTCAACGTCGCCCCTCCGGACAGCACGAACGGCAGCGCCGCCGGCCGGCGTGCCATCATGCCCGCCTACCAGGCCTACCGCGAGTGCGACCAGCGCGGGAGCAGCCGTACCGGGCGCTGGACACACAGCGCCGGCGAGAGACGCAAGAAGCTCGACTACCTGTTCGTCACCAAAGGCGGCACCCGTCAGTGTCACGTCCCTCCGCCCACCTCCATGTCCGACCACAGGCCCCTCTATCTCAGAGTGGAGTTCTGACAGGAGCGGCCCAAGATGGTCGTGCTAGCGTGATCTTCTCCGCATCCCCTTGTCAGAGATGGTCGACAGCCATCTTCTGCGCAGTCACGCGAGGGCCCCTTGAAGATCACACGTTGGATCGCGAGCGGCACGGCCCTGACCGCCGCGGCCGCCCTCACCCTGGTGTCCGCCACTCCCGCGCAGGCCTACCCCCAGGGCACCTGCCGAGGGAACTCGTTCCGCAAGGTAGCCAGCTATCCCATCACGGTAGGAGCGAAGGACGGGGAGGTCTACGGCACCGTCTCGCTCTACCACAGCCGCCTCACGCGCAGGAAGTGCGCCATAGCCCGGGTGGCGAGCCCCTACGTCGGACGGACGAGCTATCTCTACGTCGCGCTCCTCGCGGACAAGAACAGGAACAAGAAGTACGACAGCCCTGACATCGGGGTGGCCGACGGCAGCACGCGCTACAAGTGGTTCGCGGGCCCGGTCTACGCCTACGCCGACCAGCTGTGCGTCCAGTTCCACGGAACGATCCGCATCGGCTCCCAGCCCGCCGTCCACGGAGGCACCCCGGAAGGCACCTGGAAGTACTGCGACTGACCGCGCAGGCCGGGGGCCGGGAACGCTTTTACCAGGCCGCCGCCGTCCTGGCCTGAGTGATGAGATCGAACTCGAGCGTTGCTTCCCCAGCAAGGCGAAGCACAGGGGCGACCTGCTCGTCCGGCAGCAGGTTCACGAACTGATGGAGTGCCTCGCGCAAATACACCGCCTCCAGAAGACACGTGACCCATCCGAAGGACGCGCGAACGAAGACCGGCTCGCCGGATAGAGATTGGCCGCCGGGCCCATGCCTACGGTCCTCGCGCCTCAGACGCCGGGCACGCGCGCTGGTATCGCCGATGCCGCAGTAGCCGTTCGGCTACTCGGTGTCCTTGGGGTGTCGAGGAGACGCGTAGATCACCCAGACGGTACGGGCGACGTCATCGACCGCATAGCGCACCCGCCCACCACTGGTGACCTCGAATTCCCACTGCTCCAAATCCTTGCCGTTGTGACGGTGAGTCGCGAGATCGCCGCGTAGGCGATGTTGCCGATCATGGCTGAAGCTTGAACGGGGATCAGCCCGCAGCGCCTCGAGGCATCGGCGCGTATTGGCCAGGGCATGACGACACAGCTCCTCCCAGCCCCTGACCGCGTCACTGGCACCGAAGCGGACATCCCACTCGTCATCCGGCGGTGGCACCGTCACTCGATCTCCCCGCTTCGGGCTCACGCCGAAACCTGCACCGGCCCGAAGTCGCCGCTCGTGGGCTTGCGAGCCTCGGCGTAGCGCGCGGGGTCGGCCTTGATTCTGGCAGTGGCCCGCCACCCCGCGATGACTTCCTGGGTGGTGGCATCGACATCCAGCTCGGCCGCGTCGGAGAGCGCTTCGACCAGTTCCAGAGTGAAGGCACGCAGTTCGTCCGACGACAGGTGGCGAACCCAAGGGAAGACATCTGGCATGGCCAGGACCAGCGCACGCGCGGTGGGATCGTGCTTGATCAAGGCAAGGAACAACCGGGACGCGGTGGCCAGGGTCCGTTCGCGCTCCTCTTCACGGTCCGCCGCGGTCAGGTAGAAGTCTGGAGCATCCCGATGTGTGACGCGCACGCGTCCCAGGCGTGCCGCGCGCTCGGCGACCGCTCGCGGGTTTCTCGACAGATCAGAGAAGGTCACTGCGTCGGCATGGCTGGTGCTCACTCGACGAGTTTATGTCAGAACACGTTCTGATGTCAGCGATCGACCATCGATGCGGCTGATCAAAAGCTGATACGGAGCCGTCATCGCCGAACACGCCCGCCGAGCCCACACAGTCCACACCGCTGCCCAGGCAGGGCCCAGGAGAGCCAAGCGGTCAAGACGCGGGGTGTGAGGCTGAGGCCCATGCTTTTCAGTCTGGGCAGGAGACCCCAGTGTCGCCGATGCCGCAGTAGCCGGGATTCTTCTCCAAGTACTGCCGGCGGTAGCGTTTTGGCCGGCGCGTCAATAGCCGATTAGGCGTGCCGAAAAGATGATAAAATCGCGGGTCTTATTCCTTTTGGCCTCTGCGGTCATGCCGCGCCCCTTTTCACATCACCTTGGCCACGGTACTGAACCGCCGAGCGCGGGGGCTGTGATGCCGGCATGAGGAATTCCCGAGCTGACGACAGCGCGCCGAACTGTACGCCTCACAGGGGAGCCGCTCCCGGGCTGTCGCGTACCGCCCGCCTCTCTCTGCTGGCACCTAGCGCTGCCCTGCTGATCGCCGGCTACGCCCTTCCCGCAGCGGCGAGTTTCCCGGCTTTCTCCAACGCGTCGCCCACACCTACGGCCACGGCGAGCGCCCCCACTCAGCCGGCACTGAAGCCGATCGATCCGGCCGTGTTCCAGTCCGCCGTCGAACGTGCGGCGAAGAAGCTCATGGTTCCCGGCGCGGTGGTCCTGCTCCGCACCCCACAGGGAACCTTCCGGGCAACCGTCGGCACGACCGAGCTGGGCACCGCCAGACCGCCCACCACGCGCGACCACTTCCGGATCGCCTCCAACACCAAAACCATGACCTCGGCGCTGATCATCCTCCTGGCCCAGGACGGCAAGCTCCGGCTGAGCGACCCGGTGTCCGCCTACGTTCCCGGAGTGCCCAACGGCGGGCACATCACCATCGCCGAGCTGCTGAAGATGCGCAGCGGACTCTACAACTACACCAACGCCCCCGAACTGGCGGCGACCATGGACGCCGACCCGGGCAAGGCCCAGACGCCGCAGGCGATGCTGGACATCGCGTTCCGCCGCCCGCCGACCTTCGCACCTGGCACGTCCTTCGAGTACAACAACACCAACTACGTGCTGCTGGGTCTCGTCGCCGAGAAGGCGGGCGGCCGGCCGCTGGCCCAGCAGTTCCTGGACCGGCTGTTCGGCCCGCTCGGGCTGGCGGGAACCTCGCTGCCCGCCGCCGACGACCTGTCGCTCCCCATGCCCTCTTCGCACGGCTACATGTACGGCGGAACGGCCTACGCGCTGGTCGACCGGCCCTACCCCGCCGACGTGCAGGCGGCGGCCCGGTCAGGAAAGCTCCGGCCGGTGGACTACACCCATCAGAACCCCTCCTACGCGGCCGCCGCCGGAGGCGTCATCTCCACCGCGGACGACCTGGCCACCTGGATCCAGGCCCTGGTGACGGGCAAGGTCCTCAACCCGGCGTTCCAGCGGCAGTGGCTCCACAGCCCGCAAGCCGAGGACCCGGCCGCGCCACCCGACGGGAAGAAGTACGGGTACGGCATCGCCTACCAGCGCTTCGGTCCGAACGCCTCGATGTACTACCACGGCGGTGAGCTGCCCGGCTTCAATTCCTTCATCGGCCACGACACGGACAACGAGGTCACGCTGGTGATCTGGACGAACCTGACTTTGTCGCCCGGCGGCAGGACCACGGCCCAGGCCCTGCTGCCCACCGTCCTCAACCAGGTCTACGCCGGCCTCTCGCTCCCCACCGGCGTCGACTAGTCGATCCGGGAAGGCGGTGTCTCTTCATGTTCTGGCACGCGGTGTTGACGCACCGGGTCCTGCTCCTGCCCGCGAT
Organism: Nonomuraea sp. NPDC004354; assembly: GCF_053602555.1. NCBI lineage: Bacteria > Bacillati > Actinomycetota > Actinomycetes > Streptosporangiales > Streptosporangiaceae > Nonomuraea > Nonomuraea sp. NPDC004354. Next base: position 145,575 of record NZ_JBSGDV010000009.1, on the reverse strand, counting down.
GGCCTGGTCGCTGACGCGACCGCGGGCAGGAGCGGGTGCCAAGGTGCAGCGCCGCAGACCCGAGGGCTACGGCGTCGCGCCACGATCAGCCGGTGTAGGCCGGCCTGGCGACGACGGGCTCCGGGCCCCCCGTCGTCTTGACCACTGGCCGCTGGTCGGCCGGCGCCGGGGCGGGCGAGACGGGCGAGGCAGCCGGCTTCGTGGGATCGGCCGTGGCCGTGCCCGAGAAGCCTGCGAGGCCCGCGGTCAGCGCCAGGACCGCGCCGATGCCGATGAGCGTGGCTTTGATCTTCATAGGATTCCCCTGTTCATTCGCGTTGGGCCTCAGCCCTGGACGACGACCGGAGTACCGATCGCCAGGTTGTTCGCCATCCAGGTGATGTCGTCGTTGCTGATCCGGACGCAGCCGTGGCTGGCCCGCGTGCCGATGGCGGAGGGCTTGTTCGTCCCGTGGATCGCCAGCTGGCCTGGGCCGCCGGCGAAGCTCTTCAGCACCGGCGAGAAGCCGCTCAGCCCGAAGGCGTAGGCGCCGTACGCCCCGCCCGGGTCGGCGGGCTTCACCAGCTCGGTGAAGAAGTAACGACCTGGAGGTGTCGGTGTGCCCGCTTCGCCCGTCGCGACCCTGCCCGTCCTGACCGGCCTGTCGCCGTCGTAGACCGTGAACCTGAACGCCCCGCGATCGATCTCCACCCGGTAGGAGGTCTCCGCAAGCGTCACGTCGGCGGCCTTGATCCAGCCCTTGCTGCCGTTCGGCCGGACCGGCAGCAGCACCTGGAGCCATTCGCCCTCGTCGCGTTCCACCAGGAAGACACGCGCCGCGCCGTAGTCGTTGGGACTCGTGATCGTCCTCTGGGTCACCCCCTCCTTGTTCTTGTAGACCGTGATCCGAGATCTCTTGACGGTCGCGATCTTCGAGCTGGCGCCGGTCGCCGGCTCGGGCCGTACGGCGCTGCTCGCGGAACCGGCGCCGGCCGCCGGCTCGCGCCGTACAGCGCTGTCCGCGCTGCTCACACAGCCGGTCAGCAGGAAGGCGAGTGTCGCCGCAGCAGCCGTACGAAGCAGGTTGGTTCTCACCTGCCGCAGCCTGGCGACAGAATGTGTGAAACCTGTTTGGTTGTCATGCGAATCCCATGTGCATCCCTGACATGGGCATAGCCTCGGCTCATGTGCGCGTACGTACTGGTCGCCGAGGACGACCCCAAGCAGGCCGAACTGCTCAGGCGGTACCTGGAGCGGGAGGGCCATGAGGTCCACGTCGTGCACGACGGGCGTTCCGCGATCGACGAGGCGCGGCGAGCGGACCCCGCCCTCATGGTGCTCGACGTCATGATGCCGAAGGTCGACGGGTTGGACGTCTGCCGGGCGTTGCGCGCGGAGTCCGACCTGCCGATCCTGATGCTGACCGCCAGGTCCACCGAGGATGACCTGCTGTTGGGGCTCGACCTCGGTGCTGACGACTATGTCGCCAAGCCGTACAGCCCGCGTGAGCTGATGGCCCGCGTGCGGACCCTGCTGCGCCGTACCGGAAGGTCCCAGGGCAGCGATCGGCGGGTGTTCCAGGCGGGCGATCTCCTCGTGGACCCGGTCAGGCACACCGTCACCGCGGCGGACACGGTGGTGGACTGCACGCTCGCGGAGTTCCGGATCATCGAGACGCTGGCCGCCGAGCCGGAACGGGTGTTCACCAGGAAGCAGTTGCTGGAGCGCATCCACGGGTTCGACAGGTTCATCACCGAGCGCACGGTCGACGTGCACGTGATGAACCTGCGCAAGAAGATCGAGCCTGATCCGCGCCGCCCGGTCCGGCTGCTGACCGTGTACGGCGTCGGCTACAAACTGACCCACGCATGAGGTCGTTGTTCGTCAGGTTGCTCACGAGTTCGGCTGTCGTGGCGGTCTGCTCGATCTCGGCGACCGCATGGCTGGCTGCCAGCAGCACCTCCGGCGCCATCCAGCGCGAGCAGGGCCAGACGCTGGCCAGCGACGCCCGGATCAACAACAGCCTGCTCGGCTACGCGTCCCGCCACTCGAACTGGTCGGACGTCGCCCCCACCCTGCGCGACCTCGCTATCCAGAACAGCCGCCGCATCGCGCTGGCCACCGAGAGCGGCACCCTCATCGCGGACTCGGCGACCGCCGGGACCCCACTGCCCGCCAAGGTGTCGGCCGTCGTCGACCCGCTGGCCGTGGACGTGACCCTGGTGCCGGGAGCGGCCAGGGACCGTATCGATCCACGCGCGGTGGGCCCTTTCCTGCTGTCCGCCCGCGACCGCGCGCGGTTGAGGAAGGCCGCCGACGCCTACGCCGCCTGTATGGCCCGCACCGGGCAGGCCGTACAGGTGACCGTCTCGAACACCGGCAGGCCCCTCGTCACGCCCCTCGACCAGGGGGTCGGTCAGCAGTCGAGACCGGCGCAAAGTCCGATGCCGATGCCGATGCCGACTGCGGCCCCCGTCGTGATGAGCGGCTGCGACGCCACCACCTTCAGCACGCCGACGCACACCGAGAAAGCCGCGTTGAAACAACTCAACCTCCTGGTCAGCAGGTGCCTCAAGGGCAAAGGCGTGGGAAGAGGCTCGGTCGGTCTCGACTTCGCCTGGGTGTCCAAGGAAAGACAGCCGATGCCGCCGGCCGCCGAAACCGATCAGGTGATCTCCTCCTGCATCGTCACGGGCCGCAAGGAACAACTCGATCCCTACGTCGCCCCCGCGGCGTACCTGTACATCGGCTCCCCCGTCGAGGCCACCGGCCAGCTCATACCGCTGCCCTCGATCGCCGGCGCCGCTCTCCTCGTGCTCGTGCTGACCGTGGGCGTGAGCGTCATGGCGGCCAGGCGCCTGGTCAGGCCCGTCAACGCGCTCACCCACGCCGCGCAGCGGATGCGCGACGGGGACAGCTCCGCCCGCGTCACGGTCAGGACCACCGGCGAGATCAGCGAGCTCGCCACGGCGTTCAACGAGATGTCGGAACACCTCCAGCGCATGGAGGAGCAGCGCAAGGCCATGGTCAGCGACGTCTCCCACGAGCTGCGCACACCGCTGAGCAACCTCAGGGGCTGGCTGGAGGCCGCCCAGGACGGCGTCGCCGAGTTGGACCCCGCGCTGATCGCCTCGCTGGTCGAGGAGATCCTGCTGCTGCAGCACATCGTCGACGACCTTCAGGAACTCGCCCTCGCCGACGCGGGCAAGCTCCGTCTGCACGTCGAACCCGTCCATCTCGGCGACCTCCTCGACCAGGTAAGCATCGCTCACCGAGGCCGCGCCGAAGCCGCAGGGCTCACGCTGACCACCGTGGTCACCGACGACCCCTCGCTGACCGCGGATCCGGTACGGCTCCGCCAGGCCATCGGCAACCTGGTGACCAACTCCCTGCGCTACACGCCACGCGGCGGGCACATCACGCTGGGCGCTCGGCAGGATGGCGACCAGGTCGTCGTCGAGGTGACCGACACGGGGATCGGGATCCGCGCCGAGTACCTCCCCCACGTCTTCGACCGGTTCTGGCGGGCGGAGAAGTCCCGCAACCGCCAGACCGGCGGCAGCGGGCTCGGGCTCGCCATCGTGCGCAACCTGGCCGAGGCGCACGGCGGCACAGCCACGGTCGCCAGCGTGCCAGGTGTCCGCACCACGTTCACCCTGCGTCTTCCGTCGTAGCGGCCCGCCGTACCACCAGGAGCACGTTGGCGGTGCCGACCGCGACCGACCGGAGATCCGCAGCACGGCGAGCAACCGCAGGCGGCCGGCCGTGACCCTGGAGAGAAGTGTTACTGACTGTGACGATCGGCCGGCGCAACCCGGCCGAGGATCAGGTCCGTGATCCTGACGGACCGGGCCACATATACACGGGCCTCGCGGCCACGAACGCGCTTCAGCACCCAGCGCAGATCACGGGCGCACGAGCTCAGGACGCGCCGCTGCTCCGCATCGATCTCACCCCGTCGGGAGCCGACGTACGAGGTCGCGATGCCTGCCATAGAAGACTCGGCCAGCACGAAGTCCGGGAAGACCTCTCCCATGCTCGGGTACGGTCGACCGACGTGCTGCGCCCACAGCACCGAGACCTCGTTGAAGATCTCCAGGTTCACTCGCCCCAGGCGCGACGCCCACAGGGCAGGAGACCCCGGTCCCACCGATCCCGCAGTAGTCGCCGGGCTTCTTCTCCAGGTGCTGCTGATGGCAGTGCTTCGCCTCAGGCAATGGATGCATAACCTAACGGACCTTCGACCGGTACTCCGCCCACAAGTCGACAGCCTCTTGGAGATCAAGAGCGGCAACGTCCTCGCGAGCCATCCCCACCGTGTAGATCAACCGGTCCGCGAGCCAATCTGGAACCGGTTCCCGAGGGGGCGCTTTCTCCACCCGAATGTGATCGGCCAGCGCGCCAAGACGCTCGATCACCTGGCCGAGCTGGACAATCTCCGGACGGCCGGTACCCGCCTCGCGAACCCTCACCGTCGCCTCTGCGTAGACTTCCGCGTCGGCCCGTTCACCGACAGCCCACACCTCGCAGATCTCCACCGACTTGTCGTCGGCGATGCGGTAGACGACACGCCAGGTGTTGCGACCGACCACAAGCTTCCGAAAACCGGTCAGTTCCCCACCGAGCGGGTAACCAGCTTCAGGGTTGTCCAACAGGAGAAGGATCTTCTTGAGCACCTTGGGCACCGCGTCTGGGCCAATGCGTCGGAGGTCATCGACCGCTGGTGCCGTAAAGACGACGTCGGACATGTCTATTCGTCGTCCGGGATGGCCGTCAGCGACTCGCGAGTGTGCCCGAAAGCGGCCAGCACCTCATCGAGCGAGACCCGCTCCCCCGTGTCCGTGACCGACCGAGCGAGCACAAGCGCCAGATCCCGCAGGTCAGCCGCCGCCTCCTCCAACTCGTTGAGTCGGCGAATGCTCACCACGGCCGCCACCGGTTGGCGTCGACGGGTAACCACCAGGTCGGCCCCCTGCTCCGCCTCTGCCACCAGGCGGGCAACCCCTCGCTGGGCCGCCTCGGTGACGCTCAACTCAGTAGCGTCATGCAGAACAGTCATACATCAACTGTACAGCTTTCTATACAGAACCGCGATCGGAGCGTGGGCACTTCCTGTCCCACACTCCGGCGGAGCGACGCCCATCGGGCAGGAGACGCCCGTGCCGCCGAGGCCGCGCCGTCCTTGTGGGAGTCCTGCAGGAGACGGCCATGGCCCCGCGCCCTCTCAGGCCGCGACCGCAACCCGACAGCGCCTCGCAGATCATCGGGGAACGGCAGCCCCGAGTGCTCCGCCCACAGGACCGCGACCTCGTTGAAGATCTCCCGGTTCACTCGCCGGCAGGCGCGACGCCCACCGGGCAGGCGACCCCGGTCCCTCCAATCCCGCAGTAGCCGTTTTTGTTGCGGTGAAGGTACTGCTGGTGATACTCCTCGGCGTAGTAGAACTCGCCGGCCGGGGCGATCTCGGTCGTGATGTCGCCGTAGCCCGCCGACCTCAGCATCTGCTGGTAGGCGTCCCGGGACGCCAGCGCCGCCTTCTCCTGCTCGGGCGAGTGGAAGTACGCCGCCGACCGGTACTGCGTGCCCATGTCGTTGCCCTGGCGCATGCCCTGGGTGGGGTCGTGCGCTTCCCAGAACACCTTGAGCAGGTCGGCGTACGACACCTTCGCGGGGTCGTACCAGACCCTCACGACCTCGGCATGTCCGGTGAGGCCGGAACACACCTCCTCGTACGTGGGGTTGGGCGTGTAGCCGCCCTGGTACCCGACTGCCGTGGAGATCACGCCCGGGGTCTGCCAGAACTTCCGCTCGGCGCCCCAGAAGCAGCCGAGCCCGAAGTCCGCGATCTCGCCCTGCGCGCCGACGAGCGGAGCGTCGAGGACGGCGTGGCGGGCGGGGACGGGTATCGGTGTCGAACGTCCGGGTAGGGCGTCCGAGGGGTTCACCATCGATGTCTTGTGCGAGCCGAACAGCCAGCCCATCTTTGTACCTCCTCCTCCATCAACCCTATGTCGAAACACTTAAGAGTCCCTACATCATCCCAGATAGCAATACGCATTTGTATTTAATGGAGTAAGGGGCGAAGATGGGTTACATGCCTGACCAACGCCGTGGTGTGCTCTATGGTGTCGCCGCCTACTCCCTGTGGGGCCTCTTTCCGCTCTACTGGCCGCTGCTGAAGCCGTCCGGACCGATGGAGATCCTGGCGCACCGCATGGCGTGGTCGCTGGTGGCGGTGGTGGCGATCCTGGCCGTACGCAGGCACTGGTCGTGGTTCAGGCACCTGGAGCCGAGGCAGTTCGGGCTGCTGGGGCTGGCGGCGTTGCTCATCACGGCCAACTGGGGCACCTACATCTACGGCGTCAACTCGGGCCACGTGGTGGAGTCGGCGCTCGGCTACTTCATCAACCCGCTGGTGAGCGTGCTGTTCGGGGTGATCCTGCTGAAGGAGCGGCTGCGGCCGCTGCAGTGGGCGGCGGTGGGGTTCGGCGCGCTGGCGGTCCTCGTGCTGGCCCTGGACTACGGCCGGCTGCCGTGGATCGCGCTCACGCTCGCGGTCAGCTTCGGCATCTACGGCCTGGTGAAGAAGAAGGCGAACGTCGGCGCCGCGGAGAGCCTCACGGTCGAGACGCTGGTGCTGCTGGGGCCGGCGCTGGCCTACCTGGTGTACCTGGAGCAGTCGGGCGGCGCGACGTTCGGTGACCACGGGCCGTGGCACGCGCTGCTGCTGGCGGGCGGCGGCCTGGTGACGGCGGTGCCGCTGCTGTTCTTCACGGCCAGCGCGATCAGGGTGCCGCTGACCACGATCGGGCTGCTGCAGTACATCGCGCCGATCCTGCAGTTCCTGGTGGGCGTGCTCATCGCGAAGGAGACGATGCCCGCCAGCCGGTGGGCGGGCTTCGCGATCGTGTGGCTGGCGCTGGTGATCTTCACCTACGACAGCCTCAGGGCGGCGCGGCGCTCCCGCCGCGCGGAACCCGAACCCGTTCTCTCCGGTACGGCAAGCCGGTCCGGCGCCCCAGCCGATCACCGCTGACCGCCCGGCGCGGGCGCCCCGCCCAGCAGGACTTCGGTCCCCGCCGTCACGGCGCCCCTGAACCCCGCCCAGCAGGACCCCCGGCGTCACGGCGCCCCTGAAACCCCGCCCAGCAGGACTTCGGCCCCCGCCGTCACGGCCCCCCTGAAGTCCAGCGCGTAGGCAAGCCCGGCAGGTGGACGAACCGGTGCGCCGACCACGCATCACCCCAGGATGAGTCCGTCAGGCGGGGATCCCGCACGGTCGACGATGCGGGCGACGGCAGTGGCGACGCCGTCCTCGGCCGCCACACGCCGGCCGAGCGCGCCGGTCGCAGGGGCGAGAGGTGCCGCCTCCTCAAGGCGGCGGCACAGCGCTACGCCGTGAGCCGACCGGCCCGACGCCCGACGTCCGACGGACGGCTGAGCGAACCCTCAGCCCGGCAGCGCCAGGAACGCCGCCCGCGCCGGGATGTCCGGCAGCGCCTCCAGGACGGCCCGAGCGGCCAGTCAGCCCGACCGCTCCACCACGTAGTCGCACAGCGCCAGGAACGCCGCCCGCGCCGGGATGTCCGGCAGCGCCTCCAGGTCGGCCCGCGCCCTGTTCACCCACGACTCCAGCTCCTGCCGGGCCCGCGCCATCCCCTGGTCGGCCCGCAGCAGCCGCAGGGCCTCGGCGACGTCCTCCTCGGCCACCGGCCCCTGGAGCAGTTCCCGCAATCGGGCCGACGGCGACGACTCCAGCGCGTAGAGGACGGGCAGCGTCCTGATCCCTTCGCGCAGGTCCGTGCCGGGCGTCTTGCCGGACTCGGCGGACTCCGATGCCACGTCCAGCAGGTCGTCGCCGAGCTGCCAGGCCACGCCGATGGCCTCGCACGCGCTGGACAGCCGTTCGACCACGTCGGTGGGGGCGCCGGACAGCAGGCCGCCGAAGCGTCCCGAGGTGGCGATGAGGGAGCCGGTCTTGTCGGCCAGCACCCTGATGTAGTGGTGGATCGGGTCGACGCCCTCGGCGGGCCCGATCGTCTCGCGGATCTGCCCGCGCACCAGGCGGGAGAACGTCTGCGCCTGGATCTTGATCGCCTCGGCGCCGAGGTCGGCGAGGATCTCCGACGCCTGCGCGAACAGGTAGTCGCCGGTGAGGATGGCCACCGTGTTGTCCCAGCGGGCGTTGGCGGAGGGAGAGCCGCGGCGGACGGGGGCCTCGTCCATGACGTCGTCGTGGTAAAGCGTGGCCAGGTGGGTGAGTTCGATCACCACCGCGGCGGGCACGACGCCCGGCGCGGAGGGATCACCGAACTGCGCGGCCAGCAGCACCATCATCGTGCGGAAACGCTTGCCGCCGGCTTCGATGAGGTGCTTGGACGCCTCCGTGACGAAGGCGTCCTCGCTCTCGACCGACGTGCGCAGCAGTTTCTCGACGGAGGCGAGACCGCTGGCAAGGTCTTGCGCCAACCGCTCATCGTCGATAGGAAGATCAACAACCGGTGGCGCAGACATATATTCCCCTTAGCGGATGAACAAGGCAGATGCAGCCTTGTCAGCGAGATCCAGGACAGGCTGCGGGAAAACCCCCAGCACTACCGTAACCGCTGCCGCGAGAGTGATAACAGCCGCGGTGGCCGCAGAGGGCACCGCGATGGTCGGGCCGTCGGCGGCGGGCTCGCTGAAGAACATCAGCACGATCACGCGGACGTAGAAGAACGCGGCGATCGCGGAGGTGACCACACCGACGATGACCAGCGGCGTCGCGCCGTTGGCCACCGCGGCGGCGAAGACCGCGTACTTACCGAAGAACCCGCTGGTGAGCGGGATGCCGGCGAAGGCCAGCAGGAAGAACGCGAACACGCCCGCCAGCATCGGCGACCGCTTGCCCAGACCCGCCCAGCGCGACAGGTGGTTGGCCTCGCCGCCCGCGTCGCGCACCATCGTGACGACGGCGAACGCGCCGACCGTCGTGATGCCGTAGACGAGCAGGTAGAACATGATCGCCGACAGGGTGTCGGCGTTGCCCTGCGCCTGCGTGCTGGTCGCGATCACACCGATGAGCAGGAAGCCCGCGTGCGCGATCGAGGAGTAGGCCAGCATGCGCTTGATGTCCGTCTGGGTGATCGCGAGGATCGCGCCGACGATCATCGTGAGAATGGCCACACCCCACAGGACCGGACGCCAGTCCCAGTCGAGGTTGCCCAGAGCCACCCAGAAGACCCTCAGGACCGCGCCGAAGGCCGCGACGAGCGTGCCGGAGGCCATGAGCGCGGTGACGGGGGTCGGGGCGCCCTGGTAGACGTCAGGCTTCCACGCCTGGAAGGGCGCGGCGCCGATCTTGAACATCAGGCCGACGCCGAGAAGCGCCAGACCGATGAGGAGCACCGTGTCCAGGCCGCCCACCTTGCCGAGCGCCTCGCTGATCTTGACCAGGTCGACCGAGCCGGCGAAGCCGTACACGAAGGCCATGCCGTACAGGAAGAAGGCCGAGGAGAACGCGCCGAGCAGGAAGTACTTCATCGACGCCTCCTGCGACAGCAGGCGGCGACGGCGCGCCAGGCCACACAGCAGGTACAGCGGCAGCGACATGACCTCGAGGCCGACGAACATCACCAGCAGGTCGTTCGCGGACGAGAACAGCAGCATGCCGCCCACCGCGAACAGGATCAGCGGGTAGATCTCGGTGTGCGCGCCACCGGTGATCTCCGCCTCCTCCTCGGCCGCGCTACCAGGTACGGCGGCGGCCGAGGCCACGAAGGTGTCGTCGTCGAGCACCAGCAGCGTGCTGACGAAGGCCAGGACGAGGATGACGCCCCAGAAGAACAGGGCGGGACCGTCGACCGCGACGGCGCCCATGGCCGCGGGCGCGGTCGGCAGTCCGCTCATCACCTGGAAGACGACCAGGACGAAGGCCCCGGCCATGCTGAGCAGCGTCACCGGCACTTGGATCGACTTGCGCAGGTAGCGAGGCGCGAACGCCTCCACCAGCACGCCGATGACCGCCGCGCCGAAGATCACCAGCATCGGCGCCAGCAGGCCGTACTCGATCGTCGGCGCTTGGATGGTGCCGTTCACTGTCCGGCCCCCTTCTCGGCAATCGCCGGGGTGAACTTCTCCACCTGGACGTTGGACAGGGTGTGGTCCACCGCCGGGTTGATCACGTCAAGCAGCGGCTTGGGGAAGAAGCCCAGTCCGATGATCAGAGCGATCAGCGGGGCGACCACCCACAGCTCGCGGCCGTTGAGGTCCTTGAACTCCTTGACCGGCTCGGCCGTCGGCCCGCCCGCGACCCGCTGGTACATCCACAGGATGTAGATGGCCGCCAGGATGACGCCGGTCGCCGAGATGATCGCGGGGACCAGGTAGCGCTCGTAGGTGCCGATCAGCACCATGAACTCGCTGACGAAGGACGACAGGCCGGGCAGCGACAGACCGGACAGGCCCGCGATCAGGAACACGCCGGCCAGCTTCGGCGTGACCTTCTGCACGCCGCCGTAGTCCTCGATGTACGGCGAGCCCCGCCGCGCGATGAGGAACCCGGCGATCAGGAACAGCGCGCCGGTCGAGAAGCCGTGGTTGACCATGTAGAGCGTGGCGCCGGCGCCCGCGTTCGCCGTCATCGCGAACACGCCGAGGGCGATGAAGCCGAAGTGCGAGATCGAGGTGTAGGCGATCAGGCGCTTCATGTTCGTCTGGCCGATGGCCACGATGGCGCCGTAGATGATGCCGACCACCGACAGCACGATCACCAGCGGGGTGAAGAACTTCGACGCGTCCGGGAACAGCTCCAGGCAGAAGCGGAGCATGCCGTACGTGCCGACCTTGTCCAGGACGCCGACCAGGAGCACCGCCGCGCCGGCCGGAGCCTGCGCCGCCGCGTCGGGCAGCCACGTGTGGAACGGCCACAGCGGCGCCTTCACCGCGAAGGCGAAGAAGAAGCCGGCGAACAGCCACTTCTGCGTGGTCGGGTCCTGGATGGCCCCGATCAGCTCGGGGAACAGGAAGGTGTTCTTGCCCGCGATGACGTAGAGGCCGATGACCGCGACCAGCATGAGCAGGCCGCCGAACAGCGAGTAGAGCAGGAACTTGACGGCCGCGTAGGACCGCTGCGCGCCGCCGTACGACCCGATCATGAAGTACATCGGGATCAGCATGGCTTCGAAGAAGACGTAGAACAGGAAGATGTCGGTCGCCGCGAAGACGCCGATCATCATGGCCTCGAGCACCAGCAGGAGCGCGAAGTACGTCTTCACCGAGTACTTGGCGTGCGGGGCGTCGGCGTCGTTCCAGGAGGCCAACACCACGATCGGCACCAGCACCGCCGACAGCGCGATCAGCACCAGCGCGATGCCGTCGACACCGACGCCGTAGTGCACGCCGAAGCGCGGGATCCAGTCGTAGGTCTCGACGAACTGGAAGCGCGGGCCCTTCGGGCTGAACTGCGCCGCCATCGCGATGGTGAGCCCCAGCACGACGACGGAGACGGCCAGCGCGAGCTGCTTGGCCAGCTTGCCGCTGCCCTTCGGCGTGAGGGCCACCAGGACAGCGCCCACCACGGGCACTGCCATCAGGATCGTAAGCCAGGGCATCACAGGTTCCCTACAAGGAGCAGAGCGCCGGCCAGGACCGCGGCGCCGAAGAGGATGGACAGCGCGTACGTCCGCGCGAAGCCCGTCTGGAGCCGGCGCATCCGGCCGGAGGTGCCGCCGACGGCCGCCGCCAGCCCGTTGACCAGGCCGTCGATGCCGCGGTTGTCGAAGAACACCGCGATGCGGGTGAGCCACTGTCCCGGACGCATGAGCAGTGTCTCGTTGAGTGCGTCGCCGTAGAGGTCACGCCTGGCGAAGGTGGTGAGGAACGAGCCGCGCGGGGCCGTCTCGGGGACCGGCGCCTTGCCGTACTTCATCCAGGCGAACCCGGCGCCGACCGCCACCAGGGCGAGCGTGGCGAGACCCGCGACGCTGTTCCAGTGGAAGGTGGGCAGCTCCTCCGGACGGCCGACGGCCGGGGCGAGGAAGAGCATCAGCCGGTTGCTCAGCACCAGGTAGCCACCGAGGAAGATCGAGCCGATCGACAGGATGACCAGCGGGATCGTCATGACCTTGGGCGACTCGTGCGGGTGCGCGTCGTCGGCCCAGCGCTTCTCGCCGAAGAAGGTCATGAAGACCATCCGCGACATGTAGAAGCCGGTGATGCCGGCGCCGATCACGGCCAGCCAGCCGAGGATCTGGTTGTGCTCCATCGCGGTCTCGATGATGCCGTCCTTGGTGAAGTAGCCGGACAGCAGCGGGAAACCGATGATCGCCAGGTAGCCGACGAAGAACGTCGCGAAGGTCAGCGGCATGTACTTGCGCAGGCCGCCGTACTTCCTCATGTCGACCTCGTCGTTCATGCCGTGCATGACCGATCCGGCGCCGAGGAACAGGTCGGCCTTGAAGAAGCCGTGCGTGATCAGGTGGCCGATCGCGAAGGCGTAGCCGGCCGGGCCGAGGCCCGCGCCGAGCATCATGTAGCCGATCTGCGACATCGTCGAACCGGCCAGGCCCTTCTTGATGTCGTCCTTCGCGCAACCGATGATGGCACCGGCCAGCAGCGTGGCCACGCCGACGATGGTGACGACCAGCTGCGCGGTGGGCGCGGCCTCGAAGACGAAGCCGGAGCGGACCACCAGGTAGACGCCGGCGGTGACCATGGTCGCGGCGTGGATGAGGGCCGAGACCGGGGTCGGGCCCTCCATCGCGTCGAGAAGCCAGGACTGCAGCGGCAGCTGGGCCGACTTGCCGCAGGCGCCGAGCAGGAGCAGCAGGCCGATGGCGGTGAGCGTGCCCTCCGAGGCCTGGCCGACCTTGGCGGAGATGTCGCTGAAGGTCAGCGAGCCGAACGTCGTCCACATCGTGAACATCGCGATCAGCAGGCCGAAGTCACCGACGCGGTTGACGATGAACGCCTTCTTGGCCGCGACCGCCGCCGTCGGCTTGAACTGCCAGAAGCCGATCAGCAGGTAGGAGGCGAGACCGACGCCCTCCCAGCCGATGAACAGGCCGACGTAGTTGGCCGACAGCACCAGCAGCAGCATCGCCGCGACGAACAGGTTCAGGTAGGAGAAGAACCTGCGCCGGTCGGGATCGTGCGACATGTAGCCGATCGAGTAGATGTGGATCAGCGAACCCACACCCGTGATCAGCAGACAGAAACTGATCGACAGCGGGTCGATCAGCAGGCTGATGTCCGCCATTCCGGGAATGAAGTCGTACAGGTGGACGCTGTAACGACCACCATCGAGCTCCATGAAGGCGAGCACCGCGACGACGAACGAACCGAGCGACATCAGGACGCCCAGGTAGTGCCCCCAGGCGTTGGTACGGCGGCCGCCGAGCAACAGGATCGCCGCGCCCAAGAGGGGCAGTGCGATCATCAGCCATGAGGCCCCGATCACTCCACCGGAGTGCGGGATGATCTCTGCCGGTTCCACTGTCACCTCTTAGTACTTCAGCAGGTTGGCATCGTCCACGGACGCCGACCTGCGGGTTCGGAAGATCGTCACGATGATCGCCAGACCGATCACGACCTCGGCCGCGGCCACGACCATCACGAAGAAGGCGATGATCTGGCCGTCCAGGTTGCCGTGCATGCGGGCGAAGGTGACGAACGCGAGGTTGCAGGCGTTGAGCATGAGCTCGACGCACATGAAGACCACGATCGCGTTGCGCCTGATCAGCACGCCGAGCGCGCCGATCGCGAAGAGCAGTGCGGAGAGGACCAGGTACTCGGTGGTCACTTGGTCACCTCACCCAGGTGCTCGGAGTCCGTCGCAGAATCCTCTGTCACGGGTTCCTCCTCGACCGCGTGCTTGATGGCCTGGGCGAGCTTGGGGTCGTCGGGCAGATGGTCGTGCTCGACGTCCCAGCGCGCGATGTGCCGGTTGACCGACAGTTCGGCGACCGAGCCGTCGGGCAGCAGCGCGGGCATGTCGATGGCGTTGTTCCTGGCGTAGGTGCCGGGCGCGGGCAGCGGCGACGGGTCGCCGGTGGCGAACCTGGCGCGCGCCAGGTCCTTCTGCGACGGCTTCGGCTCGGCCCTCTCGCGGTGCGCCAGCACCATCGCGCCGAGCGCGGCGGTGATGAGCAGCGCGGAGGTGATCTCGAAGGCGAAGACGTGGCGGGTGAACACCAGCCTGGCCAGCGCCGGTACGTTGCCGCCCGCCTGCTCCGTGGCGGCGGCCAGACCCGCGGGCTCGGGGACGAACAGCGCGTTCCCGATCGCGAGGATCACCAGGACGGCGAAGCCGACACCGGCGACGCCCGCCCAGAAGCGCTGTCCCTTGAGCGTCTCCACCAGGGAGTCGGCCGAGTCGACGCCCACCAGCATGAGCACGAACAGGAAGAGCATCATGATCGCGCCGGTGTAGACGATGATCTGCACCGCGGCCAGGAAGGGCGCCTCCTGCACGGCGTAGAGCACCGCGAGGCAGAGCATCACACCGCCCAGCAGGAGCGCCGAGTAGACCGCCTTGCGGCTGAAGATCATTCCGAGCGCGGCGCCGACGGAGACGACGGCCAGCACCCAGAACGTGATGGTCTCACCCATTCTCGCGCCCCAAGCGGTAGTAGTCCTCTTCGGTCTCGCCGAGCCGCATGGGGTGCGGAGGCTGCTCCATGCCCGCGGTGAGCGGAGCGAGCAGCATCTCCTTGGTGTAGATGAGGCTCTCCCGGTCGGAGTCGGCGAGCTCGTACTCGTTGGTCATCGTCAGCGCCCTGGTCGGGCACGCCTCGATGCACAGGCCGCACAGGATGCACCGCAGATAGTTGATCTGGTAGGTGCGCCCGTAACGCTCACCCGGCGAGTAGCGCTCCTCCTCGGTGTTGTCGCCGCCCTCGACGTAGATCGCGTCGGCGGGACACGCCCAGGCGCACAGCTCGCAGCCGACGCACTTCTCCAGCCCGTCGGGCCAGCGGTTCAGCTGGTGACGACCGTGGAAGCGAGGAGCCGTCGGCTTCTTCACCTCCGGGTAGTTCGTCGTGACCGGCTTCTTGAACATCGTGTGAAAGGTCACGCCGAACCCCTTCACGGGGTTCAGCCAATCAGTTGCTCCCACTGGGAACCTCCTTGCGCCCCACCCCGTGGTAGTGCGGCAGGTCAAGCGGCGGCACAGGGAAGCCGCCGGCGGTCGGCTCGTTGGCGAGCTGCTCGAACTCAGCCGCCACCTTGGCCTTCTCCGCCTCCTTGCGGCGCTGGTTCACGGTGTCGAAGCGGAACCAGATGGCGAAGGCTCCGACGACCACGATCGCCCCGATGACGTACACGAAGGTCAGGTCGACGCCGGGGGTCCTGAGCAGCTTGACGGTGGCCACGAGCATGATCCACGCCAGGTTGAGCGGGATCAGCACCTTCCAGCCCAGCGCCATCAGCTGGTCGTAACGGACGCGGGGCAGCGAGGCGCGGACCCACACGACGAACGAGAAGACCAGGACGAACTTGATGAAGAACCACAGGAACGGCCAGTAGCCGGTGTTCGCGTCGTCCCAGAGCGAGATCGGCCACGGCGCCCGCCATCCGCCGAGGAACAGCGTGATCGCCATCGCCGAGGCGGTGAAGGTGTGCAGGTACTCGCCCATCATGATCAGGGCGAACTTCAGCGACGAGGAGTACTCGGTCTGGAAGCCGCCCACCAGCTCGCCCTCGCCCTCGGGCAGGTCGAACGGGATACGCGCGGCCTCACCGAAGGCGCACACCACGTAGATGAGGAAGGAGGGCAGCAGCAGGATCACGTACCACGAGGGCATCGGGATCTCGAGCCCGAACAGCTGCAGCGTGCCGCCCGACGCCTGCGCCGCGACGATCTCCGAGGTCGACAGCGTGCCGGCGAACAGGAACACCGCCACGAACGACAGGCCCATCGCGATCTCGTAGGAGACCACCTGGGCCGCCGACCGCAGACCACCGAGCAGCGCGTACGGCGAGCGGGACGACCAGCCCGCCAGCACCACGCCGTAGACCGACACCGCGCCCATCGCCAGCATGAACAGCACCGCGACCGGCAGGTCGACCAGCTGCAGCGGCGTCTGGACGCCGAACATGTTCACGATCGGCCCGAACGGCACGATGGAGAAGGCCAGGAAGGCCGGGACCACCATGATGACCGGAGCCAGCAGGTAGAGCACCTTGTCCACCGTGTTGGGGAAGATGTCTTCCTTCAGGCCCATCTTCACGCCGTCGGCGACCGACTGGAGCAGACCGAACTTGCCGGCCCGGTTGGGGCCGTAGCGGTTCTGCATGCGGGAGATCAGCTTGCGCTCGTACCAGACGCCGAACAGGATGCCCACCATCAGGAAGGCGAAGACGCCGACCGCCTTGATGATGGTGATCCAGAGCGGATCCTTGCCGAAGTCGGCGAGGGTCGGATCCGTCGCGAGGACTGTCACGCTCATGAGGCGCTCCCGATCTTGACGATGTCGCCGGCCAGCGCGCCCAGGTCGCGCCTGACCGAGCAGCCCGGGGAGTTCGTCGGCACCCAGACCACCCGGTCGGGCAGGTCCACGACGCGCACCGGCAGGGACACCGTCTCACCCACTACGATCTTGCCGCCGTCGGCCACGCCGATCTCGGCCGCGGTGCTCTCCGAGAGCAGCGCCTCGACCGGGCGGGCGGTGCCCGCCAGGTACGGCTCGCCGTCCTGGAGGCGGCCGGCGTCGAGCAGCTGGTGCCAGGTGGCCAGCACGGCCTCGCCCGCCTGGGGCGCCTGCTGGGCCGTCGCGGCGGCGTTCGGCGCGCCGACCCTGGTGCCGCGCCAGGCGCCGAGGCCGCTGAGCTCCTTGCGGGCGGCGGCGGCGTCGGGCAGGCCCAGGTGCACGTCCATGTGGTCGGCGATGGCCGACAGCACGTTGAGGTCGCTCATGATGCCGGGGACCTTCAGCGCCCGCTCGAACGAGCGGCCGCGGCCCTCCCAGTTCACGAACGTGCCGGCCTTCTCGGCGACGGCGGCGACCGGCAGGACCACGTCGGCCCGGTCGGTGACCGCGCTGGCGCGCACCTCGAGGCTGACGATGAACGGCGTGTTCTCCAGGGCGGCCAGCGCCGCCTCGGCGTCGGCCAGGTCGCGCGGGTCGACGCCGGCGACGAGCAGCGCGTCGACCTCCTCGTTCAGCGCGGCGGCCAGGATCGCGTCGGTGCCGCGGCCCGGCGTGGCGGGGAGGGAGGTGACGTTCCACGCCCTGGCCACCTCGGCCCTGGCGCTCTCGTCCTCGACCGGGCGGCCGATCGGGAGCAGGTTCGGCAGCGCGCCCGCCTCGATGGCGCCGCGCTCGCCGGCCCTGCGCGGGATCCAGGCCAGCCTGGCGCCGGAGGCGGCGCTGAGCCGTACCAGGGCCGACAGCGCGCCGGGGACGGTGGCCAGCCGCTCGCCGGCCAGGATGATCGTGCCCTCGGCCACGGAGCCGAGCTCGTCGAGCGCGTCGGCCTCGCCGCCCGGCAGCGTCCTGATGAGCGTGCCGCCCATCTTGGCCAGGCCCTCGGTCGCGAACGGCGCGATCGAGGTGACCTTCAGGCCCTTCTTGCGCCAGGCCTTGCGCAGGCGCAGGAAGACGATCGGCGACTCCTCGTCGGGCTCGAACCCGACCAGCAGGACGGCGGGCGCCTGCTCCAGGTCGGTGTAGGAGATCTCGATGCCCTTGCCGGCGACCGCGTGCGCGAGGAACTGCGCCTCCTCCGCGCTGTGCGGCCTGGCCCGGAAGTCGACGTCGTTGGTGCCGAGCGCGACGCGGGCGAACTTGGCGTAGGCGTAGGCGTCCTCGACGGTCACGCGACCGCCGACCAGCACGCCCGCCTTGCCGCGCGCCTTGGCCAGACCCGCGGCGGCCACCGCGAGGGCCTCCGGCCACGAGGCGGGAACCAGCAGGCCCTCCTCGTTACGGACCAGCGGGGTCCTGAGCCGGTCGGGCTGCGTCGCGTAGGTGAAGGCGAAGCGGCCCTTGTCGCAGTTCCACTCCTCGTTGACCTGCATGTCCAGGCCGGCCAGACGGCGGGTGACCTTGCCGCGGCGGTGGTCGGTGCGCAGCGCGCACCCGGAGGCGCAGTGCTCGCAGGCGCTCGGCGAGGAGACCAGGTCGAACGGCCTGGCGCGGAAGCGGTAGGCACCGCTGGTCAGCGCGCCGACCGGGCAGATCTGGATGGTGTTGCCGGAGAAGTAGGAGTCGAACGGCTTGCCGTCGGCGACGCCCACCTGCTCCTTGGCGCCACGCTCGAAGAACTCGATGAGCGGGTCGCCCGCGATCTCGTCGGAGAAGCGGATGCAGCGCTTGCACTGCACACAGCGCTCCCTGTCGAGCAGCACCTGCGCCGACAGCGGCAGCGGCTTGGGGAAGGTGCGCTTGTGCTCGTGGAAGCGCGACTCGCCCTGGCCGTTGGACATCGCCTGGTTCTGCAGGGGGCACTCGCCGCCCTTGTCGCAGACCGGGCAGTCCAGCGGGTGGTTCATGAGCAGCAGCTCCATCGCGCCGCGCTGCGCCTTCTCGGCGACCGGCGAGGTGAGCTGGGTCTGCACGACCATGCCCTCGGCGACCTCGATCGCGCACGACGGCTGCGGCTTGGGGAAGCCGCGGCCGTTGCCCGCGTCGGGGATGTCGACCAGGCACTGGCGGCAGTTGGCCGCCGGGTCGAGCAGCGGGTGGTCGCAGAACCTGGGGATCTGGATGCCCAGCAGTTCGGCGGCCCTGATGATGAGCGTGCCCTTGGGCACGGTGACCTGGAAGCCGTCGATCGTGAGGGTGACGACTGAGGTCTCGACTGCGGTAGTGGTCACTTGTCACCCCACACGGTGGACTTCTTGTGGTCGAACGGGCAGCCGCCGACCTCGAAGTGCTTGAGGTACTCGTCGCGGAAGTACTTCACCGACGAGTGGATCGGGCTGGTCGCGCCGTCGCCCAGGGCGCAGAAGGAACGGCCCAGGATGTTGTCGGCGATGTCGGTGATCAGCGCGAGGTCGTCCTCGGTGCCCTGGCCGGCCTCCAGACGCCTGAGCACCTGCTTGAGCCAGTAGGTGCCCTCGCGGCACGGCGTGCACTTGCCGCACGACTCGTGGGCGTAGAACTCGGTCCAGCGCAGCACGGTGCGGACCACGCAGGTGGTCTCGTCGAAGATCTGCAGCGCGCGGGTGCCGAGCATCGAGCCCTTGGCACCGACCGCCTCGAAGTCGAGGGGGACGTCGAGGTGCTCGTCGGTGAAGATCGGCGTGGAGGAGCCGCCCGGGGTCCAGAACTTGATCTGGTGCCCCTCGCGGATGCCGCCCGCCATGTCGAGCAGCTCGCGCAGCGTGATGCCGAGCGGCGCCTCGTACTGGCCCGGACGGGTGACGTGGCCGCTCAGCGAGAAGATGCCGAAGCCCTTGGACTTCTCGGTGCCCATCGCGGCGAACCAGTCGGCGCCGTTCGCGATGATGCTGGGAACACTGGCCACAGACTCCACGTTGTTCACAACAGTGGGCGAAGCGTACAGGCCCGCCACGGCAGGGAACGGAGGCTTGAGACGCGGTTGACCCCGGTAACCCTCGAGCGAGTCGAGCAGTGCCGTCTCCTCGCCGCAGATGTAGGCGCCGGCGCCGCTGTGCACGACCAGCTCCAGGTCGTAGCCCGAGCCGAAGATGTCCTTGCCGAGGTAGCCCTTCTCGTACGCCTCGCGCACGGCCGCGTGCAGCCTGCGGATCACGTGCAGCACCTCACCGCGCACGTAGATGAAGGCGTGGTTGGCGCGGATGGCGTAGGAGGTGATGACGACGCCCTCGACCAGCGAGTGCGGGTTGGCCATCATCAGCGGGATGTCCTTGCAGGTGCCCGGCTCCGACTCGTCGGCGTTGACGACGAGGTAGTGCGGCTTGCCGTCGCCCTGCGGGATGAAGCCCCACTTCATGCCGGTGGGGAAGCCTGCGCCGCCGCGGCCGCGCAGACCGGAGTCCTTGACGGCCTGGATGACCGCGTCGGGGTCCATGCCGAGCGCCTTCTTCGCCGCGTCGTAGGGGCCGTAGCCCTGCAGCGTGAAGGAGTTGGGCTGGTCCCAGTTGGCGGTCAGGACCGGGGTGAGTGTCGTGCTCATGCCTCGGGAGCCTTCCATCCGTTGGCCTTGGCGACCTTCAGGCCCTCCAGCGAGGGGCCGGCCGCCGACGGGCCGTCACCGGCCAGGTCGTCGGGCAGCCCGGAGAGCACCCGCGAGGCCTCCTTGAAGGTGCACAGGCGCTTCGGGCCGCGCGTCGGCGAGACGCTCTTGCCGTCGCGCAGGTCGTCGACGAGCTGCTTGGCCGACTCGGGCGTCTGGTTGTCGAAGAACTCCCAGTTGACCATCATCACCGGGGCGAAGTCGCAGGCCGCGTTGCACTCGAGGCGCTCCAGCGAGACCTTGCCGTCGGCGGTCGTCTCGTCGTGGCCGACGCCGACGTGCTCCGACAGCTCCTCCCAGATCTGGTCGCCGCCCATGACGGCGCACAGCGAGTTGATGCACACGCCGACGTGGTAGTCGCCCATCGGCTTGCGCTTGTACATCGTGTAGAACGTCGCCACACCCACGACCTCGGCCTTGCTCAGGCCGAGCATCTCCGCGCAGAACTCCTGGCCGTCGTCGGAGACGTAACCGTCCTCCGACTGCACCAGGTGGAGCAGCGGCAGCAGCGCCGAGCGCGACTTCGGATAACGCCCGATGATCTCCTTGGCGTCCCTCTCGAGACGCTCCCGGACTTCCGGCGAGTAACTCACCGGTCAACACCTCCCATGACCGGGTCGATGGATGCCACGGCCGCGATCACGTCAGCGACCTGGCCACCCTCGCAGGTTGCCGGTACGGCCTGCAGGTTCGTGAAGGACGGCTCGCGGAAGTGGACGCGGTACGGCCGGGTGCCGCCGTCGCTGACCACGTGCGCGCCGAGCTCGCCGCGGGGGGACTCCACCGAGGCGTAGGCCTGGCCCGCCGGGACCCTGAAGCCCTCGGTGACCAGCTTGAAGTGGTGGATCAGCGCCTCCATGGAGCTGCCCATGATGTGCGCGATGTGGTCGGGCGAGTTGCCGAAGCCGTCGGGGCCGAGCGCCAGCTGGGCCGGCCAGCCGATCTTCTTGTCCTCGATCATGACCGGCTTGTTCTTCAGCGGTCCCGCGATGCGGTCGAGAGCCTGCTCAATGATCTTGAGCGACTCCTCCATCTCCGTCATGCGGACCAGGTAGCGGCCGAAGACGTCGCAGCTCTGCTCGGTGGCGACCTCGAACTCGTAGGTCTCGTACCCGCAGTACGGCTGCGACTTGCGCAGGTCCCACGGCAGGCCGGCGGCCCTGAGCATCGGGCCGGTGACGCCGAGCGCCATGCAGCCCGTCAGGTCGAGGTAGGCCACGTCCTTGGTGCGGCGGGTGTAGACCGGGTTCTCGTCGAGCAGCTTGCGGATGTCCTTGATGCGCTTGGGCATCTCCTTCAGGAACTCGCCGACCTTGTCGACGGTGCCCGCGGGCAGGTCGACGCTCACGCCGCCCGGCCTGACGTAGGCCATGTTCATGCGCAGACCCGTGATGTACTCGAACAGGTCCATGACCATCTCGCGGTCGCGGTAGCCGAAGAGGAACGGCGTGGTCGCGCCCAGCTCCATGCCGAACGTGCCCATCGCGACCAGGTGCGAGGAGATGCGGTTGAGCTCCATCATCATCACGCGGATGGCCTGCGCCCGCTCGGGGATGCGGTCCTCGATGCCGAGGAGCTTCTCCACGGCCAGGCAGTACGCCGTCTCGTTGAACAGCGGGGCGAGATAGTCCATGCGGGTGACGAACGTGGTCCCCTGGGTCCACGTCCGGAACTCCATGTTCTTCTCGATGCCGGTGTGCAGGTAGCCGATGCCGGTACGGGCCTCGGTGACCGTCTCACCGTCGAGGGTCAGGATGAGCCTGAGCACGCCGTGCGTGGACGGGTGCTGCGGGCCCATGTTGACGACCAGGCGCTCCTCTTCGGAGTCGCGCACCGCGCCGACGACGTCGTCCCAGTCGGCACCGTTGACCGAGTAGACCTTGCCCTCGGTCGCCTCGTCATAACCAGTACTCACGCGTAGTCCTCGCTTCGCTCGTCGACGCTCCGCTCGCTGTGCTCGCTCACGCGTACGACCTCCTGTTGTCCGGCGAGGGGATCTCGGCGCCGCGGTACTCGACGGGGATGCCGCCCAGCGGGTAGTCCTTCCGCTGCGGGTGACCGTCCCAGTCGTCCGGCATCATGATCCGGGTCAGCGCGGGGTGGCCGTCGAAGACGATCCCGAAGAAGTCGTAGGTCTCGCGCTCGTGCCAGTTGTGCGTCGGGTAGACGCTGACCGTCGAGGGGATGTGCGGGTCGGAGTCCGGCGCGCTCGCCTCGACGCGGACACGCCTGTTGTGGGTGATGGAGCACAGGTGGATGACCGCGTGCAGCTCCTCGCCCACGAGGTGCGGGTAGTGGACGCCGCTCACGCCCAGGCTGAGCTCGAAGCGCAGCTCGGGCTCGTCGCGCAGGCGCAGGCACACCTCGACCAGCTTCTCGCGCTTGACGTGGAGGGTCAGCTCGCCGCGGTCGACGACGACCCGCTCGATGGCGTCGTCGACGACCGACTCGAGCTTGTCGACGAGCTCGTCGAAGTAACCGCCATAGGGGCGGGAGGTCGACAGGCGGGGGGCCCGCCGTACGACGAGGCCGCCGTAGCCGGAGGTGTCACCGGTGCCGGTGGCGCCGAACATGCCGTGGCGAGCCACCGGCTCCTCGGGCAGGTTGGCGGGCACCTCGGGGAGGTTCTCGCTCACTTGGCGGCCTCCTGGTCGATCAGCGGCAGCGTACGGAGCGCCCGCAGTTCGAGCTCGTCGATCTGCTTGGCGCGGTGCGCGCCGAACTTCATGTTCTGGATCTTGTCGTGCAGCTTCACGATCGCGTCGATGAGCATCTCCGGCCGCGGCGGGCAGCCGGGCAGGTAGATGTCGACGGGGACGACGTGGTCGACGCCCTGCACGATGGCGTAGTTGTTGAACATGCCGCCGCTGGAGGCGCACACGCCCATGGCGATGACCCACTTGGGCTCGGCCATCTGGTCGTAGATCTGCCGGAGCACCGGCGCCATCTTCTGCGACACGCGGCCCGCGACGATCATCAGGTCGGCCTGCCGGGGAGACGCCGAAGCGCGCTCCATGCCGAAGCGCGCCAGGTCGTAGTGCGATGCACCGGTTGCCATCAGTTCGATCGCGCAACAGGCGAGACCGAACGTGGCCGGCCACACCGAGTTCTTCCTGGCCCATCCGGCGGCCGCCTCGACCGTGCTGAGGATGAACCCGCTGGGGAGTTTCTCTTCAAGTCCCATTTTCAGTCCCAGTCCAGACCCTTGCGGCGCCACACGTAGGCGTAGGCCACCAGCACGGTGACGATGAACAGCACCATCTCGACCAGCCCGAAGACGCCGAGCATGTCGAACGACACGGCCCACGGGTAGAGGAAGATGATCTCGATGTCGAACACGATGAAGAGCATCGCGGTGATCATGTATTTCAGCGGGAAGCGTCCGCCACCGACGGGCTGGGGCGTCGGCTCGATGCCGCATTCATAGGCGTCAAGCTTGGCGCGGTTCCAGCGCTTGGGACCGGTGAACGGGGCGATCGCGACCGAGAAGAGCGCGAACCCTCCCGCGAGAACGGCGAGCACCAGGACGGGCACGTAAAGATCCATCGCTACGCCTCCTCTCCCATCTCCACGCGCGCGGGCGCGCAGTCTGATCTGTGTGTGTGCCGGGCGGATGAAACGTTCATGCTGGTGGGGCGACCTTCGCGAGAGCGTTGATGATCCGGTCTGACGCATCGCCTCGCCGGTCGGTGAGATTACCAAGGAGTTTGAGTGCGAAGCGCATCAGCCTGGGATGGTGCAGACCATGTCGTGTGCCGAAGCTCATCACGCCAGGCTTCCCGATAGCTTCGACAAACCACCTGCCTAGCGTGAAATATCCGCCGTATGCGTCCTTGAGCACCTTCGGGTAGGCGCGCAGGATCCGCTCCTGCTGCGCGGGCGTGGTGCCGCGCAACGCCTTGACGATGACCTCGGCCGCGATCTCACCGGTCTCCATCGCGTACGCGATGCCCTCGCCGTTGAACGGGTTGATCGCCCCGCCCGAGTCGCCCACGAGCACCAGGCCCCTGGTGTAGTGCGGCTGCCGGTTGAAGGCCATCGGCAGCGCCGCCCCCCTGATCGGGGTCGTCATGTTCGCCTCGGTGAAGCCCCACTCGGCGGGCATGTTCCGCGTCCAGCGCTTGAGCAGGTCGCGGTAGTCGATGTTCTTGAACGCCTCGCTGGTGTTGAGCAGGCCGAGGCCGACGTTCGAGGTGCCGTCGCCCACGCCGAACACCCAGCCGTAGCCGGGCAGCAGCGTCTCCTCGTCCCAGAGCTCCAGCCAGATCTCCAGGTAGTCGTCATCGTGGCGCGGCGACTCGAAGTAGGTCCGTACGGCGACGCCCATCGGACGGTCTTCCCGCTTGTACAGCCCCATCGCCAGGGCGAGCCGGGTGGAGTTGCCGTCGGCGGCGACCACCACGCGGCTGCGGTAGGAGACGCCGTCCTTCGTCGTGACGCCGACGATGTGACCGCTGCGGTCGTCGAGGATCGGGCCCGTGACGTTCACGCCCTCCATCAGGCGGACGCCGCCCTTCACCGCGTTGGCCGCGACGATCTGGTCGAAGTCCTGCCTGGTGCGCACCAGGCCGAAGTCGGGGAAGCTGTCGAGCTGCGGCCAGTCGAGGTCGTAACGGCCGCCGCCACCCACGACGCGCAGGCCCTTGTTCCTGACCCAGCCGGGGGCGTCGATGTCGACGCCCATGTTCATCAGCTGCTTGACCGCGCGCGGGGTCAGACCGTCGCCGCAGACCTTCTCGCGGGGGAAGCGCGTCTTCTCGAGTAGCAGGACGTCGAGCCCGGCCTGGGCGAGATAGAACGCCGTCGCCGAACCCGCGGGACCCGCGCCGACGACGATGACGTCGGCGTCGGTGGCGTTCACTGTCGCGCCCGCTTCGCCGCTGGCCGGCTCGTTCCTCGCGGTGTCGCGGCTGGCTCCTGCGCTTGCCTGATGTCGGCTGGCACGGTCACGGACCTGTCCTGTCCTACACGCTGGTTGGCCTCTGAGTGGTGGCCTTCGTTCCTTTGTGAAGCTCTTCACAAACTTTGTCGGCACGCAGTCTAGCGCTTTTCCGGATCCAGGTGGCAGCCGGGTAGGCGCTTACCCATACAGAAGGCCCTCCGTCAACGACAGAGGGCCTTGACCGGGTCACCGGCAGCGCGTCAGACGTCGAACTCGGCGTTGCGCACCCCGGCCAGGAAGGCTCGCCACTCACCGGGCGTGAAGGCCAGCACCGCTCCGGCGGGATCCTTGGAGTCGCGCAGCATCACGCCACCGTCAGCGGAGCGCCCGAACTCGACACACTCCCCACTTGCGTGGCTGAACGAGCTTTTGCGCCAGATGGTGTCCGGGGCATGAGAAGGGAGGCTGGGAAGACCTGTCCCGAACACCGTACTGTTCACATCTCATCCAAGAAGAAGAAGGCGCTCAGTGCGTCATCGCACGAGCGCGGGCGTGTACATCGCGCCAATCTTCTCCGGATTGAAGTCCAAGATCGTAAGCGACATCACAGAGTTATCAAAACGAGGCCAGTTCGTTAGAGAACTATCACCTGAAAATGGTGGATAGACCGCTCGAACTACCCCAAACGCCGCTTTAACTGGCGTGGTGTGTTCGGGCGTCCGGGTGCGGGCGCACCGTTGCGCCGCCCCCGACCGCGTCACTCGAACTCGCCCTGCTTCACCCCTCCGAGAAACGCCTTCCACTCCCCCAGGCTGAACTCCAGGACGGCACCGTCCGGCCGCCTGGAGTGCCTGACGAGCACCGCCTGGCCGACCATGGCGACTTCCACGCACTCGCCGCTGAGATTGCTGATGCTGCTCTTGCGCCATACGATCTCTGGTGAGGTCGTTGACTCCATGGGCATATCCTCACTGTCGGGGGACCAAAGGGGACATACCCCGACGGTGAGGAGCCAATTCACCGCGCATGCTCCCCGATGAGCTTCAGCGAATCCTCTTCGGACAGCGCGGCCGCCGAGATGCGGTGAAAGACCCGCTCGTAGGCGAACGTCTTCTGCTCGTTCTCTTCGAAAATCGCGTCAGTGGCGTTTTCGATATAGACGTAGTCGTCGTGGAGCGCGTCCAGCCCTTCACGCTGCGGGAACTTCAGCAGCACGAAACTGTGAAAGACCGAGGAGCGCTCGAGGGGCACCACCCGAATGGTGACGTTCGGCAACTCGGCCACCTCGAGCACGTGCTTGAGCTGGTCGCGCATGACCTCTGGCGAGCCGAACCTGCGCATCAGCACCGACTCCTCGAGCAGGACGGACAGCTGGAGCGGATCCGGCCCCTCCAGCACGTGCTGCCGGCGGGTGCGGACCTTGACCAGCCGGTCGATCTGCGTCGGTGGCAGCGGGCTCCACGCGTCACCGAAGCCGATGACCGCCCTGGCGTAGTCGGGCGTCTGGAACAGGCCGGGAAAGACGAGGTTCTGCCAGGTGAGCGCCTTCTCGGCACCCGCCTCGAGCCCGATGTAGGTGGTGTAGGACTCCGACAGCGTCTCGCCGTGCGCCTCCCACCAGCCCTTGCCCTCCGCCTCCGCCGCCAGCGCGAGCAGGGCGTCACGGACGGCCGGCCGTACCTCGTAGTAGTCGGCCAGTCTGGCGACGTCGTCGCGGTGGGCGGCCACCTGGGCCTTCTCCATGCGGGAGATCTTGGATGACGATCCGTCCAGGACCTGGGCGACCTGGGTGCCCGTCTTCTGGGCATCCTCTCGGAGTCGACGCAGCTCTGCGGCGAGACGGCGTCGGCTGACGGTGGGGCTCGGCTCCCGCGCCACTCAGCTCTCCTCACAAGCGTGTCGAAGTATTACCCACCGCCCAAGGGTTGAACCCCTTCAGACGCGGGCATCTCTCCAATAATCCCAGCGGGAATTGCACGACACTTCCCGGAGGGAAAACCTCATCCTAGTACGAGAAGCGGTGAGCAGACGTGAAGAAGCGCGCCCCTCCCCGGGAACGATCCAGCCGGATGTCCGCGCAGCAGACGCGGGCGGATGGGTCCCGCCACCACCCGCCCTGAAGTCCCCCAGCACCGCGTACCCACGACAGGACATCGGAGCCGTGAGACATGACCAGAGTCACCCCCAGGCGTGGATCGCGCAAGGGGAGCTTCCTCCTCTGGAGCTCAGCGAACGTCGGACGGGCCGACGCCGGCACGACGGAGAACGACGACCGGCTGGCTGAACGCGGAGGACACCCGCGCGGCCATCCGTACATCCCGCAGGCGCGCGACCTGCCCGCCCGCCTCGGAGCGGTGTTCAGATGGCGGACGGAGGCGACGTCGGCCAGCCTGTTCTTCCTGGTCACCGCGCAGGTGGCGGCGTGGACGGACGCCACCACGGCGGGGATGGCCGTGGTCGGCGTGGCGCTCGCCTGCATGGGAACGCCCGCCGCCAGGCGGCAGATCATGGGGCAGGTGGTGGCGGTGACCGTGCGGCACCGCTTCCAGGGCCTGGCCAGGAGGACGTCCATGCGCACGGACAGCGGCCGGCTGCCGCTCGTGCTCAGGATGAGCGTGGAAGGTGCGAGCGTCCTGCTCCTCCTCGGCCTGCGCTCGGGGCTCAGCCTCGAGTTGCTGGAGGACTACGCGGCCGAGATCAGGACCGCCTGCCTGGCCCAGGCCATCGTCTTCTACCGGCACCCGGCCAACGGCGGCCTGGTGACCATGGAAGTGGTTCAGCCCTGGGGCTTGTGACCCCGGTGCATGGCGACGATGCCGAGGTTGAGGTTGCGCCAGGCGACCCGCTCCCAGCCGGCCCGCTGGATGATCGTGGCCAGAGCCGGCTGGTCGTGCCAGTCCCTGATCGACTCGGCGAGGTAGTCGTAGGAGTCGTCGTTCGAGCCGAAGACCCTGGCCACCTTGGGCAGGAGCTTCATCAGGTACTCGCGGTAGACCACGTCGAACGACTTGACCGTCACGTGGGAGAACTCGAGGATCACCAGCCGGCCGCCCGGCTTGGTGACGCGGAGCATCTCGCGCAGCGCCTGTTCGGTGTTGTGCACGTTGCGCAGCGCCACCGAGATCGTCACCGCGTCGAAGACGTCGTCGGCGAACGGCAGGTTCAGCGCGTCGCCCGCGATGAACGGCACGCCCTCGCCGGTGAGCGCGTTGCCGCCCCGGCGCCGGACACCGGTGGAGAGCATGCCGAGGGAGAAGTCGGAGGCGATGGCGCGGGCGCCGAGCGTGGTGAAGGCGTCGGTGGAGGTGCCCGTACCGGCTCCGAGGTCGAGGACGATCTCACCGGGGCCCGCGTCGACGGCCTGGGCGACGGCCTTGCGCCACGCTCGCACCTGGCCGAGCGAGATGACGTCGTTGACGAGGTCGTATCGCCTGGCCGTGCGATCGAACATCGCGGCGACCTCATGCGGCTGCTTGTCCAACTGAGCGCGGGTCATGGGGTCAAGCCTAGGGCTTGAGCGACGATAAACCGGAAGTAGCACCTCGATTACCCAGAGTGTGCTAAGACTTGGCGAATGCTTGTCCGAACCGCCCTCGCGGCGCTCGTCGCCGTCACCCCGGTCGCACACACCCGCGTGGTGGCCACCAATCCGGTCGACACCACGCCTCACGTCCTCGACGGCATCGTCAATGCCATCACCCTGGTCGGCGACACGGTCATCGTCGGCGGCGCCTTCTCCGAGGTGAGCGACTCGAGCCGGACCTTCGTCGTGGAACGTGACAATCTCTTCGCCTACAACGTGCGCACGGGCGCGATCCTGCCCGAGTTCGCCCCGTCGCTGGACGACCCCGTCTACGCGCTGGCCCCCGGCGAGGACGACACCGTGTACGTCGGCGGCTCCGGCCTCCTCAGGCTCAGCGTGTCCGACGGCTCGGCCGTGGAGGACTTCGATCCGCAGGTGAGGGGCGGCCAGGTCACGACGCTGGCCAGGAGCGGCTCGAAGCTGTACGCCGGCGGCGACTTCACCCGCCCGCGCGTGGCCCTGGCCAGGCTCGACGCCACGACGGGCGCGGCCGACCCCACGTTCGCCATCACACCGGGCGCCGCGCGCACGCCCCAGGTCAAGGTGCACGCGCTGGCCCTGACCCGCGACCGGCTGATCGTCGACGGCAGCTTCACCACTCTGAACGGCCTGCCCAGGCCCCAGCTGGGCGTCATCGACGTCGGCGCGGCGCGGGCGAAGGTGGCCGACTGGCGCACCGACGCCTACGCGCCGGCCTGCAGGGACGTCTTCCCGTCCTACGTCAGGGGGCTCGACGCCGCCCCCGACGGCAGCTACTTCGTCGTCGTCACGACCGGCGGCTACGGCGGCGCGCGCAAGCTCTGCGACAGCGCGTCCAGGTTCGAGACCTACGCCAGGGGCGACCGGGTCAAGCCCACCTGGGTCAACCACACCGGGGGCGATTCGCTCTATTCGGTGGCCGTGACGGGCGCCGCCGTCTACGTGGGGGGCCACCAGCGCTGGATGAACAATCCGCGGGGGCACGACTCGGCCGGACCGGGGGCGGTGCCGCGCGAGGGGATCGCGGCCATTCACCCCGTCTCAGGAAAGGCGCTCAGCTGGAATCCTGGCCGGGAGCGCGGGATCGGAGTCAAGGCATTTCTGGCGCACAAGGACGGACTACTCGTTGGTAGCGACACGACGCGACTCGGACGGGAGTACCATGCCCGGATTGGCATGTTCCCCCTGCCCTAGTCGGCCTCCGGCTTCGGCCGGTCGACCTTGTCGCTGATGCGTGCGCTCATGGCGTCACGCTGCTTGGAGAGCAGGACGTAGCTGGCAATCCCGCTGATGACGAACGCCACGGCGATCAGCATCAGCGGGTTCCGCACGTTCAACAGGTACAGCACACCCAGGGTCACGACAAACAGGCCGATCCGCGACGCGGTGTAAACGAGAACGGGACGCACAGCTCCGAGGTTACTCGGCCCCTGCGGCTGGTCGCTCTACGCACCAGGCGCGAGCGCTGCTAGTGTTCACAGTTAGGCGCTTTCGTAAAGAAACACCCACGAGAGCCCCAAAGAGGCTCTATCATATAACAATCGGGCAGTTGGCCTATAACAACCCGTGATCTTTGTCAAAAGCACGGATAAATCAGGCTTCGCTCGACACACTGGGTACCTGTCCGCCCGCTGGCAGGAAGCGGGATGCGAGGGGGAGAGATTGGTGGAGAGTAGCAGCGAGCGTCTGCTGACGCCGGGAGAGGTCGCCGCCCTCTTCCGGGTAGACCCGAAGACGGTGACGCGCTGGGCCGCGGCAGGCCGCATCAGTAGCATCCGGACCCCCGGAGGGCACCGTCGCTTCCGCGAGTCGGAAGTACACGCCCTTCTTCGTGGCGAGGACGCCCTTACGGCCGACCGGCCCGCAGGCGAGTCCCCGCGCGTCTGACGTCCGTCAACGGTGATCCTGCGCGTGCAACCCGGAACACGCAGGGTCACCCGACAGGGCGCTCAGCCGTACGGCGAGCAGGGCCGCGAGCGCGGCGGGCCGAGACCGGTCCTCCAAGCCGCTCCAGCGCGTCCGGCCGCCGTCATGTCGCACGGTCCAAGGGTCGAGTCGTGATGCGCTCCCCCGCCGTCAGACGTCCTCCTGCTCGGACTTGAAGGCGAGGAACGCGCGCTCCAGGTCGTCGTTCTCCTCCTCCCACCGCCGGCGCCGCTCGGCCAGTTCCTCCTCGGTCAGCGACTCGGCCAGCCATCGTTCGTAGTCGGGGTCGCCGGGCGCCACCTCGACGTAGGCGTTGCCGATGAGACGGCCGTCCTCGCTGGTCAGGCTCTCCGGCACGCGCAGGGTTCCGTCAGCGAGCCGGATCACGTACATGGTCGATCACCTAGATTCCGTAGCGCCGGTTGAAGAACAACATGACGTCGAGCGCCGTCCGCGTGTCGCCGCCGAGCATGTCGACCAGGGCCGGACGCTGACGCGAGGCGATCGCCGCGAAGGCGTCCGCGAAGAACTCCTTGCGTCCGAGCCCGCCGCCCTGCCGGTGGAAGGACGAGGCCAGGAGAGGTTCGGCCTGCTCGTAGAGTGCCACGAACTCCGGCGAGTCCGACACCCAATCGTCGTACGGAGCGTCGACGTCGTCGATCGCGTGGCCGACCTCGTGCATCATCACGTCAGGTGTGGGTGAGGGCCGGTCCCCCACGACGATCTTGCGGTCGCCGTACGCTCCGGCGCAGATGTCCCACGTCGCCCGTCCCGACGGCAGCGGCGCTCCCCGCAGGTATCCCATGTCGTCGAGGTCCGGGACGCCGCCCGCACCGACGTAGATGCCCTCCAGCTTCTCGGCGAGCAGGTCCTTCAGCCGCTCGGGCAGCCTGGCGAGGCTCTCGACGGCCCGGACGGCGTCGGCCGAGGGAGGGCCCTGCCTGGCGTCCCACTGGCGGTGCAGGATGGCTTCGAGCCGCCCGCAGTGGGCCAGCCCGTCTCCCTGGGGCGGCAGGTCGGGCCGGTTGGGCTGGGCCCTGGGGCGGTCGTCGACGAGCTCGAAGTCCTGCCAGGTGTACTGGGGCCGGTCGAGCACGGAGGCGGCGTACCGCTCGCCCCTGAAGTCGGCCCGGTAGCCGTCGTCGCGTTCCTTCTCCAGCCGTCCGGCGTAGGGGTGCGCTCCTGCCCGCCCGTCGCCCGCGCGGGGGCTGTCGGCCGGCCTGCCGTACGCGGGAGAACCCGCTGAGGCCGCCGCGCCACGCTCAGAGGATCCCGTGTCGCGCCCGGAGAACCCCGCGCCGTGCTCAGGGGATCCCGTGCCGCGCTCGGCGGGCCACCAGGACGGGCGGCGGCGCTCGGGACGGCTGTCGGGCTCCTCCAGGGGGCGCTCCGCCCTGTCACCGCCCCAGAACGACTCGCGGGGACCGTCCGAACGCCGCGACGACAGGTACGAACCCCGCCGCCACCACCGGCTGCCCCGTCGATGGCGGCCCCTGTCGCCGGTCCGCCGATCGTCAGACAAGGCCATCGCACCTCTTCACGACGTCGGAGCCATGGCTCCGTGCCCTCGCCCCGCAGCGGCGCGCCGCGGTGCCAACTCTCCCGCGCCGGCCCCGCGCGGGAACATCGAGACGTGCAGTCGCCGGGCGATGCCCGGTGGCGCCTCCTGGGTCGGACTGCCGGGAAAGACCGCCGGAGAAACAGGTACCACGGTACGACGGGGATCTTCCCGAGTCACCCGATATGGGAGAGCGCGCGGACACGATCACGCGATCCATGGCCTACAGTACGGGCATGCCTGGCGTGCTAATCGGACTGGCGATGCTGGCCTTCTGGCTCTACTCGTTGTTCGACGTCATCACGACTCCCGACGAGGAGTCCAGGAACCTGCCGAAGATCCTGTGGGTGCTCATCGTGGTCCTCGTCCCGCTGGTCGGCAGCGTGTTCTGGTTGCTGCTCGGCCGTCCGACGCGGTCACGCCCGTTCCAGCTGCCCGGCCGTTCCGCCACGGACAGGGGTGAGGCGCCCCGCGGCCCCGACGACGACCCCGACTTCCTGCGCGACCTCGACCGCCGCCTGCGCGACGACGACTGACCGTTCCGAAGAGACGGCGGGTCACCGAGGACCCGCCGGAGTGCACGGCACGGACGGCAGGCGGTGACCCCCGGAACGGTGGACCGCCGCCTGCCCGCAAGGAAGGGCGTCAGTTGCCGACGTCGGCGTAGCTGTGCAGGCCGCCGAGGAAGATGTTGACGCCGACCAGGTTGAACAGCAGGCACACGAAGGCCACCAGCTGCACGATCGTGACGGCGCGTCCCCGCCAGCCCGCGGTCGCGCGGGCGTGCAGGTAGGCCGCGTAGGCGATCCAGGTGATGAACGCCCAGACCTCCTTGGGGTCCCAGCCCCAGTAGCGGCCCCACGCCTTGTCGGCCCACAGCGCGCCGGCGATGACGGCGAAGGTCCAGATCGGGAAGGACAGCACGATCGCCTGGTGGGCGACCCGCTCCAGGTCGTCGCGCGTGGGCAGGCGGGAGAAGCCGTCCTTGCGGATGAGGTAGAGGATGCCGGAGACGCCTGCCACGATGAACAGTCCGCTGGCGATGACCGCGGCGGAGACGTGGATGGCGATCCAGTAGGAGTCGAGCGCGGGGACGACGGGCCCCGCCTGCACGTGCAGCCAGATGACCGCGAAGCCGAGCCCCAGCGCCGATGTCACCATGACGAACGCGCCGAGGAAGCGGACGTTGCCGCGCAGCTGGGTCACGAGGAAGGCGGTCACCGCGGCGAAGCAGATGGCGACCACGAACTCGTACATGTTGCCCCACGGCCACCGGTCGACGGCCAGGCCGCGGGTGACGAGGGAGCCCAGGTTGGCGGCCCAGCCGAGCCAGCCGAGGACGATCGCGACCATGCCCG
This sequence comes from Nonomuraea sp. NPDC004354, assembly GCF_053602555.1. NCBI lineage: Bacteria > Bacillati > Actinomycetota > Actinomycetes > Streptosporangiales > Streptosporangiaceae > Nonomuraea > Nonomuraea sp. NPDC004354. The sequence continues at coordinate 112,165 of NZ_JBSGDV010000009.1, read as the reverse complement.
CCTTGGGCGCCCACGACGGCGGCTCGGGCGGGCTGACGACGACGGCGCCGCCGCCCGCGGCCTCGGCCACGCCGCCACCGCCGGCCGTCCCCACCGCGACCGTCGCCTTCGCGGCGACGGCGGGCGCGTCCTCGGTGACGCCGTCCTCGGTGAGGGTGATCGAGGTGGCGCCCGTGTTGGTGCGGGCCCTGCCGAAGGCGAGCTCGAGAGCGAACCCGATCATGGAGGCCAGGTAGAGCAGCACGGTGGCGAGGACCAGGTCGTCGCTCAGTCCTGCCAGTTGGTCAGCGGACATCCTTCTCTCCTGCGGATAGGACCTTGACGATGTCGGCGAACTCGTCGGCGAATCCCGCGGCCGACCCTTCCGTGCGCGTCAGCCCGCCCACGTCCGCGGCGCCGTCCTTGATCCGGACGAAGACGCGGCGGCGGCGGATCATCAGCGACAGGACCAGGGCGACGGTCGCGAGCGCGGAGGCCAGCAGCGCGGGCATGCGTCCCGGGTCGTGCGCGATCTGGAGCGTCATCCACTCCTTCACGCCGGTGAACTCGATCTTCCCCACGCCGCCCGGCAGGTCGAAGGACGCGCCGACGGCGAGCGGCGGCGGCGCCTTCGACCCCATGACGAGGGGGGTCAGCTTCTTCATGACCTCGGGCGGGGCCAGTTCGTACACCGACTGCGGCTTGCCCGAGCGCACGCCCAGGTCGCCCGAGAACGCGCCGAGGATCTTCACCTCCGGCCTGGCGGCGCCGGGGAAGGCCGAGACGTGGCTGCCGTCGCCCAGCTGCACGCTGGTCGGCAGGAAGGTGAGCAGGAAGCCGAGCTGGGTGGGCTGGGCGTCGGGCACCTTGATCACGCAGCCGGAGGTCAGCGTCGCCTTCTGCTCGATGAGGCACGGCACCGGCCCCTCGAAGGCCACCTGCCCCTTGCCGTCGGTCACCTTGAAGACGGGCGCGTAGCCGTGGCCGATCAGGTAGGTGAGCGTGCCGTTGACGTCGAGCGGCTCGTTGACCTTGAGGTCGTAGTCGCGCGCGGGCGCGGCCGGCGAGTCCTGCACCGACAGCCTGGCGGTGTAGTCGAGCTCCTGCCCGCGCTTGGCGCCGGCGACCTGGTAGGAGGCCTGGAAGTCCTTCAGCGTGAAGGAGAACGGCTCCAGCGATTCGGCCGAGACGCGGTTGCCCGGCATGTAGCGGTCGTAGGCGGCCACGGTGTTGGCGAACCCGTCGCCCTCGACGACCAGGACGTTGCCGCGGTAGCCGTACAGGGAGCCGATGCCCACGGCGACCAGCAGCCCGAGCAGGGCCACGTGGAAGAGCAGGTTGCCGGTCTCGCGCAGGTAGCCCTTCTCCGCCGACACCCAGCCGGGGCCCGTGGCCACCCTGAAACGCAGCTTGCGCAGCCTCCGGGCCGCCTCCTCGACCTCGAGCGGGCCCTCGACCACGGCGTGGTGCGGCAGGCGCGACAGGTTCTTCGGGGCCGTCGGCGGCTTGCGGCGCAGCTCCTTCAGGTAGGTCGTGGTGCGCGGGATGACGCAGCCGATCAGCGAGGTGAACAGCAGCAGGTAGATGGCCGCGAACCAGGGGGCGGTGAAGACGTCGAACAGGTGGAGGCGGTCGTACCACTCGGCGAGGGCCGGGTCGTTCTGGTAGATCAGCGCGACCTTGTCGGGCTCGACCGAGCGCTGCGGCACCAGCGAGCCGGGGATGGAGGCCAGCGCGAACAGGAACAGCAGGATCAGCGCGGTCTTCATCGAGGTGAGCGTGCGCCAGAACCAGCGCAGCCAGCCGACCGGGCCGAGCTTGGCCGGTCGGGGCGCCTGCGTCCGCAGTTCGTCGATCGCCATCAGATCACCGGCTCGAATCCGCCGATCCACGTCTGCATGCCCGCGATGATCTGCCCCCACAGCCCGGTGACGAGCAGGAGGCCGACCGTGACGAGCATGCCGCCGCCGATCCTGGTGATGAGGCGCGAGTGCTTGCGGATGGCGCTGAAGGTGCGCAGCGCCCTGCTGTAGGCCAGGGCGGCGACCACGAACGGCAGTCCGAGCCCGAGCGCGTACGCCACGGCGAGGAAGGCGCCCCGCGCGGCGCTGCCCTCGGTGTAGCCGAGGGAGAGGACGACGGCGAGCGTGGGGCCGATGCACGGCGTCCAGCCGAGGCCGAACACCACGCCGAGCAGCGGCGCGCCCGCGAGCCCCGCGCTGGGCACCCGGTGGATGCGCACGTCGCGCATGAGCCCGGGGATGACGCCGAGGAAGGCCAGACCGAGCACGATCGTCAGCACGCCGACGACGCGCGTGATGACGTCGGCGCTGCCGTACAGGGCCGAGCCGAGGCCGCCGAACAGCGCGCCGCCCGCGACGAACACCGCCGCGAAGCCGGCCACGAACAGCGCCGTGCCGAGCACCAGCCGGCCGCGCCTGGGGTCGGCGCTCATGCCCGTCACGTACGACAGGTAGCCCGGCACCAGCGGAAGCACGCACGGCGACAGGAACGACACCAGCCCGGCCAGCACCGCGATCGGTATGGCGAGCAGCAGCGAGCCCGAGGCGACGACGTCACTCATCGCGCACCTGGGTCACGGCCTTGAGCAGGTCGTTGTACTTGACCGCGCCGAGCGCCCTGGCCGCCACCCTGCCCTGCTCGTCGATGACGAGCGTGGAGGGGATCGCGGCGGGCGGCACGGTGCCCTGGAACGCCAGCGCCACCTTGCCGGGCTGGTCGAAGATGCTGGGGTAGCCGGGCTGCTCGGTGCGCTCGAAGGCCAGCGCGTCGGCCTGGCGGTCCTTGAAGTCGATGCCGACGAACTCCACGCCGCCGGTCTTGGTCTTGGCGTAGATGTCCTTGAGCACCGGCGCCTCGGCCCGGCACGGGCCGCACCACGATGCCCAGAAGTTGAGCACCACGACCTTGCCCTTGTAGGCCGCGAGCGAGACCTTGCCGCCGTCGAGGGTCGTGCCCTCGACCGCGGGCGCCTGCTTGCGGTCGGCCGCGGGGAACACGGTCACCTTGCCGTCGCCCGCGACGAACCTGGTGTCGCCCGCCTGCGGCTGGCCGCCCGGACTCCCCGCGCAGCCGGCGACGGCGAGCAGGGCCAGGAAGGCGAGGGCGTGGGGTTTCGCGCGCACGGGAGAGTGATCTCCTTGTACTACAGCCGGTAGAGCTTGCCACTCTACCGGCGCGGTCAGGCGCCCGGGACGCTGGGGCCGCTCTTGACGAGCGCGGCGGCGGGCTCGCTGTAGCCGACGCTGACGAGCCTGTCTCCCTCGAAGGTGAAGGTCGTGAGGCTGGCCAGGGCGCACTGGCGGCGGCGCGGGTCGTGCCACAGCCGGCGGCCCTCGGCCGCCGTCCTGATCATCCAGATCGGCAGCTGGTGGCTGACCAGCACCGCCTCGTGACCGCGCGCCTCGGCGCGCGCGCTTTCGACCATGCCGCGCATCCGTGCCACGACCTCGACGTACGGCTCGCCCCACGAGGGCCGGCCGGGATGCCAGAAGTGGCGGTAGTTGCCGGGGCTCCTCATCAGGCGGGCGATCTTGCGGCCTTCGAGCACGTTGCCGGCCTCGATCAGCCGGTCGTCGACGGTGACCTCGATCCCCAGCTTCTCGGCCAGCGGGGCGGCGGTCTCGCGCGCCCGTTGGAGCGGGGAGCTGTAGATGCGGACGATGTCGCGGTCGGCCACGGCCTTGGCGACCGTCTCGGCCATCAGGCGGCCGGTCTCCGAGAGGCGGTAGCCGGGCAGCCTGCCGTACAGGATGCCTTCGGGGTTGTGCACCTCGCCGTGTCGCAGCAGGTGAACGACGGTCGTCTCAGCCATGGTGGCCCCACCCTATCCGTTCCTGTCGATCCGGCTGCGACAGTGGAGGTGTGAACCCCCTCGCACTCGCCCTTGTCCTGGTCGCCGCCGTCTCCCACGCCGGATGGAACCTGTTGAGCAAGCAGGCGGCCAAGGCCGACTCCGTGGTCTTCCTGTGGCTGGTCGCCGCCGCCTCGACCGTGTTGTGGACGCCCGCCGCCCTGGTCTCCGGCGCCGTGCCGTCGTGGCGGGTGGTGCCGCTGATCTGTGTCAGCACGGCGCTGCACCTGGCCTACTTCGTGCTGCTCCAGCGCGGCTACCGGCACGGCGACCTGTCGGTGGTCTACCCGGTGGCCAGGGGCACGGGGCCGATGCTGGCAAGCGCCGTGGCGGTGGTGTTCCTCGGCGAGCACCCGACCCATCTCGGCATCGCGGGCATCCTGCTGGTGGGCGTGGGGGTGTTCCTGCTCAGCGGGGGCGGCGCGGGCGACGTCAAGGGGCTGCTGTTCGGGCTGATGACGGGCACGTTCATCGCCGCCTACACGGTGTGGGACGCCCAGATGGTCAAGGAGTTCGCGGTCGTCCCGATGGTGCTGATCTATCTCGGCGAGATGTTCAGGATGCTGGCGATCACGCCGCTCGTCGTCGTCGGCGGGCGGTGGCGGCTGGTCGCGCAGGTGTGGCGGCAGCACTGGCCGAAGGTGCTGGGGGCGGCCGCGCTGGTGCCGCTGTCGTACCTGCTGGCGTTGTTCGCCTTCCAGCTGGCGCCGGTCAGCGTGGTCGCGCCGATGCGGGAGGTGAGCGTGCTGATCGCGGTGGTCATGGGCGGGCGGCTGCTGGCCGAGGGGGACCTCGGCCGCAGGCTGGTCGCCGCGGGCGTCATCCTCGGCGGGATGGTCGCGATCGCGATCAGCTGATCCAGCCGGTCTCCAGCTCCCTGCTGGCGTGCATGAGCGCGTCGACGGCGGCGCGGATGGCGGGCCGCCGGGCCGCGTCGGTGCGCCACAGCGCGTAGATGCGGCGGGTCTGCCTGGGCCTGATGGGCACCATCCGCACTCCCGCGGGGATGTGGACCCTGCCGAGCCTGGGCACGATCGCGCAGCCGAGGCCCGCCTCGACCAGCGCGAGCTGGGTCGGGTACTCGTCGGCCATGCAGGTGATCTCCGGCTCCAGCTCGGCGCTGCGCAGCGTGAACACCAGCCAGTCGTGGCAGATCGTGCCGGGCGCGGTGCTGATCCACCGCTCTCCGCACAGCTGGGCCAGCTCCACCTCCTTGCCGGCGGCCAGCGGGTGGGCGGCGGGCATGGCGACGTCGGCGATGTCGTCGAGCAGCGTCGCCCGCGACAGCCCCTCGGGGATGGCCAGCGGCCGGTTCATCCAGTCCTGCGCGACCACGAGGTCGAGCTCGCCCCTGGCGACCTCCCTGATCTGCCGCTCGGGCTCGCGCTCGGTCAGGTACACCGCCAGGTCGGGATGGCGCTGCTTGAGCAGGGACAGCGCGCGCGGCATCAGCCCTCTGGCCGCTGTCGGGAACGCGCTCACGGCCAGCTTGCCGACGACCGCGCCGCGCAGCGCCTCGAAGTCGGCCTCGGCGGTCTCGACCAGGGCCAGGATGCGCTCGGCGTGCTCGGCCAGCAGGCCCGCGGCGTCGGTGAGCTTCACCCCTCTGCCGTTGCGTTCGAGCAGGGTCGCGCCCGTCTCCCGCTCCAGCTTGGCCAGCTGCTGCGAGACGGCGGACGGCGTCACCATCAGGGCGTCGGCGGCGGCGCCCACCGACCCGTAGACGTGGACGGCGTGCAGCGCCTTCAGCCGGTTGAGGTCGAGCATGTAGCCATTCTAAACCTTTCACCGTAGAAGATGTCGCTTGTGCTCAAGAGTCGTCCCTTGTGAGCATGGGTGCATGCGTTTGCGGCATGTATTGCTCGCTGTCGGCCTCGCCGCCGTGTGGGGGTTCAACTTCGTCGTCATGGAGGTCGGTCTGCGGCACTTCCCGCCCCTGCTCTACGCGGCGCTCCGGTTCACCCTCGCGGCCTTTCCGGCGATGCTGCTGGTGGGCCGGCCCACCGTGGGCTGGCGGTGGATCGCCGGCGTGGCGGCCTCGGTCGGCGTCGGGCAGTTCGGCCTGCTGCTCGTCGGCATGCGGGCGGGGATGCCACCGGGACTGTCCTCGCTGGTGCTGCAGACACAGGCGCTGTTCGTCGTGGTCTTCGCGGCGGTCCTGCTCGGCGAGCGGCCAGGCGCGCGCCGGATCACGGGTCTCGCCGTCGCCTTCGCCGGGCTGGCCGTCGTGGCCGTCGACTTCGGCTCCGGAGGGCCGGTCGGCGCGTTCCTGATGTGCGTGGGAGCCGCGGCCGCCTGGGGCCTGGGCACCGTCATCCAGCGCAAGGCCGCGCCGCCGGACCCGCTGCGCTTCATGGTGTGGGTCAGCGCGCTGTCGGCGCCGCCGCTGCTGCTGCTGTCGCTGGCCGTGGAGGGCGTGCCGCGGCTGACCTTCGCGTGGGAGGGCGTGGCGTCGCTGGCCTACGTGGCCTTCGTCTCGACCCTCGGCGGGTTCGGGCTGTGGGGCTGGCTGCTGCGGCGCTACGACGCCTCGACGGTCGCGCCGTACACGCTGCTCGTCCCCGTCTTCGGGCTGTCGTCGGCGGCGCTGGTGACGGGGGAGAGCATCTCGTGGCTCAAGCTGGCGGCCGGGGTGCTCATCGTGTCCGGCGCGCTCTACGCGGGCACCCGGCCGCGCGCGGCGCGCCGGCCGGACCGCTCCCTCCCCGAACCCGTCACCGCGGGCCGCCCCTGAGGGCGGGGGTCAGCCCGCCTGGGCCGCCGCCTGCGCCGCCGCGGGCAGCGGCCCCTGAGGGCGGGGGTCAGCCCGCCTGGGCCGCCGCCTGCGCCGCCGCGGGCAGCGCCTCGACGATCAGCCCCAGCGCCTCCTCGTCGTGCGCCGCCGACAGGAACCACGCCTCGTACGCCGACGGCGGCAGGTAGACGCCCTGGTCGAGCATCGAGTGGAAGAACGCCGTGTACGCCTTGGTGTTCTGCGTCTGGGCCGCGGCGAAGTCCGTCACCTCCCGATCGGTGAAGAAGATCGAGAAGAGGCTGCCCGCGCTCTGCAGCCGGTGCGGGACGCCCGCCGCCTCCAGCGCCTTCGTCGCCGCGAGCGAGACCGCCGCGGCGGCGGCGTCCACCCTGGCGTAGGCGTCGTCGTCGAGGCCGCGCAGCGTGGCCAGACCGGCCGCGCACGCCAGCGGGTTGCCCGACAGCGTGCCCGCCTGGTAGACGGGGCCCTCGGGCGCCAGGTTGGCCATGACGTCCGCCCGGCCGCCGAACGCCGCCGCGGGCAGGCCGCCACCCATGACCTTGCCGAACGTCATGAGATCGGCGTCGACGGGGTCGAGACCGTACCAGCCGGCCCTGGACACCCTGAAGCCCGTCAGCACCTCGTCGAGGATGAGCAGGGCGCCGTTGGCCGCGCACAGCTCCTTGAGCCGCCGGTTGAAACCGGGCAGCGGCGGCACCACGCCCATGTTGGCCGGGCACGCCTCGGTGATCACGCAGGCGATCTCGCCCGTGCGGAAGGCCTCCTCGACCGCCGCCAGGTCGTTGTACGGCAGGACGATCGTGTCGGCCGCCGCCGCGCCCGTGACACCAGGCGTGTCGGGCAGGCCGAAGGTGACCACGCCCGAACCGGCCGAGGCGAGCAGCGCGTCGACGTGGCCGTGGTAGCAGCCGGCGAACTTGACGACCTTGGAACGCCCGGTGAAGCCGCGGGCCAGCCGTACGGCGCTCATGGTCGCCTCGGTGCCCGAGCTGACCAGGCGCACCTTCTCCACGGGAGCGACCCTGGAGACGATCTCCTCGGCCAGCTCGACCTCGCCGGGGGTGGCGGTGCCGTACGACAGGCCGTGCTGGAGCGCGCCGGAGACGGCCTCGACGACGGCGGGGTGGCGGTGGCCGAGGATCATCGGGCCCCACGAGCAGACCAGGTCGACGTAGCGGTTGCCGTCGACGTCGGTGATGTAGGGGCCCTGGCCTGAGGCCATGAAACGGGGCGTGCCGCCGACGGCGCCGAACGCTCTCACCGGGGAGTTGACGCCCCCGGGCACGATGGCGCGGGCTCGCTCGAAGAGGTCCTCTGAGTTCTGTGTACGGCTCACGCGTCCCAGCCTACGGTCAGGGACCCTCCCCCCTTGCGTGGCCCTCACCTGGTGGCACGGACACGGAGTCAAGTCCGCTTTATGGGCATTTGGGGGAAGGCGCAAAGGAGGCGGGGTATCTCAGGTACGCACGGGGAGTGACGGAGTGGTGATGAGCGTGCGCCGGAGCCGGGAGGGGCCGGCTCTCCGGCCATGCCGACCGGACGGCCAGCAACGCTACGACGGAAGACGCCCATGAACCTGCAAATCCTGCCCCTGGCCGTCACCATGATGGCGGGTCCGCAGATCATGACGGCGATCGTCCTGGTCATGCACCGGTACGCGGTGCGGGTCTCCCTCGCCTACCTGGTCGGCATCGCGCTCGCCGCGACCGTCGGAGTGATGCTGACCCGCTGGCTCGCCGCCCTGCTCGACGGCGCGATCCCGCTGGGCGACCCCCACGACAAGGGATCGCTGGGCTGGATCATCCAGATCGTCCTGGTCGCCCTCCTGGTCGCCATCGCGCTCAAGAGCTACCTGGGACGGGCGACCTCCAAGCCGCCCAAATGGCTCGACAAGCTGCTGGAGACCGGTCCGCGCAAGGCGTTCACCACCGCGCTGCTGCTCGTGCTGTTGATGCCGACCGACATCGTGGCGATGCTCACCGTCGGCGTGAACCTGCAGCAGAACCACGCCCCGCTGCGCGCGGCGGTGCCGTTCCTGCTGGTGACGCTCCTGATCGCGGCGCTGCCGCTGCTGGCCTACCTGCTGTTCCGGCACCGGGCCACGGCCGTCATGCCCAAGGTGCGGAGCTGGATGGACACCCACGGCTGGCTGATCAACATCATCGTCTGCGGCATCTTCGTCCTCCTCATCGTGTGAGACCCCCGGAGGACGGCTTCGGGCGGGCGGCCCGGGATCAGACGAGCCAGTCGAGCACGCGGAGCGGGTCGGGAAGGGGACGCCCGTCGGGAGGCCGCAGCCAGGACACGGGCTGGCCGCCGGCCATGGTGGAGGGCGGGGCCAGGACGTAGCTGTCGCGGCAGTGCCACCGCAGGCCGGGCGTCTCGTCGATCGAGGTGGGCGCGACGTCGAGGCTGCACGTCCACCACTCGTCCTCGTCCTCGGGATTGCCGCGGGTGGCCACATAAAAGAGCACCCGGTCGCCGTGAGAGGCGACCGGGCCGGAGTGGAAGTCGGCGGCGTCCATGCGGGACAGCGCGGTGAGGCCCGCCGTGAGCGGTACGTCGAAGACGTCGAACACGCGGCCGGTGGGCAGGATCACGTTGGCCTCGGGCTCGCGCTGCCACCAGCGGGTCAGCTGCGTCGTGTCCGTCGTGGCCTGCAAGGACCAGGCGGGCGAGAGCGGATGGGCACCGGGATCCGGACAGCCGATCCGGTCGCACGAACAGGCGCGGGCCCCCCGGCGCAGCGGATGGGCGCCCGGCACGCTCGCCCAGCCGAGGGCCGCGTACTGCAGGACCGATTCGACCCGGGTCGGGCGCGTCCGCTTTTTGGTACGCCGAGCGAGTGGTACCCCCACCATGGTGTCTCCCCGTTCGAGTCCGTGCCTGAGAGAGGTCCCCGGGCACTCGAGACGGCTTCACAAGGGACACACCAGCACTTGTCCTCGCACTCTAACGCATAGGTCCCATGACCCGACGGGAAACCCCTCTGCTCAGATGCGTCGCGCCACTTCCGTCGCCCAGTACGTGAGGATCAGGTCGGCCCCGGCGCGTCGGATCGCGACCAGCGACTCCATGATCGCGCGGTCGCGGTCGATCCAGCCGTTGGCCGCCGCCGCCTCCACCATCGCGTACTCGCCGCTGACCTGGTAGGCGGCCACCGGCACCTCGACCGTGTCGCGCACCTCGCGCAGGATGTCGAGGTAGGGGAGGGCGGGCTTGACCATGACGATGTCGGCGCCCTCGGCGACGTCGAGGCGGACCTCGCGCAGGCCCTCCCCGACGGGCCCGGCCGGGTCCTGCTGGTAGGCCTTGCGGTCGCCGAAGTTCTTCGGCATCTCGACGGCCTCGCGGAAGGGCCCGTAGAAGGCGGAGGCGTACTTGGCCGAGTAGGCCATGATCGGCACCTGGGCGAAGCCCGCCGCGTCGAGCCCGGACCTGATCGCGCCGACCTGGCCGTCCATCATGCCGCTCGGCGAGATCATCTGGGAGCCGGCGCGGGCCTGGGCGACGGCCATGGAGACGTAGCGGTCGAGCGTGGCGTCGTTGTCGACCTCGCCCTCGGGCGTCAGGATGCCGCAGTGGCCGTGGTCGGTGACCTCGTCGAGGCAGGTGTCGGCCATGACCACCAGCGCGTCGCCCACCTCGGACACCACGTCACGCAGCGCCTGCTGGGTGATGCCGTCGGGGTCGTCGGCGGCCGTGCCGTAGGAGTCCTTGACCGCGGGGACCCCGAACAGCATCACCCCGCCGAGGCCCACCTCGGCCGCCTCGTGGACGGCCTTGCGCAGCGACTCGCGGGTGTGCTGGACCACGCCCGGCATCGAGCCGACGGGCTGCGGCTCGGTGATGCCCTCCTTGACGAACAGCGGAAGGATCAGATCGGCCGGATGCAGCCGCGTGCCGGACACCATCCTCCGCAGCGCGGGGGTACGGCGCAGCCGCCGCGGTCGGGCGGCGGGGAACTCGGCGGTCATGACTCTCCTCACACGTGCCCCCGGGGACGGGGTTACTTGGCGCGCCTGCGCGCTCCCCTGCGGTTCTGCGACGGCCTGCGCGGGACGTCGCCCGCCTCCAGCGCCGCCTGCCTCTGCTTACGACCGTACTCGGCCAGCGCGGCGGCCAGGGCCGAAGCCGACGGCTTGTCGGCCATCACGTCGACGCGCAGCCCGAACTCCTCGGCCGTCTTGGCGGTCTGCGGGCCGATGACCGCGATCACCGTGACGTTGTGCGGCTTGCCGGCGATGCCGACCAGGTTGCGCACCGTCGAGGACGAGGTGAACAGGACGGCGTCGAACCCGCCGCCCTTGATCGCCTCGCGGATCGGCGCGGGCGGCGGCGCGGCGCGGACGGTGCGGTAGGCCGTGACGTCGTCGCACTCCCAGCCCAGCTCCGTCAGCCCGGCCACCAGCGTGTCGGTGGAGATGTCGGCGCGCGGGAGCAGGACCCTGTTGATCGGGTCGAGCATCGAGTCGTACGGCGGCCACTCGGCGACCAGACCCTCGGAGGACTGCTCGCCCGAGGGCAGCAGGTCGGGCTTGACGCCGAAGTCGACCAGAGCGCGCGAGGTGGCCTCGCCCACGGCGGCGACCTTGAGCCCGGCGAAGGCGCGGGCGTCCAGGCCGTACTCCTCGAACTTCTCCCGCACCGCCTTGACGGCGTTGGCGCTGGTGAAGGCGACCCACTCGTAGCGGCCCGTGACCAGGCCCTTGATCGCGCGGTCCATCTGCTGCGGGGTGCGCGGCGGCTCGACCGAGATGGTCGGCACCTCCTCCGGCACCGCGCCGTAGGAACGCAGCTGCTCCGACAGGCCCGCGGCCTGCTCCTTGGTGCGCGGCACCAGCACGCGCCAGCCGAACAGCGGCTTGGTCTCGAACCACGACAGCCTGTCGCGCAGGCCGACCGCCTCGCCGACCACGATGAGCGCGGGCTCGGTGAACCCGGCGTGCTTGAGGTCGGGCTGCAGCCGGCCCAGCGTGGTGGCGACGGTGAACTGCTCGGTCGTGGTGCCGGCGCTGCTCACCGCGACGGGCGTGGAGTCGGGCTTGCCGTTGGCGATCAGCGCCTTGCCGATCGCGACGGCCTGCTCGATCCCGTTGTAGATGACCAGCGTGCCCGCGCACGCGGCGTGGGCGGCCCAGTCCTGCTCCTGCGCGGCGTCGACGATCCTGAACTCGGGGACGTCGGAGGCGGGCGGGATGCCCGCGTAGGCGAGCACGGCCGTGGCGGGCGGGACACCGGGCACGATCTCGAAGTCCACCTCGGCCGCGGCGCACGCCGCGACCTCCTCGGTGATCGAGGAGAACAGCATCGGATCGCCCTCGCACAGCCGTACGACGAGCTGCCCTGCCTTGGCGCGCTTGACGAAGTCGTCCTGGACGACCTCGACGCCTTCCTTGCAGTGCTTGAGAAGAGGGCCGAAGGCCTCCTGGTCGAGGACGACGGCGTCGGCCTTGCCCAGGAGTTCGGCGCCACGGAGCGTGAGCAGGCCTGCGTCGCCTGGACCCGCGCCCACGAAGGCGACGAAAGCAGCGGTCGGACTATCGGGGCTCAATGGGACTGCTCCCCCATCAATCTGTCGGCCCCCTCAGCGATCATGGTGGCCGCGAGATCGCGGCCCAGCTCCATGGCCTCCGAAGGAGAACCGGCGGCGGACTTGCGCACCGCTTCCCGGCCGTCGAGGGCGACGACCGTCGCGGTCAAATTCAGCGTGTGCCCGTCGTCGAGGGCGAACGCGCCGACCGGGGCCGAGCATCCCGCCTCGAGAGCGGACAGCACCGCGCGCTCGGCCGTCACCGCGGACCTGGTCCGCGGGTCGTCGAGCACGCTGAGGAAGTCGACCAGGTCAGACCTGGTCGAGAGGCACTCTACGGCCAAAGCGCCCTGACCGGGAGCAGGCAGCATCTCCTCGACCTCGAAGATCTGGGAGATCTCGGACACCCTGCCGATGCGGGTCAGGCCCGCGGCGGCCAGAACGACCGCGTCGAGCTCGCCCGAGGTGACCTTGCCGATGCGCGTGTCGGCGTTGCCGCGGATCGGCACGTAGTCGAGGTCGTCGCGCAGGGCGCGCAGCATCGCGATGCGCCGGGGCGACCCGGTGCCGACCTTGGCGCCGGGCGCCAGGTCGGCGAACTTCGTCCGGCCCACCAGCGCGTCGCGGACGTCGTGGCGCGCCGGCAGCGCCGCGACCACGAAGCGGGGGTCCTGCTTGGTCGGCAGGTCCTTGAGCGAGTGGACGGCGAAGTCGACCTCGCCCGTGACGAGCTTGTCACGCAGGGCGCTGACGAACACGCCGGTGCCGCCGAGCTGCGACAGCTGGGCCTTGGACACGTCGCCGAACGTCGTGATGCCGACCAGCTCGATGGCCTGGCCGGTCTTCTCCGTGTAGAGGTCGGCGACCATCTGCGACTGGGTCGTCGCCATCAGGCTGCGGCGGGTGCCGAGCTTCACAGGTCCACCCCTCTCACGGCTTCGGGCACCGTGGGATCGAGATCGAACAGCTCGCGCAGAGCCTCGGCATAATGATCGCCCGCGGGCGAGGCCGCGAGCTGCTTGACACGCACGGTCGGCTCGTGGAGCAGCTTGTCGACCACGCGCCTGACGGTCTGCGCCACCTCGTCGCGGGCCCGGCCGTCCAGGTGGGGCAGGCGCATCATCAGCCTGCCGAGCTCGGCCTCGACGACGTCGGCCGCCTTGCTGCGCAGCGCCACCACCGTCGGGGTGACGCGGGCGGCGCGCTCGGCCGACAGGAACGCCTCGAGTTCCTGGGCGACCAGCCGCCGGACCGCCTCGACCGCGTCGCGCTCGCCGGCGCCGACACCGGACCGCTGGATCGTCTCCAGGTCGACCAGGGTGACGCCGTCGACGGCGCGGACGGCGGGGTCGATGTCGTGCGGCATCGCGAGGTCCAGCAGGAAGGCCGGGCCCTCGACCATGTCGGGCGTGATGACGTGGTGTCCCGCGCCCGTGCAGGAGATGACGAGGTCGGCGTCGCCGATCTCGCGGGAGACCTCCGACAGCTGCACGGCCCTGCCGCCGACCGACTCGGCCAGCCGTACGGCCTTGTCGTAGGTGCGGTTGGCGACCACGACGTCGGTGATGCCGACCCGCGCCAGCGTGGCGACGGCCAGGCCGCTCATCGCGCCGGCGCCGACGACCAGGGCGCGCCTGCCGGTCAGGTCACCCGCGAAGGACAGGCCCGCGGTGACGAGCGAGGCGCCCGCGCGGTCGATGCCCGTCTCGGCGTGGGCCCGCTTGCCGACGCGCAGCGCCTGCTGGGCCAGCTCGTTCAGGGTCGCGCCGACGGTGCCCTGCTCCTGGGCGAGCCGCAGCGCCTGGCGGGTCTGGCCGAGGATCTGGCCCTCGCCGACGACCATGGAGTCGAGGCCGGCGGCGACGGTGAACAGGTGCTCGACCGCGCGGTCCTCGTAGTGCACGTAGAGGTGCGGGGTCAGCTCGTCGACGGGGACGCCCGAGTGCGTGGACAGGAGGGTGGTGACGGCGGTCACGGCCGCGTGGAACCTGTCCACCGCGGTGTAGACCTCGACCCTGTTGCAGGTCGACATCACCATGACCTCGGCGACGTTCACCTCCCTGTGAACGTCCTGCATCAGCTTGACCAGCGCGTCGCCGGACACCGACACGCGCTCGAGCAGCGACACCGGAGCGGTCCGGTGACTCAGTCCGATCGCAAGAACGCTCACTGGCTGTCCACGGCCATCAACGGCCCCCCACTCATCCGATCCGCTTTGCGTTGCTCATGGAACGCGAGGATCTGCAGCTCGATCGACAGGTCGACCTTACGGACATCGACAGTGTCAGGCACAGAGAGCACGACAGGGGCGAAGTTCAGGATGCTGGTCACCCCCGCCGCGACCACGCGGTCGCACAACTCCTGCGCCGCGGCCGCCGGGGTGGCCAGCACGACGATCGACACCCCACGCCTCTTGATGACGGCTTCCAGCTCGTCGATGTGCTCAACATTCAACCCCGCTATGTCGTCGCCCACGATTTCGGGGTCGGCGTCGAGCAGCGCGGCGACGCGGAAACCCCTGGAGACGAAGCCCCCGTAGTTGGCGAGCGCCCGGCCGAGGTTACCGACTCCGACGATCGCGACGGCCCAGTCCTGGGTGAGACCGAGCTCCCTCGAGATCTGGTAGACGAGATACTCCACGTCGTAGCCTACGCCGCGGGTGCCGTAGGAGCCGAGGTGTGACAGGTCCTTGCGCAGCTTGGCCGAGTTGACGCCCGCCGCGGCCGCCAGGTCCTCCGAGCTCACCGTCGCGATGCCGCGCTCGGCCATCCCGTTGAGGGCGCGCAGGTACAGGGGGAGTCTGGCCACCGTCGCCTCGGGGATGCCGCGGTCACGCGGTTGGGACTGACGCATCACGTGCCGAGGCTCCTTGGGCTGTGGTATCAGTAATCGGGCCGCCTTTCAGATTAATCCCTTTGTGAACCGACGCACAAAGTCGTGGCTAGGCTGAGGGGATGCACCGCATCACATTGCTGGGCAAGCCAGGCTGCCACCTGTGCGACGACGCCCGCGCGATCATCGCCAGGGTGGCGGCGGACACGGGCGTCCCGTGGGAGGAGGTCGACATCAACTCCTCGCCCGAACTGACCGAGAAGTACTGGGAGATGATTCCCGTCACTCTCGTCGACGGGGTGCAGCACGACTTCTGGCGGGTCTCCGAGGAGCGCCTGCGCGCGGCCCTGTCCGCCTGACCTGTCCGGCTGACCTGTCCGGCTGACCTGTGCGGACGGCCCGCCTCAGACCTGGAAGGCGGTCGGCAGCGGCACGACCTTGGCCGCGTTGACACTGAGCTCGATGACGTTGGTGGCCAGCACCATCGACTGGCGATCGGTCAGGAAGCGCTCCATGTGGGGCTGGCGCTGGTGGTCGGCGTAGGCGACCTCGTCGCGGTACAGCTCGTAGACGATGCGCTGCAGCGGGGCCGACTTGACCGCGTGGCAGGCGTAGACCAGCGTGTCGGGCTCGCTGCGCCGGACGGCCTCCACGGTCTGCTCGGCCAGCCGGTCGAAGGCCTCGCCGGAGCCGTCCATGATCGTGAACACGGTCAGCAGGCCGTAGATGCTCGGCGAGGGCCGCGAACCGCCGCCGGCGGGAACCGTGGTGGAGCCGGTCGAGAAGCCGGGGATCTCGGCGCCGGGGTAGACGGCGCCGGTGGCGGGCATGCTGTACTCGGGCTCGCGGGCGTGCCCCCCGTAGCCGGGTGATGCCGCCGCCAGGCCCTCGGGCACGCCGAACATGCCGGTCTCCGGCGGATGGCCGCCCGGCATGGAGTGCGGGCCGGTGTGCGGGCTCGCGTGGCCGCCCGGCAAGGAGTGCGGGCCGGTGTGCGGGCTCGCGTGGGAGCCGGCCGGGGTGGCCGCGTGGTGACCGCCCTGGGGGCCGCTGGGCGGGAGCTGGCCGTAGCGGCCGTCGGTCCCGTTGGACATGAACGTGCCGGTGGCAGGACCCGAGGCGAAGGGATCCATGCGGGCGGCGTAGTCGACCTCCTGCTCGCCGGCGCGGTACTCGGCGACCAGATCGCCGAGACCCGACCTGCGGGGCTGCGCCGGTTGCTGGACGGCCGGCTGCTGGACCGCCGGTTGCTGGACGGCCGGCGGCGGCACGGCGGGCTCCCTCGCGGCCCTGCGGCCGGCGGGACGGGACTCCCACTGCTCCTCGGCGATCTCGCCCTCCTCCTCGTCCTCGTACGGCGCCAGCGGGCGCAGCACGGAGTACCAGACACCGGCCGCGGCCACGACGAGCAGCGCGACGGTGAAGACCGCCGGCACGCTGAACCGCACGGCGCCGACCAGCGCGATGGCGCTGGGCCCGACGACCAGGCTGGCGTGCAGGTTGTCGGTGTCGTACTCGTCGCCCTTGCGCCAGCGCAGGCCCGCCATCACCAGGCAGCCGAGCATCACCAGGACGACGAGCGCGTGGACGCCCGTCAGGACCGATCCGGCGACCAGACCCCAGTGCAGGCTGCCGGACGGCAGGACCGTGTTCTTGAGCTTGGCCTCCTCGATCACGGGGTCGAGGATCAGGATGTAGCCGGAGACGATGGTGACGGCGATGCCCAGCAGCCAGGTGGCGAAGCTGGCCCTGCCCTTCTCCGCCAGCAGCTGGACGAGGCCGATGGCCAGCCACAGCGGCGCCAGCAGCGCCCCGAACAGCTGGTAGAGCCGGAAGGTGAGCGGCCCGAAGGTCTGCAGCGTGCCGAGCCCGACGGCGGCGAGCGAGAGGCACAAGGCGATCGCGGCCACGGTCCAGGCGATCAGCCAGCCGTCACGGTCTTCCTGAAAACGGCGTACCAGGGCGAACGCGGCGATCCCGGCGAGGAGGGCACCGGCGAACGCGATCACTGCGACGAGGAGTTCCATGGTGCCCCCAATGCTGCCGGACATTACCTCCCAACCGGTAGCCGAAGAGGGAAGCGGGTCGGTCCACACGGTATCCGCCGGTTACTGGTAGCCATGACGCACCCTGTGCGGATTGTGGAATTTCCAGTTGATTTCTAGAGTGTTCGAGCACGCCGCACCCCTTACCCCTAGGGATACCGGATGCCTGACTCGTGGTCGTTCGCCGGGCTACTTCCCTCCTCCGCACTCGGAGGAGCCCGGACGGGCGAGCTTGCTGTACGTGAAGACGTGCCGGACACCGATCACAATGAGCTGCGCGCACTGGTCTTACGGGCCAAAGCCGGCGACAACGACGCTTTCGGAACGCTCTATGACCGCTATCTCGACCTCGTCTACCGGTACATCTACTTCAGAGTCGGCTCCCATCCCCTCGCCGAGGATCTCACCAGCGAGACCTTCCTGCGCGCGCTTCGCCGAATCACCGACTTCACCTGGCAGGGTCGTGACTTCGGCGCCTGGCTCGTGACCATCGCCCGGAACCTGGTCACCGATCATTTCAAGTCCGGTCGCTACCGCCTCGAGGTCACCACGGCGGAGGTGCTCGACGTCCCCGTCGACGGCGAGCACATCCCTGAGAACGCCGTCGTCACGGCGATCATCAACGACCGCGTGCTGCGCGCCGTACGGGAGCTCAATCCCGAGCAGCAGGAGTGCGTGGTCCTGAGGTTCCTGCACGGCCTGTCACTGGCGGAGACCGCACTGATCATGGGGAAGAAGAGTGGAGCGATCAAAGCGCTGCAGTTCCGAGCGATCCGATCGCTGGCCAGGGCTCTCAAGCCGGATCTGGCGTAACCTCACCCCGCGGCAGGTCGTTAGGCAGGTATCACCAGTGGATCGACATGCGGGGGCGGCAGGGAGCGTTCATGGGTAGGTCGCCATTCCATCGCCGGCTGTCCGATCATGACGCTGATGCCCTCCTCGGACAGCTGACCGACCTCGGCGCGAACCTCCCCCTGGGAGGCGGGCCCGACCCCGCGTTCAGAGCCAGGCTGCGCGAGACGCTGCTGTCCGAGACCCTGGCGCCTGGACCGGCCACCGCGGCGCCGCCCGCGCGCCGTCGTGGATCGCTGCGCTGGCTCTCCCCTGTGCTGGCGGCCGGCCTCGCGACGGCGATGACGCTGTCGACGATCGTGACCTACCGCGCGGTGCCGGGCGACATGCTCTACCCGCTCAAACGGGCCGCGGAGGGCGCGGTGATGGAGCTGAACCCCGACAAGGCGGGCGGCGCCCTCGACGCCGCGAGCGAGCGGGCCGAGGAGTTGGCGGCGCTGCTCGACGCGGGCGGCGGCGGCCCGCACGTCGGCGCCACGCTCCAGGAGATGGAGGAGAGCACCCGCTCGGCGATCGAGCGGATGGACCGGGCGGTGCCCCGCGACCAGTCGAAGATCGACGACTTCGTGGCCGAGCAGCACGAGAAGGTCGACCCGATGCTGGAGCAGCTCAACGACGTCGACCAGCAGCAGGCCAACGATTACCTCGACTACATCGACGGGCTGCGGCTGCCTAACGGCTAGTCAATACTTCCCGGTTAAGCTGAGGGGCTATGAGGCGGCTACTACGACGGCATCGGGCGGCTGAGGCGGAGATTGCCGGCGAGGTGGCGGCAGCCGCCGCGGTGGCCACCGTTCCCCCCGAGCCCGACATGCAGGCCGCGGCCTTCTTCGACGTCGACAACACGATGATGCGCGGAGCCTCGATCTACCACTTCGCCCGCGGCCTCGCCACGCGCGGCATGTTCACCACGTCCGACCTGCTGAAGTTCGCGGTCGGCCAGGCGGTCTTCCGGCTGCGCGGCAACGAGAACCCCGAGCACATCGCGGTGGCTCGCGAGACCGCGCTGGCCTTCGTCGCGGGCAGCAAGGTCGACGACGTCGTACGGCTCGGCGAGGAGATCTACGACGAGACGATGTCGGACCGGATCTGGGCGGGCACCCGGGCCCTGGCCCAGTCGCACCTCGACGCCGGGCAGCGCGTCTGGCTGGTCACCGCCACCCCTGTCGAGCTGGCCAGGGTCATCGCCCAGCGGCTGGGCCTGACCGGCGCCCTCGGCACGGTGGCCGAGTCGCAGGACGGCGTCTACACCGGCCGCCTGGTCGGCGACCTGCTGCACGGCCCCGCCAAGGCCGAGGCGGTGCGGGCGCTGGCCCGCCGCGAGGGCCTCGACCTGACCCGCTGCACCGCCTACAGCGACTCGGCCAACGACTTGCCGATGCTGTCGCTGGTCGGCCGGGCCGTGGCCATCAACCCCGACTCGGAGCTGCGAGAGCACGCCAAGAAGCACAACTGGCCGATCCGCGACTTCCGCACGGGGCGCAAGGCCACGCTGACCGCCCTGCCGATCGCGGCCGGGGTGGGCGCCGTCGCGGGCGGCATCGCCGCGGGCATCGCGCTGCGCCGTCAGCACCGCTCCGGCTGATCGCCGCCCCCACGCGGGAGGCTCACAGGGCGGCGGCACCCGCGCCTTCGGGCGGCCCGGGAACCGGCGGTCGCGCGGCGCAGCGTTCCAGCAGGGCGGCCAACTCCAGGCTGACCGCCGTGGGGTTCTCCAGCCCGACCATGTGCCCCGCTCCCGGCACCACCACCAGCCTGGCCGACGGCAGCGCCGCGGCGATCCTGCGGCTGTGCTCCGGCGGTGTGAGCCGGTCGAGCGCGCCGACCAGCACCAGCGTCTCCACCGAGGCCAGCGCCTGCAGCGCCGCCAGCTTGTCGTGGGCGAGCATGCCGTGGAAGAAGCCCGCCATCACCGCCGCCGGCGTACCGGCGATCATGCGGTTGACGAAGCGCAGGTGCTCCCTGCGCGGGCCGAAGGCGAGAAAGCGGGTGACGGGCAGCGTCGTCATCGGGTTGATCATGGAGTCCCGCAGCCTGTTCATGACGAGGGGGGTCACCCGCGGCGCCAGCCTGCCCAGCGGGCCGCGCAGGCCGAACGTGCTCTCGCCCAGCCGGCCGGACGACGTGCTGACCAGCGCCGCGCCGACGATGCGGGAGCCGAACAGCGCGGGACGCGAAGCGGCCAGGCCCATCACCGTCATCCCGCCCATCGAGTGGCCGACCACCACCACGGGCAGCTCCGGAGGCACGACGGCCTCGATGACGGCGTGCAGGTCCTCGCCGAGCTGCTCGATCGTGCGGCGGTCGGCGGGTCCCTCGCCGGAGTCGCCGTGCCCCCGCTGGTCGTAGCCGACGAGCATCGCGCGTCCGGCCAGCGCCTCCCGCTGGAAGTGCCACGAGTGCCTGGTGAGCACCCAGCCGTGGGCGAACACGACGGCGTACGCCGGAGCGTCGGGCTCGTCGACCTCCACGGCCAGCCGTACGCCGTCAGGGGTGGTGACGGTGAGGGCCCGTCCTCGCGCCGTCACCGGGTGAGGGGCGCGCCGCCCGCGGGCCGCGACCGCCCCGATGGCCACACCCGCCAGCACCCCTGCCGCGATCGTCCACGCTCTCATGCGCAGACGATAACTTTTACTGGACTGATAGTCCAATAGTCTGGTCGTCGGCGATGGCCTGGAACAGCCGGCCAGCCTCGGGCTGCTTCCACTGCAGTCGGTGGCGGTCCTGCGGATGTGGTTCGACCGGGACGGTGGAGAAGTGCAGTTTCGCGCCCGACACGCCCCTCGCGATGTCGGCCATCTGGCTCACACCGAGCCCGTCGTCGGTCGTCACCACCTCGCTCGCGGCCCGGATGAGCGCGACGAGCTTGGCCGGGTCGCTCCGCACCTCCGCCGCCATCGCGGCCAGGAAACCGTGCTGGCGCTTGATGCGCGACAGATCGCTGCCGTCGGCGTAGTCGCGGAGCCTGACGTAGCCCAGCGCCTGCTCCGCGTTGAGCTCGTGCTCCCCCGCGGGCAGTTTCAGCTTCGCCTTCCTGTCGTCGATCGGGGTGTCCACCTTCACGCGCACCGTCCCGACGGCGTCGACCATCGTCTTGAAACCGGCGAAGTCCACCTCCACCGCGTGGTCGATCCTGACCTTCGTCAGCTTCTCGACGCTCTCCCACACGCACCGCAGGCCACCGGCGTCGAGCGCGGCGTTGAGCATCCGCTGCCCGCCCGGCGCGCCCGCGCAGGAGGGCAGCTCCGCCATCGAGTCGCGGGGCAGGTTGACCGCGTCCGCGCTCCTCCCGTCGGCCGACAGGTGCAGCAGGATGATCGTGTCCGCTCGGGCGCCCACCCCGGTCCTGGACTGGATCGGGCCGTACTTCGCGTTGGCCTCGCCCTCGCGGGTGTCGGAGCCGACGAGCAGCACGTTGATCGCTTGGCCGGATTTGGCCGGGCGCGCGCCCGCGGGCGGGGCCACCGTACCGGCCGTGAGCTGGTCGCCACCCTTGAGCACCACCATCGGGACGGCGACGGCCGCCGCGGTCGCGACGGCGGCCAGGCCCAGCATCGGCCAGCCGCGCAGCCTGAACCCTCGGCGGGGGCGGCGCTCCATGAAGCTCCGGCGCCGGCCGGCCAGCGTGGCGGGCGGCTCGTGCTCCAACTCGTCGCCGAGGTCGCGGAGCATCCTCAGGTCGTCCATGGTCACGCCTCCTCCAGCATCGGGTTGGTGTCGCCGAGCGCGGCGCGGACCTTCCTGCGCGCTCGGTTGAGGCGGGAGCGCACCGTGCCGACCGGGATGGACAGCGCCTGCGCCACCTCCTCGTAGGCCAGATCGCCCCAGGCGATCAGCAGCAGGACGTCCCTGTCCCTCGCGGGCAGCGCGGCGAGCGCGCCGGCCAGCAGCGGCCGCGCCGCCTGCGCCGTCACGCCCGTCAGCACCCGCTCCACGGGCGACTCCACCACCTCGTCCGCCGGCACCCGCAGCAGCGCCCGATACCTGGTGGCCTCCTTGCGGTGGTGGCGCGCGAGCAGCTTGGTGACGATGCCGAACAGCCACGGCCGCGCGTCCGTGTAGGACATGTCGTATTTCTTGCGCTTGGCGAAGGCGATCAGGAAGGTTTCGCCGACCAGGTCATCGGCCGGTTCGGGCCCCAGGCGCCGGGAGACGTAGCGGTACAGCATTCCCGCATAGCGGTCGAACAGCTCGGCGAACTGTTCAGGGTCGGCCAGGGAGCCACGGATCAGCTCGTCGTCCCTGAACCCGACAGGAGTTGGCGCGGTCAACAGGCCGGCCCCCTTCGTGGAATCGACGCGGTCCCCGGTATCTCTCCCTCAGGGGCGATCCGGGTTCACGCGCCCTCCGCGAGGGGTGCGGCGTGCCGTACCGGGGGGCTCAGAAGAAGGCGTGACCGCGGCGCAGGCGCAGGGCCGTGAGCAGCTGCTGGACGACCTCGCGGACGTGGTCGGTGAGCTCGAAGACCAGCATGGGGTCGTCGGCGGCGGCCGGCTCGAAGGTGTCGGTCCTGATCGGCTCGCCGAACTCGATCATCCACTTCGACGGCAGCGGGATCAGGCCGAACAGTCCGAACCACGGGAACAGCGGCGTGATCGGCAGGTACGGCAGGCCGAGCAGGCGCGCGAGGAAACGCAGGTCGCCGATCTTGGGATAGATCTCCTCCGCCCCGACGATCGCCGTGGGCACGATCGGCACGCCGGCGCGGATGGCGGACGCGACGAAGCCGCCCCTGCCGAAGCGCTGCAGCTGGTATCGCTCGGAGAACGGCTTGCCGACGCCCTTGAAGCCCTCGGGGAACACGCCGACGAGCTCGCCCTTGCGCAGCAGGCGGTCGGCGTCCTCGGGGCAGGCCAGGGTGTGGCCGGTCTTGCGGGACAGGTGGCCGAGCACCGGAAGCTGGTAGACCAGGTCGGCGCCGAGCAGTCGCAGCGCCCGCCCGCCCTCGTCGTGGACGGCCACCTGCATCATCAGGGCGTCGACGGGGAGCGTGCCCGAGTGGTTGGCGACCATCAGCGCGCCGCTGTCGGCCGGGATGTTGTCCAGGCCGACGGTCTCGACCCGGAACCACCGGTGGTAGAGCGGCCTGATCAGCTCCAGCAGGACCTTGTCGGTGAGCTCGGAGTCGTAGCCGAACTCGTCCACTTCGTACTCGCCGGCGATCCGGCGGCGCAGGAAGGCCAGCAGGCGGGCGATCGCGTCGTCGTGGTCCTCTCCCGCGTAGGAGGGCGCATCGGTGATGGGAATCACCCGACGTTCTTCGGGCGAAGCGCTCAACTCCGGACACCTCTCCTCGACCGCAGGAAGTCGTCGAAAGCCGCCGCGGTGGTGAACTTGGGCTTCCAGCCGAGCTCGGCCGCGAGCTTGGCGCCGTCGACGACCCTGCCGTGACACAGCAGCCGCAGTTGCTCCGGCGAGAAGTCGACCAGGCCCGCGCCGCGAGCGGCCTCGCCCAGCAGGCGGAAGGCGGGCGAGAGGAGCGGGAGGGTGATGGCGCCCGCCCGGCGCGCGCACTGCGACAGCAGAAGCACGCCTTCCCCGGTCACGTTGTACGTGCCGGGGTGGTCGTCCAGCGCCATCCGCCGCAACACCTCGACCGCGTCGTCTTCGTGGACGAACTGCAGCCGGGGGTCGAAGCCGAACACGGACGGCAGGACGGACTGGCTGAAATAACGCGTCAGCGGCGAGTCGACGCCGGGACCCATGAAGTTCGCGAAACGCAGCGTCGACACCGTCACATCGGGACGGCGGCGCGCGAAGCCCCGGACATAGCCTTCGACCTCGGCCGCGTCCTTGGCATAGCCATGAGACGGGCTGTCGTGAGGTACGACGTCCTCGGTGAACACCGCCGGATCCTTGGGCGACGAGCCGTAGACCGCGGTGGTGGAACGCACCACCACGCGGCGCACGGTCGACGACCGCTGACAGGCACCGAGCAACTGCATGGTGCCGATCACGTTGTGCTCTTTCATGGAGGCTCGGCCCGCGCTGCCCGAGGGAGCGCTGACCAGGCTCATGTGCACAACGATGTCGATGTCCGCCGCCGCGATCACCTGAGCGATGTCGGGGCTGCGAAGATCCACCCGGACGAACTCCGTCCGGCCGAGGGAGATGCCGCCATCTCGGGTGAGCGAGGGCGGCGGCACGGTGTCCACTCCGATGACGCGACTGATGCCCGGGTCCGCCGCGAGAACGCTCGCCACTCGGGCGCCGACGTGGCGCGAGACCCCGGTGACAAGCACGGTGTGGGTCATCGGCGCCTCACAGACTGCGGCTACTTCTTGTTACGACGCTGGATACGCGTCTTCTTCAGCAGCTTGCGGTGCTTCTTCTTGGCCATCCGCTTGCGGCGCTTTTTGATCACAGAGCCCACGGGACCCCCAGGTAACTGATAGCAAGGCTGAATCGGTGTGCGAGCGCACACCGGTCAACAGACTACCGGCGATCCACGGTAGATCGCCCCCTGGGGGTGACCGTGTGGCAACACTCGCGATGTGACCACCGATCACACCGCTACCTCTCGGGCTTACCCAGCCTCGATGTACGCCTCCCTGAGGTAGTCGTGGACCGCCTGCTCGGGAACTCGGAACGAGCGCCCGACCCTGATGGCCGGCAGCTCGCCAGAGTGCACCAACCGGTACACCGTCATCTTGGACACCCGCATGACCGTGGCCACCTCGGCAACGGTCAGGAACTTCACCTCGCTGAGAGGTCTTTCGCCTGCACCCATCGGACGCCTCTTCCGCACGTGTTTCCGGGTTATCCCCACTGGTGCCATTGCTCACGCACGTGTACTGCCGTCAGCGTAAGTCGGGACTCCGAGTGCGCAAACCCCCTACTTTCTCAGTCATCGGAGCCGCCTGTCAGCGAAACCAGCGAAATTGCTGGCCAGCAGCCGGACCGTGCCCCTCGCCTGGACGTGCTACCTGTCTATGTTCGTACACATAAGAGTCGCCCGGCGCCCCTCAAAAGTTGGCAAAGGGACGACGAGCCTCTTGGAATGCAGGCGCGAAAAGACGGTATAGGGAGGGCCGAATTCGACTCAAAGGGCTCGTGAGACTCGTGTGACGAGCCGATCGGTCAACGGCGCGTAATAGCGCGGTAGCACATTGTCATCGAGTGGGACGACCACGTCGATCTTGCCCTCGGCCTCGCCCAGGAAGAGCGCGGGGTCGTTGCTGTCGGCGAACCCGACGGTCGGGATGCCCGCCTCTCCGGCCGCTCCCGCCCAGCCGTGATCGGCGATCACCAGATCGGGACGCGCGTCGCCGAGCTCGGCCAGCATCGCCTCCATGGGCGCCGAGTCATGCGTGTGCACGAAGCCGCCCCGGTCGTCGAGCATCGCCACGTCGCCCAGGTAGCGGATCTTGCGCTTCCTGCCGAAGCCGGCGCCCCAGTAGGTCCAGCCCTCGGCGGGGCTCAGCAGCGTCGCGCCCCTGGCCGCCACGGCCGCGGCCAGCGGCAGGTGGATGGCGAGCAGACCGGTCGGATGCCCCGTGGCGAACAGCACGCGCGGCGCCGGCCTGGCCAGCACGCCGACGATGCGGTCGGCCATGAGGTCGAGCGCGTCGATCGTGCGCTCGGGATCGATGGTGTCCTGGCCCTCGCGGTGCCCGGGATCGGCGACGACACCCGCCGACTTGGCCATCTGGGCGAGGACGTCGCGGTAGGACCAGTTCTCGAGACTGGTCAGGCCGAAGAGGAAGTAAGGGTCTCGGTTCGCGACGGACCGGTAGTGGTCGAGATTGTTCTCCCTGCTGGTGGCCACATCTCCAGCGATGCGCGTCCTGATCAGGTGCTCGCGGAGTTCGTCGCGGGTCAGCAATGGACTCTCCTTCCCACCTGTCGGAGCCTAACGGCCCACGAATGGTCTGAACCACCGCACAGGCCGCGAAATTCCGACGACTCAGGCACCCGGGCACGTCGCGGACACGCACACATCGAACGCCCGGGCACGTCGCGGACACGCTCACATCGGGCGCCCGGACGCCTCGCGGACACGCCCACGTCGGACGCCCGGGCGCGTCGTAGGCACGCTCACGAACGTGCTGGGTCCGCGGCGTCAGGGCATCGGATCGAGGCCGTGGTAGGGGAAGACGGCCTGCCGCGTCGCCATGATCGCGCGGTCGACGGCGTCGGCCGGGTCGTAGCCGCCCGACAGGTCCTTGAACGCCGGGGTGCGCCCGTCGGTCATGGTTAGCGGCGGCGTCTCCCTCGTCCGCTCGCGCACCAGGGCCTGCCAGCCCGCGCCCGTCCTCGTCGAGGGGTCGACGGGATGGCCCGACACCTCGGCGATGAGGTGCGTCCACGCCCGCGGCACCACCTGGACCAGCTCGTAACCGCCGCCTCCGGTGACGATCCAGCGCCCGCCGGCCGTCTCGTGGGCCAGGCGGTGCAGCGCGGCATAGGCGGCGCGCTGGCCGTCGACGCTCAGCATCAGGTGGGCCAGCGGGTCGAGCGCGTGGCTGTCGCAGCCGTGCTGGGTCACCAGGATCTCGGGCGCGAACTCCCTCAGCAGCGGCGGTACGACCGCGTGGAAGGCGCGCAACCAGCCCTCGTCGCCGCACCCCGCGGGCAGCGCCACGTTGACCGCGGTGCCCTCCGCGCCGGTCTCCTGCGGCCATCCCGTGCCGGGGAAGAGCGTGCGGGGGCTCTCGTGCAGGCTGACGGTCAGCACGCGGGGGTCGTCGTAGAAGAGCGCCTGGACGCCGTCGCCGTGGTGGACGTCGACGTCGACGTAGGCGACCTTCGAGGCGCCCTGCGCCAGCAGCCAGGCGATTGCCACGGCGGGGTCGTTGTAGACGCAGAAGCCGCTGGCCACGTTGGCCATGGCGTGATGCAGGCCGCCGGCGATGTTGACGGCGTGCTCGGCCGTACCCTCCCAGACCGTGCGGGCAGCGGCCAGCGAGGCGCCCGCGATGAGCGCGGAGGCCTCGTGGACGCCCGCGAAGGACGGGTTGTCCGGCGTGCCGAGGCCCGCGGCCAGGTCAGGACGGCCGTCCGCCGAGACGCGCTTGACCGCCTCGATGTAGTCACGCTTGTGGACGAGGGCCAGCTCGTCGTCGGTGGCCGGTACGCAGCCGACGACCTCGGTCCGGTCGAGAACGCCGAGCTCGCGGGCCAGCGCCATGGTCAGCTCGACCCTGATGGGAGCGAGGGGGTGACCCGGGCCGAAATCATAGGCAGTGAGGGCGTCGTCCCAGACGACTCGCACCGACTCGCTCATGCGCCGACGTTACCGCAGTGCCGGTGACCCGGGCGAAACCCGCACCACATGATCCACTCTCCTGCCCCGCCGCCCGGAGACCCGCGGCGACCGCGGCGACTGGTTAGGGTTCAGGCCATGCGCGTAGGGCGGGCGATATGGCGGTTCTTCGGCCGTCCCGAGGTGTTCGACGCGACGCTGGTCATCGTGCTCGGCACCATCGCCGTGGTCGGCCTCGTCGCCGGACTCATCGGCGATCCGCCTCTCGTCGCCGGCGGGGCCATGCTCCTGGCCTCCGCCCTCCCCCTTCTCGCCCGGCGCCGCCACCCGATCCCCGTCGCCGTCGCCGTCGCCGCGCTCGACGTCGTCGGCACCCTCACCGGCACCAACTCGGTGGCCACCACCGCGCTGATCGCCCTCTACAGCCTCGGCCGCTACACCGAGGGCAGGAGGACGCTGGTCACCGCTGTCGCGCTCGCCACCGCCTACGGCATCGCCCTCGCGGTGAGGACGCCCACGGAGAGCCTGGCCATCGCCTCCTACCTGGTGGCCGTGGGCGTGGGGCAGCTCGTCAGGGCACGTGTCGAGCTGCGCGAGCGTTCGGCCAGGGAGCGCGCCGACGAGGCGGTCCGCGCGGAGCGCCGCCGTATCGCCCGCGAGCTGCACGACGTCGTCGCCCACCACCTCAGCGTGATCAACGCGCTGGTCGGGGGGGCGCGCGCGGTCATGCCCCCGGATCCGCCGGAGGCCCGCGAGGCGCTGCTGTCGGCCGAGCAGACCGCCAGGCAGGCGCTGACGGAGATGCGGCACCTGCTCGACGTGCTGCGGGCCGACGGCCCCGGCGGCGGCGAGGCGACCGGGGCGGGCGCGGCCGGGCTGCCCGCGCTGGTCGAGCAGGCCGGCGCGGCGGGGCTGCCGGCGAGCCTGGCGGTGGACGGCACGCCCGTGCCGCTGCCCGCGGCGATCGACCTGGCCGTCTACCGGATCGTGCAGGAGGCGCTCACCAACACCCGCAAGCACACGCGCGGGGCGCGGGCCACCGTACGGATCAGCTACGAGGAGGGGGCGGTCGAGGTCGAGGTGCTGGACGACGGTACGGCCGGGCCCTCGTCCTCCCCCGGCGGCTTCGGGCTGGCGGGCATGGCCGAGCGGGTGGCGCTCTGCGGCGGGCAGCTGTTCACCGGGCCCCGCGAGGTCCGCGGCTTCGAGGTCCGTGCGAGGCTTCCGCTGTGATCACCGTGCTGCTCGTGGACGACCACGCCCTCGTCAGGACCGGATACCGGCTCATGCTGAACGCCCAGCCCGACATCTCCGTGGTCGGCGAGGCGGGCGACGGCGCCGCCGCCGTGGCGCGCTGCCGCGAGCTGCGCCCCGACGTGGTCATCATGGACCTGCACATGCCCGGCGTGGACGGCATCGAGGCGACGTCGGCCATCGTCGCCGAGTTCGCGCAGACCAAGATCCTCATGTTGAGCACCTTCGACCTGGACGAGAACGTCGTGACGGCGCTCAGGGCCGGAGCCGACGGCTTCCTGCCGAAGGACGTCTCGCCCGAGGAACTGGTCGAGGCCGTCAGGGTGGTCCACGGCGGCGCGGCGGCCGTCGCGCCGCGCCTGCTGACCGGGCTGATCCGCACCTACGTCCGCGGGGGCCGGCCGCGCGCGGAGATCGACGGGCTCACCGCGCGGGAGCAGGAGGTGCTCGTGCTCATCGCGAAAGGCCTGTCCAACGCCGAGATCGCCGAACGGCTCGCCGTCTCGCCGAGCACCGTGAAGAACCACGTGACCGCGGTGTTCGCCAAGATCGACGTCAGCAACAGGGCGCAGGCGGTGATCGTCGCCTACGAGCGCGGGCTGGTCACCCCCGGGGGCTGAAGCAGCGCGACGCCTGACCGGCCATGACCCTCGGATCTCGCGCGGGTCACTCGGCGCGCAGGGCGATGACCGGGTCGAGGCGGCCCGCCCGGCGTGCCGGGGCGACCCCGAAGAAGACGCCCACCGCGGCCGACACCCCGAACGCCAGCGCGATCGACCACCAGGTGATGGCGGCGGGCACCGGCGTGAGCGCCTGGATGGCCAGCGCGCCGCCCACACCCAGCAGGATGCCGACCAGGCCGCCGATGGTGGTCAGCAGCACGGCCTCGATGAGGAACTGGGCGAGGATGTCGCGCTGGCGCGCCCCGAGCGCCTTGCGCAGGCCGATCTCCCGGGTGCGTTCGCGGACGCTGACGAGCATGATGTTGGACACGCCGACCCCGCCCACCAGCAGCGAGATGCCCGCGATGGCGGCGAGCACGCCGGTGAGCATGCCGAGGACGCTGCCGATGGTGCCGAGCAGCTGGGTCTGGGTGACGGCGGAGAAGCGCTCGCCCGGATACCGCTCGCCCAGGGCGGCGACGACCTTCCGCTGGAGCGGCTCGATCTCGTCGGGGCCCGAGGCGCCGACCGCGATCCCGTTGATCCTGCTGGCGCCGATCAGCCGCTGCGCGGTGGTGACGGGGACGTGCACCTCCTTGTCGCGGGCCACCCCGAAGGTCGCGCCGACCGTCGTGTAGACGCCGACCACGCGGAAGCGGGCGCCCGAGACGGTGATCTGGCGGCCCACGGGGTCGACGTCGCCGAACATCTCGTCGGCCACCTCCGCGCCCAGCACCGCGACCCTGCGCCGGGTGTCGACGTCGGTCTCGGTCAGGTAGCGGCCGCGGTCGAGGGGACGCTGGAAGATGTTGGGCAGGTTCTCGTCCGTGCCGACGATCGTGACGAAGGCATCCTTCCTGCCGACGCGCACGGTCTCGCCGGACTGGACGGAGACGGTCACCTTTCCCGGGTCGCCGACGACGCGGCGGACGTAGGCGGCGTCCGACAGGTTCATCCTGCTCTGGGTCGGGACGGCGCCGACGCTGAGCTGGCCGGGGACGACAAGGATGATGTTGCTGCCCAGGCCGGAGATCTCGCGCTCGATGGCGTTCTTGGCGCCGGAGCCGATGGCGACGAGGACGACGACGGCGAGGACGCCGATGATGACGCCGAGCATGGTGAGCGTGCTGCGCAGCCGGTTGACCCTGAGGGCCTCCAGCGCCATGAAGAACGCCTCCGCGCCCCTCACGCGCCTGCCTCCTCGCCGGTCGCGGCGGGCCGGTGCGCGGTGTCCAGCTCCACCCGGCCGTCGCGCACGTGGATCTGGCGGCGCGCGTGGGCCGCGATGTCCGGCTCGTGGGTGACCAGCACGATGGCCACCCCGCTGTCGGCGTTCAGCCGGTCGAGGATCGCCATCACCTCGTCCCCGTTGCGGGTGTCCAGGTTCCCGGTCGGCTCGTCGGCCAGCAGCACCGACGGCTCGCCGACCAGCGCCCGCGCGATCGCCACCCGCTGCTGTTCACCGCCCGACATCTGCGAGGGCCGGTGGTCGAGCCGGTGCCCCAGCCCCACCGCCTCCAGCGCCCGCCGCGCCCGCGTCCGCCGTTCGGCCTTCCCCACCCCGCGGTACACCAGCGGCAGCGCCACGTTGTCCACGGCCGACGTCCGGCCGAGCAGGTGGAACGACTGGAAGACGAACCCGATCGTCCTGTTGCGCAGCTCGGCGAGCGCGGTGTCGGACAGGGTGGACATCTCGGTGCCGTTCACCCGCAGCGCGCCTGACGTGGGCCGGTCGAGGCAGCCGAGCAGGTGCATCAGCGTCGACTTGCCCGACCCGGACGGCCCAACGATCGCCACGAACTCGCCCTGGTCGATCCGCAGGCTCACCCCGCGAAGGGCGTCCACGGAGACGCCTTCGAGCTGGTAGGAGCGTGTGAGGTCGACGGCCTCCAGTGCGGGGGTCATGACAGCGGCTGGCCCTGCCGTACCGCGTCGGCGCCCTTGACCACCACGCGCTCGCCCACGGTCAGGCCGCTCACGACCTCGACCATCGCGTCGCCCTGGGCGCCGAGCTTGACCACGCGCCGCTGGGCCGTACCGGCGGACGAGATCCAGACGACGCTCTCCCGCCCGCTCGAGACGATCGCCGAGGCGGGCACGGCGACGGCGGAGGGCGCCTCGCGGACGGTCAGCCTGGCGACCGCGCTCATGCCGGGTTTGGGGGTGGGCGCCGCGGACCCGTCGTCGAAGGCGCCGGAGCCGAGGGACAGCTGCACGGGGTAGCTGACCCCGCCGGTGGTGGCCTCCATGGGCTGGATGCCGACGCCCGTCACCGTGGCGGTGTAGGTCGCGCCGGGCACCGCGTCCAGCTCGATCTCCGCGCGGGTCTCGGGCTTGACCAGCAGCACGTCGGTCTCGTCGATGTCGGCGGAGAGCGTCAGCTTGGACACGTCGGTCACCGTCACGATCGGGTCGCCCGCCGACACCGGCACGCCGACCGCGACCGGCGCGCCGCCGCCCGACGACCCACCCGCCGGTACGGCGGGCAGCTGCGGCGCCGCCCCGCCGGGGATCTGCCCGAGCAGCCCGCTCAACGCGCTGGAGCCGCCACCGCCCGAAGGACGCCCGAGCGTGACGACGCCGCCGAACGGCGCCTTGATCGTGAGCGCCTTCACCGTGGACTCGGCGGCCTTGACCGCCACCCTGGCCTGCGTGCGCGAGGCCGCCTGCAGAGACGACATCGAGGCGGTCAGCCCGCTGGTGAAGCCGCTGACGGTACGGCTGAGCGACGCGGTGATCTGCGACAGCGCCTGCTTGTTGGCCTTGTGCTGCGTCTCCGCCATGTCGATGGCGGACAGCAGCTGCCTGCGCGCGGCCGCGTCGTCCACCTTGCGGGCCTCCGCCCTGGCCTTGGCGAAGTGCCTGGCCACCTTGCGGTCGAAGGCGCTGGTGTCGATGCTCGCCAGGCGCGGCGTCGAGGGGGCGGGCACGGGACGCGCCGCCCTGCGCGCCTGGGCGAGCTGGTCGGTGGCCTGCGGGGACCGGATCCTGGCCAGGATCTGCCCCTTGGCGACCTTCTCGCCGTCACGCACGTACAGCTTGGTCACCGTGCCCTGGGCGGGCGCGCGCAGCGTGGCCGTGGCCCTGGCACCGATCGTGGCGGGCGCCTCGACGACCTCCGTGACCGGGGCGCGCTGCACCTGCGCGAGCTGGAAGGCAGGCGGCTCCTCGGCGGTGCAGCCGGTAAGCGCTAACAGGACGAGCAGCGGGGGGATACCGCGACGAACCGTCACGCCGCCTAGCGTAGAGGGCGCATCAGGCGACCGCCTGCCGTACCCCTCTCACCGCCGGTACGGCCAGCAGCACCGCGCATCCGGTGACCGCGACGGCACCATGGTCTGCACGCTGGTCGCCCACATCACCGACCAGAACGCCCACGCGGCGCCGCCCAGCACCATGACGACCAGGAGGGACGCGCCGAGGGCGATCGTCAGCGGTTCCAGCGCGAAGAGCAGCAGCCCGGCCACGCCCGCCGCCAGCGGCCTGGCCGGGCGGACCCGCAGGGCGACCAGGCCGCCGACGATCGTGCCCGCGCCGCCGGCCGACAGGACGAGGCCGTAGGCGGTCTCGCCGTACGCGCCGGTGATCAGCTCGGAGCCGAGGGGGATCAACGGGCCGAACAGCGTGATGCCGAAGACGACCCGGTTTCCTAACAGCGGGCCGACCGCAGGACATGCCTGACGCCGGGAGCCTGCGGTCAGCCGGAGGCGAGCTGGCGGCCGCGGTCGCGGGCCGCCTCGATGGCGGCCAGGAAGGCCGCGCGCACGCTGTGCCGTTCGAGCTCGGCGATCGCCGCGATGGTCGTACCGCCGGGCGAGGTCACCGCCTCGCGCAGGATCACCGGGTGCTCCCCCGAGTCACGCAGCATGATCGCCGCTCCCACGATCGACTGCGTGACCATGTCCAGCGCCGCGGCGCGCGGCATGCCGAGCAGGATGCCCGCGTCCACCATCGCCTCGACCAGGTAGAAGAAGTACGCGGGACCGCTGCCCGACAGCGCCGTCGCCGCGTCCTGCTGCGACTCGGGGATCCGCAGCACCTTGCCCACCGGCTTGAGCAGGTTCTCGGTGCGCTGCAGGTGCTCTTCACCCGCGTACGCGCCGGCCGAGATCACGCTCATCGCCTCGTCGAACTTGATCGGCGTGTTCGACATGACCCTGACCACCGGCACGTCCACCCCGAGCCGCTGCTCGACGAACGCGGTCGTGATGCCCGCCGCCGCCGAGATGACGAGCCTGTCGGCGGGCACGTAGGGGGCGATCTCGGCCAGCAGGGCGGCCATGTCCTGTGGCTTGACGGCGAGGATCAGCGTGTCGGCGGCCTTGGCGGCCTCGGTGTTCGACACGGTCCGCACGCCGTACGTCTCCCGAAGCGCCTGGGCCCGCTCCTCCCTGCGCGCGGTCGCCAGGACGTCGCCCGGCTTGAACCCGGCCCGCAGCAGCCCCGACAGCAGGGCCTCGCCCATCTTGCCGGTTCCCAGAATCGCAATCATGCGGGCAGCCTACCTAGTCCGACGTGGCGGCATCGCGCCGGAAAAGGCGGCGGCCGGTACGGCACCGCGCCGGAAAAAGGCGGCGGCCGGTACGGCGTCGAGGACGGGCCTGGCGAGGTCACGCCGGAGCGGCACACTCGACCACGACCACCTCGCCGACCTTGGGGATCCCCGACCGGCCCGCCCCGGGATAGCGACCGGACTCAGCCATGAGAGGAGCGACCGGCTTCCGCCCCGTAAGAGGACCGACCGGCCGCCGCTCCCGGAGGGAGTCGACCGGCCTCCCCCAGGAGGTCGACCGGCCTCCCCCAGGAGAAGGAGCGTGCGGTCTCGGCCCCAGCCGCGAGAGGCGCGAGCAGTCTCGGCCCCGGAGAGAGGGCCACCCGACCCCGACTCCTGGAGGGAAGCGAGCGGACTCGAACCCGGAGAGCGTGACGGTCGCAACGCCGGGAGGAAGCGAGCGGCCTCGATCCCGGAGAGCGTGACGGTCGCAACGCTGGGAGCCTCAGTCCCGGGAGAGGAGCGAGCGGGCGAAGAAGGTCAGGTTGGCCGGGCGCTCGGCCAGGCGGCGCATGAGGTAGGCGTACCAGTCGTCGCCGTACGGCACGTACACCCTGACCTGCGAGCCGACCCCCGCCAGCCGCCGCTGCTCGGCGGGCCGCACGCCGTACAGCATCTGGAACTCGAAGCCGGTGGTGTCGCGCCCGTGGAGGACGGCCAGCGCGGCGGAGATCTCGATCAGGCGCGGGTCGTGGGTGGCGACCATCGGGTAGCCGGTGCCCGCCATGAGTGTCTTGAGGCAGCGGACATAGCTGCGGTCGATGTCCCTCGGTGAGGTGTACGACAGCGCTTCGGGCGCCACGTACGCGCCCTTGCACAGCCGTACCCTGGCGCTGTCGAGCTTCGCGCAGCGCTCAGGCGCGGCGCGCAGGTAGGACTGGACGACCACGCCGACGTCGGGATGCTCCTTGCGGAGGGTCGAGTGGATCGACAGCTGGGCCTCGATGGTGTCGTGCTCCTCGGCGTCGAGGGTGACCGTCACGCCCCTGGCCGCGGCGGCCTCGCAGACCGACGCGGCGTTGTCGAGGGCGAACTGCTCCGACAGGCGGAGGCCGAGGGCGGTGAGCTTGACGGAGACGTCGGCTCCCGAGGGGAGACCTTCGAGGAGGGTGAGGTAGGCGCGGACCTCGCGCTCGGCCTGTGTCCTGTCGGTGACGTCCTCGCCGAGGTGGTCGACGGTGACGAGCAGGCCCTGGTGTGACAGGTCGTGGACGACGGCGCCCACGTCGTCGGCCACGTAGCGGCTGACCACTCCCCTGGTCAGCGGGGACGAGGCGATGAGACGCTCGGCGCGCTCGCTTCGCGAGGCGGCCAGGAGAACGTGACGCAGCACATCATCAGCGTAAACCCCCGCATCGCCTGTGGATCACCGCCCCGATCTCTCCCGCGACCCTCGGTACGGCCCGCCAGGAGCACCCCGACGTGGCCACCCCGGGAGGCCGGCGCCGACACCCCGAGACCGTCCCCCGAGGTCCGCGGGCAGGACCGACGGGCCCGAGACGGTCACCCGACGCCTGCGGGAAGGGCCCGAGACGGTCACCCGACGCCTGCGGGAAGGGCCCGAGACGGTCACCCGACGCCTGCGGGAAGGGCCCGAGGCGGTCACCCGACGCCTGCGGGCAGGACCGGCCGAGACACCGCGACGGTCGGAGGGCGATTCGCTCGGAAGGCGGGCGCGGGCCGGCGCGAAGGATGGGCGGTGGGAGGGTGAACCGGGGCGTCGCGGGATCCGTCATACGGGTATGCGGACTACAGCCCTCGTGGCCGGGTGTCTGATGCTGACCCTGAGCTGCGGCGCGGCCGCCACTGACACGGCAGCCCGCCCGAACCCCCACCAGCCCGTCGCCGCCCAGCCGGTGATCAGCACACCCTCCACCTCCCCCACCCCGTCGCCGAAGAAGGTCAGACCGGTCGGCGACACCGTCAACACCCGTAAGGTCCGGTTCGAGAGCGCCAAGGCCAAGGACCGCCTGGTCAAGCTGGTCTGGTGGTCGGGTGTCGAGCCGTGCGCGGTGCTCGACAGGGTGGCGGTGAAGGAGACGGCCAAGCAGGTGACCGTCACCCTCTACGAGGGCACGGCGGCCAAGGCCCAGAACGTCTCCTGCATCGAGATCGCCATCCAGAAGACCACGACGGTCAAGCTGAAGGCGCCGATCGGGAAACGCAAGATCGTCGACGGCGCCGGGCGGCGCTAGAGAAGACGCTGGAAAAGACGCCAGAGAAGCGCCGGCACGGGCGCTGGAGAAGCCGAACCCACACGACGGCCGTCCCCGAGGGGCGGCCGTCGCCGTGTGCGTCCGCACCGGGTTGGAACCGCGGGGTGCCGCCTGTCGTTCAGGATCGTGAGTCACTCGGAAAATCCCCCTCGCCGGGAATGTCGGTGCGCACCCAGAGGTTGAGTCGCATAGGCTCAACTCGTTTGACAAACCATTCGTCGGTCCATAGGTTGAGCCCAACAAGCTCAACTTTGACTACAAGGACGTACTCATGGCACGTGCGGTAGGTATCGACCTGGGGACGACCAACTCCGTCGTCTCGATCCTCGAGGGCGGTGAGCCCACCGTCATCGCCAACGCGCAGGGCTCGCGGACCACGCCGTCCGTGGTCGCCTTCGCGAAGAACGGCGAGGTCCTCGTCGGTGAGGTGGCCAAGCGTCAGGCCGTCACCAACGTGGACCGGACGATTCGCTCGGTCAAGCGCGAGATGGGCACCAACTGGTCCACGGAGATCGACGGGAAGAAGTTCTCCCCGCAGCAGATCAGCGCTTTCGTCCTGCAGAAGCTCAAGCAGGACGCCGAGGCCTACCTGGGCGAGAAGATCACCGACGCCGTGATCACCGTCCCGGCCTACTTCAACGACGCCCAGCGCCAGGCCACCAAGGAAGCCGGCACGATCGCGGGCCTCAACGTGCTTCGCATCATCAACGAGCCGACGGCCGCGGCCCTCGCCTACGGCCTCGACAAGGACAAGGACCAGACCATCCTGGTCTTCGACCTCGGCGGCGGCACCTTCGACGTGTCCCTGCTCGACGTCGGCCAGGAGGACGGCCACGGCTTCGTCGAGGTGAAGGCCACCTCCGGCGACAACCACCTCGGTGGCGACGACTGGGACCAGCGCGTCGTCGACGAGCTGGTCAAGCGCTTCCAGAACGCCCACGGCGTCGACCTGGCCAAGGACAAGATGGCCCTCCAGCGCCTGCGCGAGGCGGCGGAGAAGGCCAAGATCGAGCTGTCCAGCCAGGCCGAGACCAACATCAACCTGCCCTACATCACGGCCTCCTCCGAGGGCCCACTGCACCTCGACGAGAAGCTGACCCGCTCGGAGTTCCAGCGCCTGACCGCCGACCTGCTCGAGCGGACCAAGGGCCCGTTCCACCAGGTCATCAAGGACGCCGGCATCAAGGTCTCCGACATCGCCCACGTGGTGCTCGTCGGTGGTTCGACCCGTATGCCCGCCGTCTCCGAGCTGGTCAAAGAGCTCACCGGCGGCAAGGAGCCGAACAAGGGCGTCAACCCCGACGAGGTCGTGGCGATCGGCGCCGCGCTCCAGGCGGGCGTGCTCAAGGGTGAGGTCAAGGACGTCCTGCTGCTCGACGTGACCCCGCTGTCCCTCGGCATCGAGACCAAGGGCGGCATCTTCACGAAGATCATCGAGCGCAACACGACGATCCCGACCAAGCGCTCGGAGGTCTTCACCACGGCCGAGGACAACCAGCCGTCGGTGCAGATCCAGGTCTACCAGGGCGAGCGTGAGATCGCTTCCTACAACAAGAAGCTGGCCACCTTCGAGCTGACCGGCATCGCCCCGGCCCCGCGCGGCATCCCGCAGATCGAGGTCACCTTCGACATCGACGCCAACGGCATCGTCAACGTCTCCGCCAAGGACCTTGGCACCGGCAAGGAGCAGACGATGACGATCACCGGCGGCTCGGCGCTGCCGAAGGACGACATCGAGCGCATGATGCGCGAGGCCGAGTCCTACGCCGAGGAGGACAAGAAGCGTCGTGAGGAGGCCGAGGTCCGCAACAACGCCGACGGCCTCGCCTACCAGACGGAGAAGTTCCTCCGCGAGAACGACGACAAGGTCCCCGGTGAGATCAAGACCGAGGTGAACGACGCGCTCGCCGAGCTGAAGAAGGCTCTCGAGGGCACCGACACCGACACGATCCGCACCTCGGCGGAGAAGCTGGCCACGGTCAGCCAGAAGATGGGTTC
Organism: Nonomuraea sp. NPDC004354; assembly: GCF_053602555.1. Lineage (NCBI taxonomy): Bacteria > Bacillati > Actinomycetota > Actinomycetes > Streptosporangiales > Streptosporangiaceae > Nonomuraea > Nonomuraea sp. NPDC004354. The sequence goes on along the minus strand of NZ_JBSGDV010000009.1, from coordinate 74,408 downwards.
GGCGATCTACGCTCAGAGCCAGCAGCAGGCCGGCCCCACGCCCGAGGGCGAGACCGGCCAGGCCAAGGCCGGCGGCGACGACGACGTCGTCGAGGCGGAGATCGTGGACGACGACCAGCCCAAGAAGGACCAGTGACGATGTCTGAGCCGCGCGATAACGGGCCCGAGTCAGAGCCGGTGATCCGCGACAACCGCAAGATCGACCCCAAGACGGGTCAGGCGAGGACCGCCAAGGAGGAGCCGGCCCCGGCCGCTCCTCCGGCGGACGCCGCGCCTGTCGCGGGGGGCGACACCGGCCTCCTGGCCGAGCGCACCGCGGACCTGCAGCGGCTGCAGGCGGAGTACACCAACTACCGCAGGCGGGTCGAGCGCGACCGGGTCGCGGTCCGCGAGCAGGCGGTCGCCGGAGCGCTCACCGAGCTGCTGCCGGTCCTCGACGACATCGGCAGGGCTCGCGACCACGGCGAACTGACCGGCGGTTTCGCCAAGGTCGCCGAGTCGCTGGAGGCGGTCGTCACCAAGCTGGGGCTGACCCCGTTCGGCCAGAAGGGCGAGCCCTTCGACCCGACGGTCCACGAGGCGCTGATGCACAGCTACTCCTCGGAGGTGACCGAGCCGACCGCCATCGAGGTGCTGCAGCTCGGCTACCGCATCGGTGATCGGGTGCTGCGCCCGGCAAGGGTCGCGGTCGCCGAACCCGAGGACGCCCCGGCCGCGTCCGACGACAACTGAGAACCCCCCGAAAGGACGCCATAGATGAGCACCAAGGACTACCTGGAGAAGGATTACTACGCCGTCCTTGGTGTGCCGAAAACCGCCACCGCCGAAGAGATCAAGAAGGCCTACCGGAAGCTGGCCAGGCAGTACCACCCGGACGCCAACCAGGGTGACTCCGCCAAGGAGGCCAGGTTCAAGGAGATCTCCGAGGCCAACGACGTGCTCTCGGACAGCAAGCGCCGCAAGGAGTACGACGAGGCGCGCACCCTGTTCGGATCGGGCATGGGCGCGCCGCGGCCCGGCGGCGGTGGCGGTGGTTTCCCGTTCGACTTCGGCGACCTGTTCGGCGGCACCGGCCAGCACAGCGGAAGCACGAGCGAGCGCATCGGCGACCTGTTCGGCGGGCTGTTCAACAGGGGTGGCGGCGGGAGCACCCGCACCACGGGCACGACGACCAGGCCGCGCCGCGGCCAGGACATCGAGTCCGAGGTCACGCTCTCCTTCACCGAGGCGGTCGAGGGCCACACCGTCTCGCTGAGGCTGACCACGTCGTCGGCGTGCAAGGCCTGTAGCGGCACCGGAGCCAAGGCCGGCACGACCCCGCGGGTCTGCCCGACCTGCGAGGGCACCGGTGCGGCCAGCCGTAACCTGGGCAACTTCGCCTTCTCCGAGCCCTGCCGCGACTGCAAGGGCCGCGGGCTCCTCGTCGACGACCCCTGCCCGGTCTGCGACGGCAGCGGGCGGGCCAAGAGCACCCGCACCATCCAGGCGCGCATCCCGGCCGGGGTGGCCGACGGGCAGCGGGTCAAGCTCAAAGGCAAGGGCGCGCCCGGCGAGAACGGCGGGCCGGCGGGCGACCTCTACATCCAGACTCACGTCAAGCCGCACGCGGTGTTCGGGCGGTCGGGCGACAACCTGACCATCACCGTTCCCGTCACCTTCACCGAGGCGGCGCTCGGCGCGGAGATCAAGGTGCCCGTCCTCAAGGGCCTGCCTGTCACTCTGCGCATTCCGGCGGGTACGCCCAACGGCCGCACGTTCAGGGTCCGCGGCAGGGGGGCCACCCGTAAGGACGGCACCAAGGGCGACCTGCTCGCCTCGGTGGAGGTGCTCGTGCCGCAGGAGCTCGACGACAAGTCGCGCGAGCTGCTGAACGAGTTCCGCACCGCCACCGCGAACGATGACCCTCGGGCCGACCTCATCCAACGTGCCAGGAGTGAGTAGGCCGATGGACGCCAACTACTTCAACCTGTCGGACGAGACACCCGTCTACGTCATCTCGGTGGCCGCCCAGCTGTCCGGCCTGCATCCGCAGACCCTGCGGCAGTACGACCGCCTCGGGCTGGTCTGCCCGGGCCGTACGGCGGGCCGCGGCCGCCTCTACTCCATGCGAGACATCATCCAGCTGCGCGAGGTGCAGCGCCTGTCCCAGGAGGAGGGCATCAACCTCGCCGGCATCAAGCGGATTCTTGAGCTGGAGAACGAAGCGCTGAGGCTGCGTGAGGAGGTTCACCGCCTCAGAGCCGAAGTGTCCATGGTCAAGGCGCTGATCCGCTACGAGTTGCCACCGGGGGCCTGAATACATGGACTACAAGCTCACGCAGAAGAGCCAGGAAGCGCTGTCGGTCGCCATGCGGCGGGCGGCCACCGAAGGAAATCCCGAGATCGCGCCGGCCCATCTGCTGGCCGCCCTCCTCTCCCAGACGGGCGGCACCGCCGTACCTCTGCTCGAAGCGGTCGGCGCCGACTGGAAGGCGTTGCGCGCCAAGGTGGAGGCGGCGCTGGCGGCCCTGCCGAAGGCGCAGGGCGCCACGGTGAGCGCGCCCTCCAGCTCGCGTCAGGTGCTGACGGTGATCAACACCGCCGCGCAGCGGGCCAAGCGTCTGGAGGACGAGTACGTCTCGACCGAGCACCTGCTGGTCGGTCTCGCGACCGACGGCGGCGAGATGGCCACGCTGCTGAAGAACTCGGGGGCCACGCCGCAGGCGCTGCTCGACGCGTTCGAGAAGGTGCGCGGGCACGCCAGGGTCACCAGCGAGACGCCGGAGGACACCTACCAGGCGCTGGAGAAGTACGGCGTCGATCTGACCGAGCGGGCCAGGAGCGGCAAGCTCGACCCGGTGATCGGGCGCGACTCCGAGATCAGGCGCGTGGTGCAGGTGCTGTCGCGCCGTACCAAGAACAACCCGGTGCTGATCGGCGAGCCGGGCGTCGGCAAGACCGCCGTCGTCGAGGGGCTGGCGCAGCGGATCGTCGCCGGTGACGTGCCCGAGTCGCTGCGCAACAAGAAGCTCGTCTCGCTCGACCTCGGCGCGATGGTGGCGGGCGCGAAGTACCGCGGCGAGTTCGAGGAGCGGCTCAAGGCCGTGCTCTCCGAGATCAAGGAGAGCAACGGGCAGATCGTCACCTTCATCGACGAGCTGCACACCGTGGTCGGCGCGGGCGCCGCCGAGGGCGCCATGGACGCGGGCAACATGCTCAAGCCGATGCTGGCGCGCGGCGAGCTGCGCATGATCGGCGCCACCACCCTCGACGAGTACCGCGAGCGGATCGAGAAGGACCCGGCGCTCGAGCGGCGCTTCCAGCAGGTGTTCGTCGGCGAGCCGTCCGTCGAGGACACCATCGCCATCCTGCGCGGGCTGAAGGGCCGTTACGAGGCCCACCACCAGGTGCAGATCGCCGACAGCGCCCTCGTGGCCGCCGCGGCGCTGTCCGACCGCTACATCACCAACCGCTTCCTCCCCGACAAGGCCATCGACCTGGTCGACGAGGCCGCCTCGCGGCTGCGCATGGAGATCGACTCGCGTCCCGTCGAGATCGACCAGCTCCAGCGCAACGTCGACCGGATGAAGATGGAGGAGCTGGCCCTGGCCAAGGAGACCGACGAGGCCTCCCTGCAGCGCCTCGAACGGCTGCGCGCCGAGCTGGCCGACCGCCAGGAGGAGCTCAACGCCCTCGTGGCCAGGTGGCAGCGCGAGAAGGACGGGCTCAACCGGGTCGGCGACCTGAAGAAGCAGCTCGACGAGGCGCGCGGCGCCGCCGAACGTTTCCAGCGCGACGGCAACTACGCCGACGCCTCCAGGCTCCTGTACGACGAGGTTCCCCGCCTGGAGAAGGAACTGCTGGCCGCCGCCCAGGAGACGCCCGAGCAGCAGATGGTCAAGGAGGAGGTCGGCTCCGACGACATCGCGGAGGTCATCTCCTCGTGGACCGGCATCCCCGCCGGGCGGCTGCTCGAGGCCGAGACCGCCAAGCTGCTGCGAATGGAGGACGAGCTCGGCAGGCGCCTCATCGGGCAGCGCGAAGCCGTCCAGGCCGTCTCCGACGCCGTACGGCGCAGCCGCGCCGGCATCGCCGACCCCGACCGGCCGACGGGCTCGTTCCTGTTCCTCGGCCCGACCGGCGTCGGCAAGACCGAGCTGGCCAAGGCGCTGGCGGAGTTCCTGTTCGACGACGAGCGGGCGATGACCCGCATCGACATGTCCGAGTACTCCGAGAAGCACAGCGTCGCCCGCCTGGTCGGCGCGCCTCCCGGCTACGTCGGCTACGAGGAGGGCGGCCAGCTCACCGAGACCGTACGGCGGCGCCCCTACACCGTCGTCCTGCTGGACGAGGTCGAGAAGGCGCACCCCGAGGTCTTCGACATCCTGCTGCAGGTGCTCGACGACGGCCGGCTGACCGACGGGCAGGGCCGCACGGTCGACTTCCGCAACACGATCCTCATCCTGACCTCCAACATCGGCTCGCAGTACCTCGTCGATCCGAAACTGGAGAACGGCGCCAAGCGCGACGCGGTGATGGGCGCGGTGCGGGCCTCGTTCAAGCCGGAGTTCCTCAACCGGCTCGACGACGTCATCCTCTTCGACGCGCTCGGCACGGAGGAGCTGACGAAGATCGTCGACCTGCAGGTGGACCGGCTCGCCCAGCGGCTGGCCGACCGGCGGCTCGCGCTCGACGTCACCCCGGCGGCGCGCGACTGGCTGGCGATCACCGGCTACGACCCGATGTACGGCGCGCGGCCGCTGCGGCGGCTGGTGCAGTCGGCGATCGGCGACAAGCTGGCCAAGGCGGTGCTGTCCGGCGAGGTGGTCGACGGCGACACGGTCCTGGTCGACCTGGGCGACGACGAGCTGACCATCGGCCGCGCCTGACCCTGGCCCCTGAACCACAAGGCCTCGGGCGGATCCCCGTCCGGGGCCTTGTCACGTCCGCGTGGCCCCGTCGCGTGCTCCGTCCACGAGGGGCGTCCCGCCCACGGCGAGAGTCCCCGGGGAGCGCGTCCCACACACGGGGAGAGTCCCCGAGGGGCTCGTACCGCACACGGGGAGAGTCCCCGAGGGGCGCTTCATGCTCAGGAGGACAGTCCTCGAGGGGCTCGTCCCGCTCGCGGGAGAGCTGTGGGGCGGGGCCGGTCGGGGCCCGTGGTCAGGGGGTGTCGGCGCGGGCCAGGGACAGAACCTCCTCGGCGGTGGGCGGGGAGGCCGGATGGTGGCTCAGGCACATCGGCACGCTGATCTGGTGGAACCCCGCCCCCTCCGCCGCCACGTAGAACCGCCCGGCCCGCAACCGCCCGATCTCCGTCGCCGCTCCCCCCTTGGCCCTGGCCATCTCCTCCGCGGCCTGCCGCTGGATCGGCGCGTTCAGGAAGCCGAAGAACTGTGTGGCGGCGTTGCCGGGGATGTGGTTGTGCAGCCCCTTCGGCGCCTGGGTGGCGAACACCAGGCCCAGGCCGTACTTGCGGGCCTGGGAGGCGAGCATGAGGGTGCTGCCCGTGGCGGGCGTGGTCTTCGCCTGCGGCGCGAACGTCTGCGCCTCGTCCATGACCAGCAGCCCGCCCAGCGGCCGGCCGCCCGCCGGATGCCGTCTGAACCACGCGAACAGCCCGAGCTGGAGCCGGTTGACGAAGCCCTGCCGCTGCTCGTCCTCCTGGAGCCCGGCCATGTTGATCACCGACACCCGGGCCCGCCGTCCACGCTCCGGGGTCAGCAGCACGCCGGGGTCGACCGGGGTGCCGCGACCGCCGAACAGGGGGTCGTTGATGACCGCCGCCCGCAGGTTCTGTCCCACCTCGGCGGCCAGCTTCGCGGCGCCGTCCAGGTCGCTGACCTCCTCGGGCAGGTCGGACAGCAGCTCGATCAGCCCCTCCAGCCCGTGCGCTCGGAGCTTCGCGTGGTGGGCGACCGCCTCCCTCAGCACGGCCTGGGAGCGCTGCGCCTTGGCCGTCGCCCCGTCGATCCTGGCCTTGGGGGCGAGGGCGGCCACCGCGGCGTCGATCGCCAGGCGGAACTCGTCGGGGTCGTCGGCCAGGCCGCTCAGGTCAGGCAGCGGCTGGAAGGTGAGCGGGCGGCCGGTCTGCCTGCCGGGGGTCCAGACGACCACGTCGGTGTCGCGGAGGTAGTCGGCGGCCTTCTGCCGGTCGCCGTCCTCCCAGGCGGGTGGGGGCTCGGGCCATGCCGTACCGAGGCGGGACAGGTCGTTGTTCGGATCGAGCACGACGGCGGAGACGCCCTGCAGCGCGCACTCCTCGACGAGCCTGCGGATCAGCACGGTCTTGCCGGAGCCCGAGCCGGCGAAGATGACCGTGTGCTTCCTGAGGGCCGCCAGCTCGATCCGCACCGGGGTGCCCGCACCCGTGTCCGTGCCGACGACCACGGAGCCCGGGCGCGCGCCGGCTGCCCCGGATCCGGAACGGCCCGCGCCGGTGGTGAGGGAGCCCCCGCCGGACAGCGCGACCCTCACGGGTGCGGCGGGCTGGGCGACAGGCCCGGGCGGCGCGGCAGCGGCTTCCACGGCGGGCGAGGCGGCGGGGTCGGGTGGCGCGGCAGCGGCTTCCACGGCGGGCGAGGCGGCGGGGTCGGGTGGCGCGGCGGCAGCCCCTTCCACGGCGGGCAGGGCAGCGGGGCCGGGCGCGGCGAGAGCCGGCGCGAGGGCGGTGGCGGGGTGGCTGAGGGCCTCGACCAGCAGCTTCACGTCGTCGGCCGGACGCCGGGCGGACAGCCACTCCCGCAGGTGCGCGGGCTCCTCGTCGAGCAGCGCCCGCAGCGCCGCCAGCGTGCGCAGGTCCGCCTCGTCCACGTGCAGCACCCGCCCGCCCGCCGCCTCGAACGCCGCCACCGCCTCCTTCGTCTTCGGCCCGCCCGACCAGGGCTCGTTGCGCAGCACGAACAGCTGCCGTCTCGGCACCCCCGCCTGCAGCCCCGCCGAGACGCACGCCGCCCTCAGCCGGTGCAGCGCCGCGACGGGGTGGGTGCTGGCGATGCCCCTGAAGCACCAGTGCACCTCGTCCTCCGTCGCCTCGTCGAGCGTCAGACGCAGGCGGGCGTGCAGGGGCGGTTTGGTGCTCGGCGGCGGATCCTGGGCGTACACGTGCGCCGCGGCGCCACGACCCACCGTCCACGCCGCCAGCCCTGCCGACAGGAGTCCGGGCAGGACGGCGTCCTCGGTTCTGGGGTCCAGCGCGGGCTCGATCTCGGCGCTCTCCCTCAGCCGGGCGAAGTGGGCGTCGAGCGCGGCCAGCCCGGAGGGACCGGCGCCGGACGGCGTGCCGCCACCTCCGCCGCCCCCGTCGCCAGGGTCGTCGAGCCGGTCGAGCTCCCTGATCTCGCCCTCGGCGAGGCAGCTCTGGACATGCTTGTCGATCTTGACGAGGATCTGCCGCGGCGTCAGCCCGACCGCGCTGTCGAAGGCGTCCTCCAACACCGGCCAGGTCGGGTACGGAGGGACGAACCCCACCTTGCCGAACCCCGCCGCGAAACGCCGTTCGACGATGGCCCGCGCGGTCTGCGCGTCCTTCAGCACCCTGAGCGTGGCCGGTTCCCTGAACCTGTCGCGGACGGTGTCCGTCGCCTGCTCCCTGATCAGCATCCAGGTGTGCGGCAGGCAGGAGAGCACGGTCAGGGTCCGCCGGGTGACGTCGCGCAGCGCCATCAGGCCGCCGGCCACCTGCTCGACGACCGCGCCCTGCCCCTCGTCGACCAGGCGGGCGCCGGACTGCGCCACCAGCGCGTCGACCTGGTCGACGGCGATCACCGACGGGCCCGTCAGCGCCAGCAGCCGTGACAGGTCACGCACCACCTCCTGCGGCGAGCGGTAGACCCTGGTCAGCCCCCATTCCCTGCCCAGCCCCTCGTCGGGGAGCGACGACAGGTAGGCCTGCCCCACGTCCTGCGCCGTCAGGTCGTCGGAGGCCAGCAGCACCAGGGCCCGCGCCGTGTCGTGCGCGTCCCTGAGCACGGTGCCGCCCTTGCGGCGCAGCGCCTCCACGAACAGGTCGAGCGCCTTCCTGTCGAGGTGGCCCCTTCCGTCGACGGCCCGCCGTACCATCCTGGGCACGTCGGCCAGCTGCGCCAGCCGGTTCAGCAGCAGGCGCAGCTGCGAGTGGCCGTCCTCGGCCGGCCGCCAGAGGCTGTCCAGCATCGCGATCACGATGCTCTCCCAGAAGCTCCTGGCGTCGAGCAGGCCGACCAGGAAGAAGTACCCGCCCTCCCGCTGCGCGTGCTCGCGCGCCCAGCCCAGCAGGTGGGTCTTGCCGGTGCCGCGCTGCCCCTGGATCACCACGCCGATCGGGCTGGCGTCAGCGCTCTCCTTCGCCTCGGTCACCCCGCGGCGCAGGTCGAGCGCGGCCATCGGGTGCAGGCTCTCCACGTGGTACGGCGAGGGCCGCCAGACGTCGTCAGGGGCGTGGACCGCGTTGAGCCGCAGCGCGCTCAGCGCCTCCCATTCCGCCGTCATCGGGCGCCGATCGACAGGTAGTGCTTGTCCTGGTCGCCGACGGCCAGCGCGGAGCTGCGGTCCTGCGGCCTGAGCGCCTTCTGGTTGTCCTCGGGCACCATGACGACGTCGGGCTGCCTGTTGAGGCCGCGCAGGGCGGCATCCATCACGTCCTTGGGCACGTCGGCCAGCCGCAGGCGGACGTCGGTCAGGCTGACCCAGCCGCCCGGCTCGCGGGCCAGCTCGGCGTAGACGGCCCGTACCCGCCCTTCGACGTCCTCGGGTGTGGTCTCGCGGGAGTCCGCCTCCTGGGCGGGCTGGAAGACGTCGCCCAGACGCTGGTCGGTACGGGCCAGGAAGCGCACCAGTCCGGCCAGCACCGCCCTGAGCGCGGCCCCGTTCGAGCCGGAGGTGACCTTCACGCCCGCACGGATCTCCTCGGCCAGGCGCGCCCAACCGTCGTCGGTCAGCACGTGCGCGAACGACCTGCCCCGTTTGCAGCTCTCCACCAGCTTGAGGTCGTTCAGGCGACGGCGGTCCTCGCCGTCGAGGGTGAGCCCGTACCGCTTCTTCAGCTCCGGGTTGGTCACCTCATCGGCCTCGGCCATGAGGACGATCATCACCGAGACCTGCGGAACCGACAGTGCCATTTCCTACCCTTTCGTTGACGAACACCGCGATCTCGCGGGCCACGGCCTGCGCGTCCGTCAGAACGTCGCCGCTGGTGAAGCGCAGCACCGTGTAGCCGTCCCGGTGCAGGCGCACGTCACGCCGGCGGTCCGACTCGAACTTCTCCTGCCTCAGGTGGCTGTCGTCGTCGATCTCGACGATCAGCCACGCCTCCCGCCAGAGGAGGTCGACCCTGATCGGGTTGGCGAGCGGGTGGGCGCCGTAGACCTGGTTCCACTCCCTGCCGGCCGCCCATTCGCACCACCTGAGCACGCTCTCCATGCGCTGCTCGGCGGGGCTCGCGTGATGCGGACGCCCCTTCCTGGGCGGCCACGGCCCCCGCCCGCCGGGACCATCCACAGGCTGCCAGGGAAGCCCGGACGGCGCGGGCGCGGGCTGCCCAGGAGCCCCGGATCGCCCGCGCGTGGGCTGACCGGGAACGCGGGGAGAGGCGGGCGCCGGGGGCTCCGCCGGCGGGCGCGACGACTTCACGACGCGCAGGCCCGTCCATCGTTCGAGCCACTGGCAGCCCGCGACCACCGCGTCAGCCTCGCCCTCGCTCAGGTCACCGGGTGTCTCGACCGCGATCGTCGCACCGGTGCCGAGCACCCGGCCGAGCCCCGCCGCGCGCACCTCCGCGGGGTGGCGGGCCGTACCGGGGTGGCGGGCCGTACCGGGGTGGCCGCTGAGCGCCGCCTCGGCCAGGTCGGCCAGGAACGGCCCGAAGTGCCGATCCCCCGCCGCCAGCCGTACGGCGAGCGACCGGACGGCCCTGACACCGGCGCCGCCCGGCCCAGGGATGTCCTCGGCGCCCGGTAACCACCGGGGGAAGCGGCGCACGGCGAGGTCCTCCATGTCGCGCAGCACCGCCGCCACCAGCTCGCTCGCCTGATGCGGGGCGGTCATGGCGTGCGTGAGGACGACCGGCGACACTGCGGAATCCCCTCGTTCGCGGACCATCCACTCTTTGCTGAAGCTATACGTAATCGCCCTTGCCGCGCGTGAGTGTTACGAGATGTTCGCGCCGCGCGTCTCGATCATTAAGAGCTTCACCACTGTTGCCCCAAGCCACGGTGGCCGCCGTGCCGCCGTGGCTAGCTTCGTGATTCGTCGGATCACCGAACACCATCAGGGGGAACGTGCATGTCGAACGCATCACGGAGTATTCGGAGCGTCCTTGCGGTGGCCGTGCTGGCGACGAGCGTGAGCTTGGCGGCCGGGCCCGCGTCGGCGGAGGAGTGCGAGCGGCGGATCGCCCTCAACGAGGGATCGTCGGTGGCCGCGCTCTGCGATGACGCGGCGGAGGTCAGGGCTCAGGTCACGCACACGTCGATGGCCGTCCCCTCGAACTCGGAGACGGCGAAGGCGGTCGAGAAGCTCGCCAGGCAGCTCGGCATGCCGGGCATGTCACGCTCGACGGCGGTGTTCAGCATCGCCGACATGGGTGGCGTCGCGGCCGGCGCCGGTCATCCCGCGCTCCCGGTGGCGCTGCCCGAGGAGTCCGGCCTGCCGGCGGTGGCGCACCAGTCCACCGCGCCCGACCCGGTGGGGCTGCCGTCGCTGCCCAACGCCGACAGGGTCTCCGCCCTCCCGTGGCTGCCCGATCTGCCGTCGCAGGCCCTGCCCGCGCTGCCGGACGTGGTCGAGGGGGAGAAGGCGCCGCTCAAGCTGGCGGCCCCGGTCAAGGACGCGGTCGGGAAGGCGGGTCAGACCGTCAACGAGGAGACGAAGAAGGCGCTCGAGCTGGACGGGGTCAAGCGGGTCACCGACGCCGTGGGCAAGGCGGGGCTGGGGCTGGACCCCCTGCAGAACTGAGGACGCGGTTTCGCTCCCGCACCCCAGACCAGGGCCGTGCCCCCTTTCCCGGGCACGGCCCTTCCCCGTGTGGAACCGGGGTCCGCGCCCGATGGCCGCGGGTCCTGGAGACAGAGCGCGTGTCAGGAGACGAGGGAGTCGAGTTCGTCCTCCGGCAGCCCCAGGTCGAGCCTGATCCGGTAGCGGGTGCGCAGGAGGGCGACGTGCTCGGGGTCGTCCTCGGCGCAGCTGAGCGCCGCCTGGGTCGCCCACTCGAGCCCGCCCTGCAGGTCACCGTACGCCACCAGCGTCTCGGCGATGTTGTGCGCCGTGGCGGGCGTGAGCGCGCCCTCCGCCCTGAGCGTCTCGATGATCTCTCGCGCCTCGCCTGGCCGGTCGAGCTCGAAGAGCGTGTCGGCGATGCCGGCCCGGGGGTCGATCATCGACTCGCCGCCGTCGTCCACCGCCCGCTGGAAGCACTCGAGCGCCCGGGCCGGCTGCCCCGCCTGCTTCCATTCCTCGGCGGCCAGCACGAAGATGGCCGCGCGGGAGATGTCGCCCGAGGAGTAGGTGTGGGCGAGCTCGCTCAGCTGCCGGGCCAGCGAACTGTGGTCGTCGGCCAGCAGTGCCTGCTCCAGCATTCGATCAAGGTGCTCACGGGTCACATGCGCCACACCGCGAGACTACCGAGCTGGTCCCGGTTTTGCCTGGACAATGCAACATCACCGCCTCTGCACAGCTTCGGCAACGATTCGTGCAAACCCCACTACACACCGCGTGTCTCTCCAGGACCAAGGGCATATATGGCACACGTCATCAGGGGCGGAAGGGGCTGGGCATGGCCAAGCATGTGACCTTCATGATCGCCTGTGCCGCGGTGCTGTCGACGGTGATCCCGGGTACCGCCGGTTATTTCTCCGCCCGGATGGAGGCCGTGGAGGCGGCCGAGCTCAGGGTGGCGATGATGCAGGCGCGGCTGGCGAACAAGATCCAGATGGTTTCGCTGCCCCGTCCCTGTTCCCCCGTTCCCGCGAACCGGCTGAAGGCGAGACCCACCGCGCCGCGCGCGCTCGTGCCCGCGGAGCAGCCGGTGGTGCCGGCGCCCGAGTACGGGCCGATCACGCCTGGCGTGACCGGCGCGGACTGAGCCTGCGTGACAGGAACGACCTGATGAGCTGCTTGGCGGCCTCGATGATGTCGGGCGCGCCCGCAGGGTCGCGGCGGAAGGCCAGCTTGAGTACGGCGTCGCCCGCCTCGACGGCCACCAGGACGGCCACGTCGAGCTCCTCGCTGTCGGCCAGGCCGTACTCCTGGAGCAGCAGGCCGCGCAGCCGTCCCGCGATCACCATGTTGTTCTCGGAGTCGGAGTCGAGCAGGTTGAGGTCGACGACGTCGCCGAAGTGGAGGCTCTTGAAACCGGGGACGGTCCTGTGCATGGCGACGTACTCGTCGATGATCGCGTCGACGGCGTCCCACCATCCCCGGTAGTCCTCGTCGAGGAAGCGGGCGCCGACCCTGGAGACGAACAGCTCGACGTTGCGCCTGGTCAGCTCCTGGGTGATGGCCCGCTTGTCGGGGAAGAACTGGTAGACCGAGCCGATCGCGACTCCGGCGCGCTCGGCGATGCGGGTGGTCGAGAGGGCTTCGTAGCCGACGTCGTCGAGCAGGTGGGCGCAGGCGTCGAGCATCCGCTCGACCCTGCGAGCGCTACGGCGCTGCGTGGGCTGACGGCGGAGCGTCGCTAGCTCGGTGCCGTCTTCGTCATCCGGCAGAGAGGACACGGACTTCATCTTGCCTCCAATACGCCGGGCGCCGCCGGGAAAACCGCGATTGTAGAACGACGTGCAATGCGGGTCACGACGCGTTCCAGCGGTCGGCGAACGCGGCGACCAGCTTGGCGACGGCCTCAGGCCGCGTGCGCTGCGGCCAGTGGTCGGCGACGAGCCTCTCGTGCGTGAACGCCGGCGCCCACTGCCCGAGCGAGGCGAGCAGCCACGGGGAGACGAACGGGTCGCGGGTGCACCGGATGAGCTGCACGGGCGTGCGCACGCGGGGGTCGCCGGGGCGGCGCAGCCGGGTGAGCATGTTCGCGCGGTAGAGGTTGAGCCCGTTGCGGGCGTCGGCGGCGGTGGCCCCGAGCGGACGGGCGAGCCGCGTCACGACCAGCTCGGGCAGCACGGGGAGCTGGAACCCGGCGATGTACCACGACCGCAGCAGCTGGCCGAGCGCCCTGCTCGGGCGGGCCTGGCGGAAGAAGGCGGCGGCCTGGTCGAGGCCGGGGCCGCCGATCGTGGTGAAGGAGGCGAACCTGTCGCTCCTGCCGAGGAAGTACCACCCCTGGATGGAGCCCCAGTCGTGGCCGACGAGGTGGACCTTGGGTTTGCCGACGGCGTCGAGCACCGCGTCCATGTCGGCGGCCAGCCGGTCGAGCAGGTAGCCGCCGGGCGAGCGCGGCGCCGTGGAGGCGCCGGCGCCTCGCACGTCGTACCGGACGATGTGATAGCCGCCGAGCAGCGGGACGACCCGGTCCCACACGTGGTGGTCGTCGGGATAACCGTGCAGGAGCACGATCGTCGGTTTCGCAGGGTCGCCCTGCTCGTGGACGGCTAATCGAACCTCACCGGAATCTATTAGACGCACGGTCCAGAGGCTAGCTGTCGGCTGGGCTCCCGGCCAGACCCGTGCACGAACGCAGGTCCTTCCACTGGGAGACCGCCTGGGTCCTGGCCGCCCCGGTCAGCGGGACCGGCACACCGCCCTGGATGGTGGCGGGCGTCCACTTGTCCTTGAGCACCTTGCGCCCGTCGATGGTGAGCGTGAGGACGCCGGTCCTGCCGGTCTCGGGCCCCCAGTTGTAGAAGACGAAGTTGCCCAGGCCGTAGTTGACATAGGCGTTGCCGACGAACCCGCTGCCGAGCAGGATGTGCGCGTGTCCGCCGACGATGACGTCCGCGCCCGCCTTGACCAGCTTGGGGGCGAGAGCGCGCTGTGCCGGATTGGGGCACTTCTGCATCTCGGTGCCCCAGTGGAGGTGCACGATCACCGTGTCGGCGCTCTTGCGGGCCTGCCGTACCGCTCTGATGAGGCGGTCCTCGTTCTTGGCCGAGGCCAGCCCGCCCTTGTCGCCCGCGGCGGTCCACGCCTGGATGAACTCCGAGTCGAGCACCTGGGTGGCGCCGATGATCGCGACGCGGTTGCCGTTCACCGTGACGCGGTAAGGCTTGTAGGCCTCGGTCTCGTTCCTGCCGATGCCCACGACGGGGAACCTGGACTTCCTGATCGAGGCGAGCGAGTCGGCCAGGCCGCCGTCCATGTAGTCCATGCCGTGGTTGTTGGCCATCGAGGCCACGTCCACCCCGGCCGCCTTGAGCGCGGTTAACGCCGAGGCCGGCGCGCGGAAGGTGTACTGCTTGCCCGGCGCCGGCGTGCCGCCCGTCGTGATGGCCGTCTCCAGGTTGACCATCGCCAGGTCCGACGACCTCAGCACCTTGGCGATCGGACCGAGCGCGGTGCGCGGGTTGGCGAGCCTGCCTCTCAGCACGCCCTCGAAGTGCACGTCACCCCCGAAGGAGATCGTGTACGGCGTGCGCTCGGGCTCCTTCGGCAGGCTGGGCGAGATCGTCGGCCGTTCGGCCGCCTCAGGGGTCGGCTCGGACTCCGCCGCCGCACAGGCGGTCATTGCGATCACGACACCCACAACGGCCACAGCGCGGCTCGGTCTCATCTGCCCTCCCGGTCTTCAGGCACCGAGCATGCCATGCGCGCGCTCGCTGTGCGCGGTGAGCCACACCACGGCGGAGTGCGTCGCCTCGTCGACGGGAGTGTAAACGATCATACGGGTCTCGGGCGCGGCCGTGCAGTTGAACAGCGTGCTGGTGAACCGCAGCCGTCCGACCTGGTCGTTGTCGAACGTCTTCTCCCGCGAGCGGGGATCGGCGACGTCGTGGGTGGCCCACAGGGCGGCGAACTCGGGGCTGGCCGCCGACAGCCGCTTCACGAAGTCGCGCCACAAGGGGTCGTCGGCGTGGCGCGTGTAGGCGCCGCGGAAGACGGCGACGCTGCCGTGCAGCTCCTGCTCCCTGTCGACCAGCGCCGTCCGCCACTGGGCGCCGACGAAGCACTGCCACAGCGTGTTGCGCTCCTCCTCCGGGGCGCTGACCAGCTCGGGGAAGAGCGCGGCGTAGGCGGCGTTCCACGCCAGGACGTCGTGCCGGCTGGTGCTGAAGGAGGCCGGCAACGGGCTCAGCCTGTTGATGATCTCCTGCATGGCCGGCGTGACACGGGTGGAGTCGCGCACGGGCGGGGCGACGGCGTGGCCCGCCAGGAGGTAGAGCTGCTGGCGCTCGGCGACGTCGAGCATGAGCGTGCGCGCGATGGAGTCGAGGACCTGCAGGCTGACGTTGATGGGCCGGCCCTGCTCCAGCCACGTGTACCAGGTGACACCCACGCCGGCGAGGTGGGCGACCTCCTCCCTGCGCAGGCCGGGGGTACGCCTGCGGGTGCCCGGCGGCAGGCCCGCCATTTCGGGCGTGACCCGCTCCCGCCGGGAGCGCAGGAAAGCGGCCAGGTCATCACGTCGCTTACTCATCCAGGTGCCACCAATACCGGGATAATCGGACTCTTTTTACTAGTATCCACGGCCCACCACATTGGTAGCATGACCCACACCCCGACTACCAGGAGCACCACCGGCCTGCTCCTGCCCATCGTGTTGCTCGGCCAGTTCCTCGCCGTCCTCAACGTCAACATCGTCAACGTCGCCACCCCGACGATCGAAGCAGACCTGCGCTCGTCGGGGGCGGGACTGCAGATGATCGTGGCGGGCTACACCATCACCTATGCCGTCCTGTTGATCACCGGAGCCCGGGTCGGGGACCTGTTCGGCTATCGCAACACCTTCCTGACCGGCCTCGCGTTGTTCACCCTGACCACGCTCGGCTGCGGACTGGCGCCGTCGACGGGTGTGCTGGTCGCCTTCCGTTTCGCGCAGGGCGCGGGAGCGGCGCTCATGATGCCGCAGGTGCTCACCCTGATCCAGCGCAACTACCAGGGAGAGGCGCGAGGCAGGGCGATCGCGCTGTGGTCGGCCGTGGTGAGCGGCGGCATCGTGGTGGGCCAGGCGCTCGGCGGCATCCTGCTCGGCCTGGGCGCGGGCTGGCGGATCGTGTTCCTGGTGCTCGTGCCGATCGGCGTGCTGTTGCTCGTGGCGGGCCTGCGGGTACTGCCCGCCGACCAGGGCGGCGGCCGTACGGGCCTGGACCCGCTCGGCCTGGTCACGCTGTCGTCGGCGGTCCTGCTCGTCATCGTGCCGCTGGTGCTGGGCCGCGAGCTCGGCTGGCCGCTGTGGGGATGGGCGTCGATGGCGGCCGGCCTGGCGGTCTTCGCGCTGTTCGTCCGCGTCGAGCGCTGGGTGACCGCGCGCGGCGGCCGACCGCTGGTCGACGCCAGGGTGCTGCGCGCTCCCGGCATGCGGCCAGGACTGGCGGTCCTGCTGTTCGGGCCCGCCACGTGGGGAGCCTTCCTCTTCACCTCGGCCCTGCACCTCCAGGGCGAGCTGCACCTGACACCGCTGATGTCCGGGCTGATGCTGGTGCCGTGCGCGCTGGCCTTCGCCGCCGTCGGGCTGGCCTGGCCCCGGCTGCCGCAGCGGCTGCAGCGGTCGCTGGTGCCCTTCGGCTACGTCGTCGCCGCACCCGCGTACCTCGGGCTGGCCGCCGCTTCGGAGGGCGGCCTGCCGTACGCGATCGTCAGCGCGCTGATCGGCGCCGGGCTCGGCGTGCAGATCGCGGTGACCAACATGGCCACCCAGCGGGTGGACGCCGCCTACGCGGCCGACGCCAGCGGCGCGCTGCTGACGGTCATGCAGCTCGGCCAGGTGATCGGGGTGGCCACGGTCGGCACGCTGTTCATCTCGCTCATGCAGGGCCATTCGGGACAGGCCTCGCTGGGGACGGCCGTCGCGTTGGCGGCGCTTGCCGTCCTCGCCGGGCTGAGCTCCATCTTCCTCATCCGCCCGAAGATCTCCCAGGCGTAGCGACCCACGCTGGGGCGCGGCCTTCTTTGCACGAACGGGGAGAGGACACCGGTGAGGCCTCGAGGGGGCGCGACCGGCGTATGACAAAATGTGAAGATCTTCGGCGCTCGTCTTGTGGGGCGGGCTGAAGCGAGCGGCCCTGAGGGTTGTGCCAGCAACCTGCCAGGGCCGTTCTTTATGAACCCGCCGAGAGCGCGGCGAGATCGAACTCGCCGTCGCGCACGCCGGCCGTGAAGGCGTCCCATTCGCTCGGGGTGAAGACCAGAACGGGACCGTCCTGCTCCTTGCTGTCCCTGAGCGCGACGCTGCCGTCGGCGAGGCCCGCGACCTCGACGCACGTGGAAGCGCCGTTGCAGAAGCTGCTCTTCTGCCAGGCCACCCTGGAGGTGTCGATGTGCATTTTCTCCCCAAATGGGTAAAAGGAGCGTCTTTGCCCCTGTGAAAACTTCGCCGTCACCTGCCCCACATCATGGCTTTGCGCTGGATGAGCACGCGGGACTCGTTCTCGTCCAGCGCCTCCGACCTGATGTGGTTGAAGGCTGTTTCATATCCAGCCACCAGCTCGAGGTCTTCGACGAAGCGAGCGCTGTACAGCTGCTCCAGATATACAACATCGTCGAAAGCCGCGAACCGCAGATGGATGAAGGCTCCCGTGTTGACCGGATGGAGAGCCTCCAGCGGCAACACGCGAACCCGAATATGCGACAGAAAGGACATCTCGATCAGATGCTCCATCTGCGCGCGCATCACCGAGGGTTCGCCGAAGCGCCGCATCAGGGCTGACTCGTCCAGGACGACGTGCAGCGTGCACGGATCAGCTCGGTGCAGGACCCGCTGCTGCCTGGCGAGCCGGGCCTCAACCCGGCTTCGGACACCGCTGTGCGTGATGCGCACGATGCCGCGGGTGGCAAGGATGACCTCCCGCGCGTAATCCTCGGTCTGGAGGAGGCCTGGCACTACCTGGGGTTCCCAGCCGCGCTGTAACGTGGCCTCCGCCTCCAGCCCGAGAAACCTGGTGTACTCCCCGGGCAGGGTGCCTTCATAATCTTCCCACCAGCCCCGCCGGTACGCATCCTCCAGCAGCGCCAGTAGCTCGTCGAGTTTCGGGTCGTCGGCGTTGTAGAGCTCGGCCAGTGCTCTGACGTCGTCGGGGCTCGGCTTGGTTTTGGCGGCCTCGATCCTGCTCACCTTGCTGGGCGACCACCCCAACGCGCTCGCGGCCCTGGCTCCCGTCATGGTCCTGCGCTCGCGGAGCTGGCGCAGCTCCTGACCGAGTTTGAGCCTGCGCACCGTCGGGCTGCCCTGCTCTGGTGGCACCGTCCGCTCTCCTCAACCGGGGAACTGTCATGCGCTGGAGGCCGTGCAAGTTGCACTGGGACTCGCACAAAGACTTGCCACAAGGCTTGCATGGGAGGACCGTAGGAGCAAGAACATATGCCCGGCGAGAGCTCCCCACACCGACGTGCCGTCTGACAGGTTGCGTGCAAGTTGCATGTACTTGTGCGCCGCATCTAGCAGCGGGAATTGCGAAGAAATTTGAATTTTCTTTCGCGCCAGCTATTGCCGCAGCCAGTTCACAGAGGGACGATCAGGCCAGGAAGGCGAGATGGCGGACGCGGAGCCTTCCCCCGATGCTTCAATCGCGGCCCCTGCAGGCCGCCCTTCCGGCAACGGCGCCGTTCAGATAGAGGCGACACAGGCACTCAGCACGAAGCCGGACCGACGCTGATCCCGCACCGGCACCGTCAACGGGCTGCCACCCGGGTGACAGTCGAGCCTCAGCGCCAGGCCCGGCCAGAAGTCCACCTCAAGAATGCCGCGAAAGGGGTCTTCTATGTACTCACAAGGTACCAAGGGACTCAGCCGAATCAAGTCCCCGGCCCGGGAACTGATCGCAGGGTGGATCGCGTGGGCGGACAGGGACATCTGCATGGAGCCCGACGAGTTCGCTCACCGGCGCGGCTGGACCGTCTCCCGTACCCGGTTCGGCTCCCGCTCGTACCGCGACCCGCGGTTCGACCAGCTCAAGGTGCCGCGTACCTCGCTCGTTCCCGAAGAGGTGTCGTGAAATGTCGCGCAATCCCGTGCCGACATCGAGGAGCCGCCCCGATACCGCGAAGCTGCTCGTTCCCGCCTGAGCCATCCGGGAGAGGGCCGGGGTCTCCCGAGCGTCGAAGGCGCCGGGCACGGCCTCGGCCCTCGGGCCTTCCCAGGGCGTGCCGTAACGGACAAGATGAGTTCAGATGACGAACTCAGGAGTGGCGATGACGACCGTGCACCGCACCTGTCCCCTCTGCGAGGCCGTCTGCGGCCTGACGCTCACCCTCGACGACAGCGGCCACGTCACCAGCGTGAAGGGCGACAAGGACGACCCGTTCAGCAAGGGCTTCATCTGCCCCAAGGGCGCCAGCCTCGGCCGCCTCGACGAGGACCCCGACCGGCTCCGCGCGCCGCTGGTCCGCGACGGCGACCAGTGGCGCGAGGTGACATGGGAGGCGGCCTTCGACACCGTCGCCCGCGCCTTCGCGGCCGTGCGGGACCGCCGATCGGTCGCCGTCTACCTCGGCAACCCGGCCGCCCACACGATGGCGGGCGCCCTGTACGGCGCGCCGCTCATCAGAGCCCTCGGCACCAGGAACGTCTACTCCGCCAGCACGGCCGACCAGATGCCCAAGCACGTGGCCAGCGGGCTGATGTTCGGGCACCCCCTGCGCATCCCGGTGCCCGACCTCGACCGCACCGGCTACCTGCTGATGCTCGGCGCCAACCCGCTGGAGTCCAACGGCTCGCTGTGCACGGCCCCCGACTTCCCCGGCCGGCTGAAGGCGATCAGGCGGCGCGGCGGCAAGGTGGTCGTGGTCGACCCGCGGCGCACCAGGACCGCCGCGCTGGCCGACGAGCACGTGTTCGTCCGGCCCGGAGCCGACGCCTACCTGCTGTTCGGCCTGGTCCACACGCTGTTCACCGAAGGCCTGACCACGGTGTCGTGCGAGGTCAACGGCCTGGAGGAGGTCAGGGAGGCGGCCCGGCCCTTCACCCCCGAGGTGGTCGCGCGCCGTACCGGGGTGCCGGAGGAGACGGTCGTCCGGCTGGCCCGCGAGCTGGCCGCCGCCCCGTCCGCGGCCGTCTACGCGAGGATCGGCACCTGCACCCAGGAGTTCGGGACGCTGGCCCAGTGGCTGGTCGACGTGCTCAACACGCTGACGGGCAACCTCGACCGGCCGGGCGGGGCGATGTTCCCCATGGCCGCGACCGAGGCGCCCGGCAGCCGCAGGCCGTACACGACGGGCCGGTGGAAGAGCAGGGTGCGCGGCCTGCCCGAGGCCAACGGCGAGCTGCCCGTGGCGACGCTGGCCGACGAGATCGAGACGCCGGGCGAGGGCCAGGTCCGCTTCCTGGTGACGGTGGCGGGCAACCCGGTGCTGTCGGCGCCGAACGGGGCCCGGCTGGACGGGGCGTTCGAGCGGCTCGACTTCATGGTCAGCGTCGACCCCTACCTCAACGAGACGACCAGGCACGCGAACGTGATCCTGCCGCCGCCACGGGTGCTGCAGTCGGGACACTACGACTTCGCGCTGCTGGGATTCGCGGTGCGCAACTACGCGCGCTACTCGCCGCCGATCCTGCCTCTGGGCGGCCGGCCGTCCGAGGGCGAGATCCTGGCGCGGCTCGCGATGATCGCCTCGGGTCTCGAGGGCGACCTGGACGCGTTCGTCATCGACCAGACCCTCCAGAAGGCCGGCGTGGAGCTCGAGCTGGACGGAGAGACGGGAGCGGAGCGCAGGCTCGACATGATGCTGCGGCTCGGCCCCTACGAGCTGTCCCTGGCCAAGCTGCGCGAGAACCCGCACGGGCTCGATCTGGGCCCGCTGGAGCCCCGGCTGCCCGGCATCCTCCGCACCGCCTCGGGGCGGGTGGAGCTGGCGCCTGCCCAGCTGCTGGAGGACGTCGAGCGGCTGAAGGAACGGCTGGAGCAGGCCCCGCCGGAGATGGTCCTGATCGGCCGCCGCCACCTGCGCTCGAACAACAGCTGGATGCACAACGTCAGCACGCTGGTCGGCGGCAGCAACACCTGCACGCTGCAGATCAACCCGGCGGACGTGGCGCGGCTCGGGCTCGACGGGCAGGCGGTGGTCACCTCGGCCGCCGGCCGGCTCACGGTCACGCTGGAGCCGACGGAGACGATCATGCGGGGGGTGGTCAGCCTGCCGCACGGCTGGGGCCACGCGGGCAGCGCGCAGGCGGTGGCCGCCGAGCATCCGGGGGTCAGCGCGAACACGCTGACCGACGACGCGGCGATCGACGTGCCGTCCGGGAACGCCGTCTTCAACGGGGTTCCGGTCACCGTCGAGGCGCCGTGACGTGACCCCGTCGCCGTGATCGTCGCGGTCGACGGACGCGTGGCGCATGCATAAGGTGTCGCGCGTGACTAGCGCCCCGGAAGAGGACCGACTGACCGCCCAGATCGCCTTCGCCCTGGAGATCGACAAGCTGAAGCGGGTGATCCGCCGCAACAGCCTCATGGACGGCTCGCGGCGGGAGAACGACGCCGAGCACTCCTGGTACATCGGCATGCTGGCGATGATCCTCGGCGAGCACGCGCCACCCGGCACCGACATCCAGCGCGTGGTCGCCATGCTCCTCGTCCACGACCTGGTGGAGATCGACGCGGGCGACACCTTCATCTACGACGCGGTGGCGGTGGCGGCGCAGGCCGACGCCGAACGTGCCGCCGCCGACCGCATCTTCGCGCTGCTCCCGGCCGACCAGGCGAGCGTCTTCAGGCAGCTGTGGGAGGAGTTCGAGGCGCGCGAGACGGTGGAGGCGCGCTTCGCCAAGGCGCTCGACCGCTTCGCCCCGATCCTGGCCAACCACCACACCGAGGGCGGCACGTGGCCGCTGTTCAAGGTGCGGGCCGACCAGGTGCGGGAGAAAGTGAAGATCATCGAGGAGGGATCGGCGTCGCTCGGCGCCTACGCCTACGAACTGGTCGACCTCTCGGTCAGCCGGGGCCACCTCGCCGAGTGATCCCCTGACCGCCGGGGTAGGGGTCCGGTCGTGAAGGAGAAAGTCAGGCTGGCCGGCCCGGTCGATCTGGCCGATCGGCTCGAGAAGAGCAGGACGATGGACCGGCCGATCCACGCGCTGGCGAAATTCGTCCGCGAGAAGATCGGCCCCGGCGGGCTCCGCGACTGGCTGCACGGCGTGCCCATGGGCAAGCCGCTGCACCCGCCGCTGACCACGGTGACGATCGGCTGCTGGGTGTCGGCCGCCCTGCTCGACCTGGTGAAGGCCGACCCGCGCGCCACGCGTACCCTGATCGCCGCGGGGCTCGGCAGCGCGCTGCCGACGGCCGCCGCGGGGCTCACCGACTGGTCCTCGCTCCACCGCGAGCAGCAGCGGGTGGGCTTCGTCCACATGATGGTGAACCTGGCCGCGGTGGGGCTCTTCTCGGGGTCCCTCCTGCTGCGGCTGGCCGGACGCGAGAGCGGCGGCAAGGCGCTGTCCCTGGCGGGGCTCGGCGCGGCCACGGTCGGCGGCTACCTCGGCGGCCACCTGGCCTACCGGCAGGCGTCGGGCGCCAACCACGCCGAGCAGGTCGCGCACCTGGTGCCGCTGGGCTGGCACGACCTGTGCCGGATCGACGACCTGCCGCAGGGCAGGCCGGTCGCCCGCAGGCTGGGCTACATCCAGCTGTTCGTGCTGCGTCACGGCGGTGGCGTCACCGTGCTCGCCGACCAGTGCTCGCACCTGGCGGGCCCGCTCCACCAGGGCAGGATCGTCCTCGAGGACGGCGTGCCGTGCGTGGTGTGCCCCTGGCACGGCAGCACGTTCCGGCTGGGCGACGGCTCGGTCAAGCACGGTCCCGCCACCGCGCCCGCGCCCATCTTCGAGACCCGGGTACGGCAGGACGGCACGATCCAGGTGCGGCCGTTGACTTGAACCTTTGTTGAACTTCTAACGTCGGCGCCATGATTCTCGTCACCGGAGCGACCGGCAACGTCGGTCGCCACGCCGTTTCCCAGCTCACCGCCGCGGGCGCCCAGGTGCGGGCGCTGGTCAGGAACCCCGCCAAGGCCGCCTTCCCCGCCGGCGTCGAGGTCGTCACCGGCGATCTCACCGACCCCCCCTCGCTGTCCGCCGCCCTCGACGGCGTCGAGGGCGTCTTCCTCGTCTGGCCCGGGTTCGCGGCCGAGACCGCTGCCAAGGTCGTCGACCTGGTCGCCGCGCACGCCCGCCGCGTCGTCTACCTGTCGGCGAACCTGCCCGAGGACTCCACGATGTTCCACAAGGACCTCGAACGGCTCATCAGCGCCTCGCCGCTGGAGTGGACGTTCCTGCGGCCGGGCGGGTTCGCCGCCAACACGCTCGGCTGGGCCGACGCGGTCCGCGCTGGCACCGTCCGATGGGTGTACGGCCAGGCCGCCCGCTCCCTCATCCACGAGGCCGACATCGCCGCCGTCGCGGTGAAGGCACTGCTGTCGGACGAGCTCGTCGGGCAGGCTCCCGTACTCAGCGGGCCGGCCGCCGTCACCCAGGCCGAGCAGGTGCGCATCATCGGCGCGGCCGTGGGACGTGAGGTGCGGTGGGAGGAGATGCCGCCCGAGGAGGCCGTGGCGCAGCTGGCCACGGTGTGGGGTGACCCGGTGCTGGCGCGGGAGGCCGTGGCCGCCTGGGGCGGCTTCGTCGCCGCTCCGGAGCAGGTCACCGACGCGGTGGAACGGCTGACCGGGCGCCCCGCCCGGTCATTCGCCGCATGGGCCGCCGATCATGCGGCCGACTTCCGCTGAGCCGCCGGACGCGGCGCGTCGGCGGGGTGCTCGACGAGGGCGAGGATCCTGCTGGACATGAAGCGGGCGGTGCGTACGGCCGTGCCGCTTCGTGTCACCTCGCTGACCTCGACGAGGCCGCGCCTGGTCGCGACCTCGACCCGCCGGCCGGCCTTGGTGGCGATCACTTCGTAGGTGCGCGGGGTACCCCCCGCGTCGATCACGATCTCGACCCGATCACCCTTCATGCCCTGATTTATACCCATTTACTTGGGATTTATCCGTACACCAGTTTGATGATGGCGACGATCCCCACGCACACGATGAACCCGCGCAGCACCGGCGCGGGCAGCCGGCGGCCCACCTTCGCGCCGAGGAACCCGCCCAGCGTGGCGCCGAGCGCCACCATCAGCACCGCCCACCAGTCCACCGGCGCGATGATCGTGAACAGGACCGCGGCCGTGGCGTTGACGATCAGCGACAGGACGTTCTTGGCCGCGTTGACCCGCTGCAGGCCGTCGTCCAGGAAACTGCCCAGCAGGCCGATGAGCAGCACCCCCTGGGCGGCGCCGAAGTAGCCGCCGTAGACGCCCGCGCCGAACACGCCCACCCACAGCCATGGGCCGCCGTCCGGGTGGGCGTGTTCGCGCCGGGCGGCCAGCCAGCCGTTCAGCTTCGGCTGCACCACCACCAGCACGCAGGCGATCGCGATCAGGACGGGGACGACGACCTGGAAGACGGCAGGATCGAGGACCAGCAGCAGCAGGCCGCCCACCAGGGAGCCGAGCGCCGAGCCCGTGCCCAGCCTGACCAGGCGGTCACGCTGGCCCTTGAGCTCGGCGCGGTAGCCGTACGCGCCGGTGAAGGAGCCGGGGACCAGGCCGATGTTGTTGGAGACGTTGGCCGTGACAGGGTCGACCCCTACGGCCACCAGCGTGGGAAAGGTGATCAGCGACCCCGAACCGACGACGGCGTTGATGGCCCCGGCTGCGACTCCGGCCGCACAGACCGCGACCGCTTCCCACGGAGTCACGTCCCGCCCCCTTCACGTTCCGTATGCACGTCGGCCAGAGCCTAGACGTCACACGTCAGCTGCCCTCGCCCGGGGTGGGCACTCTCCGCGCATCACGGGTCACCGCGTGATCCGGTCGCCGCCGCTCCAGGCGCGCGGGACCGGCGATGCCGGGGCCCGGCAACGGCGCACGGCCTACTGCGGCTTGTCCGTGGCCTACTCCGGCTTGCCCTTGGCCTACTCCGGCTTGCCCTTGGCCTACTCCGGCTTGTCCTTGGCGCCGCCGAACAGGCCGCCGAGGTTCTCCAGCGCCTTGCCCATCTCCGACGGCACGATCCACAGCTTGTTCGCATCGCCCTTGGCGATCTCCGGCAACATCTGCAGGTACTGGTAGGCCAGCAGCCGCTCGTCCGGCTTGCCCTCGTGGATCGCCCTGAACACCATCCCGATAGCGTCGGCCTGCCCCTTGGCCCGCATCGCCGCCGCCTCCGCCTCGGCCTGCGCGCGCAGGACCGCCGCCTCCGCCTCGCCCCTGGCCCTCAGCACGGCCGCCTGCTTCTCCCCCTCGGCCGTCAGGATCGCCGCCTGCTTCTGACCCTCCGCCGCCAGCACCGCGGCCCGCTTGTCGCGGTCGGCCCGCATCTGCTTCTCCATCGAGTCCTGGATGGACGCCGGCGGGTCGATGGCCTTCAGCTCGACCCTGTTGACCCTGATCCCCCACTTGCCCGTCGCCTCGTCGAGCACCCCGCGCAGCTCGGTGTTGATCTCCTCGCGCGAGGTGAGCGTCCGCTCGAGGTCCATCCCGCCGACGACGTTGCGCAGCGTCGTGACGGTCAGCTGCTCGACGCCGACGAGGAAGTTCGCGATCTCGTAGGTGGCCGCCCTGGGATTGGTCACCTGGAAGTAGATGACCGTGTCGATGGAGACGACGAGGTTGTCGGACGTGATGACCGGCTGCGGGGGGAACGACACGACCTGCTCCCGCAGGTCGATCATCTCCTTGATGTTGTCGATGAACGGCACGACGAGGTTCAGCCCGGGAGTGAGCGTGCGATGGTAGCGGCCGAGCCGTTCGATGATCGCCGCCGTGGCCTGCGGGATGATGCGGATGGTCCGCACCAGCGCGAACCCCACCACGGCGACCATGACAAGCGCGACGATCAGCTGCTCGGTGCCCATGGCCACACTCCGGGAGTCGTCGGGGCCGACTCCGAAGATGATATTTGGTTCCGGCTTGCCGAAGCCGTCAACCGTACAAAAGCTACTGTGGCCTGGCGTACCAGCGACCCTCGGCGTTGCGGTCGAGGACCAGCGGCACCCCGAACGTCCGCGAGAGGTTGTCGGCGGTCAACACGTGCTCGATCGGCCCCTGGGTGACGACGGATCCGTGGCGCATGAGCAGCGCGTGGGTGAACCCGGCCGGCACCTCCTCCACGTGGTGGGTGACCAGCACCATCGTCGGGGAGCGGTGGTCGCCCGCCAGCGTCGCCAGCCGCCGCACCAGATCCTCGCGCCCGCCCAGGTCGAGCCCGGCGGCGGGCTCGTCGAGCAGCAGCAGCTCCGGGTCCGGCATGAGGGCGCGGGCGATCTGGACGCGCTTGCGCTCACCCTCCGACAACGTGCCGAAACGCCGCCTGATCAGGTGCGCGACACCCATCATGTCGATCAGCTCGACGGCGCGGGTGACGTCGTGGGAGTCGTACTCCTCCGTCCACCGGCCGAGAATCGCGTAGGAGGCGGTCAGTACCAGGTCGATGACCTTCTCCTCGGCGGGCACCTTCTCCGCCAGCGCCGAGCTGGCCAGGCCGATGCGCGGACGCAGGTCGAACACGTCGGTCTGGCCGATCCGCTCACCCAGCACCTCGGCCACACCCTCGCTGGGGAACAGCAACGTGGCGGCGACCTGCAGCAGCGTGGTCTTGCCCGCGCCGTTCGGCCCGATGACGACCCAACGCTCGTCCTCGTTGACCGCCCAGTCGACGCCGCGTATCAGGGCCGATCCGTCGCGCCGGACGCCGACATCCTGGAGCCGCAGCACCTGACCACCCATCGCTGATCCCTCCCAGTCGAACGCTCGGGACAAACCTATTGCAGGGCGAGCGCATATCGTGGACCGGTGCGCCATCAAACGCCTATCTCACTGCCGCTCGTCGCGTGGGGCAACGCCTGGCTGACCGGACACGTGGGCCTCGACGAGGCCGCCGACCAGGTGGAGCGGCTGGCCGGACCGGTCGTGGTCGGCTCGCTGCCGCTCCGCGCGTATCTGGCCGAGCTGCGTGTCGATGGTCTCACCGAACTACGTCTCGCGCTCCCCGCTCCCGGCGACCCGCTCGGACTGTCGGGGCCGCCGGACTTCAACGCGGCCGCCGTCGAAGCGGGCGAGGCGGCGATGGCGGTGCTGAACGAGCGGGTCATCGGGCTCGTCCCGGCACCGGACCTGCGCGGATCCTCCTACGTGGGCGTGCGCCTCTCCGTGCACGAGTCGGGGCCGCCGCGAGCCGACCTGCCGTCGCTGGCCGAGGCCGAACGCGAGCTGACCGGCGCCATGCGCGAGGCCACCGAGGCGCTGGCGGGCGTGGGCGGGCCCGCGCAGGGACACCCCGGACGGCTGCACGACAGTGGCGAGCTGGCCCCCGGCTACCCGCCGCGCGCCCACCGGGTGTCGGCGCTGGCGGCCCGCCTGTCGGCGGCCCTGCGGCAGGCCGACGAGCGAGGGCTGACGTCCGCGCAGATCGCCACCCGCGCGACGGCGCTCCGCACCCTCGACGCCGCGGTCCGCCGCGCCCTCATCTCCGCCCACCACGCCGTCTTCGAACCACACCACTAGATCCACCCGGCGTCCTGGGGCCTCCACCGCCCAGCCCCCGCGAGCCTCCACCGGTCCGCCCCGCGAGCCTCCTGACACCCGTCCGGCGAGCCTCCTCCCAGCCCCGCGAGCCTCCTGACGCCCGTCCGGCGAGTCTCCTCCGGTCCGTCCTGTGAGCCTCCCGTACGGCAAGCCGCCGACAGCCCACCCCGGTCACCGGCCGCCGCCCGTCCAGGGAGACGCCCCTCCAGCGCACGTGGCCGGCCGCCGTCACGCGCCCCCCCATCCCCGGATTCCCCACCTGGCCACCCCAGCCCGGACCACCCGTTGGCCGATCCCACCGCCGAGCCCCCAGACGACCGGTCCCCCACCCGACCGCCACCTGGCCGACCCCACCGCCGGGCTCCCCGGTGCCCCTTCCGCTCGAGATTCCCCGGCTGGCCAGGTCTCGCCCCGACCGCGCGGCCGATCCCACCGCGGAACTCTCCCGCACGGCCGATCCCACTTCACGGAGCTCCCCCCATGGCCGATCCCGCCGCGGAGCTCTCCCGCGCGGTCGGTCCCCATCCCGGGTGTGTCCTTCGGCTGGGGTGTTGCGGTGGGTCAGGAGGTCGAGGCGAAGCGCCAGATCTTGATGCGCTTGTCCTTCCCGGCCGACACCACCGCCGGGGCGCCCTCCACCGGGGTGACCGCCACCGCGTACACCCCGCCGGAGTGCGCCTTCACCGAGCCGCCCAGCGCCTGCCGGCTCTGCGGGTCCCACAGCCGGATCGTGCCGTCCGTGCTGCCCGACGCCAGCACCGCCTTGCCGTCCACGGACCCGAACGACAGCGAGTACACGTTGTTCGAGTGGCCGGACAGGGGCTTGCCGATCGAGCGGCCGGTCTTCGGGTCCCAGAGGCGGATCTTCTCGTCCTTGCCGCCCGAGGCCACCACGGCCTTGCCGTCCACCTGTCCCACCGCGACGGAGAACACCGCCTTGCTGTGCCCCTTGTACGTCTTGCCGTACGCCTTGCGCTTGGCCAGGTCCCACACCCGCAGCGTCTTGTCCTCGCTGGCCGAGACCACCACGGGGCGGTCGCCCACGCGGCCGACGCTCAGCCAGTTGACGTCCTTGCTGTGCGCCTTGACGGAGCCGATCTGCCGGCGCTTCTTCAGATCCCAGAACCGCAGCATGCCGTCGCCGTCGCCGGTGACCGCGATGTAGCGGCCGTCCACCTTGCTCACGGCGGCCGCGAACACGGCGATCGGATGCCTGCCGAGGACCGTGCCCTTGCGGGTCTTCAGGTTCCACAGGCGGACGGTGTGGTCGTAGCCGCCCGTCACGGCCATCGGGGTGGAGCCGACGGTGACGCAGGCGACCGCGTAGATGTCGTTGTCGTGGCCGCGCAGCTTGGCGATGGTGGTGCGCTTGACCGGGTCCCAGACGCGCAGCACGCCGTCCTGCCCGCCTGACACGAACCGCTGGTCGTCCCCGACCATGATCGCGGACAGCGACTGGATCGGCTCGCTGTGTCCGGACAGCGACTTGCCGTCCTGTTTGCCGAGCGCGGGCAGGGCCTGCGGCGACTCGAGGGGCGGGACCGTCGGCGTGGGCGCCGGGGATCCGGAGACGGCCGGTGATCCGGAGACGGCCGGTGATCCGGAGACGGCCGGTGATCCGGAGACGGCCGGTGATCCGGAGACGGCCGGTGATCCGGAGACGGTCGGTGATCCGGAGACGGTCGGTGAGACCGGCACGGACGCCGAGGGGGAGACGGGAGGCGAGGGCTGGGCTGTGTTGGATCCCTGGGCCAGCGGGGTCGGCGCCGGGTTCTCCTGGCCCTCGAACGTCCGCGGCACGAACAGCAGCACGCCGGCGGCCAGCGCGAGCGCGAGGAGCAACGCGCCGCCGACCATGACCGCCCTGCGGCGGCGCGAGCTGTCCTCGCGCTGCTCCTCGGGCCTGGTCTCCCTGAAGAAGGCATCGTTGTCGTTGTCGCGCCCGGGTTGGCCCTGCGACTCCGCCCGCTGGGGGTCGCCCGAGGGACCGCCCCTCTGCGGCGGCGCGCCGGGAGGTGTCCGCCCCTGGTACGGCGCGCCCTGGTGAGACGCGGCCTGATGAGGCGCGCCCTGGTGCGGCGCGTTCTGGTGCGGCGCGTTCTGGTGCGCGCCCTGATGCGGCGCGTTCTGGTACGGCGCCCCGCTGGGCAGTCCCTGGGGTTGCGCGGGGACGGAGGGAGACGACCCGGGATAGGCGGACGCCTGTCCGGGCACGCCGGGGTGAGCGGACCCCTGATGAGGAGACCCAGGGTGGGCGGGACCGTTTTCGGGCGCGTCAGGGCGACCAGGCGCCTGGTGATGCGGCCCGGGGTGAGTTCCGCCTTGTCCGGGCACACCGGGATGAGCAGGCGACCCAGGTTGGGCGGGGCCCTGGTGAGGCGGTCCAGGGTGAACGGGGCCCGGGTAAGGCGGCCCCGAGTGACCAGGACCGGAATGAGACGCCCCAGGATGAACAGGGCCCGAGTGACCAGGACCGGAATAAGGCGCCCCGGAATGAACAGGGCCCGAGTGACCAGGACCGGAGTGAGCAGGGCCCGAGTGAGCAGGGCCAGGGTGAGGCGGGCCGGGGTGAGGCGGGCCCGTGGGGGCCTGGTGGTAGGGGCCCGGCTGCGGGGGCACGAAGCCCTGCGGAGGGATGTAGGCGGCGCCCGAGGGGTTGGCCCAGCCGCCGGAGTCCGACGGGCTCGCCCAGCCGCCTGGGCTCGACGGCCCGGGCGGGCTCTGGCTCCCGTCCGGGTGACCCGCGGGAGGGGCGGGCGCGGGCCGGGCGGACGCGGAGGGGCCGTCAGGGTGGCCCTGTCCGGGGTCGGCCGGGGCGGCCCAGCGGTTGACGGACGGGTCCTGCGGCTTCGACCAGCCGTCCGGCAGGGACTCGTAGAGCGCGGGGTTGGCCACCTCCTCGGCCGCCATCTGTGACCCGGTGGTCATCGCCACCTCGGCGTCCCGTTCGGCGGCGGCGCCCTGGTTCTCCAGGAGGGAGAACAGCGCCTCCGCCGCCGTGGGCCGCTCGTCGGCCCGCTTGCTCAGGCACGCCTGCACCAGCGGCCGCAGGCTGTCGGGGAACGCCGAAAGATCCGGCTGGTCGTTCATCACCCGGTAGATGACGGCGGGCAGGCTGTCCTGGCCGAACGCGGGCGCGCCGGTCGCCGCGTACGTCATCGTCAGGGCCCAGCTGAACATGTCGCTGGCGGGCCCGACCCGCTCGCCGGAGATCTGCTCGGGCGACATGTACGCGGGCGTGCCGACCACCCCGCTGCTGAGCGTCATGGACGAGTCGAGCGCGCGGGCGATGCCGAAGTCGATCACTCGGGGGCCGTCGGGGCCCAGCAGCACGTTGCTCGGCTTGAAGTCGCGGTGCACGATGCCTGCTCGGTGGATGGCCGCGAGCGCGGTGACAGTGCCGACGGCGAGCCGGTAGAGGGCGCCGCCCGAGCGCGGGCCGTCCATCTGCACCACACGCTGGAGGGAGACGCCTTCGACCAGCTCGCTGACGATGTACGGCTGCTCGCCGTCCATGTTGGCGCCGAGCACCTGCGCGGTGCAGAACTGCGCCACCCGCCGGGCGGCCGCGACCTCGCGCATGAAGCGTTCGGCGTCGATGCCGGGCGCGTCGAGCCTGGTGTTGAGCAGCTTGATCGCGACCAGCTCGCCGTCCGGGCCCTCGGCCTTGTAGACGATGCCCTGCGCGCCCTTGCCCAGCCGCCCGAGCAGCCGGTACGGACCCAGCTCAGCCGGGTCTCCTGGCTGTAACGGGTGCTTGTCAGGCACCTGAGCCCTCCCCCTCGTGCGTTCCCCCCAGTCGCAAGAGTGACGGGCTCGCTGCACGGTGTGCAAGCAACGTCATATCACGATAGATCATCACTCTTTGCGAAATCTTTGCCGTGGGCAATAATCCACTAGACAATGGGGGATTTCCAGTTCCGTTAGGGGGGAGCAACCCAATGCGCCGAGCAATCGGCATGTTCATAGGGCTCGGCCTGGTCGCGCCGCTGACTCCGCTGGCCGTGGCGGCGCCCGCGGCGGCGGCCGTCACGCCTCCGGCCGGCCTCGCGGCGGCCGCCACGACGGCGACGGCGGCGAAGGACCCGTTCTCCAAGTTCAGCGTGAAGGTCACGTACAACAAGGCCACCAAGCGCGGCGGCAAGATCACATACCTCATCAAGGCCAAGAACCTCGGCCCCTACGACGCCGACTACTTCGGCATCGGGGGCTTCGTGCCGAAGGGCGTCGTCCCGACCCTGAAGTGGGGCGGCCCGAAGGGCACCTCGTGCGTCTGGCAGGACCAGGTCTTCCTGTGCGTGCCGAAGTACCAGGTGCCGGTGGGCGGCACGACGTGGCTCAACTTCCAGCTGACGCTGAAGAAGACCACCAAGGGCACGGCCGCCGCCAGGCTCGGCGTCGTCGCCTACGACCTGCCGACCGGCGCGGAGAACCTCGACGAGGAAGAGCTCGCCCGGATGGGCCTCAAGGGCCATCTGTTCATGAAGAGCACCACGACGAAGATCGTCTGGCCGCAGAAGAAGCGCCCCACGGGCACCGGCACCTACACGCCGCCCCCGCCGCCGCCCCCGCCGAAGTGGAACCCGCCGTCTCCCACGCGGGTGGAGCGGAACGAGAAGAAGGACACCTGACGCGTCCAGGGAACCGGTCGAGGTTCCCTGCGGCGCGGGCCCCCCGGACGAGCACGTCTGTCCGGGGGCTCGGGTCTTTCCGGGCCCTGAAACATGCCCGGGTCAACATGCCCGGGTCAGAAGGTGCTCGGGTCAACATGCCCGGGTCAACATGCCCGGGTCAGAAGGTGCTCGGGTCAGACATGTCCTGGGCCGGAACGCGCCCGGGTCAGAACCTGCCGGGGTCGGAACGTGCCGGGGTCGGGGTCGGGAGGAGGCGTCGGACGGCGGGCGTCACGCCAGGCCGTGTCGTACGGCGTAGAGCGCCGCCTGGGTCCGGTCCTGGACGCCGAGCTTCATCAGCACGTTCGACACGTGCGTCTTGACGGTCTTCTCCGCGACGGCCAGGTCCCTGGCGATCTCCTTGTTCGACCGCCCGGCCGCGATCAGCTTGAGCACCTCGCGCTCCCGCTCCGTCAGCGGCACCGGTGTGGACTCGGCGGCCATCATGGCCGACGCCGCCTCGGGGGCCAGCAGCACCTGTCCCCCGTGAACCGCCCGCACCGCCTGGACGAGCGCGTTCGGGTCGACGTCCTTGTAGAGGAACCCGGACGCCCCCGCCCGCATCGCGGGGCCCACGTCGGACCGGTCGCTCACCGAGGTCAGCACCAGGATCTTGGTCGGGGAGCCGCCGAGCCGTTGGAGGGTGCCGAGGCCGTCGAGGACCGGCATCTTGAGATCCAGCAGCAGCACGTCCGGACGCAGCCGCTCGACCAGGGACACCGCTTCCTGCCCGTCTGCCGCCTCGCCGACGACCGTGATGTCGTCCTGCAGGTCGAGAAAGGTGCGCAGGCCCTGCCGTACGACTGGATGATCGTCGGCGATCAGCACCTGGATCACACGTCCACCTCCATGCGCACCGTCGTGCCCCGGCCGGGCTCCGACGTCACGGTCACCTTCCCGCCGACCGACTCGGCGCGGTCGCTCATCGAGGCCAGCCCGAGGCCCCGCTGTCGTGCGGAGTCGTCGAACCCTTCGCCCTGGTCGCGCACCTGGAGGGCCAGCTTGCCCGAGGCGTGCGTGAGCCGCACCTCGACGCGGTCGGCGCCGGCGTGGCGCAGCGCGTTGTGGAGCGCCTCCTGGGCCACGCGCAGCACCGCCACCTCGATGTCGGCGGGCACCGGCGGCAGCTCGTCGCCCTCGAAGGTCACCCGGAACGGCTGGAGCCGGTCGAGCAGCCGTACGTGCTTGCGGAGCGTCTCGGCGAGCCCGTGCCGGTCGAGCTCGGCCGGACGCAGCTCGACGATGACGGCGCGCAGCTCGGCCAGCGCCTCCCCGGCCAGGCGCTGCACCCGGTCGAGCTCGACCGCGGCGCGGTCCTGGTCGACCGGCAGGAGGGCGTGGGCGGCCTGCGCGGTCAGCCGGAGCGAGAACAGCTTCTGGGTGACCGCGTCGTGCAGTTCGCGGGCCATCCGGTTGCGTTCCTCGAGCATGGCCAGCTCGCGCCCGCGCTCGTAGAGGCGGGCGTTGGTCAGCGCGAGGGCGGCGTGCGCCGCGAACATCGTCAGCAGCTTCTCGTCGTCCTCGGTGAACCCGCCCGGCACCTTCTTGTTGGCCAGGAAGATGATGCCCAGCACCTCGCCGCCGTCGAGGATCGGCACGCCGAGGAAGTCGCGCATCACCGGATGCGCCTTGGGCCAGTACTCGAACCTGGAGTCCTTCGGCAGGTCGGGGATCCGGACGGGGACCCCGTCGCGCAGCATCGCGCCGAGCATGCCATGCTGGCGAGGCAGCGGGCCGATGGCCTCCCACTGCTTGTCGGTGAGCCCCTCGGCGACGAACTCGGCGAAGGAGCCGTCCTCGTCGGGCACGCCGAGCGCCGCGTACCTGGCGTCGAGCAGCTGCTGCGCCGAGCGGACGATGACCTGCAGGACCTCCCGCACCGACAGGTGCCGGGTGACGGCCAGGACGGCTGAGCTCACCGCTCGCAGGATGTCGGATTCGGGGCTCACGGTCCTCAGCCTACGGTCCTAGGTCGAAGTGCTCACCGCGACATCGGCCGCTCGCCCGATGCCGCGAACGGGCGCGCTTCCTACCGTCGTCCTCATGACGAACACCGCACTCATCACCGGCGCTTCCCGCGGGCTCGGACTCGAACTCGCCCGATCGCTGTCGGCCGCGGGCTGGCAGCTCGTCCTGACCGCCAGGAGTGCCGAGGAGCTGGAGAAGGCCGCCGCCGAGCTGGGCGCGACGACCATCGCGGGCGACGTGGCCGATCCCGCGCACCGGGCCGCGCTGGCGGCGGCCGTGCCCGAGCTGGACCTCCTCGTCAACAACGCCGGCGGGCTCGGCGCCACCCCGCTGCCGCGCCTGGCCGACTACCCGCTCGACGTCTTCACGGCCCTGCTGGCGACCAACGTGGTCGCGCCGCTGGGGCTGCTGCAGGCCACGCTGCCAGCGCTGCGCCGCCGCCACGGGGCCGTGGTCAACGTCACCTCCGACGCCGCCACCGGTGCCTACGAGGGCTGGGGCGGGTACGGCGCGACGAAGGCGGCCCTCGACCAGCTGTCGAACGTGCTGGCCGCCGAGGAGCCCGACGTGGCGGTCTGGTGGGTGGACCCGGGCGAGATGAACACCAGGATGCTCGCCGACGCCGTGGGCGCCGAGGAGGCCGCGGGCGCGGCCGACCCCGCGACCGTCGCCGCCGCCCTGCGGGAGCTGGTCGAGCGCCGTCCCGCCAGCGGCAGGGTGGCCCTGTCATGAGTTCCGGAGCGCACCGTGACCACTGACTTCGCGCTTCCCGACGTGCCGGCCGCGCACGAGCCGCCCGAGGCACGGGGCGTGGCCCGCGACGCCGTGCGGCTGCTGGTGTCCGACGAGGCGGGCGACTCCCACCACACGTTCGCGGACCTGCCGGCCCTGCTGGCGCCCGGCGACCTGGTGGTGGTGAACAACTCGGCCACCCTGCCCGCGGCCGTCCGGCTCGACCGGCTGGCCGTGCACTTCTCCACCGCGCGCGAGGACGGCACGTGGCTGGTGGAGCTGCGCCGCCTGTCGTTCGAGCCCTACGGGGGCGGCGCGGCGGGCGAGTGGCTGCCGCTGCCCGGCGGCGCGACGCTGCGGCTCCTCGCCCGGGAGACGCCCCGCCTCTGGCGGGCCACGCTCGACCGCGACGTGGAGGAGTACCTGATGTCGTACGGCGTGCCGATCCGCTACTCCTACGTCGACAGGGACTGGCCCCTCGCCGACTACCAGACCGTGTTCGCCACGGTGCCCGGCAGCGCCGAGATGCCGAGCGCGGGCCGGCCGTTCACGTCGCCGCTGGTGACCGAGCTGGTCGCCCGCGGCGTCCGGGTCGCGCCCGTCACCCTGCACACCGGCGTCGCCTCGGTGGAGAAGGACGAGCCGCCCTACGCCGAGCGCTTCGCCGTCCCGGCCTCGACGGCGCACCTGGTGAACCTGACCCGGTCGGAGGGCGGGAAGGTCGTCGCGGCCGGCACGACGGTCGTGCGGGCGCTGGAGACCGCGGTGGGCTCCGGCGGGCTGGTCGGCGCGGCTTCCGGCTGGACCGACCACCTCGTGACGCCGGAGCGGGGCGTGAGGGCGGTCACCGGGCTCATCACCGGGCTGCACGAGCCGCGCTCGACGCATCTCATGATGCTCGCCGCGATCGCGGGCGAGGAGATGTTGGCACGTTCCTATGCGGTTGCCCTGCAAGAGGGCTATTTGTGGCATGAATTCGGCGACTCGCACCTCCTCCTCTCCCCCAAATAGGTAGATCTTTCCTGGCCAAACGTGATAAAAAGCTGCGGTCTTAACGGGGGCTCATATTTCTGGGCATCCTCGTCCTCTTCCTCATCGGAGACGTGAATGCGCCGCATCGCTTCTTTCCTGGTTGCCGCCCCGGTGGCGGGCGCCCTTGTCTTCAGCGCAGCACCGGTCTCGGCCGCCCCCACGGCGCCCGTCGCGGCCGCCGCGGTCGCCAAGTCGGCCGCCGACCCGTTCTCCACCTTCGACGTCAAGCTCACGGCGACCAAGAAGGCGAAGCGCGGCGGCAAGGTCCGTTACACGATCACGGCCGTCAACACCGGCCCGCACGAGGCGACCGCGGGCACCTGGTTCGTCGGCGGCCTCTTCCCCAAGGGCGTCGACCTGCGCAAGGTCACCTACCGGACCAGCGTCGACGACACGGCCTGCGAGCTGATCAAGCGTGACCTGTTCTGCGTCCTGCCGGCCACGGTGAAGAAGGGCGAGTCGGTCGCCATGGTCTTCGACGCCAGGCTGACGAAGACCGCGTCGGGCACGCAGAAGGCCGTCCTCGGGGTGGTCTCCTACAACGTCGAGACCGGCATGGAGAACCTCAGCAAGGAGGAGCTCGACCGGCTGGGCGTTCCCGGGTTCGGCTTCGTCAAGCAGGCCAAGACCACGGTCGTCCGCTGACGCCGTCCGGAGCAGACGCCCGCTTCCGCCTGGCCGGGAGCGGGCGTTCCCATGCCCGGCCCGTTCCCTGCCGGCCCCGCGCGCCGCGGCCGGTCACGCGAGGGCCGGGGTGGACGTGTGACGGGGCAGCGGGAGGCGTCCCGTCGCGGACGCCACCGCGGCCTCGGCCAGACCCGCGAGCTCCCTCCGGTCGGCCGCGCTCACCGGCGGCAGCACGGTGACCTCGACGACGAGCCGCCGCACCGCGAGCACCCTGAGCACGGAGGCGGCCAGCGTGTCGTCCCCGACGTACGCGGGAGCGGTGGTCCTCGGCCCGTCCGCCTCCCGGTAGGCGATGGCCACCGGCGTGACGCTGGCGCCCGCGTCGACGGCGGCCTGGAAGACCGCGGGTTTGAAGGTGCCGCTCCCCCTGCCGCACCACGTCGTCCCCTCCGGGAAGGCCGCGACGGTCTCGCCGGCCCGCAGCGTGTCGGCGATCCTGGCCACCGCGCCCGGCAGGTCGAGCAGCGAGTCGCGGGCGATGGGCAGCGCGCCCGACCCGGCGGCCAGACCGCCGACCACCGGCCACGCCGACACCTCGCTCTTGGCCACCAGCCTGCACGGCAGCGCGGCGGCGACCACCAGGGGGTCGAGCCAGGAGATGTGGTTGGCCACGACCAGCCGCGCCTCGGGGGCGTCACCCGTCTCCTGCGCCGGCCTCGTCCCAGGGCCGTCACCCGCCTGCCGTGCCGGCGCCGTCCCGGGGGCGCCACCCGCCTGCCGTGCCGGCGTCGCCTCGGCGGACGGCACGGCGCCGGCGAAGAACGCGAACCCCTGGCGCACC
Source organism: Nonomuraea sp. NPDC004354 (assembly GCF_053602555.1). Taxonomy (NCBI): domain Bacteria; kingdom Bacillati; phylum Actinomycetota; class Actinomycetes; order Streptosporangiales; family Streptosporangiaceae; genus Nonomuraea; species Nonomuraea sp. NPDC004354. The sequence continues at coordinate 36,981 of NZ_JBSGDV010000009.1, read as the reverse complement.
TCCACCCTGACGCCCAGCGCCCTGAGCAGGGCGCGCGACCACGCCAGCGTCACGCGCCGCCGTGCCGTACCCCTGACCAGGCGGGCGAGCGGCACGCCCACCAGGACGACCGCGATGACCGCCAGCCCGCGCAGCACCTGGCGCAGCACGCCCGCGGCCCGCATGGGCACGTCCACGCACCTGGCGGTCGTGCACGGGGACGTGGGGAACCACGGGCTCATGACGGCTCCCCGAGGAAGTGCCGCAGGTAGCGCTGGTCCACCCGGGCCATCGACAGCAGCACCAGGAAGTCGGCGCAGCCGAACGCCGGATCGTAGGCGGGCTCGCCGCAGATCCACGCGCCGAGCCGGAGGTAGCCGCGCAGCAGCGGCGGCATCACGAACGCCGGCGACCCCTCGCCGAGATCCGTCCACGGCAGCAGCGGCTTGACCCGGTACTCCTCGGGAGCCAGCGGCGCCCGCTCCATGATGTTCGCGGCGTCCCGCAGCGGCACCGAGCAGCAGCCGACCAGCCAGCCGTAGCCGCCCTCGGCCATGTAGCGGGAGATGCCCGCCCACATCAGCCCGATGACCGCACCCGCGCGATGGTCGGGATGCACGCAGGAACGCCCGACCTCGACCAGGTCGTCCCGCAGGTGGGCCAGGGCCGCCAGGTCGAACTCGGTGTCCGAGTAGAGGCGGTCCTTGCGCTTCGGCGGCAGCAGCCGGTAGGTGCCGACCACGTCGTCGCCCGAGCGGACGAGCAGGTGGTCGCAGTAGGCGTCGAAGGGGTCGACGTCCAACCCCGTGACGGGCGAGTCGAGCCGCGCGCCGAGCTCCTCGGCGAACACGCGGTAACGCAGGCGCTGGGCGGCCTGGAGATCGGCGGGCGTGCGGGCCAGTCCCACGGTGTAGCGGTGCATGAACCTATGAAGGCAGCTCATGATGGCCACACGCCCAAGGTCAGCCGTCCGAATGGTGAACCTCGATGCGGAGCACGGTACGGGTGCCAGTAGCGTGGCCTGATGTGGACCAGCGCACGCTCCTGATCACGCTCACCGGCCCCGACCGGCCCGGCGTCACCTCACGACTGTTCTCGGTGCTCGCGGGCTTCCCCGTGACCGTGGCCGACATCGAGCAGGTCGTCATCCGCGGCCGCCTCACCCTCGGCGTCCTCGTCGCCTACGTGGGAGGCCCGTCGACCGGCACGGGCGGCACCATCGGCGCCCTGTGGACGGCTGTCGAGCGGGTGGCCGAGGACCTCGGCATGGAGGTCGACCTCGCCACCGGCTCCAGGACCAAGGAGAAGCGCCGCCGCGGCCGCCTGTCGGTGAGCGTGCTCGGCGCCGCCCTGCCGCCGGCCGCGATCGGCGGCATCGCCGGGCGCATCGCCGCCGCCGGGGCGAACATCGACCGCATCGAGCGGCTCGCCCAGTGGCCCGTGACGTGCATCGAACTGTCGGTGTCCGGCGCCGACCCCGACGCGCTGCGGGTGGAGCTGGCCGCGGAGGCCGCCGCCCAGAAGGTCGACGTGGCCGTCCAGCGCACGGGGCTGTCCCGCAGGGCCAAGCGGCTGATCGTCATGGACGTCGACTCCACCCTCATCCAGGGCGAGGTCATCGAGCTGCTCGCGGCGCACGCGGGTTGCCTCGACGAGGTCGCGAAGGTCACCGAGGAGGCGATGCGCGGCGAGCTCGACTTCGCCGAGTCGCTGCGCCGCAGGGTCAAGCTGCTGGCCGGCCTGCCGGAGGAGACCTTCCGCAAGGTGCGCGAGGAGGTCGTGCTCACCCCCGGCGCCCGCACGCTGGTGCGGACCCTGAAGCGCCTCGACTACAGGTTCGCCATCGTCAGCGGTGGCTTCACGCAGATCACCGACGCCCTGGTGAGCGACCTCGGCATCGACTACTCCGCGGCCAACACGCTGGAGGTCGTCGACGGCAAGCTGACCGGCAGGGTGGTCGGCGAGATCGTCGACCGTCCCGGCAAGGCCCGCGCCCTGGAGCGGTTCGCCCGCGAGGCCGGGGTGCCGATCAGCCAGACCGTCGCCATCGGCGACGGCGCCAACGACCTCGACATGATGGGCGTCGCGGGCCTCGGCATCGCCTTCAACGCCAAGCCCGTCGTACGGCAGGCCGCCGACACCGCCGTCAACACGCCCTACCTCGACTCGATCCTCTACCTGCTGGGCATCTCCCGCGACGAGATCGAGGCCGCCGACGCCGAGGACCAGATCGCCCGCTGACGCTCTTCGACGGCCACGCCGCGGCTCCCGCTGACCTTCACCGGAGGTCAGCGGTCACCCGGTGACCGTCTCGCCGCCCGACGGATCGGCCACCCCGGCGCCGTCCGGCGGTCAAGTGCAGCGCGCCACCCGTCACCGGCAGGCGTCCGTGGCCAGGCGCAGCGCGTCCGCCGTGAGGGTCCGCAGCGCGGGATGCGCCGTGACCGCGTGGCGCAGCTGCCGCTTCACCGCCGTGTCGTCCGTGACGGACGCCTCCTCGATGAGCGCGTCCATCCGGGTGGCCAGCTCGGCGAGATTGACGTCCAGTTCGTCCGTCTCCAGCGGCGCCGTGTCGTGCCGTACGGCGTGCGCGACCGCCTCCATCCTGTCGGCCACGGCGTCGAGCACGGCGACGGTCGCGTCCGTCCCGTCGGGCGCGCCCCTCATGACGGCCCCCAGCAGGATCACGTCGTCGCGCAGCCTGCGCGCGTCGGTCAAGGCCTGCCGCAGCCGTTCGGGCGCCTGGCCGCCCGGCTCCTTGTCGACGGTGTCCAGGGACGCCTGCAGCCGGTCGGCCGCCTGACCGGCCGCTTCCGTGTGCTCGGACAGGTCCTCCAGGTCATGGCCGGCCAGCGCCCTGACCATGCGCGCGTGCTCCCGCAGCAGGTCGACCATCCGCTCCCTGAGCCTGCCCACCTCGCCCCTCGGCCACAGCAGCCTGGCCGCCAGCAGCGCGAGCACGCCCCCGCACACGGTGAGCAGCACCCTGATCCCGGCCGCGCCCCAGTCGAGCCGCGCCGAGAAGTCGGACAGCATGAGCGCCAGCGGCGTCGCGAAGACCGACCAGTAGGCGTAGCTGACCTCCCTCAGCGCGAACCCCACCGTCGCGAACGCCCACACGACCACCACCAGCGTCGCGTGCCCCGGCACGGCGGCCAGCAGCAGCGCGGCCATCGTGGAGCCGATCACCGTGCCGGCCACCCGCAACGTCACCCGGTCGATGGTGTCGCCGTAGGTGGGCCGCAGCGCCAGCAGCACCGTGAACACCAGCCACCTGCCGTAGGTCTCGTGCAGGCCCACCACGAGCGCCATCGAGACCGCCACCGCGATCCCCGACCTGGCCGCGTGCGCGGCGTCGTGGCCGGTCAGCGAGGGCGCCTGCCAGGTCAGGCGCGGTAGCGTGGCCGGCGCCCGCACCCCCTCACGCGCCTGCGCCGACAGCGACCGCACCGCCAGGCCGATACGGTCCATGCACCTGCGGACCTGACCCAGGATCGCCCGCTGGACGGGCGTCAACCTGTCGCGCACGGCCGTCACCCCTTCGGCGAAGCCGGCCACCGCCGCCAGCGCCTGCTTGCTGTCGAGCGTGACGTCATGCCCGCCGACCCCGCGCAGCGCCGTCGACAGCGCGACGACCGCCTCGTCCAGCTCCGGCGGCGTCGCCCCTGCCGCGACCGCCTGGGCGCGCAGCGAACGCAGGGCGACGCTCTCGTGGAAGATCCTGGTCAGCGACGAGACGAAGGCGTCAGGGGAGCGGTCGCTCTCCTCGGGGCTGTGGAAGGCGGCCGAGGCCGTCTCCGCCTCCTCCAGCGCGTCCGCCGCCCGCTGCCTGAGCCTCGCCCAGTCCTCCTCCCGCTCGTCGAACGCGTCCAGCAACCCGGCCATCGCCGTACACCCCGCGGCGAGCGCCTGCTTCAGCGGGTCGAGCCGGAGCAGCGGCCACGGCGCCAGCGTGATCGCGCAGTACAGGAGCCCGCCGAGCCCGGTCAGGAGCGCGGGGGCGAGACCCAGCGGCAGGCCGCTGTAGAAGCCGACCACCACGGCCAGCACCGGCGGCGTCCCGATCGCCTTCCATTGCGCGCCCGCCGCGGCGGCCAGCCCGACGCCGAACACCGCGGCCCACGGGTACCCGGCCAGGAAGATGCCGAACCAGAAGGCCACGACGAGCAGCGGCACCGTGCCGAACAGGCTCTTGGCGCGCTCGCCGTACGGCTTGCCGTACGAGTCGCCGAAGGCGGTCAGGTAGGCGCCGAGGGCGACGACCGCGCCCTCACGCGGCCGCCCGGCCAGCGCGCCGACCGCCAGCGGGAGCGCGACGGCCACGCCGCACAGCAGGCCGTACCGCCACGGGGGCTTGGCCGGCAGCGACAGGAACCCGTCGCGCAGCGCGGTGATCGCCCCCCGCATCCGCTCCCCCGGTTCAGTGCTCCTTGGGATCCCAGTGCGTGACCAGGCGTCCCTCCCCAGGCCAGAGGTCTACCCACGAGGACTCGACCTCGACCACGGCGAACGCGCCAGGCTTGAACGTGAAGTCGCCGCCGGTCAGCGTGAGCGCCATCTCGTGCACGGCCGGGTTGTGCCCGCACAGCACCAGCGTCTCGACGTCCGGGTCGAGGCGGCGGATCAGCTCGTAGAGGTCCTCGGAGTCGGCCTCGTAGATGTCACGCTCGAAGCTGATCTCCAGCGTGGGGAAGGCCAGCTCGGCGGTCCTGCTGGTACGGAGGGCCGGAGAGCACAGGACCAGCTCGGCGGCCAGGCCGAGCGCCTTGATGGCCTCGCCCGCCTTGACGGCGTCACGCTCACCCCTGTCCGTGAGAGGACGCTCACGATCGGCCAGACCGGCGATGTGGGCGGCTTTGGCGTGCCGCAGCACGATCAGTGTGCGCACGTGCTCAGCCACCGTTCGACGCCCACACGGCCAGACCGGCGATGAGGGCGAGAATCGCCATCATGGCGAGCAAGATGATCACCAGCGTCTTCGCGCCGGAGTTGGCAGGCTCTCCCATGCCTCCAGTCTTCCACCTGCGGCGGCCGCCCCGGTAAGCGCACCGGGCCCCGAATCTGGCCCGACCTCGACCACTCTCCAGCGGCTTCGACCACCGACCGGCCGCTCCCGACGGCTTCCACCACGGCCGGTTCCACGGCTTCCGCCAAACCGACCACTGCCGCGACCTCTCCGACCCGCCACCACGGGCTGCTTCCACCACCCGGCCACCATCCGGGGCCGGCGCCACACGCCGCTCACGGCTTCGGCCGCGGTTTCACCCGGGCACGCGTACGGCCCGCGCCGAAGCCGGACGCGGGCCGTACGAGCGGAACGGATCAGGAACTGACGGTCTGCGGCTTCTTCTCGCTGGTCTCCGCCGGCGCGATGCTCACCGAGCGGCGCTTGGAGACGACGATCGCCGACACCACGACCACCAGCGCGACCACGGTGACGCCGACGCGGACGGCGACGTTGTCGGCGTAGACCACCACGGCGGGTGCGATCAGCAGCGCCACCAGGTTCATCACCTTGATCAGCGGGTTGATCGCGGGACCGGCCGTGTCCTTGAACGGGTCACCGACCGTGTCGCCGATGACGGTCGCGGCGTGGGCCTCGGAGCCCTTGCCGCCGTGGTGACCGTCCTCGACCAGCTTCTTGGCGTTGTCCCAGGCGCCACCCGAGTTGGCGAGGAAGACCGCCATCAGGGTGCCGCAGGCGATGGCGCCGGCCAGGTACGCGCCCAGTGGGGCGTACCCGAGCGCGAAGCCCACCGCGATCGGCGTCATGACGGCCAGCAGGCCGGGCGTGGCCAGCTCGCGCAGCGAGTCGCGGGTGCAGATGTCGACCACGCGGCCGTACTCGGGCTTGACGCTGCCGTCCATGATGCCCGGGTTGTTGCGGAACTGGTCGCGCACCTCGAACACCACGCGCATCGCCGCCCTGCCGACCGCCATGATCGCCAGACCGGAGAACAGGAACACGACCGCGGCGCCGATCACCAGGCCGACCAGGACGTTCGGCTGGTCGATGCCGAGGTTGAAGGCCTGGAACGCGCCGAGCGCGCTCTTCACCGAGTCGGTGGCGGCGGCCAGCTCCGCCTCCACCGAGGTGCGGAACGCGCCGAACAGCGCGGTCGCCGCCAGCACGGCCGTGGCGATCGCGATGCCCTTGGTGATGGCCTTGGTGGTGTTGCCGACCGCGTCGAGGCTGGTCAGGACGCGCGCGCCGTCGCCGTCGACGTCGCCGGACATCTCGGCGATGCCCTGCGCGTTGTCGGAGACGGGGCCGAAGGTGTCCATGGACACGATGACGCCGACCGTGGTCAGCAGGCCGGTGCCGGCCAGCGCGACCGCGAACAGCGCGATCGTCACGTTCCCGAAGCCCAGCAGGAACGCGCCGTAGACGGCGCCGCCGATGATGAGCGCCGAGTAGACCGCCGACTCGAGGCCGACGCTGATGCCCGACAGGATGACGGTGGCGGGGCCGGTGAGCGAGCTTTCGCCGATCTCCTTCACCGGGCGCCGGTTGGTCTCGGTGAAGTAGCCGGTGAGGATCTGGATGGCGCTGGCCAGCACGAGACCGATCAGCACGGCGCCGATCGCGATGACGCGCGGGTCGGCGGTGGACTGCACCGTCGCGCCCGACAGCTCGCCGAAGCTGGCCGGCAGGTACCAGTACGCCGCGGCCGAGACCAGTACCGCCGAGATCGCGGCGGAGATGAAGAAGCTGCGGTTGATGGCCGCCATGCCGTTGCGGTCCTTGTCGCGCAGGCGGGTGACGAAGATGCCGATGATGGCGGTGACGACACCGATCATCGGCACGATGAGCGGGAAGATCAGACCCTGCTCACCGAAGGCCACCTTGCCCAGGATGAGGCTGGCCACCAGCATGACCGCGTAGGACTCGAACAGGTCGGCCGCCATGCCCGCGCAGTCGCCGACGTTGTCGCCCACGTTGTCGGCGATCGTCGCCGCGTTGCGCGGGTCGTCCTCGGGGATGCCCTGCTCGACCTTGCCGACCAGGTCGGCGCCGACGTCGGCGGCCTTGGTGAAGATGCCGCCGCCGACACGCATGAACATCGCCAGCAGCGCCGCGCCGAAGCCGAAGCCCTCCAGCACGCCCGGCGCGTCGCCCTGGTAGATCAGCACGACGACCGCCGCGCCCAGCAGGCCGAGACCGACGGTGAACATGCCCGCCACACCGCCGGTGCGGAAGGCGATGCGCATCGCCTTCTTCTCGCCCGACGTCCGGGCCGCGGCCGCCACACGCACGTTTCCGCGTACGGCAAGCCACATGCCCATGAAACCGGTCAGCGCCGAGAACCCGGCGCCGACCACGAAGAAGATGGAACGCCCGACCTTCACGTCCGTCGTCCCTGGCAGGAACCACAACAGGATCGGGATCAGGACCACGAAGATCGCGAGCGTTCTGAACTGGCGGGTCAGATAAGCCGCCGCGCCCTCCTGCACGGCACGCGCGATGTTCTGCATGCGCTCGGTGCCCTGGTCGGCGGCCAGGACCTCGCGTACCAGGCCGCCGGCTACGGCGAGCGCGACCAGGGCCACGGCTGCGACCACGACGACGATGGTGAGATTGTTTCCGCTCAGGGACAGCGCTGAGGCTGGCTCGGCGGCCAGATAGAGCCTAGACATCCGTTCTCCTCGGCAAGACGGGTACGTCCTGCCCGGACGGCGCTGTGATATGCGGCGGGCCTGTCAGCGGCGTCCGGGTTATGGGCTGCCGCTTCCGGTTGAGTCCCGCTGATGCGCCGGATCACCTTGGCCGGTGCCGGGAGTCTACGCACGGGTTCCGCGGATATGAAGGCTCTCGGGGTCGTCAAATTTCGGTGCCTCCACTGAGTCCCTGACAGTGAGGCGGTTTGGTATTGACAGTGAAGATTTTCCGGTGGGTTACGGGCGTCACAGGAGCTATTTATGGCTGGACCGGAATAGGGGTTACCTGCTGTGGTAACTGGCCGTACCGGTGCGGGGCGGAAATCGGCGTGACCTGCCGGGCCTGACCGCGTCACGGCGCCCGGCCCCGCGCGCTGGAGCGGCGTCTCCCTGGAGGGACGCCCGCCCCGCGGCCCGGGTGGGGCTGGGGCGGCTTGCCGTACGGGAGGGTCGTCTGCGCCCGCCTGCCGTGCGCCCTGACCGCCGCCTGTGGGCGGCGCGTCCCACGCGCGCCCTGGCACCTATGGAAACGGCTCGCCGTCATCGGCACCTGGGGGCGTTCCTGCGGCCCCTGCCCGGCCATGGGGAGTCCTGGAGACGAGCCTCCGGGCACACGGGAGGAGAGACCCTTGACCGCAGCCCCTCCGCCGCGCCTGGCGTCCCGGCAGGCGCCTTCAACCACGGGAAGAAGGCGCCCGGCGGGGCGGGTCCTGACTCAGGGCGACGCCCCGGGGATCCCGCCCTCACGCGAGAGAGACGCGACGCTTCGAGGAACGCCTGCTGCCGTTCCGCTCTCCGGGGGCCGGCGCGGGGTCAGACCATGCGCGCGTTGGTGGGTGCGGGCCAGCTCATCCGGATGCGCATGCCCTTGGGGCTCGGGAACACCTCCACGTCGTCGGCCAGGCCCGCGATCACCGCGATGCCGAAGCCCGACATGAAGGAATCGGACAGCGACCCGAGATCGACAGGCTGCTCCTGCTTGATCTCGTCGCTCGGAGCCTGGTCGCTGACCGTGACCTCGAAGCGCCCGGAGTCGTCCTTGAGCTCGATGCGGATCGGCTCCCCCGGGCAGTGGGCGCGATGCGCCTCCACGGCCCGGGAACAAGCCTCACCGACGGCGAGCCTGACCTCGTCAAGGAGCGACTCCTCCACGCCGGTCCGACGCGCGATCGCCGTGGCGACCAGCCGCGCGGTCCGCACGTGCGCGGGAAGAGCGCTGAACGTCAGCTCGACGGTTGCCATGACTACTTGTCTCGGCCGTGAGCTTCCTTGGCCTCGTCGACCGAAGCGTAGATGCCGAAGACCTTCGTCAGGCCGGTGATCCTGAAGATCTTCAGGATGCGCTCCTGCGTGCACACCAGCTCGAGGGAGCCGTCGTGCGCCCGCACCCGCTTGAGCCCGCCGACCAGGACGCCCAGACCGGTCGAGTCGAGGAAGTCGACCTTCTCCATGTTCACGAGAAGGTGGTAGCTCCCCTTGTTCACCAGGTCGATCAGGAGCTCACGCAGCCTGGGCGCGGTGTAGACATCGATCTCACCCTCGACCTCAACGATGGTGAGTCGGTCGTCCTGGTGGTGATCCAACTTCAGATCCACAGATCCTCCAGCGCCTCGCCTGCGAAAGTACCCTTGCGGGCCTGGCAGTGTGGAACTGCCCGACCCCGACGCGCGGCATTCAACCACGGTCGCTGCTTGTGTCTATACGAAATCACGATTCCCGGCCACTTTGCCCATGGATGTCAGACTGGAAACCAGTGAGTTCCTCCGCTTCCTCCCCACACCGAGTCGGTCCACTCCTCCACCACCTGCTCGGCGTTCCCGCACGCCATGAGCGAGTCACCCATGTGGAGCACGTTCCCGCACGTCAAGCCGGTAATGTTCGCTGGCCGGAGTGGGTCCATGACCTTCTGATTACGCGCTTGGCGAACCAGGGGATCTCCGGGCTCTGGACGCACCAACACGAGGCGGCCGACCTGGCGAGGCGTGGCCGAAACGTGATCATCTCCACAGGCACGGCGTCGGGCAAGTCGCTCGCCTACCTCGCTCCGGCGGTCACGGCCGCCCTCGAAGGCGGCACGATCCTCTACCTCACCCCGACCAAGGCTCTCGCCGCCGACCAGCTGCGCAGCCTCAGGGAGCTGCGGATCGCCCAGCTGCGGGCGGCGACCTTCGACGGCGACACGCCGTTCGAGGAGCGCGCATGGGTGCGGCAATACGCCAACTATGTCCTGACTAATCCCGACATGCTGCACCGCGCCCTGCTCCCCCAGCACGCGCGCTGGTCATCGTTCTTCCGGCGGCTGCGGATGGTCGTGGTGGACGAATGCCACGGCTACCGCGGGGTCTTCGGCTCCCACGTGGCGCAGATCCTGCGCCGGCTGCGCAGGGTGTGTTCCAGGTACGGCGCGACGCCGGTCTTCATGCTGGCCTCCGCGACGGCCAGCGAGCCCGCGGCGTTCGGGACGCGGCTGACGGGGCTTGAGATGGACGAGGTGACCTCCGACGCCTCGCCCAAGGGTGCGACCACCTTCGCGCTGTGGGAGCCGCCCCTGACCGAACTGCGGGGCGAGGGAGGCGCGCCGGTACGGCGTACGGCCGGCGCCGAGACGGCCGACCTGCTCGCCGACCTGGTACTGGCCGAGGTACGCACGCTCGCCTTCGTCAGGTCACGGCGCGGCGCGGAGACGGTGGCGTTGACGGCTCGGGCCCGCCTGTCCGACGTCGCCTTCAGCACCCCCCGCCACTTCCCGCACACCTTCCCCACCTCCGCCTCGCCGATCGACTCCCCCTCCCTGATCGACCCCACCTCTCCGATCAGCCCCGCCGCACCGACCGACCTCACCTTTCCGATCGGCCCCGCCCCTTCGACCAGCCCCGTCCCTCCGATCGACCCCACCTCTCCGATCGACCCCACCTCTCTGACCGGCCCCGCCTCCCCGACCGACCCCACCCCTTTGACCGGCCCCACGCCGTCCGCCGCCGCGACCGGCGCCGATCCCGCCGGCGCCCCACCCCGCGCCGCCGGCCCGCGCTCGACGACGCATGCCGTCCCCCAACCGACGCCCGCAGGCGACCTCCGCCCGCAACACCCGGCACCCTCAGGCGACCTCCACCCGCAACACCCAACGCCCTCAGGCGACTCCCACCCGCAGCGCCTGACGCCCGAGCCCGCACACGCCCCCAGCCGCCGGCACCCCGCACCCCCGCGTCCGGACGATCTCGACCCACAGCACCCCACAGCCCCGCATCCGGGTGACGGCGACCTTCGAGACCCCGCAGCCCCGGATGAAGCGGATCCGGCGGCCCCGCAGCGGGCGCTCGCCGACCTCCCTGACCGGGTCGCCGCCTACCGGGCCGGCTACCTGTCCGAGGACCGCAGGATCATCGAGAAGGCCCTGCGCAGCGGCGAACTCCTCGGCCTGGCCACCACCAACGCCCTCGAGCTCGGCGTCGACGTCTCCGGCCTCGACGCCGTCCTCATCGCGGGCTGGCCGGGCACCAGGGCCTCCCTCTGGCAGCAGGCGGGCCGGGCAGGACGCGCCGGCCAGGACGCGCTCGCCGTCCTCATCGCCCGCGACGACCCGCTCGACACCTACCTCGTCCACCACCCCGAGGCGCTGTTCGGCCGCCCGGTGGAGGCGATCGTGCTCGACCCCGACAACCCCTACGTGCTCGGCCCGCACCTGTGCGCCGCCGCCGCCGAGATCCCGCTCACCGACGAGGACCTGCCGCTCTTCGGCCCGACCGCCGAACGGCTGGCGGCGGACCTCGTCGAGCAGGGCCTGCTCCGCCGGCGCCCCGCCGGATATTTCTGGACCCGCCGCGAACGCGCCACCGACCTGGCCGACATCCGCGGCTCGGGCGGCGCGCCCGTCCAGGTCGTCGAGTCGTCCACGGGTCGCCTGCTCGGCACCGTCGACGAGCCCTCCGCGCACACCACCGTCCACACCGGCGCCGTCTACCTGCACCAGGGCGAGACCTTCCTCGTCGAACAACTCGACCTGGAGGCGGGCGTCGCCCTGGTGTCGTCCGCCGAGCCCGAGTACAGCACGTTCGCCCGCGACGTCACGGACATCTCCGTCCTGTCCACCCTCCGCTCCCATGACCTCGGTACGGCATGCCTGAACTTCGGCGAGGTCGAGGTCACCCGGCAGGTCGTCTCCTACCTCAAACGGCGGCTCCAGACCGGCGAGATGCTCGGCGACGAACCGCTCGACCTGCCGCCGCGCACGCTGCGCACCCGCGCCGTCTGGTGGACGCTTCCCGCCTCCCAGGTCGCCCCACTGGCCGAGGCGGGCATCGACCTCGGCGGCGCGGCCCACGCGGCCGAACACGCCTCGATCGGACTGCTCCCCCTCTTCGCCACCTGCGACCGCTGGGACATCGGCGGCGTCTCCACCGAGCTCCACGCCGACACGGGCATGCTGACGGTGTTCGTGTACGACGGGCACGAGGGCGGCGCCGGGTTCGCCGAACGCGGCTACTCCCGCGCCGTCGACTGGCTCACCGCGACGCGCGAGGCGATCGCGTCGTGTGAGTGCGAGCGGGGGTGCCCGTCGTGCATCCAGTCACCCAAGTGCGGCAACGGCAACGAGCCTCTCGACAAGGCCGGCGCCATCCGCCTCCTCGACACCCTCCTCACCACCGACACCCACGCCTGACCGGATACTTCTGACGGGCCCGCTCGCCAAGAGAACACTCCCTTGACAGGCCCGTTCGCCACGGGAGACGCCAGGAACCGCTCGACACCGCCCGCTAACCTCGGGAACCGTCCGGCTCGACTCAGACCCGCCAGGCGCGACACTTACCCGTCCCGCGCGACGCTGACCTGCCCGGTGCTGACCCGCCCAGCGCGACACGGCCTGCGCCGCAACCCGAGACGCGGGCCGTACCCCGGTGGATCAGCTGTCGCCGCCCAGGTGGCGGCGTCCGATGTAGGCGGCCTCGTCGTCGTCCGCCGCCCAGAAGTCGCCCGCGCCCGGCTGCGGACGCTCCCAGAACCCGCTGTCCTCCATGGAACGCGGCGCCGGGGGCAGGTAGTCGTCCCAGCGGTCCTCGATCCGGGCCGCGGCGGGCCGTACCGGGGGGATGTCGGATCCGGGCGTCACCGTCGTCACCGCCGAGCTGGGCAGGGCGAGCCGGATCGGCTCCGGCCGTACCGGAGGATCGGCGGCCGTGGCCTCCTCCGCGCTCATGTACATCGGCAGCCGCGGCCCCGCGCTGTCCGGCGCCGGCTGCTCGGGGACGTGCGGCTGCGGCTTGCGGGTCTTGGCCACCGCGAGCACGACGGCGGGACGGCGCGGCGCGGCGGCGGTCGGCGGGATGCTGTCGCCGGGCTGGGGACCGTCGGCCGGTGCGGGGGCCGGCGCCGCGACGGGCCCGCCGCCCGCGGAAGCGAGCGCCCGCCTGCGCGCCCACGCGCCGCCGTGTGCCGCGAGCAGCAGGAGGAGCAGCCCACCGGCCACGTAGATGCCGTACTGTCCGATGTTGCCGATCGGCGACTCCGACGACTGCGCCTTGACGGTGGTGTCGACGGCCTGCGCCGCGGTGTCCTTCGCGGTCGCGGCCTCGTCGTCGGCCGGCACCAGCGGCTCTTCATCGGACTTCTTCTTGGTCTCGGGCTTGGCGGCGGGCAGCTTGTACTCGCCCTTGGTGTCGGTCTCGGTGGCGGGCAGCGCGGGCATCCTGCTCACCGTCTTCGGCACGTTCTGCCGTGGTTTGGTTGTCGGCGTCACGCGCTTCTTCGACGGGATGGACGGGAGCGACTGTTCGGTCTTGCGCGTGTTCTTGGCCTGCTGGTTGCCGCTGGTCTGCGGCTGGGCCTGCTTGGTCTGCGCCGCCTTCGGCTGGGCCGGCGGTGGGGGCGCGGGAACCGTGACGTAGGCCGTGTTCGAGTTGCCAGAGCCGAGCATCCCGCCCTCGCCGTCGCTCCTGTAGGCCTTGACCATGAAGCCGACCTGCTGCCCGGCCGCCTTGCCCGGTACGGCCAGCGTCGCCTTGCACGCGCCGCCCGAGCACGCGCTGTCGGCCGACACCTTGCCCACCGAACCCGACTGGCTGGTGAAGATCTCGTAGGACTGGAGGTCGGCCTCGGATCCCTTGCTCCACGTCACCACGATCTTGTCGTCACCCGACATCGTGGCGGCCACCCCCGACGGAGGATCGGCGGGGATCGCCTGCCGCAGCGTGGCGGTGTTCTCGTCCCACTTGGAGCCGAGCAGCTTACCCTTCTGGACCAGCCTGATCTGGTAGCTCCCGTTGGCGTGCTCGGCGGGGTTCCAGGTGTAGGTCACCCGCTGGTTGCCCTTGGCGACCTCGGTGCCGTCGACGTAGAGGACGGCGTCGAAGGCCAGGTCGACGGTGCCCTGGATGGTGACCGGCGCGCTGGTCGTCACCCGCGACGGCATGTCGATATCCGCACGGGCCTGCGCCGGCGTCGCCACACCGAACACCGCGGCACCGATCACGACCGGCATCACCACGCCTGCGGCCATCAGCCTGCGAACTGCCGTCACGACGCTTCCCCTTCATCGAGAGCCTCGCACCGCCCGACCCCTCGCCCCCGACGAGCGACCAAACGGCGACCGGAAGTGCCAGTTCCTCGAATCCGCACCCGTCAGCCTCGACGGTGTCGTGCAGCCTAGCGACAAAGGTCCGGAGGATTACAGACCTCAACACCAGACGGCATGGACCGAAGTAAGCGCGACCTTATGTGAGAATTCGCTCTCTTGGACACGCCGTCCAAGAAGTCGTGATTCGATTGCGACATTGCCTCTCTGGCCCCTTCCGCCCCTTCGCTTCCCCCGAGCCGGCCTTAACCTCCAAATCCCCTGCTCGGGCACCTCCTGCGCCGATTTCCGGCACAACCCGCCCGACGTCGCCTTGCCGGCATATCGATCTTCGCGGTCGCGCCACGACTACCCGCCGGCCGCCGCCGATCGCCTCGCCGTACGCGGTCGGCCGCCCATACGGAGAAAAGTCGATGACGACAGGATCGGCCCCATCGGCGAAAAGCGCATTGCCCCGACAAGTCCCCATTAATGATCTGTTTTGGCGCGTCCACTGACCGCCTCATCGCCGCCAACCACGCCGTACGGCAAGCGGCTCACCCGCCGCTTCCCCCTCTCACGGCACCCGGTCGGCCACCGCCCACGGATGCGCGCGCCGTCCCAGAGACAACGGCTTGAGCATGCCGCGCGACGCCTCGTGGCGCCTCGTGGCGACGGTTCCTGGCGGCGCGGCGACCGGAGCGGCGGCCACGCGAGCCCATTGAGGTGGGATGCGATTGTCAGGCCGGGATCAGGCAGGCCCCGGATCAGACAGGCCCGGGGTCAGACAGGCCCGGGGTCAGACAGGCCCGGGGTCAGACAGACCCTGGGTGGGGCCGTCAGGCTCTGAGGTAGGCGAGGACGGCGAGCACCCGACGGTGCTGGGCGTCGTCAGGCGGCAGGCCGAGCTTGGTGAAGACATTGCCGATGTGCTTCTCCACCGTGCTGGCGGAGACCACCAGCCGCTCGGCGATGGCCGTGTTGGAATGCCCCTCAGCCATCAGCGCAAGGAGCTGCCGTTCACGTGCGGTCAGCGTCCCCAGGGCGTTGTCCCGGCGCTGCCCGGCCAGCAACTGCGCGACGACCTGCGGGTCGAGCACCGTCGCACCCCCGGCGACCCGATCCAGCGCATCCAGGAACTCCCCGACCCTGGCGACCCGGTTCTTCAGCAGGTACCCGACCGCACCGGAGCCGTCCGCGAGCAGTTCGCCGGCGTAGGACGCCTCCACATACTGGCTGAGCACCAGCATGGGCGCGCCGGGCACCTGCGAGCGGGCCGTGATCGCCGCCCGCAAGCCCTCGTCCGTGTATGTCGGCGGCATCCGCACATCGACGATCGACACGTCCGGGCGGTGTCTGAGCACCGCCTCGACCATGGCCGGGCCGTCACCGACCGCGGCCACCACCTGGTGACCGTCCTCGGCGAGCAACCGGACCAGGCCCTCGCGCAGCAGTACCGCGTCGTCGGCCAGGACGATCCGCAGCGGACGGCGGGCCGGGCGGTCCGATGATGGTTCGGGCGCCGCTTCGTGCGGGTTCAGCAGCACGGCAGCTCCCCGGTGATCGTCGTCGGCCCGCCGTAGGGACTCGTTACCCGCAGCCGGCCGCCTACCGCGTGCAGCCGGTCCTCCAGCCCGCGCAGCCCGTGTCCCTTGGCCAGCGCGGCGCCGCCCACGCCGTTGTCCGTCACCCAGACCCGCAAGGTTCCCTCACCATGGCGCAACCCGATCGCACCCCGGTCGGCGTGGCTGTGCTTGGCCACGTTGGTCAGGGCCTCGGCGATCACGAAGTACGCGGCGGTCTCGACGGCGGCCTCCAGCCGGCGGTTCAGGGGATCGGCATCGAGCTCGACGGGGACGGTCGAACGCGCGGCCAGGGCGGTGAGCGCCGCGTGCAGGCCGCGATCGGCGAGGATCGGCGGGGCGATGCCACGTGACAGGGCCCGTAGCTCGTCCAGCGCCTCCTCGGTCTGGACGATCGCGTCGGCGAGCGCCGCGCGGACGGCCTCCGGCCTGCTGTCGAAGTGGTGCTGAGCGCGGCCCAGTTCCATCGCCAGGCGGACCAGCCGCTGCTGGGGCCCGTCGTGGATGTCGCGTTCGAGCCGACGCAGCGCGGTCGCCTCGGCCGTCACCGCGGCGACGGTCTGCGCGCGGGCGGTATCCCGCTCCTGCTCCAGTCCGCTGATCCTGCGGTGCAACGCGGACGCGTCAGTCAGCAGCGTCTGCCCCAGTCCGGCGTGGGCGGCGACGCACGCCCGGGTGACCAGCGGCAGGGTGAACAGCAGCAGCAGGCCGACCGCGGTCCCGAAGGCGAGCCGCTCGGTCGGCGACGTCAGCCCCAGGCTCAAGGCGATGTGGGACTGGGCGCTGCCCACGGTCAGGGTCATGGGCCGCATCAGCTCAACGGAGGAATAGGGACTGCGCAGGGCGGACGTGCCGGCACCGAGGCCGACGAACCACCACAGCACCGTCACCACCGAGGTGACCAGGGCGACAGGGAGCACCACCACCGCGTGCGCCACGCCGAGCCACAGCCCCGCCGCGTCCGGACGCCGCCCACGGCCCGCACCCCCCACTTTCCCGGACCACAGCCCCGCCGCGTCCGGACCCTGCCCACGGCCCGCACCCTCCACCTTCCCGGACCACAACCCCGCCGCATCCGGACCCCGCCCACGGCCCGCACCCTCCACGCCCAGCCGCAGCCCGGCCGGCGCGCCGGGTCGCGGCCGGCGCGCACCCTCCACCCCGGCGGCCAGGGAACGCACCTTGGCGATCCGCCACCGTTCCACGTCGGCGAACCACCGCACCGGCGCCAACCCGCCGGCCACGACCGGCGACCCGCCCGGCAACAGCGAACCGACCGCGCCGACACACAGACCGACGAGCACCAGCAGCAGGCCGGTCACGGCGGTCACCGGCGCGGTGAGCAGGTACAGCGACTCCACGATCGTGCGACGCACCACACGGAAGACCAACCTGACGCCCGACCGCCACCGACGCCAGATCGCGGAGGGGAACGACCCGGTCATGGGCCAAGCCTAATCCGGAGCCTCTCTGATCATTTCGGAGGAGAGCTCGGCCCTGATCGCGAGCGCACCGAGGAGGCCTGTTCCCGCACCGCCGCGGCCAGGCGGTGTGGAGCGCTCTGGGGTCGCCGGAACTCAGCGCACGGTCGCCGGTGGAGACAACCCTCCAACCCTCCCTTTTCGAGAGATGGGGGCAGGCCACACCTTCAAGTGTCCGGCGAACCCCCATGACCAGGCGACCGCCGGTGCGGAATGGTGATCGGAGTGACAACAGCAACCCACCAGCGCGCACGAACGACCTCGAACACGACCTGCTCACCGCCGACGCCGTAACCGCCTCATGGCGTCGGCCCTCCTGGTACGGCCGGACCACCGCGCCCTCGCCGCCGACCCCCTCGCCCTTCCGGCGATCAGGTCCTCGAGCCTGGAGCGGGTCACGTGACTGAGCCGGTCCAGCGGCGCTGCGGCAGCACCGCGCTTCGAACATCCCGGCCACGGGACCCTGCCGCACCACCCCCCTCAACCGGCGATCCTCCAGGTCGGCGCGCCGTCCACACACTCGATCGAACCGAAGGAATCCCCTTGCGCAGTCCCACAGCCCCGTCGCGATCCACAGGTCTCTCCGGTCGCGCACTCGCCACGCTCGTCGCCCTCGCCATGGCCCTCGCCGCCGCCTTCGTCATCGCCCCGCGCACGCTGGCGGCGAGCGGGGCGGGCGGCGGCTTCGCCGATCAGCGCAGCCTCATCGAAGCCCTCCGTGAGGCGTTCGTCGGCTATTGGGGTTCCGGCGACCGGGGTTTCTCCCCGGGCCTGCAGAGCGTTGTCGATTACTGGTTCCGTTACCACGTGGCCAAGGCCGCGATCGCTGCGATCTTGCTGATCGTGCTGGTCGTACTGGGTGTTCGTCTCTGGAAGGCGTTCCTGAGGGCCGGCGGTCTCGGGGCGGGGAGGAGGTCCGCCCTCGCGTCGGCCGGCTCTGTCGTCGCGATGCTCGCGCTGTTCTCGCTGGTGATGGTCATGGCCAACGTCCAGGGTGCAGTAGCGCCCTTCGCCTCGCTGTTGCCGATGCTGGTGGTCGGCAAAGCCGACGGAGAGCTCGCCGACACGCTTGACCAGGTCAAGCAGCGACTGGCCGACTCCCTGAGCGCGGGTGGCCAAACCCCGCCCACCCTCGAGGTGATGATCAGCGACTTCGGTCTGTATCACGTGGCGATGGTCGTGATTGCTGCGATCGTGGCGATCGTCCTCATCGGCATGAGCGTGGTGTCGTGGATTACGAGAACAGGGTCGTCCGACAGGCGAACGAGGCGCGTGTTGGGGTCGTTCGGTGTTCTCTCGGCGTTGTTGTCGCTGCCCATGATCGTCGTCGCTGTGGCGAACACGACCACCTCAGCGGACCCGGCTCCGGCACTCCTGGACTTCTTCAAGGGTGGCTGGTGAGGCACCTCATGGGAGACCGGCTTCACGCACTCCAGCGAGAACACCTCTGAATACCAGTGAGCGCCAGGGGACCAGCCGGCCTCGGGCAGGAGTGCGGGTGTGGAGGCTTGCTGGTCGTCCGGGGGCGCGCTCATGTCGCCCCTCCACAGGACACGAGCACCCCTCCACAGCATGGCTGAGCAACCCTCCTCACCCTCCCGCGGACGTCTCCTGGCGCTCCCGTTGGCCCCTCCCGTCGCTCCTGTGCACCCTTCCCGGCGACTCGCGTTCGCCACCTTGCACTCGGACACGGCCCTCCTCGCCTCTCCAGCGCACGTCTCCCGGCGCTCCCGTTGCACCCCTTCCGGCGACTCGCGTTCGTCCCGTTGCATTTCGGTGCAGCCCTCCTTGCCCGAGCGCACGTCTTGCGGCGCTCGCGTCCACTTCTCGTGGCGTTCCCGTGCCTTTCGGGCCGCCACCACGGGACTACGCGACGACCCGAACGTGGCGGGGAGGGACTGCACTGACGTGACGCGAAACCCCCGGCCTACCCGACCTCGTGTCTTGCGACGCGGCCCCACCGGCCCACCCCACCTTGCGCCCGGCGCGTACGTGGACCCGCCGGCCCACCCGGCTTCGAACCGCTTCTCTTGTGCTGCCTTGGATGGGCACAAAGTTGTACGCCGCGTTGGGCCCGCGGAAGGAGGCAGTCCCACGTCCAAGCCGAAATGATCGAGCCATGACAGTCGCCCTCTTGCTGACCCTCGCCGCCCTGGCGATCGTCGACAGCACGAGCTTCGGCACCCTCGGCATCCCCGTGTTTCTGCTGCTGTCCTCGCAGCGGTCGCAGGTTTCCCGGCTGATGATCTATCTCGCCACTGTGGCGATCTTCTACTTCCTCGTTGGCGTCGGCCTCATGTTGGGCCTGTCGACGCTGCTGGAGTCCTTCGGGGATGTGCTGCGCAGCCGTACCGCCTACATGATCCAGCTCGCCCTCGGAGTGGGACTGTTCGCGCTGAGCTACCGGTTCGACCCCAAGCGGCGGCGGAAGCTCGGCAAGCCAGAGCACCGCTTCGAGCCGCGCATCGGCGGGCCGCGCGTGATGGTGATGCTCGGGCTGACCGCAGGGCTGCTCGAGGTGGCGACCATGGTGCCGTATCTCGCGGCCATCGGGATCATGACGACGTCGAAACTGCCGGTGGCGCAGTGGGTGCCGCTGCTCGCGGTGTACGTCCTCATCATGATCATGCCGCCGCTGGTGCTCATCGCGGTCCGCAGCGTCGCGAAGGGGTGGCTGGAGCCCAAGCTGGAACGGCTGCGCGCCTGGATGGCCAAGCACGCGGCCTCGGCGGTCAGCTGGAGCCTCGCCATCGTCGGTTTCCTCCTGGCTCGTGATGCGGCGGTGTTCTTGTTCTTCCGCTGATCTCCGGACACGCCTCTTGGCCGGATGGAGGGCGTGCTCCCCACGTATCCGCAGCACTGTCCGGCCGCAATCCCCCGGCGACACGCGCAGGCGATTGCCCCCGTGTCCGGGAGCGCCCGATGGCGTATCCAGAAAGGCGCTGTGGCGCTGTGCCCGCATGTCCCGAGGCCGTGCGGGCGGACAGGCCGGGCCTCTCGGCAGCCAGCCCGGTTCTGGAGCCACTGGGCGAGTGCGAGCCTGCTTCACGGACCGTGGAGGGTCAGGATCCTGGCGCTACGGCGGCCGGCATGGTGGCCATGGGCAGGCGATTACGGGATCGAGCCTGGCTTTGGCTGAGGAACTTACGAGATCAAGTGTCACTGCGGCTGAGGAACTTACGAGATCGAGCGTCGCTGTGGCTGAAGGCTTACGGGTTGGAGCGTGGGGGCTACCGGGGATGTGATGGATCGAGCGTGGTGGATGCCGGGCCGGCGCGGGCACGAGCGTGAACGGTGCGTTCGCCGACTCCCGGGAGGGAGAGTTCGACCGAGACCGTCACATCGGCCGTGGTCTCGGTGAGCGCGCAGCGGACGAGCCCGGCGCCGTTCTGCGCCGCCAGCCGAGACGCGCGTTCACAAGCCTTCTCGGGTGAGGCGAACGCCCATCTGGCGGCCGCGAGAGCGCTCAGGTCCGCGGCGCTCTGGGCGCGGTGATGGGCGACTCGCACCGTCCCCACCAGGACAAAGGTCATCGCGACCGTGAACAGCAGAGCCGACAGGGCCACACACCACAGCGTGGCTGATCCTCTCTCTCGTGAGGCGCTGGATCGCCGTGTGCGGCTGAGTGTCGGCTGTTCGAGAGCAGGAGGCGACGCCGCGCGTCGTGGTCCAGTCATGGTGGCTCCTGAAGTGGTGGGGGTGCGGTGTGGCTCGCGGCTGGAGGCAGCCGTGGCGCGTCGTCGAGGCCGAGTGCCGCCTTTGTTCCGTCATGGGGCGTCGTCAGAACTGGGTGGGAGCTGGTTCTCGTCTTGAGGGGTGGCCAGGGGCGCGTGGCGCCGCCTTCTGTCACGGGGCACCGTCATGGCCAGGTGATGCCCGGGGTTCGGTCATCGGGCATGGTCGGTCAAGGTCGGCGCCGACAGGGCTGGGTGCGCCGGAGTTCCGCCATGAGACGTGTGCAGGGTCGCGTCGCGCGGAGTCCGCCATGAGACGTGATCAGGGTCGCATCGCGCGGAGTCCGCTATGAGACGTGATCAGGGGTGCGTAGCGCCGGATTCCGCAGGCGTGGTCAGGACTGCATGGGTGAAGGTTCGTCGCGAGGGGCATCCAGGCTGCGTGGCGCCGGAGTCGGTCATGAGGGGTGGTCAGGGCTGGGCGGCGCCGGGCTCCATGTCTGAGATGGCTGAGGCCGTTACCTCTACGGCCGGCAGAGCCGAGGCCCATGGAGGGTGGGCGCAGGCGGTGATGTCGACGCGGGTGGTCTCGGGTCCTCTGGCGATGTCGACCTGGGCGCCCGGGGGAGCGAGGGCCTTGGTTCGTTCGCGCACCTGGGCGAGGGGTTCGCCGCGGGCGGCGGCTCGGGCGCCTGCACGCGCGGCGTCGACGCAGCGCAGGTGGGTGTTCACCACGGTGATGGCCCATAGAGCCGCGGCCAGGACGACCATGAGGGCAGGCAGTACGGCAGCGGTCTCCGCCGTCACGGAGCCTCGGGAACGCTCCGTTGGTCGGTTGCGCCTGGTGCGCTGGTGGGCGGTCGGCAACGAGTGCATCGGCGGGCTCCACTCCTGGTGTGTGCGGGCTCGGGGCGGGGATGGAACCGAGGCCCCAAGGCGGACGGGGCTGGTTGATGTGTCAGGCAGAGGTGGCCGCGGTAGAGCCGCGCCCATGCAGGAGCTGGCATCTCAGTGGAGGTGCTGGAAGCTGAAACCCCGGGGGCGACATCGCAGTCGTTCGCCCCCGAAGCTGGTCTGTCAGATGGCCGAGATGGCTGGTGTGTGAGATGCCTGAGATTCCTGGTGTGTCAGACGCTCCAGATGGCGGTTGTGTCAGGTATCTGAGATGGCTGGTGTCAGACCACCGGATGGCTGGTGTGTCAGATGCTCGAGATGGCCGGTCTGTCAGACGGAGCTGTCTGCAGGACGGGGCCAGGGGGGCGAGGCAGTCGTTCTGTCCGAGGTGGTTCACGCTGGTCTGATGTGTCAGGCAGAGGTGGCGTCGGTTGGAGCAGCGGACCGGGGTGGGCGGTGTGAGCTAGCCGGCGGTGTTGAGTGCGCGGTTGACCAGGGCGCTGAGCATCTCCTGGACTTCGGTGCTGGTGACGACCTTGAAGAGCAGGGCGGCGAAGCCGCATGCGGCGATGGTGCCGACGGCGTACTCGGCGGTCGACATGCCGCGGTCGCGGCCGAGACGGCTGGCCTGGGCGAGACGGGTGGTCCACAGCCTGTGGACGGCGGCGCGCAGGCGCTGGCTGATCGGGTCGATGGAGAAGGAGAAGGGGTGTCGCATCGTTGCCTCCCAGGGGTCGGGCCGGGCGGTGTCCGGCGCTCGGGGTCAAGGTTCGCTGGGTGGAGGAGGGTCGGGAGGGGCCGAGCGCGGTTCTGTGGATGAAGGGGGACCGCGCGCGGGGGGTTGTGGATGACGGATCCTCAGGGGAGGAGCACGCCGCCGGCGAGCCCCGCGACGACGGGGATGATGCCGAGGAGGACGAAGGCGGGCAGGAAGCACAGCCCCAGAGGGGCGACGGCCTGGACGCCGACCTTCCGCGCGGCGGCCAGTGAAGCGGTGCGGGAGGCTTGACGGGCGTCGTCGGCCAGGCGGGTGAGTACGTCCGCGACGGGCGCGCCGCTCTGTGCCGCGCGGGACATGGTGCGGGCGAGCGGCCCCATGGAGGGCTCGCGGGCCAGTGCCATCCAGGCGGGTTCGGGGTCGGCGCCGAGGCGGAGCTGACCGCTCACCCAGGAGAGGCGCTGTCCGAGCGGCCCGCCGACGGCCGTGGCGGCGGTCTCGGTCGCGGCGCTGACGGGCTGCCCCGCCTGGAGGCAGGCGACCATCAGGTCCGTCGCGAACGGCAGGTCGGCCGTGATCCGCTCCCGGTCTTCGTGGGATCCGCGGGCGGCTTTCCTGTGGATGAGTACGGTGGCCGCTGGGCCGGCCACCAGGCCGGTGATGACTCCTGGGATGCCTCCGACCAGGAGCGCCATGATGACGGCGACGCCGCAGCCGGACAGGACGGCACGACGGTCGGGCCCGCGTCCCGGGGTGGTGGCACGCCCGAACAACCAGTCGGCTGGTGAAGCCCTCTCCTCGCCGTCGAGCGAACCGCCGCGGCGAGCAGATCGCTCGACCGGCGACCGCCCCTCAAGCGAACCGCCAGGCCGACGGAACCAGCCGACCGGCTCCCCACCGTCGAACGAGTCGCCGGGCCGAAGAGACCGCTCGGCCTGCGAGCGCCGCTCCGCGCTCTCGATCGAACCGCCAAGGCGGGGAGTCCGACCGCCCGTTGAACCCCCGTTCCCACCGTCGAGCGAACCGCCAGGGTGGAGAGGGGGCCGGCCGGTCGGCGCATGCCGTTCCCTGAGATCGAGCGGGCCGCCGGGGCGGGCGGACCGTCCGGCCGGCGAGTGCGGCTTCCCGGTGTCGAGGGAAACGCCGGCGTGGGGAGACCAGGCGCCCGGCGAGTGCGGCTTCCCGATACCGAGGGAAACGCCGGCGTGGGGGGACCAGGCGGCCGGCTGGTGCCCGCCGTCGAGCGACGCGGCATGGCGGGGGGACCAGCCGGCCGGTGAGGGCTGCTGGTCGCCGCCGTGAAGCGAGGCGGTGGATCGGAGGGCGTGGAGGCGGTCGGCGGGCGTGCGGGAGGGGAACCACAGCCAGGCCGCCAGGAACGCGCAGACCGTCGCGACGATCACGCGGACTCCGCTCGTGACGCCATCCGCTGCGTCCACCACAGCCCGCAGGCGTCAAGGGCCACCCCGACGGTCAGGCAACCGAGGCCGGGGACGCTGCCGAGCAGGAAGCCCAGCGGGTTCATGCCGAGCGCGGCGCCCATGAGCAGCCCGAGGACCGGGAGGGCGGCGAGCATCCTGGCGGTGGCTCTGGGACCGGCGAGCTGGGCGGACACCTCACCGCGGTGCGCCTGGGCGGCGCGCAAGGAGGTGCCGACCCTGTCGACCGGTCCGGACAGGCCCGCCCCCACGGACACGCTGACCTCCCAACAGGCCGCCAACCGCCGCAGCCCCTCGCCGCCCTGCGTGGGGGCGACCTCGCGGAAGGCCGCCGCCACGTCCCCTCCGTCTCTGGCGGCCGCGGCGAGCGGGTTCAGCGGGTCGGGAAAGTCGACCGCGGCCAGGGCGCGGGTGAGGGCCTCCCCAGCGGTACGGCCCGCGGCCAGCTCGGCGGAGAGGGCCTGGCAGAGCTCGATGGAGGCGACGTGCCACGCCTCGGCGCGGCGGGCGGCCGACGGGCGGTGGACCCTGGCCCAGAGGGACGACGGCCCCGGGCTCGGCGGCCGGACGCCGAGGAGGCGGCTGAGGCGGCGATGGGCCCGGGTGGGGCCGGTCCACAGCCAGAGGGCGAGCGCTCCGCAGAGCGCGGCGGTGAGTGTCATGGGGAGCTTCCGGGGGTGGGGGTTGTGGCTGGTTCAGGGCTTGCGCGGGCTGTGCCCAGGCGGTCGGCGGGCAAGTCGGGGACAGCGTTGCCTCGCTCCGGCAGGCGACAGGTGCTTCCGGAGCGTGAGATGGCAGGCGGGCAGGGCGTGAGGGGCTGATAGATCCCGGATGGTCCCGGGCACTCCGCGCCACGGCTGCGAGATGGCGGGTGGTCAGGTGGGGGCTCGGGTGGTGAGGGCCGGGTAGGCGGGTCCGACGTGCGCGCGTCCGTCCTCGTCGAACGTCAGCGCCGGCTCCGCCTCCACGAACCCCGACGCCCGGCGCGACATCAGGCAGATCTGCGACACCCGGCGCCTCCCGTCGGACCGCCGCCGGGACAGGTGGATCACCACGTCGAGCGCGGCGGCCAGCTGGCTGTGCACCGCCTCGCGGCTGAGCCCCGCCGCGCAGGCCAGCGCCTCGAGCCGGGGCGGTACGTCGGCCGCGGTGTTGGCGTGGAGGGTGCCGCAGCCGCCCTCGTGACCGGTGTTGAGGGCGGCCAGCAGGTCCACCACCTCCGAGCCGCGCACCTCGCCGACGACGAGCCGGTCGGGCCGCATGCGCAGCGCCTGCCGTACGAGGTCGCGCAGGCCGACGCCGCCGGCTCCCTCCAGGTTGGCGGGGCGGGTCTCGAGGCGGACCACGTGGGGGTGGAGGGGGCGCAGTTCGGCGGAGTCCTCCACGAGCAGGAGGCGCTCGCCGTGGTCGGCGAGGGAGAGCAGGGCGCTGAGGAGCGTGGTCTTGCCGGTGCCCGTGCCTCCGGTGACCAGGAACGCCAGCCTGGCCTCAACCACGGCCGACAGGACGGGGACCGCCTCGGGCGCGACGGTGCCCGCGGCGACCAGGTCGGTGAGCGTGAAGGTACGGCGGGGCGGCAGGCGCAGCGACACGCACGTGCCTTCGGCGGCGATCGGCGGCAGGATCGCGTGGAGGCGGACGCCACCGGCCAGGCGAGCGTCGACGTGCGGGGACGCGTCGTCGAGCCGGCGGCCCGCGGCGGCGGCCAGGCGCTGGGCGAGGCGGCGGACCGCGCCGTCGTCGGGGAAGGTGACGGTGGTGCGGCGCAGCCCGCGGCCGTCGTCGACCCAGACCTCGCGCGGCCCGTTGACCAGGACGTCGGTGACGTCGGGCGCGGCCAGCAGCGGTTCGAGCGGCCCGGCCCCGATGAGGTCGGCGCACAGGGCGCGGGCCACGGCCAGGATCTCGGCGTCGCCGTACACGGATTTCTCCGCGCGCAGGGCGACGGCCACCTGGGCGGCGCTCGGCTCGACGCCGGCGCGGGCGAGGCGGACCCTGACCGCCTCGACCAGTTCGCGGGAGACCTCGCCCACGGGCTGCTGACGCGTGGAAGAGCCGGGCGGCCGACGCATGGGAGACACCGCGAGCGGCTGACGCGTGGAAGAGCCCACGAGCGGCTGACGCGTGGACGAGCCCACGGGCGGCTGACGCATCGGAGAGGCCGCAGGGTGGCCGCTCATGCGGCCATGAGGTCGGTGAGGAGCGTGGCGCAGAAGTGGCCGAGCACCGAACGGCCGTCGAGGAGGCTCAGGTCGCCCTTGTTGAGCGCGGTCGCGAGGCGGGGCTGGTCGGCGAGGTGGCCCGCGCACGGCAGGTCGAGGGAGGTGGCCACGACCGCCTCCTCCAGGACCCCGGGCCGCAGCACCATGCCGATCTCGCGGGTGTGCCGCCTGACCTCGCCGAGGACCTGGGCGGCCGCCAGCACGCCGCGCACGTCGGCCGTGACCAGCAGGAAGGTGGCCGTGGCCCGGCTCAGCGCCTCGGCGGCGGCCGGGTCGAGGTGGCGGGGCAGGTCGACGACCACGAGGTCGAAGCCGCGCCCGCCCGCCTCCAGCACCGACCGCATCGCCTCGGCGGGGATGGCGGCGACCTCGCCCCGGTGGAAGGCGAGCACGGTGAGATCGCCGAAGGCGGGCAGCGCGGCCCGCAGCGCCGTGGAGCTCACGCGGCCCTCGCGGGAGACGAAGTCGGCCCAGCGCGCGCCCTGCGCCTCCTCCTGGCCGAGCAGGACGTCGATGCCGCCGCCGAGCGGGTCGGCGTCGACCAGCAGCGTGCGGAGCCTGCGCCGGGCGGCGGTCAGCGCGAGGGAGGCGGCCAGCAGGCTGGCGCCCGAGCCGCCGGTGCCGCCGACGACGCACGCGACGACGCCGGCCCTGGGCGCGGGTTCGAGGGCGTCGGCGAACTCCTCGACCAGCCGCAGCTCGCCTTCGGGCAGCTCGACCACCGCCTGGGCGCCGACGGCGACGCAGCGCCGCCAGCTGTCGGGCTCGCCGGGCTGCCGCGTGGCCAGGAAGACCCTGGGCCTGCGGGGTGGGCCGGTCGTGGCCACGGCGTCGGCGAGGTCGTCGCCGACCACCACGATCGGCGCGTGCGCCCAGAACGGCCGGGCGAGCGCCGGGGCGTGGGCGACGTCGAGCTGGGCGCCCGCCGCGGCGGCGACGCGCACCAGGTCGTCGAGCAGCTCGCGGTCCTCGGTCACGACGAGGGGTCGGGTCATGGCGGCCTCCAGGGCTCCGGAACGGGTGGAGGCACAGCATGGGCGAGGCGGCGGAGGGCGCGCGGAACCGAATGAGATTCTGTGGATAAAAGCGGCGACCCCCGCCGGGGGGGAGAGCGGGGGTCGCCTGACCGGTCCGGCTCCGGGGGGGTAGAGCCGGTCCCGTTTCAGAAGAAAGCTTTCAACACTTAACCAGAGCATGGCAAGAGACTTGCAAAGCAATCCCGTGCACAGTCGCTCCAGTTTCGGGAGATACCCCCGTATGCTGCCCGATCGATGTGAGTTTCGTCGAGGAGCAATCTCCAATTTCCGCTAGTTTTTTTGGCCCGTAGTTGAACGACTACAGACCGCGAGATCACTCTGCGTGATCAAGGGGCCGGGGTAAAGGTCTTGGCGGAAGGGGTTCACATCGGCCCCGATTCGACGTAGAAAGGTGACACGGACGACATGTCCGGGTGCGTCAGCCGGGCACCCACGCGCGACCAGCCGCGGGAGGCGCGTCGAGACGGGCTTGACCCGCTCCGACGAATTCAGGTGCACGCTTGGTAACCCGGTGTGACGCGCCGGCAGACGGCGTCTCAGATGTTGGGACGCCGTCAGCTATGCCCGCTGCATGGCCTCACAGACGGCCATGGTTTCCCTGACTCCCAATGTCACCGCTGCGGCACATTGCCGTACCCATACCGAGACCCCCTCGGCCGTACCCGACAGGTAGGACCTGAGCCCTTCGGCGTAGGGCAGCTCCAGGTGGCCCACCTCGGCGGGCACCAGCGACTTGGGGTCGAGGCCGTACTCCACGAGCGTGAGCCGCTCCGCGGCGCGGGCGACGACCCCGTCGGCCACCCCGAAGGGGCGCAGGACGGCCAGTTCCGCGTGCACGATCGCGGCCAGGACCAGCGCGGGCGCCTTCGACGGGCCGCCGACGAGCGCGGCGAGGGCGGCCATCCTGGTGGCGGTCTCCTCGACGCCCGGCACGGGGCCGAGGCCGAGCGGATCGGGCGCGAAGTCGCCGGAGTCGTGGCGCGGGCGGCCCAGGTCCTCCTGCGCCGCCAGGCCCACGGCGGCGAGCGTGTGCAGCCTCGCCAGCACCTGCCTGGGGGCGCTCCGCCAGGTCGAGCCCAGCCTGCCCAGCTCGGCGGACGCCCTCAGCGCTCCCTGCACGACCGGCGAGGACACCTCTCCCCTGCGCAGCACGTCGAGGGGGACGTCGTCCCCCGACAGCGCCGCCGAGGCCCGCGCGCCGCGCAGAGCCGCCTCGGCCGACACCTCGGGGCTGCGGCGGCGCAGCACGCGGTGCCGGTACAACCGGTCGACGGCCTCGCGCGCCTCTTCGACCGCTTCGGGAACTCCAGGAAGGCCGGCAATGACTGCCAATGGGTCACTCACAGGACCCGACCTTACCGGCGAGTAGTGAGCAATTCGCACGCCCCATTCCATAATTCTGAGATTTCAGGATGACAACGGTTTAATAGCAGTTGTCAGCGGTCCAGGTCAGCGCGAGGCTCTTGGTACAGACCTGTCTAGACCTCTTGTGGTGGCCCTGGGTCGCCTGGTGAAGTGGGACAGCAACACTCAATCTGGCCATATGAAGGAGCATGCAGTGGCCCCGGAGACCCCTGGCACCGAGCCGCAGGCGCTGTCCAACCTGCTACAGGAGAACCGCCGGTTCGCACCACCAGCGGACCTGGCCGCGGCCGCGAACGTGACCGCCGCCGCCTACACAGAGGCGGAGGCCGACCGGCTGGCGTTCTGGGAGAAGGCCGCCGACCGGTTGACCTGGGCCAAGCGCTGGGACACCACGCTGGAGTGGAACGCACCGTTCGCCAAGTGGTTCGTCGGCGGTGAGCTCAACGTCGCCCACAACTGCGTCGACCGGCACGTCGAGGCCGGCAACGGCGACAAGGTCGCCTACTTCTGGGAGGGTGAGCCGGAGGGCGACAGCCGTACCATCACTTATGCCGACCTCCAGCGGGAGGTCAACAAGGCCGCCAACGCCCTCACCGAGCTCGGCGTGACCAAGGGCGACCGGGTGGCCATCTACATGCCCATGATCCCCGAGTTGCCGATCGCGATGCTGGCCTGCGCCCGCCTCGGGGCCGTCCACTCGGTGGTGTTCGGCGGCTTCTCCGCCACCGCGTTGCAGAGCCGGATCGAGGACGCCGACGCCAAGCTGGTCATCACCGCCGACGGCGGCTACCGCCGCGGCGCGCCGTCCGCCCTGAAGCCCACCGTGGACGAGGCCGTCGCCAACACCCCCGGCGTGGAGCACGTGCTGGTGGTCCGCCGCACCGGGCAGGAGGTCGCGACGCAGGAGCGCGACGTGTGGTGGCACGACCTGGTCGAACGGCAGAGCGACCAGCACCAGGCGGAGCCGCACGACGCCGAGGACCCGCTGTACATCCTCTACACCAGCGGCACCACCGGGAAGCCGAAGGGCATCCTGCACACCACCGGCGGCTACCTCACGCAGACCGCCTGGACCCACCACGCCGTCTTCGACCTCAAGCCGGAGACCGACATCTACTGGTGCACCGCCGACATCGGCTGGGTGACCGGACACTCCTACATCGTGTACGGCCCGCTCGCCAACGGCGCGACCAGCGTCATCTACGAGGGCACGCCGGACACCCCGCACCGGGGCCGGTTCTGGGAGATCGTCCAGAAGTACAAGGTGACGATCCTCTACACCGCGCCCACGGCCATCCGCACGTTCATGAAGTGGGGTGACGACATCCCGGCCAAGTTCGACATGTCGTCCCTGCGCGTCCTGGGTTCGGTGGGCGAGCCGATCAACCCCGAGGCCTACGTCTGGTACCGCGAGCACATCGGCGGCGAGCGCTGCCCGGTCGTCGACACCTGGTGGCAGACCGAGACGGGCGCCATCATGATCAGCCCGCTGCCCGGCGTGACCTCCGCCAAGCCGGGTGCCGCGATGCGCCCGCTGCCGGGCGTCACCGCGGACGTCGTCGACGACCAGGGCAACAGCGTCCCGAACGGCGGCGGCGGCTTCCTCGTCGTGCGCGACCCGTGGCCGTCGATGCTCCGCACGATCTGGGGCGACGACCAGCGCTACATCGACACCTACTGGTCGCGGTTCGAGGGCATGTACTTCCCCGGCGACGGCGCGAAGAAGGACGACGACGGCGACCTGTGGCTGCTCGGCCGCGTCGACGACGTCATGCTCGTGTCGGGCCACAACATCTCGACGACCGAGGTGGAGTCGGCGCTGGTGTCGCACCCGAAGGTCGCCGAGGCGGCGGTCGTGGGCGCGACCGACCCGGTGACGGGGCAGGCCATCGTGTCGTTCGTCATCCTGCGCGGGAGCGCCGAGGAGAGCGAGGACATCGCGGCCGACCTGCGCAACCACGTGGCCAAGACGCTCGGCCCCATCGCCAAGCCGCGGCAGATCCTGGTGGTCCCCGAGCTGCCGAAGACGCGGTCCGGCAAGATCATGCGGCGGTTGCTGCGTGACGTCGCGGAGAACCGGAGCATCGGGGACGTCACGACGCTGGCCGACAGCACGGTGATGAACCTGATCTCGGAGAAGCTGCCCAGCGCGAAGTCGGAGGACTGACGCGCGACCCGGGACCCCGGCCACCGTCCCGCAACGGGCGGGGCCGGGGTCTTCCGGTTTCCGCGGGCGCTCGCCTCCGCCCACGGCGTGCGATATGGGTAAAATAGTGCCTTGGTGTGCCGGGAAGTCTGGTCGGCGAATACGACCGATCACACCCGTACGCCAAGGGGGAAGACTGTGCGCCGAGCCGCCGACGTGTGGCCGCTCCGACCGACCGTCCGCTACGCCCGCACCCTCGCCGAGGCGCTGCGCACGGAGACCCTCGGCGGCATCATCATGCTGCTGGCCACCCTCGCCGCCCTGGTCTGGGCGAACGTCGCCTACGACTCCTACGAGGCCCTGCGCACGGCCACCTTCGGCCCGGCCACGCTCCACCTCGACATGGAGCTCTACAGGTGGGCCCAGAACGGCCTGCTGACGATCTTCTTCTTCGTCGCGGGCCTGGAGGTGAAGGAGGAGTTCGTCCACGGCGAGCTCAGCCACCTGCGCAAGGCCGCGCTGCCCATCATCGCCGCGGTGTCGGGCATGATCGTCCCCGCGCTCGTCTACCTGGCGGTGAGCTGGGGCGTGGAGGACGCCGCCCGGGGCTGGGCGATCCCCACCGCCACCGACATCGCCTTCGCCCTCGCGGTGCTCGCCGTGACGGCCAGCGCGATGCCCGCCTCGCTGCGCGCGTTCCTGCTGACCTGCGCGGTCGTCGACGACCTCGGCGCCATCGCGATCATCGCGGTCTTCTACACCGACCACCTCGACGCCGTCATGCTGCTCGCCGGCGTGGCCGCGCTCGCGGTCTACGGCGTCCTGCAGCGCAGGCGCGTCAGAAGCATCTGGGTCTACCTGCCGCTCGCCGTACTGGCCTGGTACTTCATCGAGTCCAGCGGCGTGCACGCGACGGTCGCCGGCGTCGCGCTCGGCCTGCTGACCAGGGTCACGACCGTCAGCGCCGAGGACAGCTCGCCCGCCGAGCGGGCCGACCACTACGTGCGGCCGATCTCGGCGGGTGTCGCGGTGCCGGTCTTCGCGTTCCTGTCGGCCGGTGTACGGCTGGACGCGGACACCGTGAGCATGATCTTCACTGATCGGGTAGTCCTGGGGGTGATGGCGGGACTGGTCATCGGTAAGTTCCTTGGCGTGTTCGGCGGTTCGTGGCTGTCGGTACGGCTGGGCATGGCGAGGCTGTCGGAGGAGCTGCGATGGCGGGACATGGCGGCGGTCTCGTTGCTGGGCGGCATCGGCTTCACGGTGTCGCTGCTGATCGGCGACCTCGCGTTCGGCGCGGACGAGTCACGGGCGGCGGCCGTGACGACGGGGATCCTCGCCGCCAGCCTGGTGGCCTCGGTGCTGGCGGCGACGCTTCTCCACGTCCGGGTGCGCAAGCGTCGCATTGGACTGGATGATGATTGACACGGGCACCTGGCCCCGATAGGAGACGTTCATGCCGCAGACTTCCGACGAAGAATCCCTGGGCGCGCTGGTCGCTCAGGCGACCGACCACATCTCGACGCTGGTCCGCTCGGAGATCGAGCTGGCCAAGGCCGAGCTCAGGTTCGACGCCAAGCGGGTCGGCACGGCCGCCGGTCTGTTCGCCGCTGCGGCCTTCATGGCGCACCTGTGCCTGATCCTGGCCTCGTTCGCGATCGCCTACCTGCTCGTGGAGATCGGCCTGGCGACGTGGCTGGCCTTCGCCATCGTCACGGTGTTCTACCTGCTGGTGGCGGCGCTGCTGGTGTTCATCGGCACCCGCAGGCTGAAGGGCCTGGCCGGGATGCAGCGCACCACCAGGTCGCTGAGGGAGCTGAAGGAGATCGCCACACCAGAGGGCGAGCTGGTGAAACCGGATGCCTGACGAGAGCTTCGTCCAGCTGGACGGGCCGTGGACGCACCGGGCGGTGCACGCGGGCGGCACCCGCTTCCACATCGTGGAGGCGGGCGAGGGCCCGCTCGTGCTGCTGCTGCACGGCTTCCCGCAGTTCTGGTGGACGTGGCGGCACCAGCTGCGGAGCCTGGCGGCGGCGGGCTACCGCGCCGTCGCCGTCGACCTGCGCGGCTACGGCGGCAGCGACAAGCCGCCCCGCGGCTACGACCTGCCCACGCTGGCCGGTGACGCCACCGGCCTGATCCGCGCCCTCGGCGAGACCGGCGCGATCGTGGTCGGCCACGACTGGGGCGGCCTGCTGGCGTGGACGATGGCGGTGACCGACCCCAAGTCCGTGCACCGCCTGGTCGTCGTGGGCGCCCCGCATCCCGTACGGCTGCGCGGCGCGCTGCGCACCGATCCGTTCGGCCAGCTCAAGGCCAGCGGCTACACCCTCGGCTTCCAGCTGCCCTTCCTGCCCGAGCACCGGCTGACCCGTCGTGGGGGCGAGCTCGTGGGCCGGCTGCTCGACGAGTGGTCACGGCCCGGCTGGCCGGAGCCCGAGACCGCCCGCGTCTACCGCGAGGCCTTCGGCATCCCGGCCGTCGCCCACTGCGCGCTGGAGTACCACCGCTGGTTCGGCCGCTCCCAGCTGCGCCCCGACGGCTACCGATACGCCCGCGCCATGCGCGCCGAGATCGAGGCGCCGACGCTGCAGCTGCACGGCGCGCTCGACACCTGCATCCTGCCGCGCACCGCGCATGGCTCCGGCCGTTTCGTCGCCGCGCCCTACCGCTGGCGCCTGGTCGAGGGGGCGGGGCACTTCCCGCACGAGGAGGTGCCCGAGGCGTTCGACGCCGAGCTGCTGGCCTGGCTGAGCGACGGCGAGCCGGGTCGATGAACGCCGGGCCGACGCGGGACCGGGATCCGCAGGGCCGGCCGCGCAACGCGCGACCCCGCGACGAGTACGGCAGGCCGCTGCCGCACGGCGCCCAGGGCGTCGCCCGGGTGCCCGACGACTACGCGCCCACCACCGGCCAGGCGCTCGCCGACGCCCGCGCCTACCTGACGGACGGCCGGCCGTTCCACGCCCACGAGGTCTTCGAGGGCCGCTGGAAGTGCGCTCCCGACCACGAACGCGACCTCTGGCAGGGGCTCGCCCAGATCTGCGTCGGCCTCACCCACCTGCAGCGCGGCAACGGGCGCGGCGCCGTCACCCTGCTGTCCAGGGGCGCGGCCCGCGTCCAGCGGTACGGCGGGCCGTACGACGAGGTGGCCAGGGTCGCGCTGACCCTGGAGGAGGGCAGCGACCCGGCGGCCGCGATCGGCGCCGTGCTGTCCGCGCTCTGATGTCGCGCGCCTGATCGCTAGGCGGGCATGACGCCGAGAATGCGGGAGAGGGTGAAGACGCGCTCGTCGTTCCGCAGGTGACACCAGGCGTGCAGGTAGGGCGGGTCGAGATCGAGCCGGCTGAGCGTGCGCACCGTGCGGCTGCCCGAGGTGGCGACGTACTCGACGGTGATCGCCTGGCCGCCGTCCACCGCGTGGGCGAGCTGCCGCACGTCCGCGTGGGACAGCCGCCGCGCGTACCCGGCGATGATCTCCTCGGTGTCGCTGCCGGAAGCCCCTCCGGGCTCGCCGGCCTCCGGGGCGGCAGGCCGTACGGTGAGCAGCCGGGCGGCCAGCGTCGCGAGGTCGACGGTCTCCTCCTTCCGCGCCGTGCGTGCCCCGGTCTTCCGGGGACGGGCCCGGCCGCCGCTGCCCGGACGCGCCGCGGCCGGGGCGGCGGCGCGGTGGCGCGGGCCCTGTTCGACGCGTACGGTGCCGTCGGCGGTCTCGGCGACGGGGGCGTAACCCTCGGCCCTGAGCGCGGCGAGGGTCGTGTCGAGCGGAGCCCGGCCGACCAGCACCGTCGGCGCCAGCCGCCGCAGGCCGAGCTCGGCGAGCTTGCGGTGGGCGGCGAGCTCGGCCAGGAGGGCGGGATCCTCGCCGTGGATCACGCAGGCGGCGGGGGCGACGCGCATCCGGCCGTGGCGGCGGGCGGTGTCGGCGATCAGGAACGACAGCGGTTGCGGCAGCGGCCCGACCGCTATGGCGGCCAGGTCGGCGGTGATGCCGTCAGGTGTCCGGCCGGCGTCGAGAGCCCGGCGGACGGTGGCCGCGCTGAACCGCCATATCGACGCCGTGCCGCCGGCCTCCCTGTCGGCGACGGAGTCCAGCAGCGCGGTGAGCCGCGCGGAGGGTGTGCCGGTGGCGACGGCGGTGAGGTCGGCACCGATCCGTGCCGTCCCCGTGGCCTCGGGCAGCAGCTCGCGGCAGGCGGCGGTCACCCCTTCGGCGTCGTCGGCCAGCAGGGCGGCGCCGATGGGCGACAGGGCGCCGCGGGCGAGCACGCCGAGCAGCTCCGCCTCGCGGATCACGGTGGCGAACGCCGTCCGGTCCTGCGGCAGCTGGTCGGCGAGCGGACGGTACCAGGCGATCAACGGCCCCAGGTCCTCGGCGCTCTTCACCGCCGTGCCCGCCTGGAGCTGGGCCGCGGCGGTCAACAGCCCGTGCCGGGCCTGCACGCAGCCGTCGCAGCGAGGCGAGCCGGCCAGCGCGGGCAGCGCCTTGCCGTCCGCGTCGCGGGTCTGGGAGGGGGTGAGCGGCAGCGCGCGCCACGCTCGGAGAAGATCCGCGAGCCGGTCCGCGGGCTCCTGCTCCGCCCAGGCGTCGTAGGTGCCGGTCGCCGCGACGTGCTCGCCGTCCCAGACCAGCAGCCCGGCCGCGTGCGCCGTCTCCAGGACGACGCGCACCACGACCTCGTCGCACCGCGCCGCCTTGCCGAGGCGGACCAGCTCACGCGCGCCGACCCCGCCGGACTTCAACCTGGCCGCGGGCGAGGCCGCGCACGCCGACAGGACGGAGGCGGCATGGGCGGTGAACGCCGTGGCCGTGGCCGTAGCCTCCCGATCCACCTCCTGCGAGGTGACGGACACCAGCGCGACGGCGGGCGGCGCGGGCACGAACGGAGCGTGCCAGCCGGGACCGCGCACGGCCAGCGCCACCTCGGCCGGCATGCGGACGGGACCGTACCGGTAGCGGTCCTGGACCAGCAGTCCCCGCTCCAGCGCCCATCGCGCGCCCGGCTCCGGGTCGGCCTCAACGACACCGAACACGATGAACCCGGGCTGTCGCGCGGCGGCGCTCGCCCGGCGCTCGAGCAGTGTCCTGGTCGCCGCCGGTGCCCGCGCGAGCACCGCCGCGATCCGTTCGGGGTCGCCGTGGTGCTCCACCAGGGCGGCCAGCCGCTGCGGTTTGGTGCCCGGAGGTGTGACGCCCAGTGCCACCAGGATGCCGCGCAACGCTTCCGAGGTCGCTCCGGCCAGCAGGTCCGCCACCGGCGCGTCCAGCCCCAACGGGGCGTCCCACGCCTGCCGCAGCGGCGCCGCGATACGCAGCAGCCCGTCGGCGTCCGGCCAGACCATCGCGTGATCGGCCAGCGTCTCCAGCGCCGCGTCCAGCCCCTGCGCGGCCGGTCCGCCCGTCGCGTCCAGCAGGTCCGCCAGGGCCTCGCGCGGGACGGGCCCCAGCGCCGCCAGCGCCTCGGCCACCTGCAGGTGCGGCAGCGCGAGCCGCGGCAGCGCCAACGCCACCGACCCGGGACGCTGCAGGCGGTCCGCCAGTTCGCTCAGCGACCGTGGCTCGGGAGGGGAGGCGGCGTCCGTCCGAGCCGCGAGCACCCGCTCCAGACGCGGGCCGTCGAGACGGTGCAGCCATGCGGTCAGTGTCCTGGGCACTAGGAGCTGTTTCTTAGATCTCCTGACGGTGAGCGCTGGTCTTGTCACTCTTGGCATATGGGTCGTGGTGATCTGACGAACGCCGAGTGGGAACGGCTGGTGCCGTTACTGCCGGCTGGCGGGATGCGTGGCGGTCGGTGGAACGACCACCGGATGGTGATCAACGGGGTGCTCTACCGGGCGCGTACTGGCCTGCCCTGGCGTGATCTGCCCGAGCGGTTCGGGTCGTGGGTGACGGTGTACAAGCGGCATCGCCGCTGGTCGGCTGACGGGACGTGGCAGCGGCTGCTGACCGCGATCCAGGCCGCCGAGGATGCCGCGGGGCGGGTGGACTGGGAGGTGTCGGTGGATTCGACGACTACGCGGGCGCACCAGCACGCGGCCGGCGCGCCGCACAAGGCCCCGCCCGCCCCGCCGGCGTCGCTCTCGGCCGGTGGGCAAAAGGGGGAACTCGCAAGGACAAAGCGGGGCGATCCGGTGCTGGCGAGTCTGGCGGCCCGGCTGGCGGAGGTGGTCAGGCTGGGGAGTGCTTAGGCCGCTCACGTGGCGGGTTCACCACGAAGATCCACCTTGCGGCCGACG
>NZ_JBSGDV010000008.1:0-315061 GCF_053602555.1 Nonomuraea sp. NPDC004354 | reverse complement strand
TGTACGAGGAGACGCGGCGCAGGGAGACGTGGTTGCAGGCCTCCTCGGAGATCACCACCAGCCTGCTGTCGGGAGCCGCCTCGCACGACGTGCTCAGCATGCTGGCGTCGAGCGCCAAGGCGATGACCGACGCCGACGACGTCCTGGTCATGCTGCCCGACGACGCCGGGCAGAACCTGACGATCGAGGTCGCCGAAGGCCGGCAGGCCGAAGATCTCCGCGTCTCCTCGGTTCCCGTGGACGGCAGCGTCACCGGCCATGTCTTCACCACCGGCGAGCCGTTGATCGAGATCAGCTGGCACCTGCCGGCGGAGTCGCCGCTCAGCCGGCTGGGCGCGGGCCCGGCGCTCGTCGTGCCGCTCGGCGCGCCGCAGTCCTTGCGGGGCGTCATCGCCATGGTCAAACGGCCAGGACGGCTGCCGTTCGCCCGCGGTGACCTGGCGATGATGATGGCCTTCTCCGGACAGGCGGCCATCGCGCTCGAACTGGCCGAGACCCGCAGGGACGCCGAACGGCTGCGCCTGCTGGAGGACCGTGACCGCATCGCCAAGGACCTGCACGACGTGGTCATCCAGCGGCTGTTCGCCACGGCCATGACCCTGATGGGCGGGTTGCGGATGGTCGAGCGGCCGGAGGCGGCGGCGCGCGTCCAGCAGGCGGTCGACGACCTGGACGAGACGATCCGGCAGATCCGCTCGACCATCTTCGCCCTCCAGGTCTCCAGGGGGCCGGAGGCGCCCAGCCTCCGCGCCCAGATCGTCGAGATGGTCGAGGACGCCCGCGGCCACCTCGGCTTCATGCCGGGCTTGCGGATGGAAGGCCAGGTGGATCACCAGATTCCCGAGCAGGTGGCCGAGCACCTGCTCGCCGTCCTGCGCGAGACCCTGTCCAACGTGGTACGGCACGCCAAGGCCACCAGGGCGGACGTCGGCGTGATCGTCGCCGACGACACGCTGACCCTTGTCGTCGAGGACAACGGGGTCGGCATCCAGGAGAAGGGCAGGCGTAGCGGGCTGCGCAACCTCGAGGAGCGGGCCGCCCGGTGCGGTGGCGTCATGGAGGTCGGCTCGCCGGCCACGGGCGGCACCCGCATCCACTGGAGCGTGCCGCTGTAGCCGCCCGCTCCCAGGGGTCGAAGGTCACCCGCTTCGGGGACCTCCGCCTCCTCCCGCCTGGCCACGCGGTTGCCAGGCTGAGGGGAGGAGAAGGAGGCTGCCATGACGAACGCGAAGACGATCGTCGCAGGGACGGACGGATCCCAGCCGGCGTCGAGAGCGGTCGAGTGGGCCGCGGCCGACGCGGGCCGCAGGAAGCGCGCACTGAGGATCGTCCACGTGTGCGAACGCTGGGGCGTACCGGAGCAGACAGTGTCGTGCCAGGAGTCGATGGCGGCCGACGCCGAGCGGGCGCGCCTGGCCGCTCCCGGCGTGCGGGTGACGACGGAGCTGCTGCCCGGACACGTCGTCGAGACGCTCCTGGGCGAGGCCGCCGCCGCCGAGTCGATCGTGCTGGGCAGCAGAGGGCTCGGCGGGTTCGGCGCGCTGCTGCTGGGCTCGGTCGGGCTCGCCGTCGCCGGGCACGCGGACGTGCCGGTCGTCATCGTGCGCGAGCCGGAACGGCCGGAGCACGGCGAGGTCGTGGTGGGCATCGACGGGTCGGAGCACTCCGAGGCGGCCCTGGACTACGCGCTCGAGCAGACGCTCGCGCGGGGCGTCCGGCTGCACACCGTGCACGCCTGGCAGATGCCGGTCACCGCGCCGTACGCGACCGGCTACGGCGACATCGCGGACCGGGTGGCCGAGGACACCGCCGACCTGGTGCGCAAGCGGGTGGCGCGGTGGCGGGACGAGCACGGCCACATCGAGGTCAAGGAGTCGTTCCTGTGCGAGCATCCGGTCGCCGCGCTGGTCGACGCCTCCCGGACGGCCGCCCTGGTCGTGGTCGGGTCCCGGGGAATGGGCGGGCTCGCCTCCGCCGTGCTCGGCTCGGTCAGCCACGGCCTGCTCCACCACGCCCACTGCCCCGTCGCGGTGGTCCGCCCGCGCAAGGAGCCCACCGGCTGACGGCGCCCGGGCCGATCGCGGTCGACCGGGAATTTGCCGTCCGGGAGCTGGACACCCGCTTGCCCGAGGGGGTAGCACGGGACAAGGGGTGGTGGACATGGCCACTGTCGACACATCGGTGAGCCCGCCCGCGCGAGTGGCGGATCCCGGCGAGGGCATCTCGCTGGACGAACTCCGGCTCGCGGCGCGCAACCACGGCATGCCGCTGGAGGCGCTGCGCTACGACGTCACCCCGGTGGGCCTGCACTACCTGCTGATCCACTACGACATCCCGTACCTCGACCCCGGTGAGTGGCGGCTGCGGATCGACGGCCACGTCCGGCACCCGCTGACCCTCGACCTCGCCGAGCTCCAGGCCAGGCCGCAGGTCACCCAGCGCGTCACCATGGAGTGCGCCGGCAACGGCCGGGCCCGGCTCGACCCCCGGCCGATCAGCCAGCCCTGGCTGGACGAGGCGGTCGGCACGGCCGAGTGGACCGGCACCCCGCTGGCGCCGCTGCTGCGCGAGGCGGGCATCCGGGACGGCGGCGCCGACGTGGCGTTCACCGGCGCCGACCACGGCGTCGAACGCGGCGTCGAGCAGGACTACACGCGCGGCCTGCCGCTGGCCGAGGCGCTGCGCGAGGACGTGCTGCTGGTGCACACGATGAACGGGCAGCCGCTGCCGCCGCAGCACGGCGCTCCGCTCCGCCTGCTGGTGCCCGGCTGGTACGGCATGGCCCAGGTGAAATGGCTCGTGCGCGTCTCGGTGCTCGACACGCCGTTCCAGGGCTTCCAGAACGCCACGGCGTACCGGATCAAGCAGGGACCGGACGACGTGGGCGAGCCGGTGACCAGGATCAGGCCGCGTGCGCTCATGCGGCCTCCCGGCTTTCCCGACTTCCAGACCCGCGAGCGCGTCGTCGACCGCGGCGTCCACGAGCTGATCGGCCGGGCCTGGTCGGGGCGGGGAGCGGTGACGCGGGTCGAGGTCAGCGCCGACGGCGGGGCGACCTGGTCGGCGGCCGAGCTGGATCCGCAACCCGGCCGGTACGCCTGGCGGGCCTGGCGGTGGACGTGGCACGCGCAGGAGCCGGGACGCCACGAGCTGTGCGTCAGGGCGCGCGACGCCGCCGGCGACGTCCAGCCGGTCGAGCAGCCGTGGAACCGCCAGGGCATGGCCAACAACCAGGTGCAGCGGGTCCCGGTCCTCGTGCGGTGACGGCCGCCCGCGGACCACCCCACCAGGGAGATCGCCGGACCGCGAGATCACCGGGCCACGAGATCACCGGGCCACGGCCACCGGGCAGCGCGCGCGGTGCAGGACGCCGTGGCTCACTGAGCCGAGCAGCGCGGCGGACTTCACGCCACCGCGGCCCCTGCTGCCCACCACGAGCAAGCCGGCCCGTTTGGCGGCGGTGACCAGGGCGATGATCGGCGGAGCGCACACCAGGTCCTCGATCACCTTCACGTCGGGCCGTTCCGCGCGCCACGGGGCGACCAGGTCACGCAGGGCGCGGGTCTGGGCCTGCAGCGCCGCGTCCCTGTCGAAGGAGATGAAGTGGACGGGGACCTGCCACGCGTGCACGACGCGCAGCGGCACGCGGCGCCGCGCGGCCTCGGTGAAGGCGTGCGCCAGCGCGGGCCTGCTGGCCTCCGAGGCGTCCACCCCCACCACGACCTCGTCGCCGGCCGGCGACGCCTCGCGCGCCACGACCACCACGCCCCGCGCATGGCTGACGACTCCCAGGCTCACCGAACCGAGGACGGCGCCCGCGAGGGCGTTCAGCCCGCGGGTGCCCACCACCAGCTCGGCCGCGTCCTTGGACAGGACGCTCAGCTCGGCCACGGGATGCCCGACGGCCAGCTGGGTCGTCACCGCCAGGCCGGGCCGGTTGTCGCGCACGTCCCTGGCGGTGTGCTCCAGCAGTGCCTGGCCGGCCTTCGTCAGTTCGTCCTGCAGGTTCATGGACGAGAAACGAGGCGTGCTGTAGCGGGCGTAGTCGACGACATGGACGACATGCAGCCGAGCCCCCTTGCGCTCGGCGTCCTCGGCCGCCCATGCGACCGCGACGGCCGCGTCCGGCGAGCCGTCCGTCCCGACAACGATCTGCTCGGTCATGTCACGCCCTCCTTTCCTTCTCCACGGTGCGACCGTTCGGGAGAGAAGGGCAGGGTCGAAGGGCCCTACCCGCGCGGACCAACGGCACCGGCCCCGCGTCCGGCCCCGGCACCCCGCGGGCGGGACGAAAGTCCTGCCCATCGGGGACCTTCGCCCCCAGCCGCGCCACCGTCCGCGCGGTGCCATGGAGCCATGACCGAAGACCGCGCTGTGCCGCCCGTGGCGGACCCGTCATGAGCGTCGTCGTGGCCCCGCCGGGCCTGACCGACCGGGCCAGACACGACTGGGCCGTCCTGCAGACCCCGACGCCCGAGCCGCGCCCGTTCGACCCCGCCGAGGCGCACGCGCTCCCCGACCCCGCCAGGCGCTGGCTCACCCGCGCCGTACGGCCGGGCACGCCCCTGCGGACCTCCGTCGTGCTCGGCAGCCACGGCGCGATCAAACTCGGCACCTCCTGGCGCGACTTCCACGCCCGGCAGGCGCTCGCCCCGCTGACCGGCTACGTCTGGGCGGCCGGCACCCACCTGGTGACCGGCTTCGACCGCTACCTCGACGGGTCGGCGCAGATGCGGTGGCGGCTGCTCGGCCTCTTCCCGGTGATGTCGGACGACGGCCCCGGCGTGGCCCGCAGCGCGCTCGGCAGGCTGGCGGCCGAGTTCGTCATGGTGCCCGCCGTCGCGCTCGACCCCGCGGTGCTGTGGAAGCCGGTCGACGAGCGGCGGGTCGTCGCACGCGTCCACGACCACGACGTGACCCTCACCGTCGCGCCCGACGGCCGTCTGGAGTCGGTCCACCTCTCCCGCTGGCACGAGGATCGCTACGAGAGGTTCACCGCCACGTGCGCGGCCGAGACGACGTCCGGCGGCTTCACGATCCCGGGCGAGCTGCGATCCTCATGGGAGGACGAGGACTTCATCTGGTTCGTCGTGGACCAGGCGATCTTCCGCTGAGCGCCGGCTCAGGCCCGGCCCACCACGTCGATCACCTGGCGGGCGATCTCCCACTCCTCGTCGGTGGGCACGACCACGACCGCCACGTCGGCCTCCGGCGGGGAGACGAAGGTCTCGCCGGCCTGGTTGCGCTCCGGTGAGACGGCGATCCCGAGGCGGTCCAGGCCGGACAGCGCGGCCGCGCGCGTGCCGTCGTCGTGCTCGCCGATCCCGCCGGTGAAGACGATCGCGTCGACCCGGCCGAGGACGGCGTAGTAGGCGCCGACGTACTTGCGGATGCGATAGGCGTACACCCGGCGGGCCAGCACGGCGGCCGGATCGCCCTCGTCGGCCGCCTGCCGTACGCGGCGCATGTCACCGGCTCCGGCCAGCGCCAGCAGGCCGCTGTCGCGGCTGAGGGCGTCCTCGACGTCGCGCACGTCCATGCCCGCGACCCGGGACAGGTAGCCGGGCAGCGCGGGGTCGACGTCGCCCGAGCGGGTGCCCATCACCAGGCCTTCCAGCGGCGTCAGCCCCATCGAGGTGTCGACGCTGCGCCCGCCCGCGACGGCCGTGGCGCTGGCGCCGTTGCCCAGGTGCAGCACGATCAGGTTGACCTCGTCGAGCGGCCGGCCGAGCAGCCGGGCCGCCTCGCGTGAGACGTAGGCGCAGGACGTGCCGTGGAACCCGAAGCGCCGCACGCCCCAGTCGCGGGGGACGGCGTAGGTGTGCGCCTCGGCCGGCAGCGTGTGGTGGAAGGCGGTGTCGAAGACGGCCACCTGCGGCACCCCGGGATAGGCGGCGGCGACGAGGCGGATGCCGGTGAGGTTGGCGGGATTGTGCAGCGGCGCGAGGGGGGTGAGCTCCTCGATCGCCGCCGCCACCCGCTCGTCGACCAGGACGGGCTCGCGGAACCTGGTGCCGCCGTGCACCACGCGGTGACCGACGGCCCTGGGCCTGACGTCCTCCAGGGACTCCAGCATGGCCGAGACCGCCGCCCCGTGGTCGTCGACGTTCTCGGTCAGCCCGCGCCTCAGCCGGGTCCCCTTCTCGACATCGATGACCTCGTACTTCAAGGACGAGGAGCCGGTGTTGAGCACCAGGACGCTGATCACTGGATCACCCTACTTCGGTCCTCCCTGTTCGAGGACCTTCGCCTCTGTCACGGCGGAGGCTTCGGCGGTGCGATGGGGAAGACGAAGGAGGAGCCATGATCATTGCTGGGTTCGACGGTTCGGCCGCGGCGAAGGCCGCCGTGGAGTGGGGCGCCGACGACGCGCTGCGCCTGGGCGTACCGCTGCGGATCGTGTACGCGGTGGACCGCTGGCCGTACCAGATCGCGGCGTTCCCGGCGCAGGAGTGGCCGGACACCCTGATCCAGGCGGGGGAGAAGCTGCTGGCCGAGGCCGAGGCGGTCGTACGGGCGCGCCGGCCCGAGGTGACGGTGGACACGCGGCTGGTCCAGGGCTCTCCCTCGGCCGTCCTGGTCGAGGCCGCGGGCGAGGCGGCCGAGGTCGTGGTCGGCAGCAGGGGCCTGGGCGGTTTCACGGGCATGCTGCTCGGCTCGGTCAGCATGCACGTGGCCGGTCACTCGCCCTGCCCCGTGGTCGTGGTACGCGATGCTCCGGAGCCGGCGCGGGGCGAGATCGTGGTGGGCGTGGACGACGCGCCGGGCGGCGAGCCGGCGCTCGCCTACGCGTTCGAGCAGGCGAAGCTGCGCGGCAGCAGGCTGCGCGCGCTGCACGCGTGGGAGCTGCCGGTGCACGTCTACTCTCCCGGGCTCGTCTACGACCTGGACGAGATCAGGGAGCGGCAGCTGAAGGTCGTCGCCGAGACGATCGCCGCCTGCCGGGCGAACCACCCGGAGGTCGAGGTCGTCGAGGACGTCAGGCAGGCGCACCCGGTGCAGGCGCTCACCGAGGCGTCGGCACAGGCCGATCTGGTGGTCGTCGGCAGCCACGGCAGGAACCCCGTGGAGCGGGCGCTGCTCGGCTCGGTCAGCAGGGGCGTGCTGCAC
Organism: Nonomuraea sp. NPDC004354; assembly: GCF_053602555.1. Taxonomy (NCBI): domain Bacteria; kingdom Bacillati; phylum Actinomycetota; class Actinomycetes; order Streptosporangiales; family Streptosporangiaceae; genus Nonomuraea; species Nonomuraea sp. NPDC004354. Next base: position 307,951 of record NZ_JBSGDV010000008.1, on the reverse strand, counting down.
CACGCCACCTGCCCGGTCGCCGTCGTCCGCACCGCCTGAGAGCCCCCGGCAGGGCGGCCTCCGTGAAGCTCAGCGCTTCACGGGGGTGCCGGCGTCGATCAGACGGCTTGCTTCATGATGTTGTGGGCGTCGTGGCCGGCGGTGGGTTCAGGCACCGGTGATCCTCCGTAGGACGGCGGTGTAGGTGGCGAACGCGGCCCTGCCCTCGTCGGTGAGGGACAGCGAGGTGCGGGGCCGCTTTCCCACGAAGCCCTTGGACACCTTCACGTAGCCCGCCTCCTCGAGGACGAGCACGTGCTTGGACAGCAGGGAGCCGCTGACCTCGATCGTCTCCTTGAGAAAGCGGAAGTCGGCCCGGTCTGCGGCGGCGAGCAACTCTCATTCACGTAGATGCCTCGCGGTTGAGGACCAAGGTCCCTATCCGCGCGGCGGCGGGCGGACGAGTGTGGCGGGTATGAAGGACATCGACGCCTACTGGCGTGCGGCGAACTACCTTTCCGTCGGGCAGATCTACCTGCTGGACAACCCGCTGCTGCGGGAGCCGTTGAGGCCGGAGCACGTCAAGCCCCGGCTGCTGGGTCACTGGGGGACCACACCGGGGCTGAACTTCTGTTTCGCCCATCTCAACCGGATCATCGCCGAGCGTGACCAGGAGATGATCTATGTCGTGGGCCCGGGGCACGGGGGGCCGGCGGCGGTGGCGCACGCCTGGCTGGAGGGCTCCTACAGCGAGCGGTATCCGGACGTCTCGCAGGACGAGGCGGGGATGCGCAGGCTGTTCCGCCAGTTCTCCTTCCCCGGCGGCGTCCCCAGCCACGTCGCGCCGGAGACGCCCGGCTCGATTCACGAGGGCGGCGAGCTCGGTTACTCCCTGGCGCACGCCTACGGCGCCGCCTTCGACAACCCGGACCTCGTCGTCGCCTGCGTGGTGGGGGACGGTGAGGCGGAGACCGGCCCGCTGGCGGCCAGCTGGCACTCGGGCAAGTTCCTCGACCCGGCGCGGGACGGTGTGGTGCTGCCGATCCTGCACCTGAACGGCTACAAGATCGCCAACCCGACGGTGCTGTCCCGGATCCCCGAGGCTGAGCTGCTGAAGCTCATGGAGGGGTACGGCTACCGCCCGCACGTCGTCGGCCCGTCCCACGAGGAGATGGCCGCGACGCTCGACGTGGTCTTCGACCAGATCCGCGACTTCAGGGACGGGCAGGCCGGCAGGCCACCGATGATCGTGCTGCGGACGCCGAAGGGCTGGACGGGACCCGCCGTCGTGGACGGCGTCCAGGTCGAAGGCACCTGGCGCGCCCACCAGGTGCCGCTCGCCCAGGTGCGCGAGAACCCCGAGCACCTGGCGCTGCTGGAGGAGTGGATGCGCTCCTACCGGCCCGAGGAGCTGTTCGACTCCGAAGGACGGCCGATGCCGGAGGTGCTGGCGACCGTCCCGCGCGGAGAGCGCAGGATGAGCGCCAGCCCGCACGCCAACGGCGGCGAGCTCCTCACCCCGCTGCGCCTGCCCGACTTCAGGGACTACGCGGTGGAGGTGGCCGAGCCCGCCACGCGGACCAGCGAGCCCACCCGCGTCCTCGGCGGTTTCCTGCGCGACGTCATCGCCCGCAACCCGCGCACCTTCCGGCTGATGGGCCCGGACGAGACCGCCTCCAACCGGCTGTCGGCCGTCTTCGAGACCACGAACCGGGCATGGAACGCCATCCTGCTGCCCGGCGACGACCATCTGGCCCCCGACGGGCGTGTCATGGAGGTGCTGAGCGAGCACCTGTGCCAGGGCTGGCTGGAGGGCTATCTGCTGACCGGCAGGCATGGCCTGTTCACCTGCTACGAGGCGTTCATCCACATCGTGGACGCGATGTTCAACCAGCACGCCAAGTGGCTGCAGACGGCCAGGCGGATCCCGTGGCGGCGGCCGGTGGCGTCGCTGAACTACCTGCTGTCGTCGCACGTGTGGCGGCAGGACCACAACGGTTTCTCCCACCAGGATCCGGGGTTCCTGGACGTGGTGGTCAACAAGAAGGCCGACGTGGTGCGGGTGTATCTGCCGCCGGACGCCAACACGCTGCTGTCGGTCGCCGACCACTGCCTGCGCTCGCGCGACTACGTCAACGTGGTCGTCGCCGGCAAGCAGCCGGTGCTGGACCTGTTCACCATGGAGGAGGCGATCGTCCACTGCACCCGCGGTCTCGGCATCCTGCCGTGGGCCTCCACCGACGCCGGGGCCGAACCGGACGTGGTGCTGGCCTGCGCGGGCGACGTGCCGACGATGGAGACGCTGGCCGCGGCGGCGATCCTCCGGGAACGGCTGCCGCGGCTGAAGGTGCGGGTGGTCAACGTCGTCGACCTGATGCGGCTGCAGCAGCCGTCGGAGCATCCGCACGGCATGTCGGACGCCGAGTTCGACGCGCTGTTCACCACCGACCGGCCGGTGATCTTCAACTTCCACGGCTACCCGTGGCTGATCCACCGGCTCACCTACCGGCGGCACGGGCACGCCCATATGCACGTGCGCGGCTACAAGGAGGAAGGCACCACGACCACGCCGTTCGACATGGCCATGCTCAACGACATCGACCGCTACCACCTGGTCATGGACGTCATCGACCGCGTCGAGGGCCTCGGCACCGCCCAGGCGCACCTGCGCCAGGAGATGGCCGAGGCGAGGCTGCGCGCCCGCGCCTACACCCGCGAGCACGGCGAGGACCCGCCCGAGATCCGGGACCTAAGGCCTGGCCTGGCGGGACGTTCGCCGCTGCCGCCGCGGACCGCGGACGAGCAGGCTGGTAGCCGACCCTAGGAGGAAACCATGGCCATTCAAGTCCAGGACGTCATGGGCCGTGTCGCCATCGCCGTGCTGGAGAGCGCGACGTTCGCCGACATCGTGGCGGCGATGAAGCGTTACGCCGTGGGAGCGGTCACCGTCATCGACGCCGACCGCCGCCCGGTGGGCGTCGTCTCGCAGGACGACCTGCTCCTGAAGGAGATCGACACGGTACGGCACCCCACCTCCATCTTCGAGAGCGCCACGACCCGGGCCGAGCACAAGAAGGCCGCGGGCAGGACCGCCACCGAGCTGATGACCACGCCCGCGATCACCGTCACCCCCGGCACCCTCGTCAAGGACGCCGCCAGGATGATGCACGACAGCCGCATCAGGCAGCTGCCCGTGATCGACGCGGTCACCGGGCGCATGGTCGGCACCCTCCACGAGGCCGACGTGCTGCGCGTCTTCATCCGCCCGGCCGAAGAGCTGGAGGCGGAGGTCAGGCAGCTGATCGGCGCCGGTTTCACGATCACCGTCCACAAGGGGGTCGTCACGGTCGGCGGCCACGTCGAACGCGCTTCGCAGGCCATCGCGCTCGTCGAGCAGATCAGGCGGCTGGAAGGCGTCGTGGACGTGGTCCCCGAGCTGACCTTCCCGCGCGACGACCTCTACCTCGTCCCGCCCCTGATGTGAGAGGTCCCCGGTGAGCACCAGGAACGCCGTCGGCACGGCGGACACCACCGAGTGGGAGGCGCCGGTCCCGTGCTCGGCCCGCATCTCGGCGACCTGGAGGACGACGCGACGCTGGACGCCTTCGACAGGAAGCTGACGTGGCTGCGCGACGTCCACGGCATCGAACCCGAACTGGCCGCGCACGATCTGCATCCCGGATACGTGTCCACCAGGCTGGCCCAGCGGTGGCCGCGCCGCGTCGCCGTCCAGCACCACCACGCGCACGTCGCCGCGGTCGCGGCCGAGCACGGGCTGCCCGGTCCCTTCCTCGGCCTCGCCTACGACGGAGTCGGGCTCGGCGACGACGGCACGTTCTGGGGCGGCGAGCTGCTGCTGGCCCACTACACCGGATACCGGCGGCTGGGCCGCTTCTCGCACGCGCCGATGCCCGGCGGCGTGGCGGCCGTCCGCCGGCCCGCCCGCATGGCGCTCGGCTATCTCATCGGCGGAGAGACCGCCAGCCCTGCGCCGGTGCCGGGCGACCTGGCCACTGACGCGGCGATCGTCAGGAACCTCATCGCGCGCAACGCCAGATGCCCGGTCTCCTCGAGCGTGGGTCACCTCTTCGCCGCCGCCGCGGCGCTGCTCGGCCTCTGCGACATCACCACCTTCGAGGGCGAGGCCGCCCTCAGGCTCGAACAGTGCGCCACCGGTACGGCCGAGCCGCTCGCCTGGCGGCTCGACTGCAGGGCCGGGCTGTGGGTGTACGACGGCGTCGCGACCCTGCGGACCCTGCTGGCCCGCCTGGAGCCGGCGGGCTTCGACCCGTTCTTCGGCGAGCGGATCCCGGTCAACGACGGCGGGATCAGCTTCGGCCAGGCCGCGATCGCCGCCGCCCGGTCAGCGTCCTGGTCCTGACTGACGCCGCCCAGCAGGCGTTCGTTGTCTCTGGGGTCCGCCGGCCAGACGCCGCCGGTCAGGCGCCGCTGGTCAGGCGCCGCTGGTCAGGCGCCGCTGGTCAGGCGCCGCTGGTCAGGCGCCGTCCCATGTCGGCAGGTCGGCCGCCCCGACGTCGTCGCGCCCCCACGTCACCTGGTCGTGGACGGCGACCACGCCTTCGACGTTCTCGGCGTCGCGAACCGCGAGGAGCGCCTCGCTGAGCGTGCCGGTCGTGCCGGTCATCGTGACCACGCCCTGCTCGACGACGACGTCGACCCGCGCCGCGGTGCGCGCCCCCAGCGCCCTGACGACCTCGGCCCTGATGTCCTCGTCCCGGCGGACGAACACCTTGAGCAGGTCGCGCCGGCTGACGACGCCGACGAGCCGGCCGTCGGCGTCCACGACGGGCAGCCGCTTGACCCCGCGGGCGTCCATCAGCCGGGCGGCGCTCACCACGGAGGATCCGGGTGTCGTGACGACCGCGGGAGAGGTCATCAGCTCGCGGGCGGTCTCGCCGGTCGCCTTGCGTGGGGTGCCCGTGCGGTGGCGCAGCCGTGCGCGCAGCGGCGGCCGGTAGACGTCGCCGTAGTAGCGCTCCTTGAACTCCTGCTTGCACAGCAGATCGGCCTCCGACACGACGCCGAGCACATGGCCGGTGTCGTCGACGACCGGGACGCCGCTGACGCCCCGCGCGATGAGCAGCTCGGCGATCACATGGAAGGGGGCGTCGGCTTCGACGGCGGCGACGCCGGTGGTCATCACGTCCTGGACGGTGGCCCTCATGGCGCGCTCCTGCGGGTGACCCGGACGATGCCGGGGACGGTTCTGGCGATCACGTCGGCGACGTCGTCGGCGGGTCCGGCCAGTTCGGCGATGCCGTCCTGGACGTTCACCCCGTCGCCGGGGTACCGAGGGTACTGCTCCCGCAGCGCCGCGAGCACGTCGTCGCGCAGCATCGAGTCGGGGCGGGCGAGCAGCGCCATCAGGTCGCGCCTGCTGACGATGCCGACCAGCGCGTCGCCGCGGATCACCGGCAGGCTCTTGACCCGCTGGCCGACCATGAGCTCGATGGCGGTGGTGACGTCCGTGTTCTCCGTGACGGTGATCACCTTGCCGGTCATCACCTCGCCGACGGTCGACGGCGGGGGCTCGGCCGACCCGTGGACGGGCAGGGCGTGCGCTCGCGGGTCGGGGTCGAACTCGCCGCGAAGCAGATCCAGCTCGCTGACGATGCCGATCACCCGGCCCGCCTCGTCGACGACGGGAGCGGCGGTGATGTCGTGCCCGTGGAGGAGACGGATGGCCCGCCGCACCAGGTCGGTGCGGCGGACGGTGACCACGGGACCGGTCATGACCTCGCGGACGAACATGGCTACCGGCCACCCCAGGCAGGGCTGTCGTCCTCGGCCGAGCCCAGGTCGTCGACCGCGTCGACCATGTCGTTCACTCTGGTGCGCATGATGGCTCCTCCCCATCTCCATCCCAGGCCCGGAAGGGCGGGTGCTGTAGGGTCCGAAGTCCCTGCGTGTCCGCCGTTGGTCAGCGCAGGCGGCGGCGCAACGGCGAGGGCCGGTCCTCGGGCGGGGCCAGCCTGATCCGGGCGTCGACCGTGGCCGCGCCCCGCTCGGTCACGATGACCGGGTTGAGGTCGAGCTCGGCCACCTCGGGCAGGTCGTCCAGCAGCCGGCTCACGCGGGCGATCTGGTCGGTCAGGGCGGCGACGTCCACCGGCGCGGCGCCGCGGTAGCCGTACAGGAGGGGCGCGCAGCGCAGCTCGCCGACCAGCTCCGCAGCCGCGGCCGCGCTCAGCGGCGGCACCCTGAAGGCGCGGTCGGCCAGCAGGTCGGCGGCGATCCCGCCCATGCCCACCATGACCAGCGGCCCGAACGCGGGATAGCTGACGCCGCCGACGATGATCTCCACTCCGGCCGGCAGCTGGCGCTGGACGATCGCGCCGGTCATGCCCTCGACGGTGGCGGCCATCTCGAGGTAGGCCTGCCGTACCTCCTGCCGGGTCCGCAGGTTCAGCCGGACGCCGCCGGCGTCGCTCTTGTGCACCGGCCCCACGGCCTTGAGCACGGCGGGCAGGCCGGTTCGGCCGGCCGCATCGGCGGCGGCCTGCGGACCGTCGGCGGGCAGCGACTCGCACACGCTGATGCCGTAGCAGCCGAGCAGCCGGGCGGCGGCCGCGGGGGAGAGCCACCCCTCGGGCTCGCCGCGCACGATCTTCCGGGCGGTCTCGACGTCGGCGGCCGGCAGCTCGCCGACCGGTTCGGGCTTCCACTCGGCGTAGTGAACGGCGTGGGCGAGCGCGGCCAGGGCCTGCTCGGGGAAGGCGTAGGCGGGCACGCGCCCGTCGATCAGCCCGCCGTGCCCCATGACACAGGCCAGGACGGTGTTGGTCGCTGATCGGGTGGCGGCCGCGATGGCCTCGCGGGTGGCCTCCAGGCCGGATCCGAAGGGAGGGGTGTAGACGACGAGAACGGCGTCCACCTCGGGGCTGGTCGCCAGGGCCGCCACGGCCGCGCCGAGCTGCCGCGCGCTCGCCTCGGCGGTGAGATCCACGGGATTGCCCAGCGCGGCGGCCGGCGGTCCGTCCACCAGCCCGGCCGGCAGCTCGGGGACGACCAGCCCGTACCGCTCGCAGGCGTCGGCCGCCATGGCCTCGGGGCCGCCGCTGTTGCCGACGATCGCCACGCGCCTGCCCCGCGGCAGCGGCTGGTGGGACAGCAGCCTGGCGGTGTCGACCAGGTCCTGCAGCGTGTCGAGCCGGATGACGCCGGAGGCGCGGACCAGGGCGTCGACCGCGATGTCCGGGGTGGCGGCGGCCGCGGTGTGCGAGCGCACCGCCCTGCCGCCCGAGTCGGACCGGCCGCTCTTGACCAGCAGGATCGGCTTGGCGGCCGACACCCTGCGGGCGATGCGGGTGAACCTGCGCGGGTTGCCGAACGACTCCAGGTACAGCGCGATCACCGAGGTGGCGGCGTCGTCGGCCCAGTACTCCAGCAGGTCGTTACCGCTCACGTCCGCCTTGTTGCCGACCGAGACGAAGGTCGAGACGCCGAGCTGGTCCAGCAGGGCCGCGCCGATCGCGCCCGACTGCGACATCAGGCCCACGGGTCCCTTCTCTGGCCGGCGGTCCATGAAGGTGGCGTGCAGGCCGATGGCGGTGTTCGCGATGCCCAGGCAGTTGGGGCCGATCAGGCGCATGCCCGCCGTACGGCAGACCTTCAGCAGGTCCTGCTCGGCCTCGCGGTCGCCGCTCTCGGCGAAGCCCGCGGTCAGCACCACCAGCCCGGCGACCTGGGCCTCCGCACACTCGCGGGCGACCTCCGGCACGCGCGCCGCGGGTACGGCCACGACGGCCACGTCCACCTCGCCCGGGATGGCCAGCACGCTGGGGTAGCAGCCGGGGTCTCGCGGATTGACCGGGTAGACCGGTCCTTCGAAGCCGCCCTTGACCAGGTTGTCCAGCACGCGGCGCCCGATCGCGCGGGGATCACGGCTGGCGCCGATCACCGCCACCGAACGGGGTTCGAGCACCCGGGTGATCGAGGCGCGCTCGGCGGCGTGGTCCCGCGCCTCGATGGTGGCCGCCAGCCTGCCGGTCGGCGCGAGGGAGATGCGGATCTGCGTGACGCTGCCGTCGACGTGCCGCCTGACGTCGAGCCCGAGGTCGTTCAGGACCCGCAGCATCCGCACGTTCTCCGACAGGACCTCCGCGCTCAGCTCCTTGACACCGTGGTCGGCGGCGTCGAGGGCGGCGTGCTCCAGGAGCAGCGTGCCCAGCCCGTTGCCCTGGGCGGCGTCGTCGATCAGGATGGCCAGGTCGGCGAGGCCGTCGGTGAGAGGAATGCACTCGACCACCGCCACCAGCCGCCCCCGCAGGGTCGCCACCAGCGCGTGGCCGCCGTAGCCGTCGTCGGTGACCGTGTCCATGTAGGCGTGGGCCGTGGTCCGGCCGCTGGAGAAGAATCGCAGGTAGGCCGAGCGCGGGGAGGACCGGTCGACCAGCTCGTGCAACGCCTGCCGGTCGGAGGGCGCGAGCGGGCGCACATGGGCGATGTCGCCGTCACGCAGCAGCACGTCATAACCGTCAGTCATCGTGAACCTCTCCCAGGGCTCGGCATGGTGCGTGGCGCACCTCCCGCTGACGACACTTCCGCAGGCCGGAGCCGGCCGGGAGTGCCGGAGTACCTGCGCGCAGGGGGCGAAAGTCCCTAGTCGCCGGGGCCCGGCGACGACGAGGCTGGCGGTATGACGCACAGAGTGAGGGCACGGCCATGAACGTCGTCGTGGGCTATGACGGGTCCGACTACTCCATGCAGGCCCTGGACTGGGCCATGGACGAGGCCGAGCTGCGCAGGCTGCCGCTCACCGTCGCCCACGCCTGGCAGTGGCCGTACGGCGAGGCCGACGAGGAGGCCAAGCTCCACCTGCGCAAGGCCGCCGAGCACGTGCTGTGGCACGGCGCCGACTGCGCCAGGCACGTCAGCTCGGTCGGCAAGGTCGAGACCGACCTGTACGAGGGGAAGGCGGCTGAGCGGCTCGTCACGCTGTCCGGCGAGGCCGACCTGGTCGTCGTCGGCTCGCGCGGCCTGGGCGGGCTCCCGCTCGCCGTCCTGGGCTCGGTGGCCACCCAGGTGGCGACGTACGCGAGCTGTCCCGTCGTCGTGGTCCGCGGTCCGGGCCCGCTGCCGTCGATCGCGCATCCCGGCCCCGTCGTGGCGACCGAGGCCGAGGAGGCCGTCCTGGAGTTCGCCTTCAGGGAGGCGTCGCTGCAGCGGCTGTCCGTGCTCGCCCTCGCACCGCTTCCCGCGACATGGCGGGAGCGATACCCCGAGGTCCCGGCGCACACCGGGACCGAGACGCCGCGGGACGCCAGCCTGCTGGTGGTGGGCCGGCCCCGGCGTGGAGAGCTCGGCCGTCTCGCCGGCACGCTGCTGCGCGACGCCCGCTGCCCGGTCGCCGTCGTCCCGGTGACGCGAGAGGCCACGTCGTGAGCGGCCGGTTACCCGGTGTCGAAGCGCCGGTCGAGACCGGTGATCCGGATGATCCGCGCGACGTGGCCGGGAACGTTGGCCAGTCGCAGGCGGCCACCCACGCCGCGCGCCCGGTCATCGCCGCGGATCAGCGCGGTCAGCCCGCTGGCGTCCAGGAAGGTGACGTCGTGCAGATCGAGGACGACGTCGGGACGTGACCGGCTCAGCACGTCGGCCAGCAGGCCCTCCAGCCGGCCCGCCGTGGCGATGTCCACCTCGCCACGGCAGGTGACCGTCGTGCTCCCGCCGTCAGGCCGGTACGACAGCTCGAACGGGGCGTGCCGCCGGTGCTGCCCGGCGGGGTCGGTCCTCATCTGAGTCCTCGGCGGCGTGCGCTCGTGGGACGCCGGCCACATCAGGAACCGGTCAGGTTCCGCTGGAGGGCGGCGGTTTCCAGCTCACGTCTGAGCGTCTCCACCTGCTCCTCCAGCGTTCTCACGCGTCTTCTCAGGGCGGCCAGCTCCGCTTCGAACGGGCTGGCGGCGTAGGTGCCGATCGATCGTGCCATGGCGTGGTGGCCTCTCGGGTGCGTGTCGGGCGTCACAGGGTTTTCCTGCCCCCCTCGTTCAAGCGTGCTGGCTCGGTGACATGAACGGCAGGGCCGAAAGTCCCTCGACGTCCGCCGGCCGACCTGTCGGGAGGGTTCGCGCAGGTGCCAGTGGTGCGGGTTCGGAGGGAAGAGGTCTTATGGCCCTACCGCCCCCGGACTCGCCCTGAGAATGTCGTTGCGGAGCGGGAGGTGGGCAAGAGCATGGGGTTGACCTGGAAAGACGCCGGAGCCACAGTGCTGGCCGGGGCGAACGTGGCCGTCTACGCCGCCTTTCTCTGCGGGGCGCAGGTGCCCGTGGTCCGCACCGTGGGCGGGGCCGCCGCGACGATCGTGCTGGTGGGCCTGGTCGGGGGCTGCGCGCTGGGCAGGGTCGACCGCGACGCCAGGCCCCGCTCGCCCGCCACGCTGTTCTACACGGTCCTGGCCCGCGTGCTGGGAGTCGTCGCGCTCGTGTCGACCGCCATGGTGCTGGTCACCGCCAGCGAGCTGGCCCTCGCGGCGCTCTTCGTCGCCACCATGGCGCTGTGGCTCGGCGCCAGGGTGCGCAACGCGATGGCCCCGTAGTCCCGGCTGTCACGAGTGGGCGTTCGCCGCGCCCGCCGGCTCCGCGATGATCCTGCGCCCCGACACCTGTTCGATGCGGACCACGATGAAGTGGCTCCTGTCTCCCGGCGTCCAGGGGCGGAGCGGCAGCCGCGAAAGCCGAGCCCGCTCGTCGTCGTCCTGTACGGCCCGCGCCCGCCCCACCGCGGTGACCGACCAGCCGGTGTGCGTGCCGCTGTCGAACTCGTCGGCCTCGAATGCCACCACGGCCTGCCTGGTGGCCGCCGCCAGCTTCGACCCGAGGTTGGTCCTGATCACGATGGAGGCGTCGTCGAGGTAGAAGTTGACCGGCTGCACCGCCGGCAGCGCGTGGTCGGTGAAGACGATGCGCCCGATGTCGGCCGACGCCAGCAGCTCGAGACACTCCTCCGTGGAGAGGACTTGAAGGCCGGAGTCGTCTGTCTGCATGACATCCAGCCTGGCCGCTGGGGCGCCGGCCGGTGCAGAGGCGAAAGTCCCGACCTTCCGGGCGTCACGGGCATTGAGCCTTCCGTGGGGCCGAGGCCGTTCAGAGCGCGTGGATGCGCCGCCCGGTGATCTGCGCCGGGACGACGCGGATGTAGAGATCCCGCTCGCCGCCGGCCCACGGCGTCACGTCGACCTGCGGGACCTGGTCGGGGCTGAGGTGGTGGGCGGCTCCCTGGATGAGCACGCTCCATCCCTCGCGCCTGGCCTCGTCGATCCTGTCCACCTCGAAGCCGATCTTGATGTCCACCCCTTCGAGCCCGGTGCGCAGGTCCTCGTCCATCGGCCCGCCGTACCGGGTTCTGAAGATCACCGAGTCGTCCACGAACTGGTAGTTCACCGGCAGCACGGTGGGCCCGCGCAGCCCGCTGAAGGCGACGCGGCCGATGCCGCCCGGCGCGATGAGCCGCTTGCACTCCTCCTCGTCCAGGACCTCCACCGTCGGACGGGCCGTCGCCGGGCCCTTCCCCGGCGGGCGGTCCGTGCCGCCGCCGAGCAGCTCGTCCACGCTGGTCCCGAGGGCTTCGGCCAGGCGGATGAGCGTCTCCCTCGTGGGTGTGCCTGCGGACTCCTCCAGGTAGCGGAGGTAGCCGGCCGTCAGCATCGTCCGGTCGGCGAGCTGTTCGTAGCTGAGCCCGAGGCGTTCGCGGTGGTGTGCGATGCGGCGTCCGAGGTCGCTTCCCGCGGTCATGGCCACTCCTTGTCGGAAGGTGAAGGTACGGCGTGCGCCACGAAGAAGGCACGTGGCCGTCGGCCCCGGCTCCCCGTGGCGGCCCGGTCGATCAGGCGAGCACCCCGGGCGGGCACCACGGCGCTCGAGTCGAGCCGTGGCCGGTCCGCTCCACGTCGTGGTGGCTGGTCCGCGGGATCAGCTCCGGCTTCGCCTCATAGCCTAACCCGCGGGGTTGAACAGCGGTTCCTCGGCCGGGACCGGTGGCCGAGGGCGTGCCCCGGCCGCGCGCGGTGCCGCGGCCTGCGCCGCGGGCACGTGGAGGAGTTTCGCCGCCCGCAGGAACATGGCGGGATCCGGCTTGCCGGGCAGCGCGAACCTGGCGAGGTCCTCGCCGTCGACCACCACGTCGAACAGGTGCATCAGACCCGCGGACGTGACCACGGCCCTGCCGTGCCGGCTCGCGGAGACGACGGCGGTGAGGCAGCCGCGCCGCCGCAGCTCCCGCAGAAGCACGGCGGAAGGGCGCGGAACGTCCGCGCAGGAAGCCGTCGAAGACGTGCTTCCACGCCGCCGCGTGCAGGCGCGCGGTGTCGGTGACGACCCCGTCGGTGTCGAAGACGGCAGCGCGGATCCTGGTGAGGTCGATGACGGCCATGGCACGACGCTACGTGCGCGCCGGCGGTCCGCACACGGGCGTTGGACCCGTCGCGAGGGAACCTCCGGCCCTGTCGCCGCCGGCGGCACGGTGTTCCGATCGGCCCGCGCGCCTGCTGATCAGCAGGAGCTGCCCGGACGTCGTCACCAGGTCCGCCGCCTTGGCCCGGAGGCCGGACAGCCACCCGGTCGCGCCCGCCGCCGTCCGCAGGGACGTGCGGGCGATCAGCCTGGTACGGCCGTCGCCGAGGTCGCGCAGCACGGCCGAGCGGATGACCGTGGTGCCGCCGGTGTCACGGGTGAGCACCAGCGCCCGCCCCGGCTCGACCCGGGCCACGGTGCAGCCGATCCGCGCCAGCCGTCCGGGCACCGTCACGCCGACCTCCGGCTCGGGGAAGGAATCGGCCGCGAACCCGGTCACCGGCATCAGCCCCGGCTCGGGCCGGGCGCCCGCCGTGAACCCGGTCACCCGCGCCGGTTCCCGCTCGGGCCGGGCGCTCGCCGCGAATCCGGTCACCCGCAGCAGCTCAGGCCACACCGCCTTCGGCGGCGCCTGCAGCGTCACGGCCCTGGTGGCGCGCGGCGCGGCCGTACCCAGGTCGTCACCGGGCATCGGCGCGTACTCCTCGACGATGGTGGCTCCCCAGCGCCGCAGCCACGGACGGGCCGCGAGCACGGCGGCCGCCGCGGCGGCGAGCAGGATCGTCCTGACCTTCATGTCCGCCTCTCCTTCAGTACCGAACCCCGACAGGCCCGGCCGGACCCGCCGCCCGCGCGACCCGTCGGGCCCGTCCCGGCGCACCGGTTCCCGATCGCCCACAGGTCCGCACGGCCCGAGGCCGGAAGCCCCGAGCGGCCCCGGTCACCGCGTTTGACGGATGACCGCCAGCGGCCCCGGGGCGTGATGCAGCATGGCGTGGCTGACCGAGCCGAGCGCCATTCCCGCCAGCCCGCCACGTCCACGCGATCCGACCACCAGCAGATCGGCGGCTCGCGCCGCCGCCCGCAGCGCGTCCACCGGGTGGCCCTGCACGATCTCCTCGATCACCTTGACGTCCGGGTAGTGCTCGCACCAGCCCGCCAGCGCCTCCTTGAGCTGCCTGAACTCGTGCTGCTCGGTCTCGCGCCAGTCGCCCGGCACGGGCTGGATGCCGCCGCCGGTCTCGTACCGGTTCCAGACGTGGACGGCGCGCAGATCGGCCTGGCGCAGCGCCGCCTCCGCGAAGGCGAACTCCAGCACGTGTCCGGACTGCGCGGTGCCGTCGATGCCGACGACGATCTCCCCGTTGGTCACGGCGGGAGACTCCCGCACCACCACGACATCGCAGGAGGCGTGGCCCGCGACGCCGTACGCGACCGAGCCGACCAGCAGCCCGCGCACGGCGCTCAGCCCGTGGTTGCCCACCACGAGCAGCTCCGCCTGCGCGCCCTCACGGATCAGCGCTTCCCGCGGGTCGCCCGGCAGGATCGCCGTCTCCACCGTCAGCGTCGGCTCCAGCCGGCGTGCCCGGTCGGCACCCGCCTCCAGCACCGCCTCGGCGCCCTGGCGCATCCACTGGGCGATCTCCGAGTAGCGGCCATGGTCGGTCTCGCACGCCCATGCGTAGATGGCGTGCGCCACGCGCAGCGGCACACCGCGCAGCGCGGCCTCCCGCGCCGCCCAGGCCACGGCCTCCAGACCGGCGCGCGAACCATCGACACCGACCACGATCATGACGACTCCCTGACACGTCTGTCCGTAAGATGACCTTCTCCATGAGACGGCCCGGCGGCGGTCACGCGGTAGTGCCAAAGGTCCTCACTCTGGGCGTCTCACCGTGGCAGGGTCTCCCGCATGCGCACCGCCACCACCACGCCGGAGGCGGCCGTGATGGCGGCGATCACCCAGACGGCCGCGCGGACGCCGTACAGGTCGGCGAGCACCCCGGCGAGCAGGGCGCCCACGGCGAAGCCCCCGTCCCGCCACAGCCGGTAGACGCCCACGGACCTGGCGCGCCACGAGGGATGGGCGACATCGCCCACCGCGGCGAGCAGGGTGGGGTACACCATCGCGGTGCCCGCGCCGATCAACGCGACGGCGAGCAGCCATCCGGTGAAGTCGTTCACCGAGGCGACGATGCCCAGCGCCAGCGCCTGGACGAGCATGCCGGCGGTGATGAGGTGCTTACGGCCGACGCGGTCGGACAGCGCGCCCGTGAGCATCTGCCCGGCGCCCCAGACGGCAGGCAGCACGGCGGTGAGCACGCCGATCTGCGACAGGCCGAGACCGCCCGCGGCGAACAGCAGGGGGAACAGCCCCCAGGCCAGGCCGTCGTTGAGGTTGTTCACCAGTCCCGCCTGGCTGGCGGCCGACAGGGACGGGTCCTTGAAGCTCGTCGTGAGGAAGATCTGCCACGTTCGCATCTCATGGCCGTGGGCGTGGCTCGCCTCGAGACGCGCGTGCCCGTGCGTCTCCTTCACCAGAAGGGCGGACAGGCCGAGGCCGAGGGCCGCGTAGGCGAGCCCGAGCAGGAAGGGCGCCGGGCGCAGGCCGTACCGCTCGGCGAGGTAGCCGGTGACGAGCGCGGTGAGGGCGACCGCGACATAGCCGGCCGCCTCGTTCAGCCCCATGGCCAGGCCGCGACGCCGCGGGCCGACGAGATCGATCTTCATGATCACTGTCGTCGACCAGGTCAGCCCCTGGTTGACGCCGAGCAGCACGTTGGCGGCGACGACCCACTCCCACGCGGGCGCCCAGATCAGCAGGAGCGGGACGGGCAGCCCGATCAGCCAGCCCGCGACCAGGACGGGCTTCCTGCCGAAGCGATCAGAGAGCGTGCCGGCGAAGAAGTTGCTCGCCGCCTTCGTGGTGCCGAAGGCGACGATGTAGGTGAGGATCGCGGTGTACGCCTGGACGGCGAACGCCTGCTCGGCCAGCAACGGCAGGACCGTCCGCTCCTGCCCGAGCATGCCGCCGACCAGCGCGTTCACGGCCACCAGCAGGACGAACTGGGCGAGGTTGGCGCGCAGCCCGAGCCGGGTCGTCCCGCTCATCGATCGCGCTCCAGGGGCAGGCGGGTGATCCGCGCCCAGTCGTCCGCTCCGCCCGAAAGGATCGCCACGTGCCGATGCCCGGTACGGCGCAGCAGGCTCGCCGCCGTCGCCGCCCGCTCACCGTGGCCGCACATGACCACCAGCGGCTCGTCGCCGATGTCGGCGCCGGACAGCGCGCCGAGCTCCACATGGCGGGCGCCGGGAAGGTGCCCGTCGCGGAACTCGGCGGCCTGGCGCACGTCCAGGACCTGGCTGTCACCGACCTGGTCGGCGCCGACGACGTCGATCGTGTCGGCCGCGCCGCGCGGGACGTCGACGACCTCGCCCATCAGGTTCTCATGGCCGATCTTCAAGGACTGCCAGACGATCTCCTCCGGGTCCTGTTCGGGACCGCGCACGACGACGAACGGCTGGGTGGCGGGCACGATCCAGCCGAGCCAGGTGCCGAACTGCGCGCGCAACGGGATCGAGACCGATCCCTCGAGGTGGCCCCGGGCGAAGTCCAGGACGGGGCGCACGTCGACGACCATGGCCTTGGCGCCGAGCGCCGTGCCGAGGTCGATCGGGCGCAGCGACGGGCGCGAGGTGATGATGCCGGGGCCGCGCCGGTTGATCTCCGGCAGCCGGGAGAAGTAGGCCGGATAGCTGCCCAGCCCCTCGACGAGCCGACGCGCGAAGACCTCCGGATCCGCGATCCGCAGCAAGGGGTTGGCGCGCTTCTCGTCGCCGATCGTGGAGGTGCGCTCGGCGCGGGGAGGCGCCGAGCAGTACGAGCCCGCGCCGTGCGTCGGCCACACGGCGGCCTCGTCGGGCAGCCGGCTCAGCCGTTGCAGGGAGGCGTGCTGGGCCCGGGTCAGCGCCTCGGTCTGATCGGGTGAGACGAGGTCCGTCCGCGCGGCGGAGCCGACGATCAGCGACCCCCCGGTGAACACGCCCAGCGGCGCGTTGCCGTCCAGGAGAAGGAAGGACAGATGCTCCGCCGTGTGGCCCGGCGTCGCCAGGGCGCGCAGCGTCAAGCCGCCCAGGTCGACCTCGTCCCCGTCGCGCAGTGGCCTGTGCGGGAAGTCCCGCCGGCCGGCGGCGGAGGCGAGCACCGTCGCCCCGGCGTCGTGGGCCAGCTGGAGCGAGCCGGACAGATAGTCGGCGTGCAGATGGGTGTCGGCCGCGAACGCGACGGTCAGGCCGAGCCGGCCGGCGGTACGGTGCACGGCCCGCAGGTCCCTGGGTACGTCCACGGTCAGGGCGCGCCCGTCGCCCAGGTCCACCAGGTACGCGGTGTTGCCGAGCCCTTCGTCGACGAGCGGGATCACCTGCGATGGTGAGAAGCCCATGATGTTTCCTCCCTGGGTCTCATTGCTACAATATTCCAAAACTATTTGGAGGACTTTGGATGGGTGACCGGGCACGCAAGTCCCAGCTCTACGAGCAGTTCGCCCGCCTGGGCAAAGCCTTGGCGAACCCGCTGCGTCTCGAGCTGATCGACGTGCTGGCGCAGGGGGAGCGAAGCGTCGAGGACCTGGCCACGGCGTGCGGCCTCAAGCTCAGCAACACCTCCGCGCAGCTCAAGGTGCTCTACTCGACCGGCCTGCTGAAGACCAGGCGGGCAGGCACCCGCGTCTTCTACCGGCTCTCCGACGACTCGGTCCACGCCTTCGTCGAGACGATGAAGGTCCTGGCGGCCTCCTCGCTGGCCGACGTCGAGCGCGCCGCGCGCGAGTACCTGGGAGATGATCGGGACCTGGAGCCGGTGAGCCGTCCGCGGCTGGCCGAGATGCTGGAGACGGGCGAGGTCGTCGTCATCGACGTCCGCCCGGAGACCGAGTTCGCGGCGGGACACATCCCGGGCGCGCTGTCGATCCCGCACGACCAGGTCGCCACCCGGCTGTCCGAGCTGCCGCGGGAGAAGACGATCGTGGCCTACTGCCGAGGACGCTTCTGCGTGATGGCCCCTGACGCGGTGCGCCGGCTTCGCGGGTTCGGGTACGACGCCAGGACGCTCGAGGACGGCCTGCCCGAATGGCGGAACGCCGGGCTGCCGGTGGCCTCCTGAGCGGGACCGCGACCGCCGCGAGACGCGTGTCCGGCTCGACGCCGGCCCGGGCCCGGGTGGGCCGCTGTTCGAGGAGGATCCGCTGAGCCGGGCCGCCGGCCGGTTCGGGCGCCCGTCCTCGCCTCGTGCCCGCGCGCCGCAGGCGCAGCCGGGTGCGTCGGCCGGTCGGGCTGTCGGACGCCGGCCAATAGGGTGGGGGTGTGAAGCCCAGACGGCGCAGGAGAGCCCCCGAGGAAGCGCGTGCGGAACTGCTGGCGGCGGCCGCCGGGCTGATCGAGGAGCGGGGCCCCGACAACGTCAGGCTGAGACAGGTCGCCGAGGCCGCCGGGGTGGCCCATGGGCTGGTGACCCACTACTTCGGCACCTACGCCGCGCTCGTCCGCGAGGTGCTGATGGCCGAGGAGGCGCGCATCCAGCAGCGGATACACGAGCGCATCCGAGCCGAAGAAGGAGTGCCCACCGCGGCGGGGATCATGGGCGTGCTCTTCGACACCCTGGCGGACGAGCGTTACCTGCGGTTGTTCGTCTGGGCCGAGATGCACGCCGACTACCAGGGGGCCGTACGGCCGGACCTGCGACAGCTCATCGACGCGATCGAGGCGGGCATCCGCTCCGCGCTGGCCGGACGGCCGGCGCCGAGCCGGGCACGCGTCGAGGCGGTGGCGCTGATGGGCGTGTCCGCGGCGTACGGCTTCGCGATCGGCAAGCGATCGTGGCTGGCCGGCATGGGGCACGACCCGGACGACCCGGCGCACGAGAGGGAGTTCCGGGCCCAGCTCACCGCGATGCTGGCGGCGCACATGGTCGAGGAGTCGGGGCTCGAGCCCGCCGGCTGACCAGGCCGGTCCGCCTTATTCTCCAGTTGGCTAATAAGATGGCCCTCAGCCGCCCCGAACCGGGCGGTGCCCTCGCGTGGGTCGAGGTGCGGATCGGACATGACAGGACTGAAGATGACGGAGCATCCCGGGCGCACGGAGGACCAGCAGGTGCGGGCCTCCGACCACGAGCGCGACCGCGCCGCCGACCGCGTGCGGGTGGCCGCCGCCGAGGGCCGGATCGACCTGGCCGAGCTGGACCAGCGGCTCACCCAGGTCTACACGGCCAAGACCCACGCCGAGCTCGAACGCGTGAGCCGCGATCTGCCCGAACCCGGCCGCACCGACCTGCTCGTGGTGGACCAGCAGCCCACCTCCCGCGTCGCGCTGGGCGTGTTCGGCGGGTTCGAGCACGAGGGGCAGTGGGTGGTCCCGCGCACCTTCTCCGTGTTGTCGATGTTCGGCGGCGGCGTGATCGACCTGACCGAGGCCGTCTTCACCGCCCACGAGACCCGGATCAACGCCCTGGCCCTGTGGGGCGGCACCGAGATCGTCATCCCCGACGACATCGAGGTCAAGGTCAGAGGTTTCGGCCTGTTCGGCCTGTTCGGCAAGCGCGGTACCCGGCGCGGCAAGCCGGGCGCGCCGCGCATCGTGATCAGCGGCCTCGCCCTGTTCGGCGCCATCGTCACCAGGACCAAGGCCGCGGGCAAAGCCCCGCGATCGTGACCCGCGGGGCGTCCGGCCTGACGACCGCTCGCATCACCAGGACCAAGGCCGTGGGCAAAGCCCCGCGATCGTGACCCGCGGGGCGTCCGGCCTGGCGACCGCTCGCGTCGCCGGCGGGCCCTTCGCCCGCCGGCGGCCGCCGCGACGAAAGCCGCGCCAACGCTCAGGTCGTCCATCCGCGCGACGGGAGAAGAGATCTCCAGGGTTCGGCGGGTGTGCCGCGCCCGCCTGGACCGGCCGGCCCGGCCCCCGGGTACCCGAAGCCGAACCACGCCGGGCCGGCGACACGGCGACACGGCGGCACCCGGACCGCACCGGGCGGACCTCGGATCACGCGTGGCTGACGCCGTAGGCGCGATCGTCGGAGATGTCGATCTTGGAACGGTCGGGCAGGGCCAGGGTGGCGGCGAGGCCGATGACCGCACCGATGATCATGAAAATGGAGATCGCCTGCCAGCCGTAGTCATGCAGCAGCCAGGTGGCGATCAGCGGTGCCGGGCCGCCCGCGATGATCGAGGCGAGCTGGTAGCCCAGCCCGGCTCCGCCGTAGCGCAGTCCGGTGGGGAAGCTCTCGGCGATCAGGGAGGCCTGCGGGCCGTACTCCATGGAGTGCTGGAGCTGCACGATCATGACCGTCAGCAGGATCACCGTCGCGTTGGCGGTGTTGAGCAGCGCGTAGTAGGGGAAGGCGATCACCGCCAGCACGATGGCGCCGAGCGCGTAGACGCGACGGCGGCCGACGCGGTCGCTGAGGTGCCCGAAGTACGGGATGGCGACGAGCTCGACGGTCGCCGCGCAGGTGACCGCGGCGAACGCGAACGTCTTGCTCATCCCGATCTGCTCGGCGGTGATGTAGGTGATGACGAACGTCGTGTAGAGGTAGAACGGCATCTGCTCCGAAACCCGCAGCAGCGCGCTCAGGATGACCTCCTTCGGGTGCCTCTTGAGCACCTCGACGACGGGCAGCTTGGCGACCTGCCGCTTCTCGAGCAGCTGGGCGAAGATCGGAGTCTCGAGAACCCGCAGCCGCACCCACAGGCCCACGGCGACCAGCACCAGGCTGAGCAGGAACGGCACGCGCCAGCCCCAGTCCTTGAAGGCGGGGCCCGCGGCGGCCGCGAACAGCGACATCGCCCCGGTGCCGAGGATGAGGCCGATGGGCACGCCGATCTGCGGCCAGCTGGCCATCAGGCCACGCCTGCGCTGGTTGCCCCACTCCATCGACAACAGCACCGAGCCGCTCCATTCGCCGCCGACCGCGATGCCCTGGAGGATGCGGAGCACGACGAGCAGGATGGGCGCGATCACCCCGATGCTGTTGGTGCCGGGCAGCACCCCGATCAGCGCGCTGGACACGCCCATCATGACCAGGGTGATGATCAGCGTGGCCTTGCGGCCGATCCGGTCACCCCAGTGTCCGAAGATCGCGGCACCGACCGGCCTGGCGACGAAACCCACCGCGTAGGTGGCGAAGGCGGACAGGGTGCCGGCGTAGGGGGTGGACTTCGGGAAGAAGACGTCGGCGAAGACCGTCGCCGCGGCCGTGCCGTACAGGAAGAAGTCGTACCATTCGATGGCGGTGCCCACGACGCTGGCCGTGGCGGCCTTTCTCACCTGGGACCGGTGTTCCGTGGCGGGCAATCCGCTGCTCTGCGTCACCGTCGCCTCCTCACCCCGTTTCCGCGAGGAGTACCCCCTCTCACCATGGCAAACATGGTGTTTCAACGGGTGCGAGGGAACGAACTCGCGCCGGCCGTACGGTGGACGAGCGGGCATGTCATGGTGGGAGCAGTGCGACGGATGAGTTCCGGTCGCGCGGTAGTCCAAGAGGAAAGCCGCGATGAACCTGGAGGGACGAGATGACCCACCGCGAGCCCATCGAGACCGCCAACCTCGACCGCTACGGCGACAAGCCGCTGCCCTGGAGCAGGGCCCGCGAGCGCCTCGAGGCCGACCTGCCCAAGATGGGTACCCCGGCGTTCCTCGCGACGACCAGGCCCGAAGGCCGCCCCCACTCCGCCGGGATCGGCGCCCTGTGGCTCGACGAGGACATCTATTTCACCAGCGGACCCGGCACCCGCAAGTCGCGCAATCTGGCGGCCAACCCGGCCTGCACGATCTCCGTCCGGCTCGAGGGCCTCGACCTGGTCCTCGACGGTGAGGCCGCCAGGGTCACCGACAGTGCGACGCTGGAAAAGGTCGCCGGCGGCTACCGCGCGGGCGGGTGGCCCGCCGAAGTGGAGGGCGAGGCGTTGACCGCTCCCTACAGCGCGCCGAGCGCGGGGCCGCCGCCCTGGTACGTCTACCGTTTCGCGGTCGAGACCGCCATCGGGGTCGCCACCGCCGAGCCTCACGGCGCGACCCGTTGGCGCTTCCACCGCTGAACCCCGCTGAACCCCGCTGAACTCCGCCGAACCCCGCGACGACACCGGCCGAGGTGACGATCTGGACGGCCGTCAGCGCCGACTGGTGTCGCTCCCGGCGCGCAGCGACGCCCAGATCCGGTCGGGCAGCAGCCGGGCCGACTCGGCCAGGTCGATCTCCGGGGCGCCGGCCAGCCACCGCCTGGTCACCTCGGCCACCGGCCCGATCAGGAGCATCTCCACCTGCGCCATCGGCAGGCTCGCGACCGTGCCCGCGTCCATGTGAAGGCGTATCCAGGCGACCAGCCTGTTCAGGCGCGCCGCCTTGCCTGCCGCGATCCGCTCGGCGTGCGGGCCGAGGTCGATCGCGTACGGCGCGGCGTGGATGAAGCGGGCCTTGTCGGGGTGGCCGGCGGTGAACCCCAGGTAGGCCAGCACCGCCTGCCGTACACCGTCGCGGGCGCTCGCGGACTGCTCGACGGCGGCGATCAGGGTGTCGAGGAGGTCGTCCATGCACCGGCTGTACAACTCCGCCGCCAGCCCCTCCAGGCTGCCGAAGTGGTGGTAGAGGCTGCCCATGCTCACGCCGCTGCGCGTGGTCACGGCCCGCAGGGTGAAGTCGCCCGGGTGGACCTCGAGCGCCGTGTCGAGCAGCCGCCGGACCGTCTCCTCGCTGCGCCTGTGCCTGGTCACCCCGCCGACGTTAGCGCCTCGGCCTCCTTCCACAGACCTTCGGCCAGCTCGCCGTCCCGCGCCGGACCCTGCAGCGGGATCTCCTCGGTCAGGTTGAAGTAGCGGCCGGTGCCGCTCTCGCGCGCCAGCCGTACGACGGGGGCGGCGCCCTCCTCGGGCGTGGCCCACCGGCGTTTGGCGAGCTTGAGCAGCCATCCGAGGGGTCCGTGCCGGTCGCCGAGACCGGTACGGATCACGCCGGGATGCACGGCGTCGATCGTGATGCCGGACTCGCGCCAGCGCTCGGCGAACAGCGGCACCATCAGCACGTTGCACAGCTTGGTGTCGGCGTAGGTGCGGATCGGGTGGAAGCCGGCGCCCACGGAGGTGCGGCCCACCTCGGCCTTGCCCTTGACGTAGAGTCCCGCGCTGACCTGGACCACGCGGCCGAGCCTGTCCTCGAGCAGGTGGTTGAGCAGGAACGGGGCCAGGTGGTTGACCGCGAACGACTCCTCCAGGCCGTCGCCGGTCAGCGTGCGACGGCTGGGCCACAGTCCGGCGTTGTGCACGAGCACGTCGACGCGCGGGCATCGGGCGCGCAGTTCCTCGGCCAGCGACCGCACGGACGCGACCGTCGTGAGGTCGCCGGACACGCACTCCACATCGCCCCTGATGCCCGCCGCGGCCTGCGCGCCGCGCTCCGGATCCCTGGCGACCAGCAGCACCTTGAACCCGTCGGCCGCCAGCCGCTCGCACACCGCGTACCCGATGCCCCGGTTGCCGCCGGTCACCACCACTGTGGACGTCATGCCAGAGCATTTTTCTGGAGAAATGCTCTAATTTCAAGCGTGAGGCCACTTCCACCCGGCTTCTCAGGAGATGGAGGTGAACGGCCGACCGTCCACGGAGCCGCTGATCGCCGTCCGCTCGGTGGCCTGGAAAGGCTTCCACGACAGTTTCACCGCCCGCCCGTCCACGGTCAGGTCGGCGCTCACGGTCTCGCCCAGCGCCAGCGTGCCGCTCACGGCGACGTCGGCGGTGTAACGCACCTGGTCGAGGCGGATGACGCGGCCGTCACCGGCGAACGTGACACGGCCGCCGCGCAGCCCCGTCTGCTCGGTGAGACCGGCGTGGAGGAAGGACAGCGGGTTGCGGCGTGACAGGACGTCTGCCGCGGTGGCGTAGCCGACGGCGGCCGGCCGCCGGTCCCGCGCCGGGAGGATGCGGGCGGGCATGGGCTTCACGTCCGCGCCGGACAGCGGGAAGGACCCGATCGCGGTGTAGCTCGCCAGGTCGCACCCGGTGGCGGCCGGCGGTCGGCCGGGGTCGGACAGGAAGGCGCGCAGGACGGTACGGGCGCAGCCCTCGCTCCAGGCCATGCTGTGCGCGCCGTAGCGGACGGGCAGCAGGGTGCCGCGCGGGAAGCGCCTGATCACCGGGGAGACCTCGGCGGGACCGTGCGTGTCGAAGTCGCCGGCGACCGCCAGCGCGGGGACGGCGGGGAAGGCGGCGGCCGGTGGCACGGGCGGCTCGTCGCGCGGGGTGGGCCAGTCGACGCACAGGTGGGCGGGCGTCATGCCCCCGAGCTCGGCCAGCGTGAACGGGTAGGTCGGCCGCTCGCCGGCGTGGTAGGCGGCCAGCTGCGCGGCCCGCCGCGCCGCGCCGGCCGTCCGGTCGAAGGCGAAGGCGCCGTCGTTGCAGAGATAGGCGACGTAGCCGGCCCACTCGGCTCCCGCGGTCGGCGGCATGGGCATCGCCCTGACGACCTCGGCCAGCCGGTGCAGGGGCGCCCGATCGCCGCGCAGGTAGGAGACGGTCGCGGCGGCCAGCTCGCGTCCGACGGTCGCCTCCTGCGGCGACCGGCTCAAGGCGACGAGGGCACGCATGAAAAGCTCGGGGTCGGGGTGCGCGCGGACCCGCTTCACCAGGCGGGCGAACGTCCGGCCGGCCTCGCCGGGCAGCCGCGCGCACGCGGACGACGACCGGCACACCAGGTCCAGGTTGTCCAGGCGGAACCTGATCGGCCAGGTCGCGCGGCCCGCCGGGGACGGGGTGACGACGCTGTCGAGGAACACCGCGGCCGTGCGGTCGGGGAAGCGGGCGGCGTAGGCCTGGACGAACAGCGTGCCGTAGGAGTTTCCGTAGAAGCTCACCTTCGGCACGCCGAGCGCCTGCCGTACGGCGTCGAGGTCCGACACGGCCTGGTCGGTGGCGAAGTACTGCGCGCGCGGGCCGAGCTGGGCCGCGCACGACGCGACGGTGGACGGCCGGGCGAGGTCGAGCCCCTGGCACCGCAGCGGGCTGGATCTGCCCTGCCCGCGCGGCTCGACCACCAGGAGGTTGTGGTCGCGCAGCACCGGACCGAGCGTCTCCTCGATGATCGGTAACGCCGGCAGAGCGGGCAGCGGGCCGCCGGGGTCGGCGAGGACGGTGCCCTTGGCCCGCGCGGCCGGAAGCCAGGCGAACGCCACCCGGATCCGCTCGCCTCCCGGGTCGCTCCAGTTCAGCGGGACGGAGATCTCGCCCTCGCATCGGGTGCTCGCGGCGGCGCACGGATGCAGGTCGGGCGGGGCGGCCGGGGGCGGTGCGGCCGGGGGCGGTGCGGGCCACAGCAGCGCGGCGGCAAGAAGGATTCTCATCCCTCCAGGCTGCGCCCGCGGACGCCGGGCGACCTCCTGCGCCCGCACGATCAGCGGCTGGGAGCACGCTCCTACGACCGGCCCGCACCGGTGGGGAGCCGCGCCGCGCGCCCAGGTCAGCCGGCGTCGTCCAGGCCGGGGACGGGCGCCCCTGACGGGACGCCGACCGCGACATATCCGTCGTAGTAGACCTTCCAGGGCGGTGTCATGCCCGTGTGCGCGCCCTCGTGGCGCCCGCCCCGGGCCGCGGCCGTCCAGCATCCGGTGGCTTCGGTCATGGTGGCTCAGTCCTCCGCGGGATCGGCGTGCCGCGGGCCGGCCGTCTCGTCGAGGCGGCTGCCCAGGGCGTCGAGGCCGGCGTTCCACAGCTTCCGGTACGGCTCGAGCCACGCGTCGAGCGCGGACACCCGTCAAGGCATATAGACGGTGCCGCCCCGCGCACGGGCCCAGGGCAGGGCACGTGCGCGGGGCGATCATGATCAGACCCCGAACGCGGCCGGATACCTGATGGTGCCGGCCGGCACGGGCCGGGCGGCGTCGAGGACGAGCGCCATCATGTACCGGTCCTCGACGTCGAAGGGCGGGCGGATGCCGTACCGGGAGGCCGGGACGAAACCGAAGCGCGGGTAGTACTCGGCGTGGCCGAGCACGAGCACGAGGCTCTCACCCTGCTCGCGGGCGGCCTGCAGGGCCGCGCGGATGGCCGCGGACCCGGCGCCCCGCCGCTGGTGTTCCGGCCGTACGGCGCACGGGCCCAGGGTGAGCGCGGGGGAGTCGCCGACGTGGCAGCGGGTGAGCAGCGCGAACGCGGCGACGTCGCCGCCGGGCTCCTCCGCCACCCACGACAGGCCGGGAATCCAGGCCCCCTGGTCGGCGCGCAGCGCCTCGACCAGGTCGGCCTCCTGCGGGGTGGGGAAGGCGGCGAGGTTGACCTCGCGGATCGGGCCGAGGTCGGCGCCGGTCTCGGAGCGGGTGAACCAGGTGATGGTCATGGCGGTGGTATCCGTTTCGGTGTGAGTCGGGGGAAGCGGCGGGACGATGCCGTCGCCGTTCACAGCTGCTGGTCCCTGAACTTGTAGGTCGCGCGCAGATGGCTGGTGATGGCCTTCTGCCGGTTGACGCGGTCGCCGCGGAGCCTCGCGTCGGTGCGCGCGGCCTCCCAGGCGGCCTCCCGTTGCAGCTTGCGGTAGCCGTCCAGGCGGCGCTCGGCCAGCTCGCCCGCCCGGATGGCGGCCTGTACGGCGCAGCCTGGCTCGGTGTCGTGGGCGCAGTCGCCGAAGCGGCAGGACTCGGCGAGCCGTTCGATCTCGGCGAAGACCTGCTCGAGGCCGTCGGCCGCGTCATGGAGGCTCACCGCGCGCAGGCCCGGGGTGTCGATGAGCACGCCGCCAGCCCGAAGGGGGACCAGCTCGCGGCGGACGGTGGTGTGGCGGCCCTTGCCGTCCTGCGCGCGCACCGCGCCGGTGGCCAGCAGTTCCTCGCCCAGCAGGGCGTTGCCGATGCTGGACTTGCCGACCCCGGAGGGCCCGAGCAGCACCGTGGTGCCCTCGCCCAGCAGCGCGGCCAGGACATCCATCCCCTGGCCGGTGGCCACGCTGGTCACCACGATGTCCACGCCGGGCGCGAGCGAGCGGACCTCGCTCTCCACGGCGGCGGCGTCCGCGGCGAGATCGGCCTTGGTCAGGGCGATCACCGGCCGGGCGCCGCCGGCCCAGCCCAGAGCGAGGAACCGCTCCAGGCGGGCGGCGTTCAACGGGGCGGCCAGGGAGACCGCGACGACGACGGTGTCGACGTTGGCGGCCAGCACCTGCCCGTGGGAGGAACGGGCCGCCGACGCGCGCACGACCGAACTGCGCCGCGCAAGCAGCGCCACCAGTTCGGGATCCCGGTCGGGGCGCAGCGCGGCCCAGTCGCCGGTGCACGGCGCGTCCACGGGATCTGCGGACCTGGACGCCGGGATCGTGGCTCGGACCAGGCCGTGCTCGGCGATCGCGTCGCACGAGCCGCGATGCACGCGCAGGATCCGCGCGGGAACCAGGCCTGCCTCGCGGTGGCCGGCGAAGGCATCGTCGAGCGCTCGCGTCCAGCCGTACCGGGACAGGGTGGATGAGTTCGAGAAAGAAGAAGTCAACGTGAGACACCTTGCGGGAAGGGACCCCGGCGCGACTCAGGTGTCACCCGCCTGAACGAGCCGGACGGCTCACGGCAGGAGGGCAGGAATGGGTCAGACCGGGGCCCGGGACGTGAGGATTGTCCGGGCGCTGCGCAGCGCAGCGGTCTTCACCGCGGTCATCAAACCTCACCTCCCCCTCATCCGGTACCTGACATCAGCGATCGACACCTTAGCACGCACGCGCGGACCCGGCACGCCGGCGGAACGGGCGCGTGGCCGACCTGGCGGGCATCCTCCGCCCCGCCGTGCCGACAACGGATCCGTTCCGGGCACCGGCCGGCCACCAGGCCGCGGGGAGACACCCGATCGGCGTCATCCGGTCGGCGGCGGTCCTGGGGCAGTCCTGATCGAACGGGCCGTCGTGAGCTGTCAGATCCGCGACGGCCGGGGCGGGCCCTCCGCCCGCGTGCCGAAGACGCGGCGTTCGAGGGCGTTGAAGGCGCGCCGGCGCAGCACCGCCGGGATGAGCTGGGTGCTCACGGCGCCGGCCGTCTGGTGGAGGTGGCGTCGCTCCTGCGCCGTCGCGAAGCGTTCGGCCCAGGAGGAGATCCAGTTGAGCCGGCGCCGGCTGATGCCCTCCCGCCAGCGATTGCCCGGGATCCGGTAGTCGGCCACGGAGACGTAGGTCGCGATGACCGGCAGGATGTCCTGCTCCTTGTGCAGCGTGTGCTCCTCGATCCGGTCGCCGAGCACCCTGAGGACCGAGGCGAGCGGCGCCACACCCGCGGCGGGGGAGTGCGCGAACCTCGCCGCGGCCGCCCGCGCCTCCTCCAGCAGCGGGGCCAGCGCCACCTGGTGGGCGAGGTACGGCTCCAGGCTGATGGCCCCGCCCGCGGACGTGGCGACGACCGGCCACAGGCTGCCGGACTCGTAGTCGTGGAACCGGGCGATCTCCTCGGTGAGGATCGCGATGTACTCGTGGATCGCGACAGCCCGCTCCGCCGGGATCGCCGCTCTGCCGTCCTTCAGTTCCGTGACGAGATCGGTGAGCCTGTGCAGATCCTCGCGCATGGCGCGATAGACGACCCGCAGGCCCGTGAGGTCAGGACGAGGATCACCCGTACGGCGACGACCGGCGATGCTGATGCGATCCATTCCTGGCGTCGTTGTCATGGGTGAGCCTCCATTCGTCTTCGGTCGTGCTTCGCAGGCGCCGAAGGGGGCGGCCGTGGCCGCCTGGGTTGCGGTTCGGTGCAGGCGCCGGGCAGCGGTAGATTCAGCGGAACCACTGACATCGGCGCGGATACGCCAGGCATGGGCGAGGCGCATAGCACGCGTTACGGATATGTGATATTTCAGTGGGGAGGGCCTGGCATGTCAAGCAGGCAATCAAGATCTTTGCAAAGAAACTTAACAGTGCCTGCTTGGCGGCCGTGCTCGGCCACGGGCCGCATCGCCGCGGGCATCGAGCCCGTCACCGGCGCGAGCGTCCAGCTCGTCACCTGCGTGGGCATTGCGCCCGTCACCTGCGCGGGCGTCCAGCTCGTCACTGCGCGGGCATCCAGCCCGTCACCGGCGTGGGCGGGTGCTTCCGAGCACGTGGCAGACGCGGCGGAAGGTGAAGCGGTCCAGCCGCTCGATGACGAAACCTGCCCCGTCGACGGTGCTCACGGTGTCGCGGGCGGGATGGCAGCCACCGGCCGCGCGTGACCAGAGGGGCGTGGCCAGGCCCTCGGCGAACGCCAGGATCGGGCTGGCCGACCGCTGGTGCTCGTAGAAGCGCAGCTGTCCGCCCGGGCGCAGCACCCGCCTGATCTCCGCGAGGGTTCGCTCCGGACGGGACGCGCAGCACAGGACCAGCGAGCAGACGACGCTGTCGCAGGAGGCGTCGGGGACGGGCAGCCGGTCCAGGTCACCGTCCAGGATGAGCACCGGTACGGGGGCCGCCGTCCGGGCCGCCGCGGCGCGGAGGAAGGCGTCCGGCTCCACCAGGATGATCTCGTCGACGCTCGGCGGGTAGCCGGCCAGCTTCACCCCGTCGCCCGCCCCGATCTCCAGCACGGTTCCGCTCAGCCCGGTCATCAGGAACTGCCGTTCCGGCGTCGGCCGGAGCTGGTCGTGGTAGCCGGTGCAGACCGGCCGGGGGTGGTGGAACTGCTCCATGCCACGTCCCAGCGATGCCCGCGTATCCGGGGGTCGGCTGCGCTCGGGGTTCCGCACCGTCACGGTCTCCTCCTGGTGTGGGATCACTCCCACTATCCGGCGCGGCGCGGATGGCGGGTGCCGCCGCTACGGGATGTTGACGGACGATCCGCGAATCCCTACGCGTGCCTGACGGGGCGCCGCCCGCCAGCCGTGCCGACCAGGCTCGGTGGCCGGGTGTCCGGTCGTGCCGACCATGGCCGGCGGTCGGGCGTCCGGTCGTGCCGACCAGCCCTGGCGGCCGGGGGTCCGGCGTCGTGCCGGGCACGCGGTAGGAGGCGGCCGGTCGGGGTCGCGGGTCAGCCCAGGACTTGCCTCTCCTCCGGCGCCGGTCCGTCGCCTCCGCGTGTGAGGGCTCTGGAGTACCGCGACGCCAGCGGTCCGGCGCTGAGGCCGTGCACCAGGACGCTCATGAGCACCGTCCCTCCGATGATGGCGACGGCCTGGTCGGCGGCGGGCCCGAGCTCCTCGACGGCGAGGAGCGCGAAGACCAGCGAGGCGAGCCCCCGCGGGCCGAACCAGCCGACGAACAGCACGGTGTTGCGGTCGAGGCCGGAGCCGGCGCAGGCCAGGGCGACGGGCACCATCCGCACGAGCGTGAGGCTCGCGATCGCGTACGCCACGAGGACGAGGTCGGCCCGGTCGATCATGGTCGGCACGGCGAACGCGCCGAACGCCAGCCAGACCAGCAGGGACACCAGGCTGCTGGTCTGCTCGACGAACACCAGCTCCTCGGGGCCGCGCCGGCCCGCCACCGCGCCGAAGGCGAGACCCGCGCAGAAGGCCGCGACGAACCCGTTGCCGTGGACCACGAGGGAGGCGGCGTAGGCGACCAGTGCCAGGGCGAGCACGGCGATGCCGGCGAAGTCCTCGGCGGCCCATCCCCGGCGTCGCGTCCACCGCAGCGCCCAGCCGCCGGCCAGGCCCACGCCGGCACCCACGGCCAGTCCGACGCCCAGCTCGGCGAGCGCCCCCCACAGGCCGGGCGCGCCTTCGACGCCCTCCGCCGACGCCGCGCCGGCGATCGCGAACATGACCACGGGCGTGACCATGCCGTCGTTGAGGCCGCTCTCGACGGTGATCAGCCGGCGGACGTCCACCGGCACGGCCGGGTTGGTGACGACCGGCAGCCCTAGGGCGGCGTCGGTCGGCGCCAGGGCGGCGCCCACCAGGAGGGCGAGCCAGATGCCAAGGCCGGGGAAGAACCAGTTCGCCAGCGCCCAGCCGGCGAGGATGGACAGCGGCAGCCCGACCGCCAGGAGGCGCAGATACCGGCCGAGGTCGCGACGCACCTGCGCGAGGGGGACGCCGGCCGCGTCGGAGAACAGCACCCACACCAGGGTGAACTCGACCAGGGGCTTGAACATCCGCGCTGCCTCGATCGGCGGGGCGACCAGGCCGACGGCGGCGAACAGCCAGCCGATCGCGACGAAGACGATCGGCGCGGTGAGATCAGCGCGCTGGAGGCGGGCCGACACGACGCCCCACAGGAAGATCGCCACGGTGACGATCAAGATCGCCGGCATGTCCACCAGGCACCCCCCGCCCGCGCACGCGTCCGGGTCGGACGGCGCCAGAGCCGCCGGGCGAGGAAGACCGCGCAGGTGCCCCGTGCCCGGTGAGGCCCAGTTTAGGACCGTGCTGTTCCGGGCGCGGGCGGGCTCGCCCGGAGACCCCGGCCCGGAGGAGTTCCTCCGAGGTCCCGGCCCGGTTCGGGGGAGGCCGTCCGGAGGCCGGTCACGCGGTCCTTGGTCAGGTCGAAGGCCGGGAGGCGGCGCCCGCCCGCCGTGAGGCTGATCACGCCCGTCGCGTCGACGGCGCCGACCCTGGCGGCGGACAGGCCGCGGGAGGTGAAGGCGCGCACGCAGGCGTCGGTCCGGCCGGGCTCGCAGGTCAGCAGGAAGCCGTAGCAGGGAAAGCACGTGCACCACCACGCCAGCGGCACGCCGCGGGGCGCGGGGAGCGCCTCCAGGCTCACGTCCGCGCCGAACCCGCCCCATTCGAGGAGCATCGCGAGGGAGCCGACCAGCCCGGCCATGCTGATGTCCTTGGCTGCCGCTGCCAGGCCCTCGCGCGCGATGCCGGCCAGGAGCCGGACGTCGCCGGCGAGCTCCTGGCCGCGCTCGTCGAAGGAGGGGAAGAACGGGAAGTCCTCCCGCATGACACCCTCGGTGCAGGCGGCCACGACCAGGTCCTGGCCGGCCCGGACGCGCGTGGCGGAGAGCAGGGCGTCCGCGGAGCCGACGGCGAAGGCGGAGATCGACGGGGCGGCCTCGGCGGAGATCGTGAGATGGCCGCCGACGATCGGGACGTCGTACAGGCGTGCGGCGTAGCGCATCCCCTCCAGGGCCGTGCGCGCGGTGGTCTCGTCCGCGACGATCGTGTCCACGATCCCCAGGGGCAGCCCGCCCATCGCGGCCACGTCGTTGACGTTGGTCAGCACGGCCGCCACACCCGCGCCATGGGGGTCGGCGCGGACGAACGGCGGCCACAGCGCCTCGCCGCAGGCGATGACCGTGCGGCCGTTCACGTCGACGGCGGCGCCGTCGTCGCCGGGCCCGTCCACCCAGCCGGAGGCGCCCAGCACCTCGGACACCAGCCCGATCGCACGTTTGGCGTGGATGGCCGGGCTTGTCGCCACTGCCGCGATGACGTCGTCGAGCTCGGCCATGACGGGCCACCTCTTGCCGGAACGGGCCGCCTCTTGTCGGAAAGTAAACGCAAATCGTAACATAGACAACGTGGGACCTGGTTTTCTCGAGCTACCCACCGTGGCGGGCCGTACCCACGTCTTGGACAGGGGCCTGGCCCCCGATGCCGTTGCCGGTCTGCTGGAGTTCACCGGCGAGCACGTCGACGTCTGGAAGTTCGGCTGGGGCATCGCCTACCTCGATCGCGGCCTCGACCGGAAGCTGCGGCTGCTGCGCGAGCACCGGGTCGTCAGCTGCCTCGGCGGCACCCTGCTCGAGATCGCCTGGGCTCAGGGCAGGGCGGAGGAGTGCCTGGCCTGGGCCGAGCGTGCCGGGCTCGACGCCGTGGAGGTCTCCCGCGGGGTCGTCGAGATGAGCCTGGACGACAAGCGCGAGCTCATCAAGACCGCCTGCCAGGCCTTCACCGTGTTCGCCGAGACGGGCCGCAAGGACGCCGGGGCCGCCGCGTCGGCCGCCGAATGGCAGGAGGAGATCGCCGAGGACCTGGCCGCCGGTGCCACGTGGGTGATCACCGAGGGCCGGGAGAGCGGCACGGTCGGCATCTACGACGGCTCGGGCCGTCCCCGGCAGGACATCGTCGAGGCCGCGGTCGGCGCCGCCGGTGTCGATCGGGTGATGTTCGAGGCGCCCCGCATGGCGCAGCAGGCGTGGCTGATCAACCGGTTCGGCCCCGGGGTCAACCTCGCCAACATCGCGCCCGACGACGTGCTCCCGCTGGCCACCCTGCGGCGGGGGCTGCGGGCGGACACCGCCGCGCTCTCCGTCACCTGACACCCGCCGTGACGCCTGCCATGACGCCCCACGAGACGACCGACGGGAGCCCCCACGAGACGACCGACGGGAGCCCCAACATGGTCCCGAGCGCCTACCGGGGCGTCTCCGTGGCCCAGGTCGACAGGCTGGACGAGCGGTTCTTCCTCGGCCGGGAGGCATACCGGCGCACGCGCTTCCTGGTGGTCCGCGACGCCCGGGGCGGCACGGCGCTGCTGCGGGTCGAGAAGGAGTCGGACGAGCCCCTCTTCTCGCCCGTCACGAGAGTCGAGGTGCTCGCGGCGCCGGAGGAGTGCGCGTACGTCGTGGCTCCGGAGGCCGATACGGCGGTGCCGTCCACGCTGGCGCGGGTCGCGCTGGCGCGGGCACCGGGCGCGCGGGCCGTGGTGGTCGAGGGCAGGTACGCGCACGTCAGCTTCATCGTGAACCCGGTCCCGTTGCGGCTGGCCGTACGGGAGATCGTTCCGCCGGAGCCGCCCAAGCTGCTCGACCAGGTGCGGCGCCTGCTCGAGGTGGCGGAGGACCTGCCGCCGATCGTGCCGGTGGCCGACACGGTCACCTTCGAGGAGCTCGCGGCGCGGGCCCCGGCCGGACGCTACCTGCTGCCGTGCGGCGGGTCCGGCGTGACGGTCGCCGGCACGCCGACCGCGTACCTGGACCGGCGGCCCGACCTCGCGAAATGGACCCTGCTCGGCTGCGCCAGGTCGCGCGAGATCCACCAGTGGTTCTACGGCGAGCCCGCGGCGGCCACGGTCGACATCTGTCCCAGGGCGCGCGCCGGCGACCCCGGCGTCCCGGCGCTGGCCAAGTGCTGCCTGCTCGAGGACCGGATCGAGCGGTCCGACGGGCTGGTGGTCGTGCCATGGGGCGCCACGCTCGGTCAGGTGCGCGCGGCGCTGGAGCACGTGGCGCGCGGGTGGGAGCCGTCATGGCAACCCGTCTGACCGAATCGCCGGAGTACGCCCACCTGTGGAGCACGCCGCGGCTCCGGGCCGTCTTCGACCAGCGGCTGCAGACCTGGCTGGACATCCTGGCGGCGCTGGCCGCCGCGCAGGCCGAGCTCGGCCTGATCCCGGCGCAGGCGGCCGGGCAGATCGCCGAACACGCCCGGGCGGAGCGCCTCGACCTGGCGTTCGTCGCCGCCGAGACCCGGCGGACCTCGCACTCCACGCTGGGACTCATCCGCGGCCTGCAACGGCTGCTGCCCGAGCCCGCGCGGGAGTACGTCTACTACGGAGCCACCGTCCAGGACCTCACCGACACCTGGTTCGGGCTGGTGATGCGGGATGTCGGCAGGCTCGTCCAGGACGACCTGGTCAGGACGCACGGGTCGCTGCTGCGGCTGGCGGCCCGGCACCGCGACACCGTCATGAGCGGACGCACGCACGGCCAGCCCGGCGCCCCGATCACCTTCGGGTTCAAGGCGGCGACCTGGGCGGACGAGGTGGCACGCCACATCGTCCGGCTCTCCGAGGGCGCCGGGCGGTGGTCGGTGGGCCAGCTGGCCGGGGCGGTCGGCGTGCTGGGCTTCTTCGAGCCGCACGGCCAGGAGCTGCGCGAGCGGTTCTGCGCCAGGCTCGGGCTGCGCGATCCGCTCGTCTCGTGGACCTCGGCGCGCGACCGCGTCGCGGAGTTCGGGACGGTGCTGAGCATGGTCGCGGCCACGCTCGCCCGCATCGGGAACGAGGTCTACGAGCTGCAGCGAGCCGAGATCGCGGAGCTGTCGGAGCGTACGGCGGAGGCCACCGTCGGCAGCATCACCATGCCGCACAAGCGCAACCCCGAGACCAGCGAGCATCTCGACACCCTGGCCAGGCTCGCCAGGGCGGCGGCGAGCGTCCTGGTCGAAGGGATGGCCGGCGGCCACGAGCGGGACGGGCGCGCCTGGAAGGCGGAATGGGCGGCGCTGCCCGACGTCGCGCTCGCGGCGGGCACGGCCGCCGCCCTGGCCGCCGACCTCGTCGACGGTCTCGTCGTCGACGCCGGGCGCATGGCGGACAACCTCGCAAGGACGGGCTGGGCGTCGGAACGCGTCCTGGCCGAGCTGTCGCGGCGGCTGGGCAAGCACCGGGCCCAGGACCTGCTGCACGAGGCGCTGCGCGCGGACGCCGACCTGGTGACGGCGCTGGCCTCCCGCGGCGTGGCCGACCCGGCCGACCTCGCTCGCTGGACCGCGCGCCCGGAACTCGCCACCGCGGCGGCCATGGTCGACGCGGTGGTCGCCCGGGGCACGCCGGAGGCGACGCGATGAGCCCTCCGCGCCGGCCCCTGGCCCTGCTGCCTACGCCGCTCCAGCGGCTGGCCGGCATGTACCTCAAGCGGGACGACCTGTGCGGGTTCGGGCTGGCCGGCGCCAAGGCGCGCGCCCTGGAGTATCTGCTCGGCGACGCCCTGGCGCGCGGGGCGGACGTGCTGGTCACGGGCGGTTCGCCGGCGTCCAACTTCGTCGCGGGGGCGGCGCTGGCGGCGTCGGTCTGCGGCCTGGACTGCGAGGTGCTGGTCGCCGGGACGGCAGGGGAGCAGCCGACCGCCACCGTGCGGATGGCACGGTGCGCCGGGGCGACGGTGCACTACACCGGCGCCGACCGGGACGCGCTCGACACGCTGATCGAGGAGCGCGCCGCGCACCTGCGCGAGCACGGGCGGGCCCCGTACGCGGTCCCCCGCGGCGGTGCCACGCCGGTCGGCGCGCTCGGCTTCGCCAGTGCCGCCGAGGAACTGGCCGCGCAGCTGCCCTTCGACGAGGCGGCCGTCGTGCTGCCGGTGGGATCGGGGGCGTCGATCGCCGGGTTGCTGGCCGGAAGGGCCGCCATCGGCGCCGGATGGCGTGTCTACGGCGTGTCGGTCAGCCGGCCGCTGCCCCGGATCCGGGACGAGATCCTCGGTCTGGTCGCCCGCATGGGCCACGAAGCGGTCACGAACTGGAAGCTGATCGACGCCACCGGGGCGGCGGGCGATCGGGACGGGCCCATCATGCTGGCCGCCCTGCGCGCCGACGGCGTGCTGTTCGACGCCAAGTACGGCACGAAGGCGCTGGCCGCCGTGGCGCGGCTGCGGCCCGACACGCACGCCCCCGTCGTGCTCTGGCACACCGGGGGCCTTCCCGCCGCGCTCGACCTGCTGGGGAGGGCGGCGACATGACCGGCGGGCCCGCGGAGGAACTGGTGGCGGCGGGCCATGCCTGGGAGGCGGCCGACGCCCCCTGGCTGCACGCCGCGCTGGGTCTCGCCGACCTGGCTCACGGCGTCGAGCTCGCCGACCGGGGCATCCTGCCGGAGCGGGTCCGCGGCCCGCTGCTGGGCGCGCTCCTCGACCTGGCCGCGATGCCCGCCGAGGCCGTCGGCTACGACCCCCGCAGGGGCGAGCCGTACATCTCCCGCGAACGGCACCTCACCGAGCGGATCGGCGACGACGCGGGGTGGCTGCGGGCCGGGCGGACCCGGCGCGAGGCCGTGCGCACCGCCTTCCGCATCCGGGTGCGCGGGCAGGTCCTCGAACTGGTCACCGCCGCCGCCGCCCTGGCCGCCACCCTCGCCGGCCAGGCGGAACGGCACCTGTCCACCCTGATGCCCGACTACACCTACCTCCAGCAGGCCCAGCCGACCACGTTCGGGCACTACCTGCTCTCCTTCGCCGACCCCGCGCTGCGCGACGCCGCCCGTCTGCTCGCCGAGTTCGGCCACGTCAACGCCGGCCCGGCCGGGTCGGGGGCGGCCAACGGCTCGAGCATCCTCGACGACCGTGACGCGACCGCCCGGGCGCTCGGCTTCGACCGCGCGATCACGCACACCCGCGACGCCATGTGGCAGACCGACCCGTTCACGCACGTCATGGCCGCGGCCACCAGCCTTCTCCTCACCCAGGACAAGCTGGCCGAAGACCTGGAGATCTTCGCCAGCGCCGAGTTCGGCTTCGTCGAGCTCGCCGAGGAGTACGGCCGGCCGAGCGTCGTCATGCCGCAGAAGCGCAACCCGTACGCCCTCACGGTCATCCGCGGCACGGCGGGCGTCATGCTCGGCCGCCTGACCGGCCTGACCGCCGTCGTCAAGACGCCGTCGGCCCGCAGCGACAACCTCATCTACCTGTACGGCGAGCTGCCGCGCGCCCTCGACGTCGCCCACCGGGCCACCCGCCTCACCACGGGAGTGATCCGCACGCTCGAGGCCGACGCCGCACGCATGCGCGAGGCCCTGGACCTCGGGTTCACCCAGGCCACCGACCTGGCGGAACTGCTCATGCGGTGCTTCGGCGCCGACTACCGCACCGCCCACCGGGTCGTCCGGCACGCCGTACGGCAGAGCGGGGCGCTGGACGCCGCGGCGATCGCGCGCGCGGCCGGGGAGGTCGTGGGTCGCCCCTGGCCGCTCGACGACGCGGAGCTGCGGGTGCGGCTCACGCCCGAGGCGCTGGTCGCCTCGCGCACCGCTCTGGGCGGAGCCGCGCCGCCGGCCATGATGCCGATGATCGAAGGGGTTCGCGACCGGGCCGCCGAGCTGTCCCAGGAGGCGGGGGCCCGCCGCGCGGCGCTCCGCGCGGCGGAGGAGGCGGTCCTGGCCCGCGCCGCGCGCCTGGCCGGACGCTGAGGAGGTGGCCACGATGGAGGTCGTCAACCTGGGGCTGCGGGTGTTCGCCGACGCGGTGGCGGCGCAGGGCGCGACCGTGGTCCACGTCGACGCCGGGCCGCCGGCGGGCGGCGATCCGGTGCTGGTGCGGGTGTTGACCGGCCTGTACGCCGCCGATCTGGACAGCGCGAACGCCGAGGTGGCGCGCAGGCTCGACAGGGAGGTTCCCTACGCGGTCGACGTCCGCCCGGCGGGGCAGGTCGTGCCCGGGATGGGCGACCGCATGATCCTGCACGCCGGGCCGCCGATCGCCTGGGAGGCGGTGTGCGATCCGCTGCGGCGGTCGATGCGGGCCGCGGTCGTGGCGGAGGGCTGGGCCGCCGACCTGGCCGGAGCCGAGCGGATGCTGGCCGGCGGGCAGGTCGAGCCGGCCTCGGCCAACGAGCACGACACCGTGGTGCCGCTGGCGACGGCGCTCGGGCCGAGCATGCCGGTCTGGGTGGTGGACGATCCCGCGGGCGGCACGCGCGCCTTCGCCCCCCTGGGGCAGGGGCCGGGCGACACGGCCTGGCTCGGCAGGGAGTCGGCCGCGGCCGTCGAGCGGCTCGTCTTCCTCCGTACGGTGGCCGGTCCGCTGCTCAGGGAGATCGTGGCGCGGATGGGGCCGATCGACGTGTTCGCGATCGCCGCCCAGGGCGTGCAGATGGGCGACGACGTGCACATGCGCGTGCAGGCGTCGACCAACCTGCTGCTGCGCTCGATGCTGCCGCAGATCGCCGCGCTCGACGACGCGGTGCCGCTGGCCGCGTACCTGTCGGCCAACCACCTGTTCTTCCTCACGCTGGCGATGGGCGGCGCGAAGGCGCTGACGCTGTCGGCCGAGCGCGTCGAGGGATCCAGCGTCGTCACGACGATGGCGCGCAACGGCACGACGTACGGCGTGAAGCTGGCGGGGGACCGGCGATGGTTCGTCGCCGGCAGCCCGCCGGTCGAGGCCGCGCTGTTCCACGCCGGGTACGGGCCGCGGGACGGCGCGCCCGACATCGGCGACAGCGCGGTGCTCGAACTGGTGGGGCTCGGCGGCGCGGCGACGGCGGGCGCGCCCGCGGTGGCGGCCTTCCTCGGCGGCTCGATGGCCGACGCCGCCCGCGTCACCGGCGACATGCGCCGGATCTGCGTGGCCGAGAGCACCAGGTTCAAGCTGCCCGTGACGGACTTCCGCGGCACGCCCCTGGGCGTGGACGTTCGCGAGGTGGTCGAGACCGGGATCACGCCACGCGTCAACACCGGCATCCTGCACGCCCGCGACGGGTCGGGCCAGATCGGCGCGGGCGTGGCGACGGCGCCCGCGGCGGCGTTCCGGGCGGCGCTGCTGGCGCTGGCGGAGGCGCGATGAGCACGCGCACGGTCGAGGCCCGGTGGCGGGGCGGCTACCGGGTCGACGTCACCGCCGGCTCCTTCCGGCTGCTGGTCGACGAGCCGGAGAGCGCGGGCGGCACCGACACCGGCCCGCAGCCCACCGACTACCTGCTGGCGGCCGTCGCGTCGTGCTTCGCGCTGGCGCTGGTGCACAGCGCCAGGAAGGTTGGCGAGGAGCCGGCCGCGCTCGACGTCAGCGTCACCGGGACCTACGAGGGGACCCGCTACAGCGACATCGCGATCGACGTCGTCTCCTCTTTCACCGACGAGCAGGCCGAGCACTTCGTCGAGGCCGCGCAGCGGGTCTGCTACGTCACCAACACGCTGCGCGTACCGCCGCGGATCACCGTCCGCCACACCACGGCCGGCTAGCCGTTGCGCAGCGCGATCCAGATCGCCCTGGCCGGCTGGTCGCCGTCGTTGGCCCAGCGGTGCGGCACCTCGCCGGAGAAGTGCAGGGAGTCACCCTCGGACAGCGGGAAGGTGTGATCGCCCACGCGGAAGGTCAGCGTGCCCTCGGTGACGTGGACCAGCTCCTCGCCCGGATGCTGCATGAGCTTGGCGCCGCTGGAGGCGCCGGGCGTGACCGTCGCCATGGCCGCCGCCGTCTGGAACTGCCGGTAGGAGCCGGTGATCCCGGCCAGCGCCAGGCCCTCGTGCGGCGTGTAGACGGTGGGGCGCCGATCGCGCGGGGTGTAGTGCACCGGCTCCGACGGCTGCTCGTCCTCCTCCACGAAGTACCGGACGGGGACGCCGAGCGCCGCTCCGAGCTTGAGCAGCGTGGTGATCGTCGGAACCATCCCGTTGCGCTCGATCTTGTGGATGGCGGCGGCGGACACGTCGCTGACGGCGGCCAGCTGTTGCAGGGATTGGCGCTGCGCCGTACGGAGCGCGCGCAGTTTGGGGCCGATCTGGCTGACGATCTCGTCGACCTGGTGACCCTCGGTCATGAAATCCCCTCGTCATTGCCATCACGAAGCGCCATGCAGGATAGTCAACGTGAAGTCCTCTATAATGTACGAATATTGTGCCGTACGGGCGGGAGTCGAGTCCATGGCACGGAGGACGGTTGTCATAGGCGGGGGCGCCGCCGGCATCGGTGCGGCGGGGGCGGCGAAGGCCGCTGCGCCGGCGGCGGAAGTGATCGTCTACACCGCGTTCGAGGACGTGGGATACAGCCCGTGCGGCATCCCGTACGTGCACGGCAGGGAGATCCCCGACTTCGCGTCGCTGTTCCTGGCCGAGAAGCAGGCCTACGTCGACGCGGGCATCGACGTCAGGTACGAGACGACGGTGCTGGGCTTCGACCCGGCGGCCCGGACCGTCCAGGTCGAGGGGCAGGGCGAGGGCCCGGTCGAGGTCGGCTACGACGCGCTGGTCATCGCCACCGGCTTCGACTACGAACCCCCCGGCGTGCCAGGCGAGGATCTCAGCGGCCTGTACTACGTCAAGAACATCCGCAGGGCCATGGAGTGGGACAAGATCCTCGACAGCGTACGGCACGCGGTCGTCGTCGAAGCCTCCCCGCTCGGCCTGGAGATGGTGACCGCCCTGGCCCACCGCGGCATCGACACGCACGTCGTCGACCCGCACCCGTGGGCGCTCGGCGAGCTGTGCGATCCCGACATCGTCGCCCCCGTGCAGGAGTCCTGGGCCGACATGGGCGTGACGATGCACTGGAACACCACGCTCCGCGGCTTCGCAGGCGACCGCGAGGGGCACGTCAGAGCCGTGGCGACCAGCGGCGGCGAGCTGCCCGCCGAACTGGTCGTGGTGGCCACGCACAAGGTG
This sequence comes from Nonomuraea sp. NPDC004354, assembly GCF_053602555.1. Lineage (NCBI taxonomy): Bacteria > Bacillati > Actinomycetota > Actinomycetes > Streptosporangiales > Streptosporangiaceae > Nonomuraea > Nonomuraea sp. NPDC004354. The sequence goes on along the minus strand of NZ_JBSGDV010000008.1, from coordinate 267,713 downwards.
GCCAACACCGCGCTGGCCGTGGCCGCCGGGCTCAGGACGGGCATGACGGGAGGGCTGGTCGTCGACGACCACATGCGCACGTCGGCGCCGGACGTCTGGGCCGCGGGCGACGTCTGCGAGATCCCGCACGGGCTGGGCGGGCTGCCCCTGCAGGGCCTGACCGGCAGCCACGCCTACGCCCAGGGCAAGGTGGCGGGCACCAACGCCGCGGGCGGGGACCGCGCCTACCAGCCGGTCTACGTGCCGTGGGGGATGGTCGCGGGCACGTGGATGATCGGCGGGGCCGCGCTGGGCGAGGTGACGGCCACCGCGCTGGGCGTCCCGCACGTGGTCGGCAAGGCGACCGGCATCTCGCGGGCGCGCTACTTCCCCGGTGTCCGGCCGGTCACGGTCAAGCTCCTGGCCGAGCCGCGGACGCTGCGCCTGATCGGCGCGCAGATGGTCGGCGGCGAGGGGATCAAGGAGCGGGCCGACTTCCTGGCGCTGGCCGTCAGGAAGGGCATCACCCTGCGCGACCTGGCGTCGATGGAGAACGTCTACTCGCCGCCGATCGGCGCGCTCAACGAGCCCATCGTGACGGCCGCGCAAGCCGGGGTGGCGACGTGATCAGCCGATGGCTGCGCGAGAACGCCCAGCAGTGCCTCCTCAGGGACGCGCAGGCACGGGTGGCGCGCGCCCACGGCACCGCCCCGCCGCCGGCCCGCGGCTCCTTCTTCTGGCGCAGGATCTTCGTCCCGGTCTACCGGCTCACGCCGTGGCCGGTCCGCCGCAGGGTGCTGGCCGCCATGCCCGGCAGCCACCGCCGCCACTGGCCCGGGCCGACGACGCCTGCCGGCCCCGCCGTCTAGTCAAGGCCGTCTAGTCAAGGAGGTCACCATGCCGAAGACCGTCACCACCGAGCTGCCAGCCGAAGGCGAGACCCTGTACGACACCGAAGAGAAGGTGTTCACCGACGTCAGGGCCGAGGCGGGGCAGAAGGCCTACGTCTTCATCCACACCGTCCCGTACGAGGGTTCGGTGGCCCTGGTCAACCTGCTCACCTCGACGCGCCTGGTACGCAAGGGCTTCGACGTGCGCATCATCCTGTACGGCCCGGGCGTGCTGCTGGCGTCGGGCACGCGGGGTTACCCCGGCGTCGGCCAGGAAGCCTTCCCCGGGCACCTCGCGATCAACAACCAGATCAAGACCCTCATCAAGGAAGGCGCCACGATCTACGCCTGCCGGTTCGCGATGGGCGCCCTGTACGGCTTCCGCGAGGACGACCTGATCCCCGGCGTGACGCCGTTCAACCCGCTCGACGTGCTCGACGCCGCGCTCACCGCGTGGAAGGAAGGCGCGTTCCAGCTGAACACCTGGACGGTCTAGCGCCCGCCCGCTGCCGGGGTGCGGGCGCGCCCCACCCGGCGGGGCGGCTGGGAGGCGACGATGAACAAGGCCACCGGCATCAGCAAGGCCACCGGGATCCACGACATGGGGGGCACCGAGGGCTGGGGACGGGCGCCCGTCCCCGCCCCGGACGAGCCGGTCTTCGCCGAGCCCTGGCAGGCCAGGGCCTTCGCGCTGGCCCTGCTGTCGATGCGGCTGTCGGGGACGAACCTCGACGCCTTCCGGCACGCGATGAACCGGCTCGACCGGCCGGACTACCTGGACGACGGCTACTACGGCCGGTGGCTGCACGGCGCGGAGAACCTGCTCCTCGACAGTTCGATCATCGCGCCGGGGACCGTGGAGGCGCGGGCCGCCAACCTGTCGGGGGGCACGGCCGAGGAGCCGGGTCCGCCGGAGCCGACCAGGCCGGACTACGCACCGACCGCCGCGGGCTCCCTGCGGGAGGTGTCGTCGGCGCCCCGGTTCGCGGTGGGCGCCGCCGTACGGGCCAGGACCTTCGACCCGCCGGGGCACACGCGGCTGCCGCGGTACGTGATGGGGCACACGGGCACCGTGGTGATCGTCCAGCCCGCGCAGGTCCTGCCCGACACCAACGCCCACTTCCAGGGCGAGAACCCGCAGTGGGTGTACACGGTGCGCTTCACCTCGGCCGAGCTGTTCGGCGCGGACGCCGAGCCGTCCGCGCTCAACGTCGACCTCTACGAGGACTACCTGGAGGAGGCGCCATGACGGACGAACGGGTGCCGATCGAGCTGCGCGTCGAGGCGCTGGAACAGCTGCTGGTCGAGCGCGGCCTGGTCGATTCCGCGGTCATGGACAAGTACATCGCGATGTACGAGAGGGACGTCGGGCCGCTGAACGGCGCGCACGTGGTGGCCAGGGCGTGGACGGATCCCGGATACAAGGAGCGGCTGCTGGCCGACGGCACCGCCGCCGTCGCCGAGCTCGGCTACAAGGGACCGCAGGGCGAGCACATCGTGGTCCTGGAGAACACGCCCGCCGTCCACAACGTGGTGGTCTGCACGCTGTGCTCCTGCTATCCCTGGCCGCTGCTCGGGCTGCCGCCCTCCTGGTACAAGGACCCCGCCTACCGGTCCAGGATGGTCCGCGAGCCGCGCGCCGTCCTGGCCGAGATGGGGCTGCGGCTGCCGGAGGACGTCGAGGTCCGGGTGTGGGACAGCAGCTCGGAGGTGCGCTACTTCGTGCTCCCCGCCCGGCCGGCCGGGACCGAAGGGCTCCCGGAGGACCAGCTCGTGCCGCTCGTCACGCGCGACGCGATGGTGGGCGTGGCGCAGGTGACGCCATGACGCTCCCCATTCAGCTGGACGTCGGCAGCCCGGCGGCGCCGCCGCGCTCGAACGGCGAGCTGGTGTTCGCCGAGCCGTGGGAGGGCAGGGCGTTCGGCCTGGCCGTGGCGTCCTGCGAGGCGGGCGCCTTCACCTGGGAGGACTTCCGCCAGGCGCTGATCGCGCGGATCGCGGCCCGGCCGCAGGCCCCGTACTACGTCTGCTGGTTCGAGGCGCTGGAACGGGTGCTCGCGGTCGAGGGGCAGGTCCGCGAGCGGGCGGCGCTCCTCGCCGCCCGCCCCGCCGGCCACGATCACGCGATGGACCGATAGATCTCGGCGTGCCGGGCGGCGGTGGCCGCCCAGGTGAAGCGCGGCACGACCCGGCGGCCACCTTCGACCAGGACGGCGCGCAGCGCCTCGTCGGCCATGATCCGCTCCAGCGCCGCCGCGAGGGCCTCGGGGTCGCCCACGGCGGGCAGCAGCGCGTCCACGCCGTCGGTGAGGAACTCGCGGAACACCGGCAGGTCGCTGGCCACGACCGGCAGGCCGCAGGCCTGCGCCTCCAGCGGGACCAGGCCGAACCCCTCCTCGATCGAGGGGTACACCAGGGCGTCGGCGCTGCGGTACCACGCCGCCAGCAGTTCCTCGGAGACCGTCCCCACCTGGACCACGTCCAGGCCGAGGCCGTCCAGCAGCGCCAGCGCGTCGCGGCGGTAGGTCTCGTAGTCGCGGAAGGACTGGCCGCCCAGGATCGCCAGCACCGGCCGCTTCTCCCGCAGCAGGGCCAGCGCGCGGAACAGCGTCGTGCTGCCCTTGCGCGGCTCGATGCCGCCGACGGCCAGGAGCAGGAACCGGTCCGCCGCGCCGACGGAGGCGCGCAGGCCGGCCCGCCGCCGCGCGCTGACCGGCGGGAACCTGGCAGGGTCGACGCCGTTGCGCACGACCTGGGCGCGGACCCCGAACTCCTGGAGCAGCACGCGGCGCCAGTGCTCGCTGACGACCAGAACGTGGTCCGGCTCCAGGATCGCCCGGCGCTGGCAGTCGACGAGGGCCGGCGTGGTGAAGTCGTCGACGTGGTGGACGGTGCGCACCACCCGCTGGTGCACCTGCGGCGCGGCCCGGCCGGTGATGCAGTCCTGGGCGTGCAGGACGTCGAAGTCGCCGGCCACCTTCGCCAGCCCCGAGACCATCGCCTGCACCGAGGCGAAGACCTTCTCCTCCAGGGAGTCGCCGGCGACCGTGACAGGGAACAGCGTGAACGGCACCCTCAGCGGGCGGAAGAAGCCCTCGCTGCCCAGGGCGAAGACGTGCACGTCGACCCCCAGGTCCGCCAGCGCCTCGGCCAGCGCGAGGGTGTGGACGACCCCACCGCGGGGCTTGGTGGAGTAGGTGAGGAGCGCGACACGCCTCATGAGGCGCTCCCGCCGCGGGCGATCGCCGCCGCGGCGCGGGCCGCGTCGGCGGCGGTCTCGGTGACGACGCATCCGGCTTCGGTGAGCGCGCGTACCTGCTCGTCGAATCCCTGCGGATCGCGCGCTGTGCCCAGGACGTGGGCGACGACCTGCGGGCCGTCCAGGCGGGCCAGCTCCGGTGCCAGGATCCCCGCCGGGTCGGGATGCGCGCCATGGCCGAGCACCACGTCGAGCAGCACCACGGCGACGTCGGGCCCGCTCTCGCGGAGCAGTTCGAGGCGCGCCCCCGGGTCGATCATCGGATGCGGCCGGCCCCTGGTGTACTCCTCCTCGCCCAGGTCCAGGCAGACGTGGGAACCCGGTGGCGCCGGCAGGCGGCATTCCGGGTCGATCGGGGTGTTGGACCAGATGGGGCCGAGGATGCCGCTCAGCACCGCGATGGCCTCGTAGCAGAGCGATCCGCCGGAGAACAGCCCGCGCACCGTGGTGCGCCCCGGTGCCCGCTGGGAGGCGGCCACGTCCACGCTCGGGCCGTGCCGCCGGTCGAAGGACGGCACCGGCCTGCCCAGCAGCTCGAGCGCCCTGCCCACGCCGCCTTCGAGCGTCTCGCCGGCCACTCCGAGCAGGGCCGTGACCATCGCCGTCGTGCGCGCGGCCGCCATCACACGCCGCATCACCCGCTCGTCGGGCGGTTTGGACACCAGGAGGATCAGCTCCGTCGAAGCGTCCTCGTCGAGCCTCCTGACGGCCTGCGCCGCCATGCGCCCGCCCACCTCGGCGGTCAGGTCGCGCCCGCCCAGGCCGACGACCTGCGACACGCCGACACCGGCCCGGTCGAGCAGGCACATGACCTCCTGCGCCCCGGTGCCCGCCGCCGCGACGATCCCCACCGGCCCGGGCCGCACCACGTTGGCGAACCCCAGCCCCACGCCGTCGATCACGGCCGTGCCGGCGCCGGGGCCCATGAGCAGGCGGCCCCGCCGTACCGCGTGGTCCTTCAGCGCGATCTCGTCGGCGACCGAGACGTTGTCGCTGAACAGCAGCACGTCCAGGCCGCGACCGAGGGCCTTGTGCGCGTGCAGGGCGGCGTAGTCGCCGGGAACGGAGACGACCGCCACGGTGCTGCCCGGCCGGCGCTCCAGCGCCTCCGCCAGCGAGCGCGGGTGCTGCTCGGCCGGCCCGCTCTCGCGGGGGCCGGACATCGCCCGCTCACCTTCCGCGAAGGCGGCCTCCGGGTCGCTCGCCCGCACCGCGAGCACCAGGTCGTACGGCGACGCCTCCGGCGGGTCGAACCCCTCCTGCCGCAGCGCGTCGAGGTTGGCCGCGGTCGCCATCACGGCCGTCGCCCATTCGACGCCGTCGGCGCCGCGCATCGCCCGGGCGCCGAGGAGCTGCAGGACCGAGTCCAGGTAGGTGTCGCGCAGCACGCGCACGGCCGGCTTCACGCCGCCCCCGCCCGTCCCCGGCGCGTGGAGGCGTCGCCGCCCAGCGTGACGACCGCAGTCCTGTTCACGGGGTCCACCCTTCGCCGTCCTGGCGAATCACCCGAATGCCGTCTAGGATCCGACTTGTCACACTGACGATAGTGAACGAGTGAAGCTCTTGCCAAGCAGTCCCATCCCCGCGGAGTACGCCGAGCTCGCCCGGCGGCTGCGCGCGGCCGAGGACCGGCTCTTCCCGCTCGCGATGATCGACGCCGAACGCTACCAGCGGGCGTTGCAGCTGGTGGGGGCGCTCGCCCGGCGCCTGTCCCTGGCCGGCGACTACGCGGCCCTGGTAGCCGCGGAGGGCGAGATGCGCGGCTGGCTCGACGAGGTGGGCGTCTCCGTGGAGGGGCTCGACGCCCAGCTGGTGATCGAGGCCGCGATGTCCCAGCGGTTCCGCGAGCTGCTCATCGCCTACCGATCGCAGGCCGTGGAGCGCGCCCGCGCCGCCGGCCTGGACTGGGCGGTCCTCGAGGAGCCCGACGACGCGGCCTGGCGCGGCGGTTCGGCGCGGTGGGTGGAGGTGCACGTCCCGACCGGCACCGTCATGGTCCGCTCGGTGGTCGCCGTGCCCGTCATCACCTACCGGCTGGAGGTCACCGGCGAGGCGGTCCGCGTGGAGGAGTTCACCTCGCGCGACGCCTGGCTCGCCGCGATCGACCAGGTACGGCAGGCGCTCGCATCGGAAAGTTAACGCCGATCCCATCTTGGTAGAATCGGGGCATCCGGTCGTACGGCACGGGAGGTGCCTGTCGTGACGGCTACCGATGTCAGCGAGCTCATCCTCGACCTCCAGGCCCGAGGTCTGCGGCTCGAGGCGCAGATGGAGCGACGCACCGGCGGCGCAGGGCCCACCGACTGCGGGATGCTCTGGGTGGACGGGCTTCCCGTCACGGCGCCCACCGAGGGCATCGCCAAGGACTCCCCGTACGTCCTGCGCGCCGAGGACGACGGGTACGGCATCTACCGCGACGGCGTACGGCTCGCCGACGCCTCCGCCCAGCGCCGTCCGCGCTTCTACGACCTGACCACCGCCGACGGCGTGCCGTACTGGCAGATCGCCCTCCTGCACCTGGACTCCGTGGCGAGCACCGTCGTGCAGCACTGCGCCTACTGGGGCAACGACGACCAGTGCAGGTTCTGCGGCATCGGCCTCTCGCTGTCGTCCGGCCGTACCGTCGCGCGCAAGACCCCCGAGCAGCTCGCCGAGGTCGCGGTGGCGGCGCGTGACCTCGACGGCGCCGTCGACGCCACGCTGACGACCGGCAGCACGCGCGGCCCCGACCGCGGCGCCCTGTACGTGGGGCGCTGCGGCCAGGCGGTCAAGCAGGCCAGCGGACTCCCCGTCGAGGCGCAGTTCGAGCCGCCGGCGGACCTGGACGTGATCGACGAGGTGGGCGCGATGGGCGTCGACTCCGTCGGCATCCACATCGAGACCTTCGACCCCGCCGTGCTGGCGCGCGTCGCCCCGGCCAAGGCGCGCACCGGGATCGAGGGCTACTTCAGGGCGTGGGAACGGGCGGTGGCCGTCTTCGGCGCCGGACAGGTGTCCACCTACGTCATCCTCGGCATGGGGGAGAGCCCCCAGCTGACGATCGACGGCTGCAAGCGGGCCGTCGACGCCGGCGTCTACCCGTTCATCGTGCCGCTGCGTCCGGTCGTCGGCACGCCCATGGCCGGCTGGCAGCCGCCGCCGCGGTCCTACACGCGGCCGATCTACGCCAAGGTCCTCGCCTACATGGCCAGGCGCGGCATGACGTCGGCCACCTCCAGGGCGGGCTGCGCCCGCTGCCAGGCGTGCTCAGGGCTGAGCTCGATGGAACGCCTGCTCCGCATCGGCCCACGTCCCGCCGCCTGAGCCGGTCATGCTGCGCACGCTCGGCACCGACTGCCACCCGGCCGCCACGCCGGAGGAGCTCGCGGCCCACCACGCGGTACGGCACCGCGTCTTCGTCGACGAGCAGCGCCTGTTCCCCGGCACCGACCGCGACGCCCGCGACGACGACCCGCTGACCATCCACGTGGTCGCCTACGCCGACCAGGTGGTCGCGGGTGCGGTCCGTCTCTATCCCCTCGACGGGACCGGCGAGCTCTGGCAGGGCGACCGCCTCGCCGTCCTCGCCGAGTACCGCGCCCACGGACTCGGCGCCCCGCTGGTGAGGTACGCCGTCGCCGCCGCGGCGCGCCGCGGCGGCCTGCTCATGGTCGCCCACATCCAGCTGCGGAACGTCGGCTACTTCGAGCATCTGGGCTGGCACCGCGCCGGTGAGGTGGAGGTCTACGCCGGCCTCCCGCACCAGCCCATGGCGATCGAGCTGCGCTGACACCCCGGCCCAGGCCCATCGCCTCCACAGCAGATACTTCGCACCATTCCCCCTCACAAATGACAGCGATCGTGACGAGGGAGGCGAGACGATGTCGCATCAGCATCTGTTCGGAGGCGGCTCGGGAGTGTTCCGGCGCAAGCCGGTGGAGCAGATCGCCGGCGAGCACGAAGGCGAACTGAAACGGGAGCTGGGCCTGTGGCAGCTCACCGCGATCGGCATCGGCGGCATCATCGGCGCGGGGATCTTCGCGCTGGCCGGCGCGGTCGCCAACCAGACGGCCGGGCCCGCCGTGCTCGTCTCCTTCCTCATCGCCGGTGTCGCCAGCGCGGCCGCGGCGTTCTCCTACGCGGAGTTCGCCGGGCTCATCCCGAAGGCCGGATCCGCCTACACCTACGGCTACGCCGTCCTCGGCGAGTTGACCGGGTGGTTCATCGGCTGGGACCTGCTGCTGGAGTACACCGCCATCGTCGCGGTCGTGGCGATCGGCATCTCGGGCTACTTCGGCTTCCTCGTCGGCGCTCTGGGCATCGAGCTGCCCGCATGGATGCTGGGCGCGCCCGGCACCGGGCCGGGCCGAGCGGTGGACCTGTTCGCGGTGATCCTGTGCCTGCTCATCGCGTTCCTGCTCAACCTGGGCATCAAGACCGCCGCGCGGTTCGAGACCACCGTCGTCGCCGTGAAGGTCGTGGTGGTGCTGGTGGTGATCGTGGTCGGCTTCTTCTTCATCAACCCCGCCAACTACACCCCGTTCTTCCCGTACGGCGTGGCGGGCGCGATCACCGGCGCGGCCACGGTGTTCTTCGCCGTCTTCGGCTACGACGCGATGAGCACCGCCGCCGAGGAGTCCAAGGACGCCCAGCGCCACATGCCCAAGGCGATCATCTACTCGCTGGCCATCTCGATGGTGCTGTACGTCCTGGCCACGCTGGTGCTCACCGGCATGCAGAACTACAAGGAGATCGACCCGGAGAGCGGGTTCGCCTCGGCGTTCGCCTCCGTCGGGCTGACCAAGCTGGCCGGTGTCATCGCGGTCGGCGCGATCATCGGCATCCTCACCGTGATGTTCACCTTCATGCTCGGCGTCACCCGCGTGTGGTTCTCGATGAGCCGTGACGGGCTGCTGCCGCACTGGTTCGCCAAGCTCCACCCGGTGCGCCGGGTGCCGACCCGCATCACCTGGATCGTCGGGGCGGTCTCCGCGCTCATCGCCGGATTCCTGCCGATCAGGGAGGCGGCCGAGCTGACCAACATCGGCATCCTGCTGGCCTTCGTCGTGGTGTGCATCGCCGTCATCGTCCTGCGGTACCGGCGGCCCGACCTGCCGCGGACCTTCCGCACGCCCGGCATGCCGGTGACCCCGGCCGTCGGCATCGTCTTCTCGGTGTGGCTGATCACGTTCCTCGACCCGCTGACCTGGCTGCGCTTCGCGGTCTGGTTCCTGATCGGCCTGATCATCTACTTCACCTACAGCTACCGCCACTCCGAGCTGAACCGCCAGCAGACACCCTGACGGTCAGGACGGCCCGCGCGCGACTTCGTCCGCTGAGGGCCGCCGGCCTACTCCGGCTGATCCCAGATGCTCGGGACCTCCGGCGCGCGGCCGGCGGCCCAGGGCCGGTCCGCGGACCACTCGAGCGCCGCGCGCGCGTTCTCGAGGTCGTCGGTGGCGACGACGAGCTTCACGCCGCCGAAGGTGGTGTAGGCCAGGTCGATGTTGACGTTCGCCTCGGCGAGCTGCCGGGTCAGCTCGCCGAGCGTCCCCGGCCGGTCCGCGACGTCCACCACCAGCACGGTCCGCTCGTCCGCGATCCCCATCCCCGCCGCTTCGAGCGCCTGCCGGCACCGGTCGGCGTCCTCGTCGTCGACCAGCACATGGACGATGCCCTTGCCGTCTCCGGTGAAGGCCGCGAGGCCGCAGATGTTCACGCCGGACTCGCCGGTGACCTCCCCCAGGCGGGCCAGCTCTCCCGGCCGATCATCCAGTACAACGGTGATGTTCGTCGGCATGGCACCTCAATCCTCTCACGACGGCCGGCGCGGCGGGGCGGCCGCGGCGCCGGTCAGTCGTCGGCGCCCAGCCACAGGTCGGGGCCGAAGACCTCGTAGTGGATGTCGCGGGGTGCCACGCCCGCCGCGACGAGCTGGGCGCGCACGTCGCGCATGAACGGCAGCGGCCCGCACATGTAGGTGACGGCCCCCTCGGGGATCGCCACGCCGGTCAGGTCCATCAGGCCGGTGCGGGCGTCGCCGTCGGCCTCCTCGTACCAGAAGATCCGCTCGGCGCCGGGCAGCGCGTCGGCGAGCCGTTCCATGTCCTCCCGCAGCGCGTGGTCCTTCCTGGTCCGGTCGGCGTGCAGCAGCAGGACCCGGCGGGTGGAGCCGGTGGCGGCGAGGTGCTCCAGCATCGCGGCCATCGGGGTGCAGCCGATGCCGGCCGAGACCAGGACGAGCGGGGCGTCGCCCTCCTCCAGGCACACGTCGCCGAACGGCGCCGACAGGGTGAGCTCGTCGCCGGCGCCGACGGTGGCGTGCAGCAGGGTGGACACCTCGCCGTCCGGGGCGCCGCCGCCGCTCACCCGCTTGACCGTGATCCGGCGCAGCCCGTCCTGGCCCGCGCCCGACAGGGAGTACTGGCGCAGCTGGTGCACGCCGTCCGGCATGCGCGTGCGGACGCTGACGTACTGGCCGGGACGGCCGGGCGGCACCGGGTCGTCGCCGACGGGGCGCAGCAGGAAGGAGGCCACGTCAGGGGTCTCCTCGCGGCGCTCGACGACGTGCCACCGGCGCCAGGTGCTCGCGTCGCGCGCGCCGGCCGCGGCGTAGATCTGCGCCTCCAGGGCGATCAGCGCGCCGGCCATCAGCCAGTACACCTCGTCCCATGCCGCGGCGACCTCGGGGGTGACCGCTTCGCCGAGCACCTCGGCGATCGCGCCGAACAGGTACTTGTGCACGATGATGTAGTGCTCGGAGGCGACGCCGACCGCGGTGTGCTTGTGGGCGATGCGCGCCAGCAGCCGGTCGGGCCGCTCGTCGGGGTGCTCGACCAGCGCGGCGGCGAACGCGGCGATGGAGCCGGCGAGGGCCTTGCGCTGCTCGCCGTTGGCCTGGTTGCCGCGGTTGAACATCCCGTCGAGCAGTTCGGGGCGCTCGGCGAACATCGTGCCGTAGAACCGCGTGGTGATGGCGTCGAGCGACGCGCCGACGACGGGGAGCGTGGCGCGGATGATCCCGGCGGATTCCGGGGACAGCATGGGGCCTCCTGGCAACGACGGTGGGACGAGATCCCAGGGGAAACAAATTGGAATCTCAAATTCATATTAAGGACCGCGCCGAGTGCCCTCGCACCCGGCCCCGGATCAGCGCACGGACAGCGACAGCAACACCGGTCCCGTGGGGGCGGTCACCAGGGAGTCGACCGTCACGGGGTCGAGCGCGGCGAAGAACGCCTCCTGCGCCTGGCGCAGCGCCCCCCGCAGGCGGCAGGCGGACCGCAGCGGGCACGGCGGGTCGTCCTCGCAGCCCACCACGTCGCCCGCGGCCTCCAGCTCGCGGACGATCCGGCCGACCGACGCGTGGTGCCCCGCCTCGGTGAGCCGCAGGCCGCCGCCTCTTCCCCTCCTGGTCTCCACGAGGCCCAGCTCGCCGAGACGCGCGACCGCCTTCGCGGCGTGGGTGTACGGCACCGCGAGCGCCTCCGCGACCGAGCGGGTCGTCGGCAGCTCGCCCTCGTCCGCCACGGCCAGCCGCATCACGATGCGGAGCGAGATGTCGGTGAAAGCGGTCAGGCGCATGCTTCCACGGTAGGGGCTCACAGAGAGAGGACGGCCCGTACGCCGAGACGGCCCTGCGGCCGGCTCAGGAGGCCGCGCCCAGCTGCCGGAACAGGCGGTTGCCCACGCACTGGTCGAGGTACGGCACGCCGGCCGTGTCGCCCGAGCCCCGCGCCTGGCCGAGCATGCGGACGGCGAGCGTGCGGTGCGTCGACTTCCAGCGCTGATGGATGGCCTCCAGCCGGCCGAGCGCGGCCTCGAGCGCCGTCCACTCCGCCGGGCTGAACCGCCCCTCGGCGCGCAGCTCGCGGCACGCTCCGGCGAGGCTGTCCTGGCCGCTTTCCGCCTCGGCCCGCACGACCGGCACGCTCGTGAAGGCCGCCGACCCCAGCCGCGCGGCCGGCGGGGGGCCGCACAGGATCTCGAACCGCTTGTACTGCTCGGACTGGATGGCGCTGGCGCCCTGGGTGAACCGGCGGAACCCGTGGAAGTGCGCCGGCCGCATGGTGGCGACCATCCGGAACAGCGACGCCGCGCGCTCGAACACCGCGACCGCGTGGTCCACTCGCGCCACGCAGGCGTCCATCCGCCCGTCGCGCAACGCCGCGATCGCCGCGCGCAGGTCCGACACGATCGTGGTGAAGATCATCTCGTGGGTCTGCAGCACGCGGATGAAGAAGTACTCGTCGTGCAGGACGTAGACCGGCTGGACGGTGAGGTCGAACCACCGGGCGGCCCCGGTCGCCGGCGGCCTCGGCAGGCGGTCGAGCAGATCCTCCGGCCTGGACCCGGCCGTCGTGCGCGCGGGCAGGGAAGGCCCGCCGTCGAGGTCGTCGGCCACGAACCGCATGGCGTGCCGCAGCCGCTTGCGCAGCGTCATCGGGTCGGGCCGGTCCACGCCCGGCGCGTGCGGGGAACCGTTCGCCGCTTCGATCTCGAAGCGGACGACGTCGGAGACGAGCAGGGTGGCGAGCCTGGCCGGGCCCGGCCCGGCGTGCCGTTCGTCCAGCAGCAGCTCGAGCAGGGGGAGCGCCAGGTAGGTGCGGTTCCAGAAGCGCCCTTCGTGCTTGTCCAGGACGCAGTCGAGGAACGCGTCGAGAAGCGGTTCCCGCGCGCCGCGCCGGCGGCGGACGTCACTCAGCTCGACGAGCAGGCGTTCTGGCAGGAAGTGCTTTCCCGCTCGCCGGACCTCGTCGGTGACCAGGCGGGCCAGCGACAGCCCCCGGCATTCCGTTCCCTCGGTGGCGTGCTCGAGATTGATCATTATGGGTCACTCCAGATGGCGCCCCCTCTGGGCGACTTGTGACCATTTGTAGGCTTTCGTGGTTATCAGTCCCTTTCGTACCACTTGCAGGGGACGTGGCGTCTTCCGGTCAGGACGGCGCCGGGCCCTCGCGCAGGACGCCGCGCACCGTGTCCACGGACACCGCGCCCCACGGGAACTCCACCATCCACCACGTCGCCCCCACTCCGGCGTAGGGCGCGGGATCGGTGCCGGGCGGCAGGGACACCGCGACGTCGTAGCCCGCCAAATCCTTCCCCTCGGCCGCGCGTAGCCGCATGACGGCGGCCACCAGCTCCGCGAACTCGTCGAGACCGGCGAACGCCACCGGGAAGAAGCCGTCGAGGCGGGCGGCGCGCCGCAACGGTCCCTGCTTGCCCGGCAACGCCGCGCCCCACACCGGGATCCCCGGCCGCTGCACGGGCCTGGGCAGCAGCCGCACCCCGTCGAGCGTGTAGTACTCGCCCCGATGGTGTACGGCCTCGCCGGACCACGCCGCGGCCAGCACGTCGAGAGACTCGTCGAGCATCCGGGCCCGGACCCGGTCGTCCAGCTCCTCGCCGGTCGTGGACAGCTCGCTGCCGAACCGGTCGCTGCCGAGGCCGACGCCGAGGGTCAGGCGCCCGCCGCTGAGCTGGTCGAGCGTCACGGTCTCCTTGACCACCTTCACCGGCCGGCGGCGGGGGAGCGCGGTCACCATGGGGCCGATGCGCACGCGTTCGGTGGCCATGGCGATCGCCGCCAGTGTGATCCACGGATCCGCCACCTCCTCGACCGGCTCGCCCCAGCGCAGGTGATCCCACACGAACACCCCGTGCCATCCGGCCTCCTCGGCCTCGGCGGCCAGGCTGGTGACGACGAGGGGGTCGGCGAGCTCGTCGAAAAGCGGCAACCACAGTCCCGAGCGGAGGTCGCCTCCGGCGGGCGCGGGTGAAGGCGTGCTGGTCATCTCTCGGGCTCCTCGGGTCGACATCGTGCCTGGTCAACAGGCTACGAGGAGTGATCGCCGCGCGGGGAGACCTGAGAGGCGTGTCGCGCCACGCCGTCATGGTCTTGCATGTTCATGCGGTGGTGTGTATATATTTCTACTCGTGTCTAAGGTACTCACCTCCCTGCCTGTCGGCGAACGTGTCGGGATCGCTTTCTCTGGCGGCCTCGACACCTCGGTAGCGGTCGCGTGGATGCGCGAGAAAGGTGCGGTGCCGTGCACCTACACCGCCGACGTCGGCCAGTACGACGAGCCCGACATCGCCTCGGTGCCCGGGCGCGCCACGGCGTACGGCGCTGAGATCGCCCGGCTGGTCGACTGCCGGGCCGCCCTCGTCGAAGAGGGGCTCGCGGCGCTGGCGTGCGGGGCCTTCCACATCCGCTCCGGCGGCCGTACCTACTTCAACACCACCCCGCTCGGGCGGGCCGTCACGGGCACCCTGCTCGTGCGCGCGATGCTCGAGGACGGCGTGCTGATCTGGGGTGACGGCTCCACCTTCAAGGGCAACGACATCGAGCGGTTCTACCGCTACGGTCTGCTGGCCAACCCCTCCCTGCGGATCTACAAGCCGTGGCTCGACGCCGACTTCGTCAGCGAGCTCGGCGGCCGTACCGAGATGTCCGAGTGGCTGCTCGCCCGCGACCTGCCGTACCGCGACAGCACCGAGAAGGCCTACTCCACCGACGCCAACATCTGGGGCGCCACCCACGAGGCCAAGTCCCTCGAGCACCTCGACACGGGCATCGAGATCGTCGAGCCGATCATGGGCGTGCGGTTCTGGGACCCCGCCGTGGAGATCGCCGCCGAGGACGTCACGATCGGCTTCGAGCGGGGACGGCCGGTGACGATCAACGGCAAGGAGTTCGCCTCCGCCGTCGACCTGGTGCTGGAGGCCAACGCCATCGGCGGCCGCCACGGCATGGGCATGTCCGACCAGATCGAGAACCGGATCATCGAGGCCAAGAGCCGGGGCATCTACGAGGCGCCGGGAATGGCGTTGCTGCACGCGGCCTACGAGCGGCTGGTCAACGCCATCCACAACGAGGACACTCTGGCCAGCTACCACAGTGACGGGCGGCGGCTGGGCAGGCTGCTGTACGAGGGCCGCTGGCTGGACCCGCAGTCGCTGATGCTGCGCGAGTCGCTGCAGCGCTGGGTCGGCGCGGCGGTCACCGGCGAGGTGACCCTGCGACTGCGGCGCGGCGAGGACTACTCCGTCCTGGACACCACCGGGCCGGCGTTCAGCTACCACCCGGACAAGCTGTCCATGGAGCGGACCGAGGACTCCGCCTTCGGGCCGGTCGATCGCATCGGCCAGCTCACCATGCGCAACCTCGACATCGCCGACTCTCGCGCCAAGCTGGAGCAGTACGCCAGGCTCGGCATGGTCGGCAGCCCGCACCCGACGTTGATCGGCGCCACGCAGGTGACCCCGACCGGCCTGATCGGCGCGATGCCGGAGGGCGGGGCCGAGGCGATCGCCTCCCGCGGCGCGGTCACCGGCGACGACGAGCTGCTCGACCACGCCGCGATGGAGTCAGGCACCGACTGACGCCTCACCCACCGCGCGCCCGTACGGCCCTGCCGCTGGTCAGCCGCCATCCGGCCGCCGTCCAGCACACCCCCCAGAGCAGGAAGAACGGCGACCACAGCAGCAGGTCCCAGTGCGCCAGGGTGCGAGCCAGCTCGGCGTGCTCGCCGGAGGCCGGGCGGACCCCGGTCAGCAGCAGCGCGTCGCCGGCGAAGCCGAACCCGAGCACGCCGGCGGCGCGGGCGATCATGAAGATGCCCAGCGTCCAGGCGACGACGGCCGCCAGCCGGCGCGGCAGCACCGCGCCCCACGGCCGTACGGTGGCCAGCGCCACGATGACACCGATCACCGCGGCGCCGGCCAGCAGCCAGTGGCTCGCCACGAACAGCGGATCACGGGCGAGCAGCCGTTCGCGCATCTCCGGGGGCAGCGGGTCCTTGTCGGCCAGCGCGTTGGCCCCCAGCGCCTGCGCCAGCTTCATCGACCCGTAGACGGCCGCGCAGGCCGCCGCGCCGTACGCGCCCAGCCGCGCCCGGTCAGCGCGCGGCATGTCTCGGCGCCACGGCGTAGGAGCGGATCATCTCCGCGAGCAGCCCGATCACGACGACGCCGAGCACCCCGTGGTACCAGTGCCAGCCCACGCCGATACCGACGAACCCGTCCACGATCATGATGCCCGCGCCGCCGCCGACGGCCAGCAGCATCGCGGCCAGCAGGAGCAGCATCACCTTGCGCGGCACCCTGCGGCCCAGCGGCGTGACGGTGGCGAGGGCGAGGCACGCGCCCAGCACGCCGGACAGGGTCGCGAGCCACTGCGCCGTGCTCGGGTCGAGGAAGTAATCCGCGGCCTCGGCGGCTGACACGGGCGGGCCGCTCGGGAACCCGAGCCGGGCCTGCATGGCGTAGCCGGCCTTCCCCACGGCGTAACCGAGGAACAGCACGGCCAGCGCGTACGCCGGCCAGCGTCGCACACGAACAGAACCAGTCATGACCGCGACCGTAGCCACGGCGCCCCGGGCGGCGACTCCCAAGCATGGGGGAGAGGCCTCCCCCGCCAGAGGGATCCGCCCGCGCGCGTCCTGGCCGCCGATCCCTCGCCCGACGCGGAAGCCGTCCGCTGACCTGGGAACCCGTAGCATCGGCTCGTTCGTCATCATCGTGTCGATCACGTCGCGGAAAGGGCCATCATGCGCAGCGCGCTCTTCGGGAACCTGGACAGCTCACAGGTGCCCGCCAACTTCGCTCTCCAGAACGCCAAGATGCTCCGCGTCCAACTCCCGCACGAGGTGCTGGCCAGGCAGGGGTCGATGGTGGCCTTCCAGGGCCAGATGGACTTCGACTACGAGGGCGCCGGCGGCGTCGGCAAGCTGTTCAAGAAGATGGTCACCGGCGAGGGCGCGCCGCTCATGCGCGTCAGGGGGCAGGGCCTGCTGTTCCTCGCCGACAACGCCGACGACATCCACCTGTTCTACCTGGAGAACGAGGCCATCACCGTCAACGGCCGCAACCTGCTGGCCTTCGACTCCGCGCTCACCTGGGACATCAGGCGCGTGCAGGGCGCGGGCATCGCCGCGGGCGGGCTGTTCAACATGACGGTCAAGGGCACCGGCTGGGTGGCGGTCACCGCCCACGGCTCCCCCGTGCTCCTCGACACCTCGCGGATGCCGACCTTCGCCGACGGCCAGTCCGCGGTGTGCTGGAGCGCCGACCTGCACGTGGGCGTCAACCGCACGATGAAGGCGGGCGCGCTGATCGGCCGCGGCAGCGGCGAGGCCGTCCAGCTCGCCTTCCAGGGGCAGGGGTTCGTGCTCGTGCAGGCCAGCGAGGGCCCGCCGGTGGTCTCGGCGCAGTAGCCGCTCACCCCGGCCGAGGCTTCCCGGTGCGCGCGGGTGTCCCGCCGGCGGGCCGTTGGTCCCACGCGCCGGGGCCGTTCGACCGCGGCGATCACCGCGCGTCATGGGCTTTCCTGGACGGGAAGGGAGCGCGCCATGAACGGACACATCGTCGTCGGCGTGGACGGCTCGCCCGAGGCGCTGAACGCGGTGCGGTGGGCGGCCGACGAGGCGATGAGGCGGGCCTGCCCGCTGCGGATCGTGCACGTCACCGGCGTCTACGCCTATGACATCCCGCCGCGCGAGGTCGTCCAGGCTTTCGCGACCCCGGAGGACTACGGCCGGGCCGTGCTGGACGACGCCGGGGCCCTGGCCCGCAGGCGGCACCCGGATCTGCCGATCGGCTCCGTCCTGGGCGAGGGCGTCATCGCCGACGTGCTCAGGCAGGCGGCCACGGAGGCGACGGCGCTGGTCGTGGGCAGCCGCGGGTACGGCCGCTTCTCCCCGGCCCGCCTCGGCTCGGTCAGCGCCGGGCTGGCCGGACGGTCCCCGTGCCCGGTGGTGATCGTGCGCGACCCGCCCGCCCGGGAGCGCGGCGAGATCGTCGTCGGATTCGACGACCACTCCGCTGCCGCGCTGCGGTTCGCCTTCGAGGAGGCCGCCCGGCGCGGCGCCCGGCTGCGGGCCGTCCACGCCTGGCAGCCGCCGACGGTCTCGCCGTTCGTGCTCGGTGCCGATCCGATCTTCGAGGAGCTCTTCGCGGCCGCGCGGCACCGCGCGGTGCTGGTGCTGCAGCGGTGGCGGGACCGGCACCCGCAGGTGCGGGTGGTCGAGGAGATCGTGCCGGGCGGAGCCGTGGCGGCCATCCGCCGCGCCTCCGCGTCGGCCGACCTGGTCGTGGTGGGCTCGCGGGGACGCGGCCTGTTCGGCTCGGCGCTGCTGGGCTCGGTCAGCCGCGGCGTCCTGCACGAGTCGCGCTGTCCCGTCGCGGTGGTCCGCCCCACCATGGCGTCGGTGGCGAGCACGGCCTGAGCGCCCGGCGGCCGGGCCCCGGACGGCCCGGCAGCCCGGTCGAGGACGCCCGCCCGCACTGACCGCCGGGGCCATGGTTCTCAGCCGTGGTTCTCAGGAGGGCAGTGATGGGGCGGACGGCGCCGCGGGCGCGCCGGGCAGCCGGGAACCAGCGGGGAGCAGCGACCCGCAGGCCCGCACCGCCGCCCCGTACTTGTCGGACAGGACGTCGACGCGCTCTCCCCTGATGTCGAAGTTGATCAGCCCGTCCGAGGAGAGCGCGACCTCGGGGAAGCCGGGCAGTCCCTGCGCGCGCATGCAGGTGGTGAACGCCCTGCCGTCGTCGTCGGGCGCCGCGGACGAGGCGCTCGTCACCCAGCCCCCGCCCGCGGCGAAGGCGGCGGCGGTGAGGACCGCGACGGTGAGGACCACTCTTCGGATCGTCGAGCCGGCCATGATGGCTCCTTTCGTTGCTGTCGATGCGCCCAGACAAGCCGAGGGCCGGTTACCGGGCCGCAACGGCGGCGGTTACCCCGCTGTAACCGGGAGACGGGGCATGCTGGAGATCATGAGAGTGCTGATCGTCGAAGACCACGAGGAGCTGGCCGTGACGGTGTCCGCGGGGCTGCGCCGCGAGGGCATGGCCGTCGACGTGGTGCTGGACGGTCTGGCCGCGCTCGAGCGGGCCTCGGTCAACCACTACGACGTGGTCGTCCTCGACCGGGACCTGCCCGGCCTGCACGGTGACGAGGTGTGCCGGTCGCTGGTCGGCGCCGGCCACCCGGCGCGGGTGCTGATGCTCACCGCCGCCGTGACCATCGATGACAGGGTGACCGGACTGGGCATCGGCGCCGACGACTACCTGCCCAAGCCGTTCGCCTTCGCCGAGCTGGTCGCCCGGATCCGGGCACTGGCCAGGCGACCCAGCCGGGCCCTGCCTCCGGTGCTCGTCCACGGCGACCTGCGGCTGGATCCGGCCACCCGGATCGCCACCCGTGACGGGCGCCGGCTGCCGCTGAGTCCCAAGGAGTTCGCCGTGCTGGAGCTGCTGATGGCCGCCAAGGGCGCGGTGGTCTCCGCCGAGCAGTTGCTGGAGCGGGGCTGGGACGAGTTCGCCGATCCGTTCACGCAGACCGTGAAGGTGACGATCAGCCGGTTACGGCGGAAGCTCGGCGACCCGCCGCTCATCGAGACGGTCCCGCAGGCCGGATACCGGATATGAGACAGCCCATACGGTCGCGGCTGACCCTGCTCTACGGCGGCCTGTTCCTGGTGGCCGCGGTGCTGCTGGTCGCCCTCATCTACCTTCTGGTCGAGTACTCGCCCTTCCCGGCGCCACCGGCCGCTCCCGCGGCGCCGGGCGGATCGGCCCCTCCCGCTCCGGCGCCCCTGGCGGCCTCCACCGAGCACCTGCGCCGGTTGCTGGTCAACTCGTTGATCGCGCTGGCGGCCATGGCGTTCGCCGCGCTGCTGCTGGGCCGGCTCATGGCCGGGCGCGTGCTGCGGCCGCTGGCCGAGATGACCGCCACCGTCCGGCGCATCACGGCCGACCGGCTCGACCGGCGGCTGGCCGCCACCGGGCCGGACGACGAGCTCAAAGAGCTGGCCGACACCTTCGACGAGCTGCTGGACCGGCTGGAGGCCGCGTTCACCGCCCAGCGGCGGTTCGTCGCCAACGCCTCCCACGAACTGCGGACCCCGATGACGTTGCAGCGGGCCATGGCCGAGGTGGCGCTCGCCGATCCGGCGGCCGACACGGCGTCCCTGCGGGAGGTGCTGGAACGCATGGTGGCCGCGGGCAGGCACCAGGAGCGGCTCGTCGAGGCGCTGCTCACGCTGGCCCGGGGCCAGCAGGGCCTGCGGCACCGCCGGCCCTTCGACCTGGCCGCGATCACCGCGCAGGCGCTCGGCCACCGTGCCGACGCTGAGCCGCGCGTCGAGTCCTCTCTGCGGCCGGCACCCGCCTTCGGTGACCACGCACTGGCCGAACGGCTGGTCGCCAACCTGCTGGACAACGCGCTGCGGCACAACGTGCCCGGCGGGTGGGTCAGGGTGGAAACCAGCGTCCGGTCCGGACGCGCCACTCTCCGAGTCTCCAACAGCGGTCCGGTGATTCCGGCCGACCGGCTGCCCCTGCTCCTGCAGCCCTTCCAGCGTCTGGAGAGCGCCAGGAAGGCCGACGGCGACGGCCTGGGGCTGGGCCTGTCGATCGTGGCCGCCATCGTCGAGGCACACCACGGCACGCTGGAGGTCCGTCCGCTTCGCGACGGGGGGCTCGAGGTGATCGTCGCCCTCGACCCCCCGGACGATCCGCGCAACCGCCGGCGTCATGGCTCACCGGCCGCGGAGTGACGCCTGTCCGGCGACGCGGCCGGCGCGCTGCGCAGTACCGGAAAAGTCGTGAAATCGCCCGGTGGTCCGTCGTCCTCATCGGATAGGGACCAAGGTCTCTATCCGATCGATCGGGCGCACGGAAGGCTCGCAACCATGGACAGGATCGATGCGTACTGGCACGCCGCGACGGAGATCCGCGACTGGACGTGGCCGAGCCGATGACGTGGTGGACGATCGTGCGCTTCCTGCACATCCTGGGAGCCGCGCTGTGGGTCGGCGGGCAGCTTGCCGTCTCCCTGGTGGTGCTCCCGCTGGCCCGCCGCGGCCTGCCGGAGGGGCAGCGGGCCGGCCTGCTACGCGCGGTGGGACGCCGCTTCGGGCTGATCACGCTCGCCGGCTTCCTGCCGGTCCAGATCGCCACCGGCCTGGCGCTGGCCTGGCACTCCGGTGTGACCTGGGCCTCGCTGGCCGAGCCCGGCTACGGCCGGACACTCGCCGCCAAGCTGGTCCTCTTCTGCGCGGTGCTGGCCACCGCGGGCCTGCACGGCTGGGCCTCCGGATCCGGCAGACCCACCGCCGCCCGCGTCATGGCCGTCGCCTCGCTCATCGGCTCGGTGGGCGTGATCCTGCTGGCATCGGCCCTGGTGGCGTGATCCGCGGACCCGGCCGCGAGCACAGAAGGGACTAAAGACCCTTACCGGGGGCAGTGCGCGCCGTGGATTCTGGCCATGGGACCTGAAGGCGAGGGCAGGAGCATGACGTCCGATTCCTCTGCGGCGACGCCGACCACGGCCCAGCGGGTGACGGCTCTCACGCGGGCGTTCGCGGTGAACCGCCGGGCCCGGGCGCGGCCGACCCCGACCGGACGGCTGGGGCCGGTTCGGCGGGAGAGCGCGGCATGACGATGGACGCCCTGCTCAGGCTGGCCACCCACCTGCGGCCGGGGAAGGTGTCGGCCGACGGCCGGAGCCTGCACCTGGTCGGCGGGCGCGAGGGCGACGTGTTGTACCGCGACCGGTGGAGCCACGACAAGGTGGTGCGCTCCACGCACGGCGTGAACTGCACCGGCTCCTGCTCGTGGAAGGTGTACGTCAAGGACGGCATCATCACCTGGGAGGCGCAGCAGACCGACTACCCCAGCGTGGGCGGCGACCGGCCGGAGTACGAGCCGCGCGGCTGCCCGCGCGGAGCGGCCTTCTCCTGGTACACCTATTCGCCGACCCGGGTCCGCTACCCGTACGCCCGCGGCGTCCTGGTCGCCATGTACGGCGAGGCCCGGCGCGGCGGTCTGGACCCGGTTGCCGCCTGGGCGGAGGTCACCACGGACCCGGAGAGCCCGACCCGGTCGCGGTGGAGAACTTCCACGCCCTGCGCAGCCGCCAGACAAGCGACCTGCGCGGCCGCGTGAACCTCCTCAACTGGGACGGCACCGGCCTGCCCGACGGACTCTTCCCACCCAAGAAGGACTCATGACCGAAAACCACGTACGCACCGTCCACCTGGTGGCCTCCGTCCTGCTCGGCTACCCGGACGCGAGGCTGTTCGAGGCCGTCCCGTTGCTGCGCAAGGCGGTCGCGACCGTGCCGTCCACGCCGCTGACCGGCTTCCTCGACCACCTCGCGACGGTGCGCCCCCAGGAGCTGGCCGAGCACTACGTGGCCGTGTTCGACTTCAAGCGCCGCTGCTGCCCCTACCTGACGTACTACGCCTACGGCGACACGCGGAAGCGCGGCATGGCCCTGCTCCGCTTCGAGCAGGCCTTCCGGGAGGCGGGGTTCGAGCCGGCCGACGGCGAGCTGCCCGACCACCTGGCCGTGGTGTGCGAGCTGTCGGCGCGAGGCGGCACGGAGCAGGCCGTACGGCTGCTGCGCGAGCATCGCGCCGGGCTGGAGGTGCTGGCCCAGGGGCTGGCGGCGGAGGGCTCGCCGTACGCCCGCGTCGTGGACGCCGTCATCGCCACGCTGCCGCCGCCGACCGCGCGCGACCTGCGCGCCGCCCGCGGCCTGGCCGCCGACGGGCCGCCGGCCGAGGCGGTCGGGCTGGAGCCCTACCCGATCGGAGAACGCCCATGAGCGTCCTGCTCTGGGTCGTGGCACCGTACGTGGCCTTGACGGTGTTCGTCCTGGGTCACGTGTGGCGCTACCGTTACGACAGGTCGGCTGGACGACCCGCTCCTCGCAGCTGTACGAGTCGCGCCTGCTGCGCGTCGGCAGCCCGCTGTTCCACTTCGGCATCCTCGTCGTGATGCTGGGCCACATCGGGGGCCTGGTGATCCCGAAGAGCTGGACGGCGGCCGTCGGCGTCACCGAGGCGGCCTACCACGTCGCCGCCGTCGGCCTGGTCACGGTCGCGGGCGTGTGCACCCTGGGCGGGCTGGCCATCCTCATCTACCGGCGCCGCACCGTCGGCCCCGTCTTCAGCGCCACCACGCGCAACGACGAGGCCATGTACGCCGTGCTCGCGGTGACGATCGTCCTCGGCCTGGCCGCCACCGTCGCCGACAACATCCTGGGCGGCGGCTGCGACTACCGCGCCACCGTCTCCCCGTGGTTCCGCTCCATCTTCGTGCTGCGCCCCGACCCGTCGCTGATGGCGGGCGCGCCGCCGCTGTTCCAGCTCCACGCGCTGAGCGCCATGCTGCTGTTCGCCATCTGGCCCTTCACCCGGCTGGTGCACATGCTGACCGCGCCGGTCGGGTACCTGACCCGCCCCTACATCGTCTACCGCAGCAGGCAGGCGCCCGCGCCACGGCGCGGCTGGGAGGCCTCCTGACATGCGGCGCGAGGCGGTGGACCGCTCCCGGCAGGGCAGAGGATCGGGGGGCGGACGGCCCTGTCCCATCCACGGCATCCCCGCGGCGGCGCACGGGGCCGATGGCACCCCACGATGGGACTTTCGGCCCTCACCCGGCGGTCCGCCGCGTGATGCGCTGGTGGTAATGCGCAGGAGGTGCAACCGCCATGAAGGACAAGGCGATCCACGCGGCGATCGAGGCCGCGACCTGGGCCCCCTCGGTCCACAACACCCAGCCCTGGACCTTCGCGGTGTCCGGGGAGGAGATCAGGGTCCGCGCCGACGTCGAGCGCAAGCTCCGGGTGAGCGACCCGCAGGCCCGCGAGCTGTTCATCAGCTGCGGCGCGGCACTGTTCACCCTGCGCACCGCGCTGCGGGCAGAGGGCTACGAGCCGATCGTGCGGGTGCTGCCCGACCCCGACCGCCCGGCGCTGCTGGCCACCGTACGGCTCGGCTCCCCGCTGACCCCGGACGAGATCACGGGGATCCTGGCCGGCGAGATCAAACGGCGGCGCACCCACCGGGCCGGGTTCACCGACCTGCCGGTTCCCGACCGCCTGATCGAGCGGCTGGTCGGGCAGGCGGCGGCGGAGAAGGCCACGCTGACCCCGATCCGGATGCCCGAAGCGGTCGACGTCGTGGCCGCCCTCACCCAGGCCGCCCAGCGCGTGCAGAGCGGGGACCGGGCCTTCAGCCTGGAGGTGATCCGCTGGGCGCGCCCGCCGGGCAGCTCACGCCGCGACGGCGTGCCCGCCGACGCCTACCCCCGCAAGAGCGGTCAGGAGCGCTTCCCGCAGCGTAACTACGCCCACGGCCACGACTGGGGCACCACCACGGACCAGAGCACGTCGACCTCCACCGGCATCGTGGCGATCATGACGACACCCGGGGACGGCCACCACGACTGGATCGCCACCGGCCAGGCACTGCAGCGGGTGCTGCTGCACGCCTCCGCCTACGGCGTCAGCGCCGCCTTCCACACGCAGGCGCTGGAGATGTACCAGCTGCGCGAGTTCCTGCGGCACGAGCTGTGCTCGGACGAGTACCCACAGATGATCATGCGGCTCGGCATCACCTTCGAGGACAGCCGCGGCGTGCGCCGCCCGCTGTCGGAAGTCCTGGACTGAACGGGACGCAGGCGCACGCGACCGGCAGGCGGGCGCGTGCCCACCGGCGCGTGTCCAACGGCGCGCGGCCGACGGCGTCCCCGGTAGCGGTGTACCCGATGGCGTCCCGGTAGCGGGGTCACCGGTGGCGTCCCCGATGGTGTCCCCAGTGGTCGGCGTCCCCGGTGGTCGGCCTCGCCCGCCCCGGGAACATCCCGGGGACATCCCGGGGGAGACGTGGCCGATCGGGCTAGCCGGTCCGGCACTCGGGAGTCTCGAGCCGCTCGTCCGGGGACGCGACGATCGGGCTGGGCCGTCCCGCCGTGATCCGCCGCCCGGAGATGTGCTCGACCCGCACGACGATGAAGTGGTCCCGCTCGCCGAGCGCCCACGGCTCCAGCGGCAGCGCGGCCAGCCGTTCCCGCTCCTCGGGGTCGGAGACGGCGCGCGCGTGGCCGACCGCGGTGACCGACCATCCGGTGCGTTCGCTCACGTCGAACTCGTCGGCCTCGAAGGCGACCACGGCCTGGCGCGTGGCCGCGGCCAGCTTCGACCCGGTCGCGGTGCGAATCACGACGTGCTCGCCGTCCAGGAGGAAATTGACCGGCTGTACGGCCGGCAGTGCCCGGTCGGTGAACACGATCCGGCCGATCGGCACCGAGGCGAGGAGATTCAGGCATTCCCGGCGGGAGAGTACCTGGAGGCCGGAACCGTCGACATGCATGCCAGACAGCCTGCCGTCCGCACACGCGGCCCCGTTAGGGCCGAAAGTCCCGATCTCCTCCGCCGATCGACATCACGGACATATGCCGCCGGCTGCCCCCTCTGGTTACCTCGACAGGGTTTTCACCCGGGGGAAACATCCGCAAGGGAGAGCACTCATGAGTACCGCCCTGCTGCTGTCTCTGGCCGGACTCGCGCTGCTGGACAGCACCAGCATCGGCACCCTGTTCATCCCGGTGTGGTTGCTGCTGGGACCCGGGCGTCCCCGGGCCGGACGCGTCCTGCTGTACCTGGCGACCCTCGCGGCCTTCTACTTCGCCCTCGGCCTGCTCGTCATCGGTGGTGCCGGCTCGGTTGCCGACGCGGTCGGTGCGGCACTGGACAGCCGTGCCGCGCTGTGTCCAGCTCGCCGTTGGTGTCGGCCTGTTCGCACTGAGCATTCGCTTCGATCCCCAACGGCGCGCGGGCCGCGACGGGATCACCCGATGGCGAGAACGCGTCACGACAGGTTCTTCCTCATCGGCATGGCTGGCCGGGCTCGCCCTGCTGGCGGCGCTGGCCGAGCTCGCCACGATGCAGCCCTACCTGGGGGCGGTCGCCATGCTGGCCACCTCCGATCTCGACGCCGCCGCCGATGCGTTGCTGCTCGCCGAGTATTGCCTGGTCATGGTGCTTCCCGCTGGGGTACTGCTGCTGGCCCGGATGATCGCTGCGGTCCGGATCGAGCCGGTCCCGCATCGGATCACCATCTGGATCACCGACAAGGGCGCCGGTGCCACTGGATGGTTGCTCGCCATAGCGGGATTCCTGGTCGCCCGGGACGCTGCGGCACGCCTGTGGTTCGCCCATCTCGAGTGATACGCGTCCCCGCTCGTGGGGTGGGGTTGAGCGGTTGACGCCCGCAGCGCATCCGGGAACTGGAAGGAGCAGCGGCCCCAGATCAAGGCCCAGGCCAACCTGCGGGAAGGCCGCCACGCCCTGGCCCGCAAGCTCTTCCACGGCCGCAACGGGCAGCTCTACCAGAACTACCAGGAGGGCATGGAGGACCAGATCGGCGCGCTGGGCCTGGCGTCGAACGCGATCGTGCTGTTCGACACCCGCTCCATGGACGCCGCCCTGACCCACCTGCGCACGAGCGGGTCCGAGGCGCGCGAGGAGGATGTGGCCCGCCTGGCGCCGTTCGTGCGGCACCACATCAACCTGATGGGCCGCCAGCTCCCGGAGATGCCCGGCGGGCTCCGCCCGCTCAGTCCCGTGCCGTGAGTAGACGGGTAGCGTGCGAGCCCCGGAACCGGCAACGCTCGTGGCGGGCCCCAGCGGGGGCGTTACGCCTCAGCCTGCTTCGGGGTGGAGGGAGCCGGCTCAGGCGCTGCGGGCGCATGGTGGCGTGCGGTTGTCAGGTGGTAGAGCAGCGCCAAGGTCGTGACACCGGCGGCTGGCAGCCCCAGCGCGGCGGGCACGATGGCGAACCACTTCTGGGCCAGTCCGCCCAGGCCGCCACCAAGAGCTATCCCGACGTAAATGGCCGAGGAGTTGAGGCCGAGCAGAACCGGTGCTGCGGCCGGATTGAGGGCGATGAGCCGGTGCTGTTGGGGCACGACGATGACGCCCAGGGCCGCGCCCCAGATCGCGGCCCATGCCAGGGTGGACACGAGCGTGGCGGTCGCCATCGAAGTGAGGGCAAGGGCGACGGCGGCGATGGCGATGGGACCGGTCAGCACGTGCGCGGGGTCGTGCCGGTCGACCAGCCGTCCGGCGATGATGTTTCCGGCCAGGACGCCGATTCCCCAGGCCAGCAGGATGACGGTGAGCAGCGACTCGGAGCCGCCGGTCGCATCCTGTAGGGCCGGGCCGATGTAGGTGTAGAGGGTGTAGGTGCCGAGGAAGACCAGCGTGGTGACGGCCAGCAGCGCGAGGACCCGGCCCTGCTTGAGCGGGCGCAGCCGATTGCCCAGTGATGCGGCGGGAAGCGTCACCCTGGGCAGGCCGGCGGCGATCCCGAGGGCCGCGACGAGGCCGATCCCGGCGACGGCCCACATGGTGATGTGCCAGTCGGTACCGCCGATCAGCGTGCCGAGAGGAAGACCCAACGCCGTCGCCAACGTGAGGCCGCCCAACACAAAGGCAAGTGCCCTGCCTCGGCGTTCCGGGGGTGCGATGGCCCCGGCAGTGCTGGAGGCGGCGGAGTTGATCATCCCGGCCCCGACCGCGGTGACGATACGGGCGATCATCACCACCTCGTAACTTGTGCCCAGGGCGGTGACAGCGTTGCCGACCACGAAGACACTCAACGCGATCAGCAGCGCGGACCGCCTGTCCAGTCCACTGGTGAGCGCGCCCATGACGGGCGCCGACAGGGCCATCACCAGGGCGAACGCCGTCACCAACTGCCCAGCGGCCGGAGTGGAGACCTGCAGGTCGGTGGCGATGGCCGGGAGCAGGCCCGCGATGACGTAGCCGTCGGTGCCGACGGCGAAGGTCGCCAGGGCCAGAGGAAGAAGTCGTTTCAACACCGGGTGGTGCCGCCTTTCCAGAGGAACCTCAGAAGTGCCGAGGGGAACCCTAGGCAATACATGGATACTTGTCCATATATCCATGTGTTGGTAGCGTGGCGGGTGTGCTCAACACAGGGGGCGGCGATGCGTGAGGTGTCACAACCGGCGACCGAGGCCATCCGGCTGGTGGAGGTGCTGCGCGCTCTGGCCGATCCGGTACGGCTGGACCTCGTCCTGCGGCTCGACCGGATGGGCGAGGACTTCTGCAACGCGATCGGCGCCGACATCGACGTGCATCAGACGACGCTGTCGCACCACTACCGGGTGCTGCGCGAGGCCGGCGTGACGTGGACGAAGGTGCAGGGCCGATCCCGGCTGGTACGCCTGCGCCGAGAGGACCTCGACGAACTGTTCCCCGGCCTGCTCGACTCCGTACTGAGCGCACAGCGCCGAACACGTGATACCACGACCACCGGCACTATCGAGGCGCCGTAGACCTGCGCTCCCCGGCACCCGTCAAACGAGCCCGCTCCCCGATATCACTCCCCAGGCCACGCGAGAGCGGTAGCCCTGATGGCCGGGGGCCAAGCCGACTGGTGACCTCTGCGATCCACCGGCAGACGGCGGCGGGCCCGGCCGCGGTCTCGATCACCGTGCGCCCGCCGGGCGCGGGGACCGGCTCAGGCACCTGGAAGGGAAGTCCGGCTTGCCGTAGCCACTGCAGGATCCGGTGCTCGGCGCCGACCTGCGCGGCGGACGCCGTGCGGTGAAGGGGGGGCCGGACCTGACGCGTAAGTGGGGCCGGCTCACACGGGTAGAACCACGCATTCGGAGTGGAGGGTCAGCGAGCACCGCTCAACCTGCTGTGGGGCCGGGGGACACGTTCGGGAGCGGAGGGCTCTCGTCGCGCGCATCGAACCCGCCGGCGCGGGGGTGGGCCAGGGCGTGTCCATGGAGCGGGTCTTCCGGGCCCGCCTTCGCCGGCCGCGGGCGGTCGTCCTCCGGGGTCGGCGAGGGGGCTCAGCCGGAGCCGTCCGGCTCGTACGGCGGAAGGCCCAGACGTGTACGGATCTCCCGCTGCACCGAGACCCGGTCGGGTCTCGCGTCGACCGTGACGACGTACTCCTTGCGGCGGAACAGCGCGAGGACCGGGTCGGTCTTGTCGTGGTAGTCCCGCAGCCGGCCGGCGAGCGCCTCGGGTGTGTCGTCCTCCCGCGTGACGAGCTCGCCGCCGCACACGTCGCACCGGCCGTTCTCCTTCGGGCGGTGGGCGATGAGGTTGTAGTCCATGCCGCAGCGGGCGCACAGGCGGCGGGCCAGCACCCGGCGCCGGACGTCCTCGTCAGGCAGATCGAGGTGGACGACGCTGTCGATGTCGTAGCTCTCCAGGAAGAACTCGGCCTGCCGCTGGTTGCGGGGGAACCCGTCGACGACGAAGCCGTAGTTCCAGTCGTGCTGCGCCAGCCGGTCGCGCACGACCTTCTCCACCAGGTCGTCGCCGACCAGTTCCCCCGCGGCCATCACGCGCCGGACCATGGCCCCCAGCTTGGTGTGGTTCTGGACGTGCCACCGGAAGATGTCGCCGACACTGATGTGCACCAGGTCGAGGTCCCGGGCGAGCAGGGTGCCCTGCGTGCCCTTGCCGCTGCCCTGGACGCCCATGATGACGTACTTGCGCATACTGCACTCTGACACACGCCGGCGGTTCGCCCGCCGGGCCCCCGCGGGGAACCGCCGAGGGCCCGGACGGGGGCGTTGGTCAGTGCTTCTCCTTGCGGTCCGCCTTGAGGCGGGCGGCGAGGGCCGCCGCCTGGGTACGGCGCTGCATGTCGAGCTTGCCCAGCAGGTTGGAGACGTAGTTCTTGACGGTCTTCTCCGCCAGGTAGAGGCGCTCGCCGATCTGCCGGTTGGTGAGACCCTCGCCGATGAGGTCGAGGATCAGGCGCTCCTGGTCGGTCAGGGCGGCCAGCGGGTCACGGCGGGTGGCCTGGTCGCGCAGGCGGTGCAGCATCGCGGCGGTGGTCTGCGGGTCGAGCAGCGACTGCCCCGAGGCCACCGTGCGGACGGCGCCGACGAGGTCGGAGCCGTGGATCTGCTTGAGCACGTAGCCGGAGGCCCCGGCCATGACCGCGTCGAATAAAGCGTCGTCGTCGGCGTAGGAGGTCAGCATCAGGCACCTCAGGTCGGGCAGGCGGGAGCGCACCTCGCGGCAGACGTCGACACCGTTGCCGTCGGGCAGCCGGACGTCCAGGACGGCCACGTCCGGGTTGAGCGCGGCGATGCGGGCGATGGCCGACTCGGCCGTTCCCGCCTCCCCGATGACCTCGATGTCGTCTTCGGCCTCCAGCAGGGCGGCGACGCCCCGGCGTACCACCTCGTGATCGTCGAGGAGAAACACGCGAATCATGGCTTCGACCCTAGCCCTCCCGCGGTCGGCGTGACTCGGCGGTCTCGGGGCGGTCCTCGGCGCGGTGAGGGGACGGTGTCGGGTGCGGCGACGGGGCGCGGTGCTGGGCGCGGGCGACGGGTGCGGCGACGGAGTGCGGTGACGAGGTGCGGTGACAGGGCGCGGTCTCGGGGTGCCGATGAGCGGGTGGCGGCAAGGCGTCGCCCGCGGACGCGCGACGGGACACCCACTGGAGGGGCGCCCGCCGTAGGGGGCGCTATCCGACCGGCTGGGGCGTGTCCGCGATCGAGGGGACGATCGCGGGGGTGGGCGCGGGGCGGACGAGCACCACCAGGCAGCAGAGCAGGGCGGCGAGGGCGACGGCGCCGAGCATCACCCGGTAGTCGAGCAGCCCCACCACCGCGGCGCCGAGGGCGATCGAAAGCGTCTGGGTCAGGTCCGACACCATGCCGATCGCCGCGCCGACCCGGCCCTGCAGGCGGGCGGGCACGTAGAGCTGCTGCGCCGTACCGAGAGCGACGCGGAGCAGCGGTAGTCCGGCGCCCAGGAGGGCAGTGCCCAGCAGGTACACCGGGACCGCTTCGACGAGGCAGAGGCCGACGCCCAGCGCCATGACCGCGTAGCCGACGGCGGTGGTGCGCGTCTCGGCCAGCCGGGCGATGAGCCTGCCCGACAGCAGGCCGCCCAGGACCGACCCGGCGCCCTGGACCGCGGTGACGACGCCGAAGAAGGCGGTGGGCCGGCCGAGGCCCTCGATGGCGGCGAAGGTGGCGGTGTCGAGCAGACCGGCTCCGGCGAGGAAGGCGGCGAAGGCCACCGACAGTCGCAGCAGCAGCGGTACGTCGCGCAGGTAGCGGAATCCGGCGGTCACGGCGTTCCAGAAGCCGTCGCCGGCGCGGGCGGGCTCGGGCGGCGATTCGACGACGTCGATGGAGGCGAGTACGAGGAGGGCGACGACGAAGGTGAACGCGTCGACGACGGCGAGCGTGCCACCGCCGAAGGTCAGGTAGATCCACGCGCCGGCGGCCGGCGAAAGAACGCGTAACCCCTCACGGACGGTGATCAGCATGCTTCTGGCCGCGGCCGCGTCGGCGGAGGGCAGCAGGTCCTTCAGCAGCCCGCCGTAGGCCGGTGTGGAGAACAGGACGCCGTAGGCCAGCGCCACCGCGTAGACGATCCAGATGTCGCCCGCCGTACGCACGAGGAGCAGGGCGGGCACGATGACCGCCATCGCCGCGTACATGGCCATCAGCAATGGTTTGCGACGGACCCGGTCGACCAGGTGACCGTAGAGAGGGGAGACCAGGCCCGGGGCGGTGATGCACAGGAAGACGATCCCGGCGGCGGCGGCCGAGCCGGTCAGGTCCTTGGCCCAGATGGCCAGGGACAAGAACAGCGCGCTGTCGCCGAAACTTGAGACGGCGTCGCCGAGGAGCAGCCGCCGGAAGCGCGGGTTACGCACCAAGAGGCGCATGGGGGGCTCCGTGGAGGAAGAGGCGGGCGGACTCGGCGCCCTCGGGGATCAGCGACGGGTCGGACAGGCGGGCGATGTACGGCTGGAGCAGCCGCATGAAGTCCTTGCCGATGGCGTCGAGCTCCTCGGGGGTCACAGGGACGCTGACGCCGGACGCGAACGCCGCCTCCTGCCAGGCCGGGGGAGCGGAGGACCGGGCCTGGGCCCACGCGGCCATGCGGCCGGCCTCCCGCTCGATGAACACGCGCTCCAGTTCGAGCGCCGCCGGGCCGCCTTCCGCCGCGGACCATGCCTGCTCGTGGTCGGCCAACCGCCACAGGCGTTCCCGCTTGTCCGTCGAGGGGTCGGCCTCGGTGACGTAGCCGTACTTGGCCAGCTGGCGAAGGTGGAAGGAGCAGGACGCCTGGGAGGTTTCCAGGTGCTTGGCGCAGGTGGCGGCCGTCGCGGGGCCGATCCTGCCGAGCAGGTCGATCAGCTCCAGCCGTAGGGGGTGCGCGAGGGCACGCATGGCCCGCGGATCAGTGATGCGCATGTGTCAAAGATATCTTTGGCTTTTCGGAAGTGTCAAAGACATCTTTGACTGTTGGCCTTAGAAATCTACTTTGTAAAGGCGCCGGGTTTGTTCGGCGCGCCGAAGTGACGGAGCGTGAGTTTCGCCTCCGGCCCGGGACGAAGCCCCGGCGAGACACCGTGGCCCGGTGCGGCGTTCAGGTGAAGGCGGTTCCGGTCTCGGTGAAGGGGCATGACGAGCATTGGAACGAAGGTCCCGCTAAGGCGAGCGTGGGGGCGTGCTTACCGTGACTTTCCGTTCGGAGGTGCTTCGCTGTTGCGTTCGCGCAGGCGCAGCTGTTGTAGGCCGGGGATGTGGTTGGAGAGAGTGCCGACCGAGATGCCGAGCAGCTTGGCGATGGAGGTGACCGGGCGTTCGGGGTCGGATAGCAGGTCGCGGTGGCCTTGAGTGGGTCGGCGTTGACGACGGTGAGGCGCCGGCCGGTGCGGCCTCAGGCTTCGGCGGCGGCCAGGCCCCCTCGTAGGCGCCGGCCACGATGAGTTCGCGGATGAATTCGGCCTGGGCGGCAAAGACGTGGAAGACGAGGCAGCCGCCGGGGGTGGTGGTGTCGAGCTTTTCGCGGAGGCTGGTGAAGTCGATTTCGCGGCGGCATCGGGCTTGGCCGGCGGAACGAGCCCGGACGGTTCGAGCGGGCTGTTGGTGGTCGGCGCCGCGCAGTCGTGACGCCCACGCCGTCCTGTCCGATGACGGCGTGGGTTTGGGGCGCCCGGTCAGGCGCCCAGGCCGTTGAGCAGGGTGTCGACGAGCCGTGTGGTGAGGGCGTCGGCGTCGATCTCGGTGGCGCCGCGATCCTGGGTCACCTCGTGGATGAGGGCGTAGTAGCAGCGGCGTGCCCATTCGATGTCGACGTCGGAGCGCAGGAGCCCCTCCGCCCTCGCCCGGCGCAAGAGCCGGTCGCACTTGTCCAGGACGTCCGCGTGGACGCGTGCGATCTCGGGATCGGACGACGCGGCGGCCCGGTTCATCGCGTAGCCCCAGCCGATCTTCACACGTAGGACATTCGCGGTCACCCGGTGGAGGACGACCAGCGGTGGCGCCGTCTCGGACGTCGCGGTGTCCACGGCCTCGGCGAACTGCGCGGTCGCCCAGGCGGTCAGCGCCTGCACCAGCTCCTCGCGTGTGGTGAAACGGCGGTGCACGGTGGTGCGGGCGACGCCCGCCGCCTCGGCGATCTGCTCCATCGTGGCCGCGGGGTTCGCCGAGAGCGCGCGTTCGGCGCCCGCCAGGATCGCGCGCACCGTCCGTTCGGCGTCCGCGCGCAGAGGTTTGGCGTGCACTGGCTGCTTCGTCACATGAAAACACTACAGGAGGGTAGCCGCTCACCCTCGACTTGCAACATTTGTGTTGCGACTAATACTGTAGCCGCATCATCAATGGTGCAGGGATGGGAGATCTCATGGACATGCTGCTGAACGGCAAGGCCGCGGTGGTGACCGGGGCGAGCCGGGGCATCGGGCTGGCGACAGTGACGGCGCTGGTAGGCGAGGGGATGAAGGTGGTCGCGGCGGCCCGGACCGTCACGCCGGAGCTGAAGGAGACCGGGGCGATCATCGTGCAGGTCGACCTGGCCGCCGCGGACGGGCCGCGGACCCTGGTCGAGGCCGCGCTGGCGGAGCTGGGCGAGCTCGATGTGCTCGTCAACAACGTCGGCGGAGGCGACGGGGGAGCGGTCGGCGGGTTCCTTTCCTTCGATGACCAGGCGTGGGAGGAGATCTACAACCTGAACCTCTTCGCCGCCGTGCGTACGACGCGCGCCGCGCTGCCCAGCCTGGTACGGCAGCGCGGCGCCATCGTCAACGTCTCGTCCAACGGGGCGCGGATGCCGCACGCCGGGCCAGTCCCGTACACCACCGCGAAGGCGGCGTTGACGGCGTTCGGCAAGGCGCTGGCCGAGGAGTTCGGGCCGCAGGGCGTGCGCGTCAACACGGTGTCGCCCGGCCCGGTCCGTACCGCCATGTGGGAGGACCCGAACGGGTACGGCGCCGCGCTTGCCACCTCGATGAGCCTGGAGAGGGAGCAGCTGGTCGCCGGCCTGCCCGCGGCCATGGGGATGACCACCGGTAGGCTCGTGGAACCGGCCGAGGTCGGGACCCTTATCGCCTACCTGGCCTCGCCGCTCGCGGGCAGCACCACCGGCGCCGACCACATCATCGACGGCGGCTCAGTCAAGACCGCCTAATACCCCAGTGATTGCGCTGGTAGTGGCAGCGTCGGGCGGTGGCCTGGTGACGGCGGCGCCGGTCTGACCAGCGCAGAATGTCCGTGATGGAGCGGTGCCCGGTCAGCACGAGCACGGTCGGCAGTCGCATCCCGCCGCCCGCCGACGCGCCCGCGGATCACCCGCCTGGGGCGGGCCGGCAGTCGCATCCCGCCGCCCGCCGACGCGCCCGCGGATCACCTTCCTGGGGCCGGGTCCCCTTTCGCGCTTGCCCCGGTCCGCCCCAGACCGCTCGACGCCTCCGCTGATCTCGCCCTGGACGCCATCGCCAATCTCGCCCCCGCGCTTGGGGTGGTCGGGGGTGGTTTGCCTAGGATCGGAGGCCGATCACTGATCCGGAGGGGGCAGGAGGCCGAGGTGGAGCTGACCGGCGTGCTGGGGGAGGCTGACTGGGAATCGCACCGTTCCGCGGTCTTCGGGGCGGCCTACCGGATTCTCGGCACCGTGGCCGAGGCCGACGACGTGACGCAGGAGGTCTGGTTGCGCGCCGTCGCCGCCGACCTGTCCGAGATTCGGGACCTGCGGGCCTGGCTGGTGACCCTGGCCGCCCGTACGTCCTACAACATGCTGAAGTCGGCGCGCGTCCGGCGCGAGTCCTATGTCGGGCCCTGGCTGCCCGAACCGCTGCTGACCGGGCCCGACGCCGCCGCTCAGGTGCTCATGGACGAGTCGGTGAGCACCGCGATGCTGGTGGTCATGGAGAGGCTCACCCCCGCCGAACGGGTGGCGCTGGTGCTGCACGACGTCTTCGACTTCCCGTTCGCCCGGATCGCCGAGGTGCTCGGCGGCACGCCCGCCGCCAGCCGCAAGCTCGCCTCCCGCGCGCGGGCGCGGGTCGCCGCGGTCCGGGAGCGCCCCCAGGCGTCCAAGGCCGAGACCGAACGCGTGCTCAAGGCGTTCAGGGCGGCCGCCGACGCGGGTGACATGGCGGGGCTCGTCGCGCTGCTGGACCCCGAGGCCGTCTATGTCGCCGACGGCGGCGGCAAGGTGACCGCGGCGCGCAGGCCGGTCCGGGGCGCGGAGCGGATCGCCCTGCTGGCGGTCAGGCAGATCGAGCTCAGGCGGCCCGACGCGTTCCAGATCATCGAGGTGAACGGTCACCCGGCCCTGGCGACCTACAGTGGCGGCGAGCTGGTCTGGCTGGACACCGTGGAGGTCGCCGACGGGCGGATCACGGCGTTCAGGAGACTGGTCAATCCCGAGAAGTTCGCCCACATCGGTCACATCTGAACCCGCCATCTTGTCTCCCTGCCGACCGACCCCCCGATCCTCGGGGGGCGAGGCTGAGAGGAAGACACAGTGGCGCACGTTGTGATCATCGGAGGCGGTTTCGCGGGCGTGTGGAGCGCGGCGGGAGCGGCGCTGGCGCGCGGAGAGACGGAGCTGCGCATCACGCTCATCGCGCCGAACGACCACCTGGTGCTGCGGCCGCGCCTGTACGAGCCGGAGCCGGACCTGGCCAAGGTTGAGCTCGGCAGGATCCTCGAGCCGATCGGCGTCGAGCACCTGCGAGCCTCGGTGAGCAGGATCGACACCGACCGCCGTGTGGTGGTGGCCGACGGCCAGGAGGTCGGCTATGACCGCCTGGTGCTGGCGGCGGGCAGCAAGCTCGTCCAGCCGCAGGGCCTGCCCGGCGCTGAACGGCTCTTCGACATCGACACCCTGGACGGGGCGCGGCGGCTCGCCGACCATCTGCGCGACCGCGAGCACTACTCCGCCGTGGTCGTCGGCGCCGGGTTCGTCGGGCTGGAGGCCGCGACCGAACTGGCCGCCCGGGGCCGGGTGCTGCTGGTGGACCAGGCGCAGGTGGTCGGAGACCAGCTCGGCCCGGGCCCGCGCGAGGAGATCGAGGCAGCGCTGGACCGTGTGGGCGTCGAACGTCGCCTCGGGACGACGGTGACGGAGGTAGGGGACGGATACGCCGTCCTGTCCGACGGCACCAAGGTCGAGGCGGACGCGGTGGTCTGGTCCGTGGGGGTCAGGGCCAGCGAGCTCACCAGCCAGATCTCCGACGACCTCGACCACCTCGGCCGGGTGCCGGTGGACCGGTGGTTGCGCGCCCTTCCCGAGGTGTTCGTCGCCGGGGACACGGCCGCGGCGCCGTTCGACGCCGAGCGCACGGTCATGCAGGCCTGCCAGCACGCCACCCCGCTCGGCAAGGTCGCCGGGTACAACGCGGCGGCCGACCTGCTCGACCTGCCGCTGCGCGACTTCACCCCCGGCCCGTACGTCACCTGCCTGGACCTGGGCGGTGCCGGGGCCATCTTCACCCGGGGCTGGGACCGCAGGGTGATGGCCTCGGGCGCCGAAGCCAAGGAGGTCAAGAAGCGGATCAACCACCACATCCACCCGCCGGTCGACGACGCCCCGAAGATCCTCGCCGCCGCCGACCGCGTCTACGTTGAGCTCCCCTTCTTCCCCCGAGACGAGGACGAGACCGCCCCAACCGCATAACGATCTCCGGCGTCCGTGCAGCGCACGTCCGGGATTCGCCGCGGCGCCGGCCGAGCGGCCCCATGAAACGCTGGAAATATGAGCGGTGGGGCCGCTCGGCTGCCCACGTCATGGCCGTCCTGCGCGAGTGTGGAAACCAGGTCGTGTCGCTGGCCTGAGCTGATCGGGCGGGAGCTTCCGGCCGTAGGCGAGCAGCAGGGGTCCTGAGCGGCGCTGATCACGGGCGCCGGTGTCCAAGGACCAGTCGGGGGCGTCATCCCGGTCGACATGTGCGCTGCTGACCTCGCGCACGCGTCGATGCCGATCATGAGAAGCATGCCGGCCAGGTGGGCGCTGAAGGGGCGATACAAAACGACGAGCTCGGGGCTGAGGAGCCGGCGGACAGCGGTTATCGATGAGAACGATCTTGCTGGGCATCGCTCCGTCGCCTTCCCACGGCCGGTGCCACCTGTTGGCGTTCGATCAAGGCGTGGTCGTGGTCGGCGAGTGTCGCCTGCGGTCGATCGCCGGGCTGCTGCACCGGTGCTGGCCGGATGAGGCCACGAGATGGCGATGTTTACGGCTGTCTGGTCCCGAGGCTGACGGGGCAGGGGGTGGCAGAGCCGATGGTCTGCCCTCCTGGCGGCCAGGTCAAAGGTTGGGTGCTTCCGACCCGGACCTGCGGCGTCGCGCCGAGACAGGCAAGCGGTGCCGGCGCCGTCGATCGCGGCGAAGGGGGAAGCCAAGGCGAAGGCCCGAGGGGGTAAGAAGCGGCCCGCAATTGAAAGGTGAGCCCCACTCTGTTTGTTTCGGTCCAATCCGACAGGGCGTGATCTCTTTTTGCTTATTGTGAGCATCAATGTGCTCTTTTAGCGTCATCGGCGTGGGCCCGCGGGGCCCGGCCGGGAGGCGAACAATGGCGTTCATGCGGGCCAAGACCACAGGGTTCACCGGGATCATCCCGACACGGGAAGCCCCGTGGAGGGCGATGTTCCTGCGGGGCGAGCGGGTCGCGCAGATCAGCGAGACAGGGCTGGTGTGGGAGGGTCCGCTGACGGATGTCCACCAGGGGTGTCTGACACTGCCCGAGCCGTACGCCAGCTGCAGCGAGGCGGCGCTCGACCTCGAGGTGCCGTCCTCCAGCACGCGAATGGTGTTCATCGCCGGCGACCGGTGCCTGGACTGGGAATGGACCGTCGGACAGAAGTACGAGGGGCCCGTCACCGGCCTGCCGGACTTCGGGCCCTACCTCCCGGCCGAATACCGCAGCGACATCGACGTCGCGATGCAGGTGCCGGGCGTACCGTACAAGACCCTCCTGATCAAGGGCGAGCGGTGCGCGCTGATCGTCTGGGGGCGGGGCGTCGAGTACGAAG
Source organism: Nonomuraea sp. NPDC004354 (assembly GCF_053602555.1). Classification (NCBI taxonomy): domain Bacteria; kingdom Bacillati; phylum Actinomycetota; class Actinomycetes; order Streptosporangiales; family Streptosporangiaceae; genus Nonomuraea; species Nonomuraea sp. NPDC004354. The sequence continues at coordinate 229,469 of NZ_JBSGDV010000008.1, read as the reverse complement.
GACCTCTGTACCAACGAGGTGAGGCGGGGTGGGCGAAGCTACCCGCGCAGATGAGAGGCGACTTCGACGACGCCCTGATGCTGTATGCCGGAGGCAACAACCGGACCGTGTTCATCAAGGGCGACCAGGCGATGGACTTCCACTGGATCGACGGGCCCACGAAGATCGGCCCGTGGGCGCAGGTCCTGCCGGGGCTCGGCGCCTTACCCGCCCCCTACCAGACTCCTCGGCTGCCGGCCGCCGGGCGTTTCTCCGGCACGGCCGACGATGAGCGAATCGATCTCCGCGTCGACCTGACAGGCCCGGTGCCGGTGATCTCCGGTGACACGTTCGGGGTCCCGGACGGCGCCTACATCAACTCCTTCGTCCTGGAGGGCAGCCAGCCCGTCACGCTGCCCGCCACCATCACCGGCACCGCGAAGTTCGCCGAATCCACCCAGATGCCGAAGATCTCGGTGGTCGTGGACAAGCTCGCCCCCGGCGGCACCGCCACCCTCACCCGCAGCACGGCCGACGGAACGCAGACCACCACCTACACCTGCGCCTACGTCTCCCGGTTCCTGCGCACCATCGACTGGGAAGTCGACGCCATGGCGGGCACCCAACCGGCCCCCGAGTACTTCACCGGCACTCATCCCCGCCCGCCGGGCCTGGACAAGAAGATCGCCACCGTCCAGTCGGTCTACGCCGAGGTCGGGATCGAGCTGCGCACGTCCGGCACCGTCGTCAATGAGGTCGCCGTCGCCGGGGCGGGCGCGGACCTGAGGTGGGACGATGCCGAGCTGCATGCCGCGATGGTCAGCAACTTCAGCGGCCACCGCGACAGCGAGCAGTGGAAGCTGTGGAGCTTCATCGCCACCCGCCACGTCGACAAAGACGCCACCCAGGGCGTCATGTTCGACCGCGAAGGATCTCCCCGCCAAGGGATGGCGGTGTTCCACACCGAGATGGCCATGCAGCAGGTGGCCGGAACCCGCACGGAGCTTCACACCTGGGTGCACGAGATCGGCCACGCCTTCAACCTGGTGCACAGCTGGGATAAGGCCACCACCGCCGTTCCCCCGCAGCCGCTCGGTCCGCGCAACGGTTACGGCGACCTGTCGTGGATGAACTACGAGCATCTGTACCAGGGGCCGAACGGAGAGAAGGGCGAGGCCGCCTTCTGGGAGGCCTTCACCCACCAGTTCACCGCCCATGAGCTGCGGCATCTGCGCCACGGCTTCTACCGCAACGTCGTCATGGGCGGCTTGGGCTTGAAGGTCGGTGTCGGTGCCGCCTATCGCGCTGCTCCGAAGGAGTTCGACCTGCCACCGGCCAGCCGGTCCGGGCTGCGGCTGGAGCTGTTCGGACGCGACACCTTCTCCCACGGCGAACCCGTCGTCACCGAGATCAAGCTGTCCCTGGACGGCAGCACCCCCCGAGCCGACGCCTTCCCCAACCTCAGCCCCCGCGGCGACAACCTGACCATCCTGGTCACCGACCCGGCCGGAGCCATCCGCCCCTTCCGGCCCATCGCCCGCCACTGCGGCAACCCTGACCGCAGCGTCACCCTCGACGCCCGAACCCCGGCCCTCTACGACAGCGCCTACCTCGGCTACGGGGCCGACGGCCTCACCTTCACCCAGCCCGGCACCTACCGGCTGCGCGCCCTGTGCAAGGCCCCCGACGGCTCCACCGTCACCTCACCCGAGCACACCATCCAGATCAGCCCGCCGGCCAGCGAACAGGACCGGCGCGCGGGCGACCTGCTGATCGGCTCCCAGCAGGGCACCCTGCTGGCCTTCCTGGGCTCCGACGCCCCCCAGTTGGCCGACGGCAACGCCGCCCTGGACCAGCTCATCGCCACCCACCCCGACCACCCGCTCGCGGTCTACGCGCTCATGGTCAAGGGCACCAACGCCGGACGCCACTTCCTGACCCTCGGCAAGAACGGCATCGAAGTGCGGCCCGCCGACACCACCACCAGCATCGACCAACTCGGCGCGGTCGTGGAGACCACCCTCGACACCGGCACCGACGCCGGGGTCGACAACATCACCCTCAACGCCACCATGCGCCGCCTGGCCCGCGTGCACGCCCGCGCCCACGACCTCAAACAGGCCGACGCCGTCCTGGACCAGCTCGTCGACACCTTCCGCGACAAGCACGTCCCGCCGCCGGTCCTGGCCACCATCGCCGAACAAGCCGAAGCCACCCGCACCGAACTCCACGACCAGGCCTGACACCACGCCCCCGCCGACCGCTGCCGCTGATGGTGACTCACCATCAGCGGCAGCGGTGAAGGAACACCTCTCCGCCCGGCCGGTCATCACCCAAGGCAAGAAGGGCCACCCCGGCCACCGCCCGACGCACGCGCCGCTGACCAGCTGCTATCCCACCCGCATCCCGCTTCTGCTCTTCGGCGCCCTAGCAAGATCGTTCTTGCCGATAATGGCTGTCCGTGGCGGTGTTCGGCCAGCGGGTGCGGCGGTAGTCCAGCCATTCGAGCAGGATCTGGTGGCTGAATTCGTCGATCGGGCGGGTCCGGCCAGGCGATCGTGAGTCGCCGGTTGCCGAGGTCGACCTCATCGAGGAGCAGGGCGCGGATGGCTCCGGTGCGGGCGGCGTGAACGGCAGCCAGCATGAGGACCAGCCGAGCGGCCGGGGTGGTGGCGGCCTCGGTTGCCTGGTCGATGTCGTCCTGGTCAAGTCGCTGGGCAACGCCGTAGGGGTGCTGGCCGACGCGGATGCCCTGGGTGGGGCTGCGGAAGATCCTGCGTTGCTGCGGCAGTACGCGAACAACGATCGTGCCGCGCCCAGGAAGTTGGAACGACGTGATCACATCTTGCCTGCGCTGATCTTCAGGCCATGCTCGGCGAGCATCCGCTGAAGCTCGCCGGCCTTCCAGATGCCGCGGTTGGCGGCCGCCAAGCGGAGGTTTCACCTCAGCTTGTGAACGCAGCAGGTGCGGCATCGCCTCGTTGATTCCTCGGCAAGCCGCCGCAGGCATTCGAGCGCGCATACATGATCGTCCCCGAGGTGAGCCTCTCCGACCAGGCGTCGTGCCTGGTCAGGGGTAGGGGAGAGGCATCTCAAACCGCTCCTATGGCTGACGTAGCGACCTCGATCGCCTTCCGGCGATCTCTTGGACGGTGGACGTCCACACCCGGCTCCATCGGTGTTGACGCCTGTCGCCTGCAGATGAGGCGGATCGGCAAAGGCCGGCCGGTGTTGTCCGGAGTGTCTGCCGGAGTCGGCTGGGAGGAGCACGCCATCGAGGGGGCGGTGTGGACGAAGCCGCGATCCCGAAGGATGATCTTCGGTTCGCCGTAATAAATCTACTTTGTAAAGGCGCCCGGCTGGGCGGCTTTCAGCCGCCCCTCATTCAAGGACTGAAGACTCATCGACAAACAAGGCCGAGGCGGCTCGGCAGAAATCGGCGGCCCAGGTCGACATCCTGCTGAGCCGGGGTAGCTGACAGGTATGTCCGTCACACTCGCGCTGGCGGGTGACACGATGCTCGGGCGTGGCGTCGCCACCTTGCTGGAGAGCACGACCGATCCTGCCGCCTATCTTTCTCGCGGCGTGCGCGACCATCTGGCCGAGGCTGACCTGTTCCTTCTCAACCTCGAGTGTTGTGTGTCGGCGCGGGGCAGCAGGTGGGCGCAGGCGGGCAAGCCGTTCCATTTCCGGGCACCGCCTCAGGCGGCTGATCTGCTGGCGGAGTTGGGGGTCGGTTGTGTGACGCTCGCCAACAATCACGCGCTGGACTACGGCTACGACGCGTTGCTCGACACGCTGGACCATCTGCACCGGGTGGGTATCCAGGCGGTGGGCGCGGGTGCGGACGAGGCTCAGGCGCGGCGGCCGGCGGTGCTGGTGGCCGGTGGGTTGCGGGTCGGGGTGGTGGGGGTGACCGATCATCCGGCGGACTTCGCGGCGCGGGCCGATCGGCCTGGTGTGGCTTATGTCGATCTGCTGCATCGGGTGCCGGTGTGGTTGACGCAGACGGTGGCGGCGATGCGGTGCGGTATGCCGGTGGATGTGGTGCTGGTGACTCCGCATTGGGGGCCGAACATGACGGTGCGGCCGTTGCCGTATGTGCGGGCGGCGGCTGAGGCGTTGGTGGCGTCGGGGGCGACGTTGGTGGCGGGTCATTCCGCTCATGTCGTTCATGGGGTGGCGTTGCCGGTGCTGTTTGATCTGGGGGACTTCCTGGATGACTATGCGGTCGATCCTGATCTGCGTAACGATCTGTCGTTGTTGTTCCTGGTGAGCTTCGATGGTTCGCGGGTGGTGGGGTTGCGGGCCGTACCGATCAAGTTGGAGTACGGCAGGACGGATCTGGCGCGGGGGTCGGAGTGTGCGTGGATCTGTGAGCGGTTCGTGGGTGCGTGCGCGGATCTGGGCACGGAGGCTCGTGTGGAGGAGGGTGTGCTGGTGGTGGGAACCCCGTGATTTCTTGACGATGTCGTGGGGTTTTCCGTACGTGGCCCGGACCTAGCCTTGAACGGGGGGGATAGGCCCATGATCAACGAAGTCGTGCTGGCGCTCGTGGCCCTCTGCGGTGTCGGGGTGGTGCTGAGCGGCATCAGGATCGTCAATCAGGTGGAGCGTGGCGTGGTCTTCCGGTTCGGCCAGGCCCAGAAGCGTATTCGCCAGCCGGGGTTCAACCTGCTCATTCCGATCGCGGATCGGATGAGGAAGGTGAACGTGCAGATCGTCACGATGCCGGTGCCGACGCAGGAGGGCATCACTCGTGACAACATCTCGGTTCAGGTCGATGCGGTGGCGTACTTCCGGGTTCAGGATCCGCTGCGGGCGGCTGTGGAGGTGCAGAACTATCTGTTCGCGGTGGAGCAGGTGGCGCAGACCTCGTTGCGGTCGATCATCGGCAAGAGCGAGTTGGATGATCTGCTGTCCAACCGTGAGGAGCTGAACAAGGGTCTGGCGCTGATGATCGACAGTCCGGCGCTGGGCTGGGGCATCCACATCGATCGGGTGGAGATCAAGGATGTGCAGTTGCCTGAGTCCATGAAGCGTTCGGTGGCTCGGCAGGCAGAGGCGGAGCGGGAGCGGCGGGCTCGGGTGATCACCGCGGAGGGTGAGTTCCAGGCTGCGCGCAAGCTGGCCGACGCTTCGGCGATCATGTCAGAAACTCCGGGTGCGTTGCAGCTTCGGTTGCTGCAGACGGTGGTGGAGGTCGCGGCGGAGAAGTCTTCCACGCTGGTCATGCCGTTGCCGGTGGAGCTGTTGCGTTACTTCGACCGTCTGGCGGGCGTGGGGGAGCAGGCGGGCGAGCGCGGCGCGGAGGTGCCGAAGCAGCGGCCGGTTGCCCGGCGGGAGGAGTTGCCTGATCCGGCGACGCTTGAGCTGGCGTCGGCGGACGAGGTGGTGCGCGAGAGTTTCGTTCGTGGTGCCGGCGAGGAGGTCGAGCGGCGTTAGGTCTCAACGGCGCCAGTGGCCCGGGTGGACGAGGCCGGACTCGTAGGCGCAGATGACCGCCTGGATCCGGTCGCGCAGGCCGAGCTTGGACAGCACGTTGCTGACGTGGGTCTTGACGGTGTGCTCGCTGACCGTCAGGGCCGCGGCTATCTCGGGGTTGGACAGCCCCTGGCCGAGCAGGGTGAGGGTTTCTCGTTCCCTGGTGGTCAGGGTGTCCATTCCTGGTATCGCGATCGGTGGGCGGGCGTCACGGCGGACCAGGTCGTCGATCAGCTTTCTGGTCACTACGGGGGCCAGCAGGGATTCCCCGGCCATCACAACCCGGACGGCGTGCACGAGGTCGTCGCGCCGTACGTCCTTGAGGAGGAAGCCGCTGGCTCCGGCGTGCAGGGCTTCGTAGACGTATTCGTCCTGGTCGAAGACGGTCAGGATGACGACCTTGGTGCGGGTCTCGGCGCAGATGGTCCTGGCGGCCTGGATGCCGTCCATGACGGGCATGTGGATGTCGAGCAGGGCGATGTCGGGTGCGTGTGCGCGGACCGCCGCGACGGCTTGGGCGCCGTCGCCGGCCTCGGCGACGACTGTGATGTCCGGCTGGGTGTCGAGGATCAGGGCGAAGCCGCTGCGCATGAGTTCATGGTCGTCGGCGACCACGACGCGGATCGTCACGATGCGGCTCCTGTCAGGTGCACCGTGACGGCGAAGCCGTGCCCGTCCGGTCCGGGGCTGAAGGTCGCCGACCCGCCGCATGCCGCGGCCCGCTCGCGGATGCCGATCAGTCCGTGACCTGAGCCGCCGGTGTGGCCGCGGCCGTCGTCGGTGATGGCGATCATGAGCGTGTCGTGTCTCCAGTTCAGTTCGACGGTCACCGCGGTCGCCTTGGCGTGCTTGACGGCGTTGGTGAGCGACTCCTGCACGATCCGGTAGGCGGCGGCCTCCACGTCGGCGGGTAGGGGGCGTGGTGTGCCGTGGATGGTCAGTGTGGTGCGTTGCCCGGCCCGGTCCACGCTGTGCACGAGTGCTTCGATGCGGGCCACGGTCGGCGGGGCGCCGGGTGAGGATGTGCCGAGCAGGCCGAGGAGGCGGCGTAGTTGGTCCATCGCCTCGCGTCCGGTCGCGGCGATGGCGTCGAAGGCGGCTTCGGCCCGTGTCGGGTCGGGACGTATGGCCAGGGGTCCGGCTTCTGCCTGCACGACGATCAGGCTGATGGCGTGGCCGAGGACGTCGTGCATGTCCCGGGCGATCGCCGCGCGCTCCCGCTCGACGGCTCGCTCCGCTTCGCGCTGTTTGTCGCGTTCGAGCTGGCGGGTGTAGGTGTGCCGGTTGGCCGCGGCCCGGCCCATGGCCCAGGCCGCGATGTACATCACCAGTGCCCGTGCGGTGGTGTCCGCGCTCGGTGGGTTGAGGACGAGCCCGGCGAGTTGGGCGCCGGTGCCCGTGATGAGCAGGGCCATGGCCCAGGCGCGGATGCGGCGTGAGCCGTGCGCGGCGACCGTGTAGATCGCGATCAGGAGCGCGTAGGGGATCGGTTGTGGGGCGGTGTCGGGGTCGTTGAGCAGGTATGCGCCCGTGGCGGCTGTCACTGCTGCCAGGACGGCCAGCGGTGCGCGCCGCCGCCAGATCAGCGGCAGCGTCAGGCCGAGCACGGGCAGGTACTGCCCGAGCGTGTAGCCGGTCACCGGGTCGGCCTCTCGGATGGTGAGGATGAAGGGGGCCGAATGTGCGGCGAGTACCGCCAGGGCGATCGCGAGGTCCGCGGCCTGCGGAGGAATGCGGCGGATTGATCTGGCGATAGCTGACATATCGTGACGAAATCCTACTCAGGTGTAGGGCGGGCCGACGAAGTTGTAAAGGACGGCCACGACGGCGAACGCGACGACGCCCGTCGTGACCAGCGTGTAGCCGAGCCTGGCCCAGGGTCGCCACCAGCGCCGCCACCAGGCGAGGATCGCACCGGCCAGCAAGGCGACGGCCAGCGCCACGGTCAGCGTCGCCAGCACCAGCAGCCCGATCAGTACCGGCGCCCCCTGCAGGACCAGCGGCAACGCCCGGCCCTCGTCAGCGAGCAAAGAGCCGAGCCCGGCCACGAACACCACCACCGCGACGCCGCCGAGCCAGGCCGCCAGCCGCGGCACCCATGGCCCGCGCGCCACCCGCCCGCGAATCCTGCGTACGGCCAGCGCCACGGGATACGCGATCACGGCGAGCGCCGACGCCAGCACCGCCCACGCCAGCAGCCCGAGATGCAGCCACGAGTGCTCCAGCCAGCCGATCCGGTCGAACACGACAGTCTGGCCGGCGAGTGCGAGCTGACCGGGCTCGGGGAAGGCGATGCGGCTCCATCCGCCCTCCTGCTGGAAGACACCGGGTTCGAACTGGATCCAGCGCTTCTGCCCGTCGCCGAACCCCGTGGTGACGACGCTGCCGTCGGCGGCGGCGGTGACGTGCACCGGCGTGTCGGTCAACGCCTGCACCTTGAGCAGGCTGCCGCGGCTGACGCCGCTGCTTCGGTACCAGCCTTCATAGACGCGGGAGGACGCGCCCGCCAGCGCCGTGACCTCGGGTGGCGCCGTTTCCGGGAGGTACCGGTCGATGATCTTCTCTATCAGCGCGAACCCGTCCAGCCCGTGCCGCCCGGTGCCGTCCCCGTTGGAGATCACGTGGATGCCGATGTCCTGCTCGGGCAAGAGGAACATGGAGGAGTGCATGCCGGGCATGTCGCCGCCCTTGAACAGCAGCCGACGCCCCTTGTACGGCCGCTCCTCCCACATGAAGCCCATCCCGGCCAGGCTGGGATGCTCGCTGTACTGTCGGCGCTGCATCTCGGTCGCGACCCCGGCCCCGAGCCGGGCGTCCCGCGACAGGTGGGCCTGCAGGTAGGTGGCCATGTCGGCGGCGGTCGAGGCCGGCCCGGCGCCGGAGGCGGCGAAGTCCGCGCAGTCGATGGGCGTCGGCGTCCCGTCCACCAGGTAGGCCTTGGTGCCGCGCAGCCCGCCGCAGGCGATGACCGAGTCGTTCATGCCGAGCGGCTCGAACACCTGCCGCCTGACGTACTCCTCGAAGGGCATCCCTGACACGGTCTGCACCAGATACCCGGCCAGCGCCACCCCGTAGTTGCTGTAGGACACCCCGGTGCCGGGCGGGCGGACCCGCGCGGGCTGGTGGGCGGCCAGCGCCTCGCCCAGCGGCAGCACGTCCGCGCCGCTGCCCACGACGTAATCCTCGTCGAACCCGGCCGTATGGGTGAGCAGGTGCCGCAGCGTGACCGGACCCGGGTAGGTGTCACGGATCTTGAAGGTCTTCAGGTACGCGTTCACGTCGGCGTCCAGATCCAGCTTGCCGGCGCGGACGAGTTGCAGGGCCGCCTGGGCGGTGAACAACTTGGTCTCCGAGCCGATGAGGAACCGGGTGCGCTCGGGATCCACCGGCACCCGCCGTTCCGTATCGGCCCAGCCGTACCCCTTGTGCACCACCCGCTCGCCGCCGGCCACCACCGTCACGGCCACGCCCGGGATCTTCTCCTCGGCCATCGTCGTGGTGACGTGCTCGTCGACCAACGCGCCGAGCCCCTGCAGGGCCGGCGGCTCGACGGCCTGCGCCGGGGCGGTCATCAGGACCAGAGCGGTCATGAGTTTCAGCAACATGCCGTCAAGGGTGCTGCGCCGGCCCCTGCCGGCACATCGCCGACGCCACCCATTCGTCCCTCCGCCGCCCGGGGGAGAGAGCAGGCTTTCGCGGCGACGGGGCCTCGGCCCGCACGGCGGCCGCGCGGCCGGACATGACTGGCCGGTCCGGCGAGAGTGCTCCCCGCCAGCGGCTCCGGTTCCAGTCGGTGCGCGGCGCGACCACTGTCTGTCCTCGGTGTTGGGTGGTTCCTGTCGGGCGGTGGGAAGGCCGGGCACAGTGGCGGCCGGCGCGGCCTTGGCCTGTCGTGTGATGGACCTCCTGTTCGTCTCTGTCGACCGCGCGGTTCCGGGATACGGGCGGCGCGGCGCCGTGTGGCGAGCCCGGTCAGCCGCCTTTGTTCACCGCGGACGGACTTTCATCTGGCTTGCGTCGGCGGCCGGCGGGCCACGTCGCAGGCCGTCCTCCCGAGGACTCGCCGCGCGAGCCCCCGCGAACCCGCGGACCCGCGAACCCGCGATGCCCGGCCCGGTTCCCGGCGCCGGGCCGAGGCAGGCGGGCGCACGCCGGAGGAGACGATCAGGCCCGGCCGCCGAGCCGGGCGTAGGCCGCGGGCGGCATGCCGACCGCGGCGGTGAAGTCGTGCGTCAGGTGCGCCTGGTCGGTGTAGCCGAGCTCGGCCGCCAGCGTGGCGAGGTCGAGGCCCTGGTAGACGCGCTCGGCGGCCTCGTGCAGCCGGAAGCGGCGGATCACCCACTTGGGGCCGACCCCGACATAGTCGCGGAACAGCCGCTGCAGCGAGCGCACCGACCGTCCCGAGCCTGCGGCCAGCTCGTCGACCCGGGTCATGGACATGTCGCTCTCCATCGTCGCCACCAGCGCCGCGACCTCGTCGGCCTGCGGAGCGCGGTGATGCCCCAGGTTCAGCAGGAACCTGTCGACGAGCGCGACGGCGGCCCGGGCGTCGGGTTCGGCCAGGACGTGCTCGACCAGGTTCGCGCCCGCCGCGCCGAACATCTCGTCGATCTCCACGAAGCGGCCGGTCAGCTGGGAGACCGGGCCGTCGAGGAACGGCCGGAAGCCGCCGGGGCGAAAGCGGGTGCCGAGCACGCGGCCGCTGCCGCGCATCGTGTAGGAGAACCCGCCCTTGATCACTCCGGCGATCTGGTGGAAGTCGTGGGTGATCGTCATGTTCACGCTGGGGTGGGAGACGATGCGCTGTTCGTACGGCTCGGCGAGGCCGGTCCACGTGACGACCCAGAAGTGCTCCACGTACGCCGACATCGCCGGCGAGGGCGCATGGCGGACGTAGTCGAAGGCGTCGAGCCCCGCGTACGGGTCGACCCAGCCGCGCTGTCGCCTTTCTACAAGCCGCGCCTCCGGCCGGCGCGGCACGATCGCTGCCATGGAAGACATGATGCCGCTGATGACACGCGCTACCGAACGGACCGCGGGCCTGGTGCGCGCCGTACGGCAGGAGCAGCTCGGCTTGTCGACGCCGTGCGAGAAGTTCGACGTCAAGGACCTGATCAACCACCTGGAGTGGGTGGCGGAGATGTTCGAGTCGCTGGGCCGGCAGGGGCCGCGCCCCGAGCAGGGTCCCTACGCGGGCGACTTCCCCGAACGGGCGGAGCGCACCCTGGCCGCCTGGTCGCGGCCGGAGGCGTGGGAGGGTGCCAGCCCCGCCATGGGCGGCCTGCCGATGGGCGTCCTGGCTCACATGTACCTCGTCGACCTGGTCGTGCACGGCTGGGACCTGGCCCGAGCCACCGGCCAGGACTACGAGCCGGACCCCGATGCCGTCTCTCGGGCGCTGCACTTCACCGACCGGATGGCGGAGATGGGCAGGCAGCGCGGCGCCTTCGGGGCGGCGGTGGCGGTGGCCGACCATGCCCCGCCGTTCGACCGCCTGCTCGGCGTCATCGGCCGGGATCCGGCCTGGACCCCGTGAGGCGCGTGGAGACTCTTCTGTGAGCGTGGTCCCGGTTTTCGGGCGTGCCTGCGCAGGCCGGGAACCGGGGCGCGGCCGGTGCGTCGGCCGGGACGATTGCCGGAACATTGCCCGGGGAGCGGCGGCGTCCCCGGGACGGCGCAGGGGTTGCGAGGCCGCGCGGCGAGCGATTGTCGCCTCGAGTGATGTCGTGGTCGCTCTGGGGAGCGGGAGAGTAATCCGACCGCCTTCAGGCTTTGGATTTCTCTAGGTGACCGCCGCAGTTCCCGCTCATTAGCGTGGAAATCCGTTCCTCTGTTGAATCGGTGCGGACGTGATGCCGATTCGGCGCTCCGTCAGCCCTGGGATCGCCCAGGAATCCACCATGGAGTCTCAGTCATGATCACGATAAGGAACGCTCTCCTGGCCGCCGCGCTGGGTGGTGCCACCCTCGTCGCGCCGGTGGCGACATCGGCCCAGGTCGCAGGCGTCGAGCCGGTCGCCCAGGCGCTGTCGGCCGCGCCGGTGACCTCCTTCGCGGCCCATCCCTGCCGTTTCCACAAGGATCCCGCCGCGTGCTATGCCCGCTGGGGCGGTGGCGGGCCCATGGATGACGAAGACAACATCACCAATCCTTCCGGCTCCGGCATCGACGAGTGACGCCGGGACGCCTCCGAAGGAGCATCGAAGGATGTGACCGGCATCGCCGAGGGGCCCTGGCCTCAGCGTGCCGCCCGCGTGGCCGGCCGGCCACGCCTGCCCGGCCACCCGCCCCTGGTGAGCGGGTGATCGGCCGGCGGCTCTACCGCTGGGCGGCCAGCCACTCGTCGAAGGTGGTGGGCGCGATGCGGGCGCCCTCGCCGGGCAGCAGCGTGTCACCGGCCATCTCCGGGCCGAACACCGTCGACGACCACGTCGGCACGAGCCTGACCGTGCGGCCGCGCGCCTGGAGGGTGCGCCGGGCCATGTCCACCAGGTCCTGCGGTTCGGGACCGGCGACGTCGGCGTAGCGTCCCTGCGGCTCGCCGACGGCGATCTCGGCCAGGACGTCGGCCACGTCCGCGGGTGCGATCGGCTGCACGAGCAGGGGCGCGATGGTGGCGATGCCGTCCTGCTCGGTCCAGCCGGTCACCATCTCCGCGAAGTCGTGGAACTGGGTGGCCGGCACGATCGTCCACGGCACCGCTCCGGCGGCCACCAGGCGCTCCTGTTCCCGCTTGCCGGCGTAGTGCGCGTTGCCTTCGACGCGATCGATGCCGGCGATCGACAGCAGCACGTGGTGGCGGACGCCGGTCCGTTCCTCGGCGGCCAGCAGGTTGCGCGTGGCGGTGCCGAAGCGGGCCACCGTCTCGGCCGGGCCGGCCGCCGGGGCGTTGGTGGCGTCCACGACGGCCTCGGCGCCGGTCAGGGCGGCGTCGAGGCCGTCGCCGGTCGACAGGTCCACGCCGAGCGAGCGGCTGATGCGCACGACGTCGTGGCCGTCCCGTTCGAGGGCGGCGACGGTGAGGGCGCCGATGTGCCCGGTCGCGCCGGCGACTGCGATCCTCATGGTGGTCTCTCCTGTTCGAAGGGGTTCCACCGGAACGTATCACGGACTAAAAAGGTCCGTAATGTCTGCGATAGGCTCGGGGTCGTGAAGCTGCCTGTGAGCACGGAATGGGTTCTGCACTGCGCCACGACGCTGGCACAGCTCGAACCGGGAGTCAGCGCGTCGACGACACAGCTCGCGCAGTACTACGACCTTCCGGCGCCCTATCTGGCCAAGCAGCTGAAGGCGCTGGTCAAAGCCGGTCTGCTGAGCGCCACCACGGGTCCGCGGGGCGGGTTCCGGCTCGGGCGGCCCGCCGCCGACATCACGCTCCTGCAGATCGTCGAGGCCGTCGACGGCAACTCCTCGCCGTACGAGTGCCGGGAGATCCGCCGGCAGGGGCGCGGAGCGCTGCCTGCCGAGGACTGCCGCAGCACCTGCATCCTCGCCGAGAAGATGGCCGACGCGCACCAGGCGTGGCGAGGCAGCCTCACCGGGGTCACCCTCGCCGACATCCTCGCCGCGCTGCCCCCGTCGGCCCCGTCCCGCACCCGCCTGCGCCTGGCCGGAACGGGACAGCCCGATTGATCGGGTACGGCCGGCCGGATGCCGGGATTCCTCGGTGCCGGCACCTTCGACGGGCTTCCCGGCCGGTCGCCGCCGGACGACAGGCCCCGGCGGGCAGGCCCGGGAGTTCGCGCTAACCTCCTGGACATGCTTCGGACCCCTCGTTCGCTCCAGATCTTCACACGGTTCGTCGACGGCGGCATCTGCGCCTACGACCTGGCCGGCGACGGCCGGGGGACGCTGTCGCCGGCGCGGGTGTTCCGGCCGTCGGCGGGCGACGAGGTCGTCGACCATACGGCCGCGGCCGATCTGCGCCGCGCCGTCTACACGACCTTGGACGCCGCCGTCTGCGTCGCCGGTGACGGGAGCGAGCTCTGGCGCTCGCCGTTCGAGCCGCTGTCGACGGAGCCGTACGGGCACTGGCCCGGCTGCGTGCTGTCCCTCGACGGCCGGGTGGTCTGGGTCTACCGGCCCGACAGCATGGCCGGGCGGGACCGGCCCGACCGATGGGTCACCCTGGACGCGCACACGGGGCAGGTCATCGCGCAGGCGGAGCTGGAGACGGCCGGGCACGGCGGCCGGCACGTGCGCCACCCCGACGGCGAGCACCTTCTCCTGGACGTGGGAGAGGGCCAGGACGGCACGGCCCTGTTCCGGGGCAGGCTGAGCGGCGACCGGCTGGACCTGGTCCGTTACCCGTGGGACGACCGGTGCCTCATCGCCCTGGCGCCCGACGGGGCCCAGTTCATGACCGTCGACCACGAGCAGGCCGACGTCGCCTTCCACGCCTGGCCGGACGGTGAGGTCACGCTCGAGCTGCCGGTCGAGGCCTTCGGCCACGACCCTGACGACACCTTCGTCGAATGGGGCGGGGGCTACCTCACTGCCGACACGGCCGTCGTCACCCTCGGCGGGGAGGGCGACGACGAGCGGGAGTGGTTGCGCCACTGGCGCGTCAACCTGCGCACGGGCCGGGTCGAAGACGAACTCGACGGGCACGCCGGCAACCCCTACGCCCTCGAACCCCTGGCGGACGGATCATGGCTCACCACCGATCCGTCCGGCCACCCGATCCGGCACTTCGACCGGTAGGGACGCCTCCGTCCGGCGGCACCCGCTCACCGCCGGCGGTCCGGATTCGGCATGATGGCGGAGATCCCACCCGCCGTGGCCCAGGAGGAGATGGCCTGATGACTGTGCGCGATCTGTTGCGGTCCCTTCCGGTCTTCCCCGACCAGCTGCCGGACTTCGACGCCGCGGCCGCTCCGGACGAGCCGGTGGCGTTGTTTTCGCGGTGGCTGGGGGAGGCGATCGAGGCGCGGGTGCTCGGACCACACGTCATGACGCTGTCGACCGCCGACACCGACGGCCGTCCCGCCGCCCGCGTGCTCATCTGCAAGGACGTCAGCCAGGACGGCCGCTGGTTCTTCGCCTCCGGCGCCAACAGCGCCAAGGGCCGCCACCTGGCCGGCAACCCGCACGCGGCCCTGGTCTTCTACTGGCCCGAGCTGGGCCGCCAGATCCGCGTCCGCGGCCCGGTCGCGCCCGCCGGGGCCGAGGCCGGCGCCGCCGACTTCCTGGCGCGCCCGCCGGCCTCGCGTGCCGAGGCGCTCATCGGCCGCCAGTCCGAGCCGCTGGACGACCCGGCCGAGCTCGACGCCGCCTTCGAGCAGGCCTACGCCCGGGTGACGGCCGACCCGGACCTGGTCGCCCCCGCCTGGACGCTGTATGCCCTCACCGCTGAGGAGGTCGAGTTCTGGCAGGCCGACCACGAGCGCAGGCACACGCGCCTGCGCTACGAGCGCACCGGATCGGCCTGGCTGCGCGGCCGGCTGTGGCCGTGATCGCGGCCGGGCGGTGGCCCCGCCGTACGGCAGGCGGCCCGCTGCCGCGTCAACCGGCTGCCGCGAGGTCGTGGCGGCGGCGGGACTCGGCCACGTACGCGCGGTGCTGCTCCGCCCAGCGCATGAGCCCGCTCACCTGGCCGGACAGCGTCTGGCCGACAGGGGTCAGGGCGTAGTCGACGCGTGGCGGCGAGGTCGGGGTGACCGTCCGTTCGACCAGGCCGTCGCGTTCGAGGCTGCGCAACGTCAGCGTGAGCATGCGCTGGGAGATGCCCTCGATGGCGCGCTGCAGCTCGGAGTAACGCCTGGGGCCGTCGCCCAGCAGGCTCATGACCAGCACGCTCCACTTGTCGCCCACCCGATCCAGCACATCGCGCAGCTGGCACACATGGTGGTCCTCGGAGACGCGCACATCGGTGTGCGGTGGGCTGGTCAAAGTGCCTTCTTCCGTCATGGCGGCATTCTGGACCAGACTCGAGGCGCGCACAAGGCATAACCAACGCACAGAAAGTGCGGTAGGCCTGCGCCCGGCCGGACGGCCTTCCCGACGAGGGCGGACCGTCCGCGACCGGAACCGTCCCGCGCCTGCCGGCGCCAGACGTCATCGTCATCGAACAAGGAGTGACCAGATATGCGTGCTGTCGCGTTCTCCGGCTTCGGAGCCGCTCCCGCGCTCATCGAGCTGCCCACCCCCGAGCCCGGCCCCGGCGAGGTGCTCGTGCGCGTGCGGGCCGCCTCGGTCAACGGTTTCGACCTGGGTGTCCTGGGCGGATTCCTCAAGGGCGTCTACGAGTACGAGTTCCCTGTCGTGCTCGGCAAGGACTTCGCCGGCAGCGTCGCGGCCGTCGGGGCCGGGGTGAGCGGCTTGGCGGTGGGCGACGAGGTGTTCGGCGTGGTCATGCGGCCCACCCTCGGACAGGGCGGCTTCGCCGAGTACGTGGTGGTCGGCGAGCAGTACGGCATCAGCCGCATCCCCGACGGGCTCGACCACGCCAGGGCCGGCGCGCTGGGCCTGGCCGGTACGGCGGCGCTCAACGCGGTCGACGCCGTGGCCCCGGCTCCCGGGGAGAGCGTGCTGATCTCCGGCGCGACCGGCGGGGTGGGCGCCTACGCCGTCCAGCTGGCCGCCTCCCGCGGCGCCACCGTCATCGCCACGGCCCGGCCCGGCGCCCAGGCCGCCTTCGTCACCGCGCTCGGCGCCCGCTACGTCGTGGATCCCGACGACCTGCGGGCGCAGGTGGAGGCGGTGGCGCCCGGCGGGGTGCAGGCCGCGCTGCACCTGGCCGGCGACGGCGCCGCGGTGGCCGGCCTGCTGGTCCCGGGCGGACGGCTGGCCTCCACGCTGCACTTCGTCCCGGACGGCGAGGACGTCAAGGCCGCCGCGATCATGGCCGACCCCAGCCCGGCCACGCTGGCCTTCCTGGCCGCCGAGGTGGTCGCCGGCCGCCTGCGGGTGCCGCTCGCCCGCGCCTACGACCTGGCCGACGGCGCCCAGGCGGTCGCCGACTTCACCGGCGGCACGGTCGGCAAGCTCGCGGTGACCGTCGGGTGAAGCCCGCCCGGACCCGGGTGCGGCGGCACCGCTGATCGCCGCCTTCGGGGCCGCTTGCTGCCGGCGAGGGGGCGTCCGCGACGGACCGCCGAGGCCCGGTCCGGCCAGTCCGGCAAAGCTGTGGTGGGCGTCCGGCGGGACCCTGCGGTGCCGCCGCGAAGGGCGGCTTGCGGGATGCGCAGGGGCGGGTGCCTAATGGGTAGTGGGTCCGGCCCCTGCCGGTGGCTCATCCCGGACCGCTCCGGCCGGACGGCGTGAACGTCGGCGCCGGCATCGACGACTCCGCTGGGAAGCGACGGCCGCCAGGCCGTCCCCGGCTCGCCGGCGGGCAGACCCGCGGGCTCGGCCGGGAGGGACGATGACCGACACACCACCCGACGCCGTGTCCGTCCACGCCGGCGGCCCGGGACACGGCGAACCGGGGCACGGCGAACCGGGCCGCCGCGCAGGGCGGGGCGCCGCGCGGCACGCGGACGTGCGCACGCACGCCGGGCGTCCTTCGTCGAGAACCTGTCCGTGGCCGGACAGGAAAACGCGGACCTTCTGGCCGAGCCGCAGGCGCGTCAAGGCGAGCGGGCGCGCCGGTCGCCGGCTGCGCGCGGTGGCAGGCTTCGCCGTTGCCGTGCTGCTGGCGGCGGGGGCCGCCGGGTGCGCGAACGAGGAGCCGAAGCCGGCCGCCCGGGCGCGCTACGCCCCGGCGGCGTGTCCGGCGCCGATCCTGCCCGGCGTGCCCGCGCTGGGGCCGGAGTTCAGCTGCGGGTACTTGACCGTGCCGGAGAACCGCGCCAGGCCCGGCGGGCGCACCATCAAGATCGCTGTGGCCCGGCTCAAGGCCGCCGCGGCGCAGCCCAGGCCCGACCCGGTGGTGTGGCTGACGGGCGGGCCCGGCGGGTCCGGGCTGCTGGACGCCTTCACCGTCTCCAGGCTCAGCCCGGCGATCAACACCGACCGGGACGTCGTCTTCGTCGACCAGCGGGGGACGGGGCGCGCCGAGCCGCTCCTGAGCTGTCCGGAGATCGACGCCTTCACCCGCCGGGCGGTCACGATGGTGGCCACCGACCCGGACACCACCCGCAAGGGTGTCGAGGCGACCCGGGCATGTCGCGACCGGCTGGCCAGGACGGGCTACGACCTGTCGGCGTACAACACCACCGAGAACGCCGCCGACATCGCCGATCTGCGCACGGCGCTGGGCGTCAAGGAATGGAACGTCTACGGGGTGTCCTACGGCAGCGATCTGGCCCTGCAGCTGCTGCGCGACCATCCGCAGGGCATCCGCAGCATGGTGCTGGACTCCGTCGTCACACCCCACCTCAACCTCCTGGAAGGCCTGTGGCCCAACGCCGCCGACCAGTACCAGGCCATGTTCGCCGCGTGCGCGGCCCAGCCGGCCTGCCAGGCGGCCTACCCCGGCCTGCGGGCCGAGTTCACCGCCACCGTGCGGCGCCTGAACCGCCGGCCGCTGACGGTGCCCGTGCCCGGCCAGGCGGGAGCCCCGCCCACCACCGTGGTGTTCGACGGCTACCAGCTGGCCAACATGGTCGTGGTGGCGGCCCTGCCGCCCTGGGCGCTGACCACCGTGCCCGCCGCGGTGCACGCCCTGGCCGCCGGCGACGGCCTGCCCGCGGCCAGGACGGTGCTGGCCGGCAACTCCCCGCCCGGTTTCGTCGGCTGGGGCCTGTTCTACGGGGTGGTCTGCCGCGAGCAGGCGGCCTTCACCGACCGCCGGAAGGTGCAGGCCGCGGGCCAGGCCGCGCTGCCCGACTTCCCCGACCGGGTGCTGTCGCTGCCGCCGCAGCAGGAGTTCGTCGCCCGGATCTTCCCCGACTGCGCGGCCTGGGACGTCGGACGCGCCGATCGGCGGGTGACGGCCCAGACCCGCAGCGACGTGCCCGCCCTGCTGATGTCGGGAACCTTCGACGGGCCCGCCGGAACGCGGTGGGCCGCTGCCGCCGCCACCGGCCTGTCCCGCTCGCGCGTCCTGGTGTTCCCCGGGCTGGGCCACTCCGTGTTCGACCAATCCGCATGCGCCCGCGCGATACTGGTCGGCTTCTTCGACCAGCCTTCCGGCGGCTACGACACCTCCTGCGTCGACACGCTCACCGTTCCGCCCTTCACCACCGGCTGAGCGCGTCGACCTGGCCTGTTCGCGTCCCCGGCCGTGCCGGCGGCGGCTCCGCGGCCGGCGCCGGGCGCCTGTCGTGGTCGCCGGCCGCTTAGCGGCCGTTCGAGCCGGTCGAGGGTCGCGAGCCCGCGATGAACCCCCTCACGATGTACGGCCGGCCGCGACCCTCACGTCCAGCACCCCGGCCGTGCGGCAACGGCGCCACGCCTCCCAGCCCGTTCGGGTCGTAGATTCCCGTCAACGGCCCGATCAGCAGCTCCAACCGGATCCCGGCGCTCTGCAGCCTGCCTGCCGCGGTCGGGAATGGTCTGCAGGGTGAGTGGGGGTCACCGGGACGGGATACGCCGACGGCGTTGGTCAGTGCCGCATCCTTGGATCGTCGGTGGGGTCGGCATACATCGGTGGGCACCCACGGTCGGCTGCTTCGGGGCGCAGTTCGTAGTGCCAGGATTCGTTGCCGTAGATCTGGCATAGCCCGTGGTCGGCGCCGTGCCTGGACAGCCACGCCGTCGCGTCGAAGGGTCCGATGTCGATGGCGTCCCCTGACACGTGGGCGGAGTTGTCCGCTGTGGCGACCCACCGCGCGGCTTCCTCTTGCGAGCCGTACCTGGAGACGGCATCGCGGAGCAACTGTTGCTGGTACCGCGGAGAACGCCATCCACTGTTGACGTGGAACTCGACGCCGTCCTCAGCGGCGTCGGTCGCGGCTCGGCGCAGGGCCTCGAGCAGGTCCGGATCGAGCTTGGCCACAGCCGGGAACTCGTCGTCGAAGACCGTCACGCCGTCGGGGACGACGCCGTCAGCCTCGCCGGCAGCCCCCCGGTGCTCGCCGAGAACATCGCTGAACGAGGTGGCCGACGACGAGACCAGCTGATAACCGAGGGTTGCGACGATCGCGGCGATGACCACTGCCAGGCCGACGACGACAACGAGCCGGCGGGCGCGGCCGGCTCCTGATCGGGCCGGTGTGTGAAGACTCATGCCGCCAGTCAAGGCAGCGTGGTGTTACCAGCGCTTATGCGATTTCCGATACGCCGACGATATGTTCGGGTTCGTAGTATCGGCAGAATGCGCGTACTGATCGTCGAGGATGAGCCCTATATGGCGGAAGCCATCCGTGATGGGCTCCGTCTGGAAGCGATCTCGGCCGATATCGCCGGTGACGGCGAGACCGCTCTCGAGTTGCTGGGTGTCAATCCGTATGACATCGCCGTCCTCGACCGTGATATTCCCGGACCGTCCGGTGACGAGATCGCGCGACGTATCGTCGCTTCCGGCAGCGGCATGCCGATCCTCATGCTCACCGCCGCCGACCGGCTCGACGACAAGGCCTCGGGTTTCGAGCTCGGCGCCGACGACTATCTCACCAAGCCGTTCGCGCTCAAAGAGCTCGTGCTCAGGCTCCGGGCACTCGACCGCCGTCGCGCCCACAGCAGGCCGCCCGTGCGGGAGATCGCCGGTCTGCGGCTGGATCCGTTCCGGCGGGAGGTCTACCGGGACGGGCGGTACGTCGCGCTGACCAGGAAGCAGTTCGCCGTTCTCGAGGTGCTGGTCGCCGCCGAAGGCGGTGTCGTCAGCGCCGAGGAGCTGCTGGAACGGGCGTGGGACGAGAACGCCGACCCCTTCACCAACGCCGTGCGCATCACGGTCTCGGCCTTGCGCAAGCGGCTCGGCGAACCCTGGGTCATCGCGACGGTGCCCGGCGTCGGGTACCGCATCGGCACGGCGTCCGGCGCCGGTTTCGGGGGAGGGGACGGTGAATAGGGCGCCTGGCTGCGCGCCTTCGGTCCGGCCGCGGTCGCGGTGCTGGCCTTCCTGCTGGTGTTCGGCCTCCTGGGAGGGTGGATTCTCGCCGGTAGCATGCTGGCTCCCTGCGCACCCCGCTGGCGATCACACAGACCCTTCTCGACGTGGCCCGCAACGATCCGCGGCGGCAGGCCGACGAGCTCGTCGAACGCCTCCACATCGTCAACACCCGAGCGATCGACCTGGCCGAGGCGCTGCTCCTGCTCAGCCGTGCCGGCCAGCGGTCCTTCACCCGGGAGGGCGTCGATCTGTCCCTGGTGGTCGAGGAAGCCACCGAGACGTTGCTACCTCTCGAGGAGAAGCGCGGAGTCACCATCCAGACGT
Organism: Nonomuraea sp. NPDC004354; assembly: GCF_053602555.1. NCBI lineage: Bacteria > Bacillati > Actinomycetota > Actinomycetes > Streptosporangiales > Streptosporangiaceae > Nonomuraea > Nonomuraea sp. NPDC004354. The sequence continues at coordinate 208,745 of NZ_JBSGDV010000008.1, read as the reverse complement.
CCGGCGAGGTCAACCGAACCACCGGCTCACACGTGCTCCTGCTGCAGATGACCACGAACCTCGTGCACAACGCGATCGTCCACAACCTGTCCGAGCACGGGACCGTGTGGGTCCGTACCGCGGTCCACCCAGGATCGGTCACGCTCACCGTCGACAACACCGGTGCCGAGCTCTCACCGCAGCTGGTCTCGACACTCACCGAGCCTTTTCAGCGCGGCACCAAACGCATCCGCGACGACCACGCCGGCGTCGGTCTCGGCCTGGCGATCGTCAAGAGCATCGCCCACGCGCACGACGGAACACTCGCCATCACCGCGCGTCCCGCAGGCGGGCTCACCGTCGCCGTGCGCCTACCCGCCGCACCCCCGCACCCGGCGGATGACGGACAAAGCAACTGCCGCACAGCCACCCGGCCCATGTCGGGTGCGCTGACGCTGCTCCGCAGGGCATGGACGGTGTTGTCCCGGGCTGCCGGCGGCACTTCGGGCGTTGCCTCGGCGTGATGAGCGCCTGCAGGAGGTCGTCCGGGTCCGTGCCGGGGGCGAGGCGGGGCGTCATTTATCAGCACGGATCGCCCGGCGGCCGCCGAGTGGATCCGCCCGGCGTGGTCCAGGAGGTGACGACGGGTGAATTCTTGGGGCGGGTGGGTGAACATCGTTGCCGGTGCTCGTCCGGCGGCAGGCAACTTGTCTAGCTTAGTCGGCATGCAATATAGGCCATATCACACATTTGATGCCGTCCGGATCTTCTGTGCGTTAATCGCCGCCGTGATCGGCTCGTTGGTCGTCGCAGCTCCGGCTGCGGCGCATCTCAGCAGGCAGCATGCCGAGCTCGTCGTGCACGCCACATCCAGTTCAACAAGCGGTCGCTTGGTTGTGCACAAGGATGTCGTCACTCCCGCCCAGGCGGGCGCCTGGGCGAAGGGGTTGCTCGCGGGCGGCTGTCCGGTCACCGCGCAGGGAGTGTCCGGCGACACCGGCGGCATTCCGGACGGGGTGGTCATCGAGCTCGCGTGGCCCTGCGCGGTGGACAGGCTCGATCTGGGCGCCGTGCTGAAGTCCGGCGGCCTGTCGGAGATCATCACCGAGTTCGACGGCACCACCGTCAACGTGACGGCCGAGCTGCCCGTGGTCGACGCCGCCGGCGCGCACGCGGCCGGCCCCGGCCGGCTCACGGTGGTGGCCCTGGGCCTGGCGCTCATCCTTGCGCTGAGCTTGATGGGGGTGGCGGTGGCGGCGCTGCGCCGCCGTACGGGCCGGGCGGGCAGCCGCCTGCCGGGCTCCGGGCCGGCGGACCGGCGCACGCCGAGGCGGGCCGTCGGTACGGCCGTCGCGGCGGTGCTGGCCGTGGTCGTGCTCGCCCCCGGCGCCGCGCTCGCCGACCCCCGGCAGGGCACGGAGAAGGCGACGACAGAGGCGCCGGCCGCGAGTCCTCCCCCCAGCGGGACGCCCTCCGCGACGCCCTCCGCGACGGCCGCCGGCACCCTGGCGCTGACCACCCCCAACCCCAAGGCCGGCCAGCCGGTCACCTTCAGCTACACCACCGACAAGCCGGGCGCGCTGAACTGGGTCGGCCTGTACGCGGCCGCCGACAAGCCGGGCCAGGTCGCCTCCCGCACCTGGGTGAGGGCGCCGCTCGCCTCCGGCACCGTCACCCTGTCCACCGCCGCGCTCGGGGAAGGCGCCTGGAGCGCGCACTTCCTGGCCGACGACGGCTACGACCCGCTCGCCGCGCCCGTGACGTTCACGCTGGCCGGAGCGGCCGCCGAGCCGGTGACCGTCGAGGGCGTGGTCTTCGCCGACCGCGACGCCGACGGCGTCAGGGACCAGGGCGAGAAGGGGCTGCCGAACGTGTCCGTCACCGACGGCGCGGTCTGGGCGACCACCGGAGCCGACGGCGGCTACACGCTGACCGTCGACCGGGCGCGCAGGGAGACCGACCTGGTCTCCGTCGTCTCGCCGGACGGCTACACGCCGGTGCTGCGCGACGACTACGTGCCCACCTTCTTCCGCGAGGCGAAGGACGGGCAGCGGCTCGACTTCGCGCTGGTGCCCGACACCAACGCGGCCGACCCCAAGGAGAAGTGGCTGATGGTCTCCGACGTCGAGGTGGGCAACCGCACCGACGCCGAGGCCAGGTCCGCCCTCCCGCAGTGGCAGGGGCACGTCGAGGCGATGTCCGAGGTGCACCGCGCCACCATGACGATCACCACGGGCGATCTGACCGTCACCGACTACGCCGCCGAGCCGCGCCGCCAGGGCGGCTACGACCTGCTGCGTGAGGGCCTGCGCAAGGGCAGGCTCGGCATGCCGTTCTATCCGGTCATCGGCAACCACGACGTCGGTGGCACCGCCACCTCCACCGGGTACGGCGGCAGCCTGGAGTACTGGCGCAGGAACCTGGGCCCCGAGTGGTACAGCTTCGACCGCAACGGCAGGCACGTCGTGGTGCTCGAGGACAACTACGACGCCAGGGGCCTGGCCCCGCAGCTGGCCTGGCTGCGCGAGGACCTGCGCAGGCACGCCGCCGGCAAGCAGGTGCTGGTGTTCGCCCACCGCTCGCTGTTCACCCGCTGGGGCCCCGGCGCCGGCATGCAGCCGACCGTGGACGAGCTGGCCAAGTACGACGTGCGGATGTTCGCCGCGGGTCACAACCAGCAGGCCGAGTACCGGCGCGGCGCGTTCGCCAGGTCGGTCGAGGTCAACAACATGGGCACCTACGGCATCGACGCCGCCAGGCCCGACTACAAGGTGCTCGACTTCAGCGGCGTCACCGGCGACGACAAGGGCTACATCACCGGCACCCGCCGCCAGTTCGAGGTCGACGACGACGTCGCCCTGGTCAGCCCCGCCCAGGACAGCGTCCACAGCGCCCGCTCGGGCGTGCCCGTCGAGGTGTACGCCGAGGACGACGGCCGCACCCCCGCGACCGCCTCGCTGACCCTGCGCCGGCACGGCAGAACCGTCTGGCACGAGAAGGCGATGCCGTTCGGCCGCGCGACCTCGCCCAAGGGCATCGTCAACTGCTACACCCCGCCGGGCGGTACGGCCGAGCCGTGCCCGCAGGCGCACGTGTCGTGGACCAGGGTGAGCGAGCGGGTCACCGGCCTGCTGCCCGGCAGCTACACCGCCGAGCTGGTCGTCAAGGACACGGCGGGGGCGACCTGGCCGGCGGTCACGACCAGCTTCACGGTGAGCGGCCAGCCGCGGCTCGGCAGGCCGTCGCCCGGCCGGGAGTGGACCAGGCAGGGCGGCGACGAGCAGGGCCGCTCGTCGGCCGAGGACGACCCGGGCGCCACGCTCGACCTGCGCTGGGCGGCCAGCACCGGCGAGCAGTTCCACCTCAACGGCGCCGCCGTGTGGGACGGCAAGGTGATCGTCGCCTCGCAGGCCTTCGACTCGCCGTACAGCATGATGCTCGCCTACGACGCGCGGACCGGCGCCGAGAGGTGGCGGACCTACCTGGACGGCGACGCCGAGTCCTACCCGACCGTTCACGACGGCAAGGTGTACCTCACCACGGGTGTCGGCCGCGTCTACGCGCTCGACGCGCGCACCGGCAAGGTGGTCTGGGAGACGATCGACGCCGAGCAGGTCACCGGGTCGACGGTGCGCCGCTACGGCCGCGCCGGTGGCCCCGTGAGCGTGTTCGACCTGCCCGACGGCCGCAGCGTGGCGGTCTACCAGGAGTGGGACGGCGTGCGCTGCCGCGACGCCAGGACCGGCACCCGCCTGCCCGGCGGGTTCGCCGCGCCGGGCGGCTGGGGCGAGTACCACAGCGTCGCCGTACGGCGGCCCGGCTCGACCACCGCCTACCTGCACTCGGGGTCCAGCCAGACGCTGATCGCGATGGATCTGGCCACCTGCACGCAGCAGTCCTCCGTCGACACGGGCGGCGACCTGTTCAGCCAGTCCTCCCCGGTGTTGACCGACGCGGGGCTGGTGACGGCGACCATGTCGGGCGTCCGCGGCCATGACGTGCAGGCGCAGGGCAAGGTCGTCTGGCACGCCAAGCTCGGCACCTCGAGCACGTGCGAGCCCGGGCCTCCGCCGGTGACCAGCCCCGCCACCAGGGGTGCGATGGCGTACGTGGCCAGTATGGACGGCGTGGTCAGGGCCTACGACACGGCCTCGGCGACGCCGGCGACCCCGGTGTGGGAGACGCCGCTCGGGTACCTGCCGGGCGAGAGCCCGATGGACGACAAGTGGCGGGTCGCGGCCGGGTGCGCGGGCGCGGGGCCGGGTTCGCCCGCCATGCACGCCCTGGCGACCGAGTCCGTGGTGTACGCCGCGACCTGGGACGGGCGCGTCGTGGCGCTGGACCGGGCGAGCGGGCGGAAGCTGGCCGAGTACAACCTGGGCGGGGGTGTGGCCTCGGCGCTGTCGGTGAGCGGGAACGTGCTCTACGCGCTGACCGACGACGGCTCCGTCCACGCCCTGGTGGCCAGGAAGCCGCGCGGCGGTTCCGGTCGGTGACCGTGGTTGGACGACGGGTCCTGGTCCGCCTGCTCGCGGTGGCGGGCATGGCGGCGGCGGTCCTGCTGGGAGCGGCGGGCCAGGGGTGGGCGCACCCCTTCGGCCCGCCGCTCGTGGCGAAGGTCACCGCGGACGGTGATGCGGTCGAGGTGACCTGGTCGGCGGCCGAGGACGACCTCGCGGCCCTTGTCGCGGCGGCCACCGGGACGCGCACGCCGCCTCCCGCCGTTGCGCCTTCGCCCTCCTCCACCGGGACGCGCACGCCGCCTCCCGCTGTTCCGTCCTCGCCCTCCTCCACCGGGCCCGCGTCCTGGCCGGGTGGCGGCCCCGCCTGGCGGGACGGGCCGGTGGCCGGCGCCGTCCGCGACTACCTCGGCGCGCGCATCACGGTGGGGCAGGCGGGAAGGGCGTGCCCGGTGACGACGATCCGCACCGACGCTCTTGCCACCTCCGGGGCGGTTCTGCGTTTCCGCTGCCCCGCGAAGGTCGGGACGGTGACGTTGACGATCACCACGCTGACCGACGTCAACGCGAACTACCGGACGGTGTCCACCACCCCGGCCGGACACGGCGCGCTCCACACGGCCACGGCTCCCGCCCATCCGCTGGCGCTCGACGGCGGGTCGGGCGGGCCCGTCTCGGCGGGCCCGGCCGCGGTCTGGACGGCGGAGCTGTCGTCGCTGCTCACCTCGGATGTGGTGCTCCCGCTGGCCCTGCTGGTGGCGCTGGTGGCCGGTGCCGCGCACGCCTGCGCGCCGGGTCACGGCAAGACGCTGACGGCCGGCTACCTGGTCGGCGGCAACGGCAGGGCCAGGGACGCGCTTCTGCTCGGCGTGGTCGTGGCGGTCATGCACACGGTGTCGGTGGGCGTCCTGGCGGTCGGGTGGTGGATCACGATGGACGCGGCGCCGGATCTGGGTGTGGTGACCTCGTGGTTGCAGCTGGTGGCCGCGCTCATCGTGCTGGGGGTGGGCGTGGGCCTGCTCCTGCGGCACCTCCGCGCCCGCCGTACCCCCGGCCATGGCCACGGACATGGCCACGGACATGGTCACGGGCATGGGCATGGGCATGGGCACGGGCATGGGCATGGGCATGGGCATGGGCATGGGCACGGTCATGGGCATGGGCACGGTCATGGGCATGGGCCGGGTGCCTCCCTGCTCACCTGGCGGGGGATCGTGACGATCGGCGCCTCCGGTGGGCTGTTGCCCTCGCCTTCGGCGTTCCTGCTGCTGCTCACCGGCCTGATCACCGGCAGGGCGGCGCTCGCGCTGGCCATGGTGGCGGCGTTCGGCGTGGGCTTGGCGCTCACGCTGGCCGGTGTCGGCCTCGCCGTCCTGCGCGGGCGGGACGTGCTGGCAGGCGCGGCGGCGCGGCCCTGGGTGCGCGCGGTGAGCCTGCGCCTGCCGCTGGCGGCGGCCGCCCTGGTGGTGGCGGGCGGTCTGGCGGCCACCTTGCTGGCCGCCGCGGCGCTGGCCGGCGCCTGAGCCTCGGGGCCCCTCGGGACGGATCCCGAGGGGCCGCGCTGCTACCTGTCCGTCGAGGCGGGGCCGGCCGTCGCGCTCCCCGGCGCCCGCAGAGAGCTTTAGTCGGAGGCGCGCAGGAAGTCCAGCAGCAGGGCGGTCACCTCGGCGGGCCGTTCCAGGCTGGGCAGGTGGGCGGCCCACGGCAGCTCGACGTGGCGGGCGCGGGGCAGCAGGCCCGGCAGGCCGGTGGCGATCTCGCGGAACTCCGGCAGGTCCCGGCCGCCGGACACGGCCAGGCACGTGGCGGTGATCGCCTTCAGGTCGATCTCCGCCGCGATCTGCCCGAACTCCTCGCCGCCTGCCATCTGGACGTCGAAGGCGTGCCGCTGCATCAGGCGGACGTTCTCGCGTGTCGCGTCGTCGGCCTCCGGGCCGAGGAAGGTCGTGAGGTTCAGCTCGACGGCTGCGTCGACGTCGCCGGCGGAGAGCAGCGCGTCCTCCTGCTCGGCGAAGGACCGCAGCGCCGGGCCCGGCACCAGTTCGGGCGAGCCGGAACACAGCAGCGCCAGCGTGGTGACGGTGTCCGGCCAGCGCGCCGCGACCTCCAGGGCGACCCGGCCGCCGAAGGACGATCCGACCAGCGCCGCCCGCTCGATGCCGAGGTGGCCGAGCAGGTCGACCACGTCATCGGCGTTGTTGTAGGGGCGGTCGGGCATCGGTGATCGGCCGAAGCCGCGGAAGTCGCAGCGGATCACCCGGTAGCCGGCATCGAGGAGAGCCGCCCACTGCGGATCCCACATGCGCCGGTCGCACACTCCGGAATGCAGCAGTACGAGGGCAGGGCCGTCACCGGCCACGTCATGAGAAAGAGTCACGAGGGAGGACCTTATCGCCTGGTATGCACCTATGTCGTGCCGTTTATAACCTTCGCGGGCCCGATAACGGCGCGCATGTTATGCCGTTATGGCCCCGGCATTGACGCGCGTCACGGCGAGGGTATGTCCTATGTCTTAGGTCCTCGATAGGAGTCGCCATGAACCGTCGCCAGCTGCTCGGCCTCATGGGGGCCATCCCCCTCGTCCCCGCCCTCCTGCCCGAGGAGGGACTGCCCGTCGTCCTGTCCGGTACGGCCAGGGCCGCCGTCATCGCCGCTCCCGGCGCCGAAGCCCTCGCCGACGAGCTCGTCGCCTACGTCGAGCGGGCCACCGGCGTCCGCCTGCCCCGCTCGGCCGCGCCCGGGCTCACCCCGATCCACGTGGGCGGGCCGGGGCCCGACCCCTCCGTACCGCGCCTGCTCACCGGGCTCGACCCCGACGGATTCGTGATCAGGATCTATCAGGGCACCGTCACCGTCGCCGGCCCGAGCGCGGCGGGCACCGCCAACGGCGTGCGCGAGTTCCTCGAACGCTACGTCGGCGTCCGGTGGCTGCTGCCCGGCCCTGACGGCGACGACGTGCCGGCGCTGGCGGCCCTGCGGATCCCCGTGGTCCAGGTGTACGAGCAGCCGGCCTTCACCCAGCGCTCGCTCAGCCCGCTGCGCGACGCCAGGTACCCGCTGCAGCAGCAGTGGGCGCAGCGCAACAGGATGCAGGGCGTCGGCACCGAACCCATCGCCTTCCACCACAACCTGCACACCCTGTTCCCCGTCGAGAGGTACGGCCAGACCCACCCCGAGTACTATCCGGGCGGCAGACCGCCCGCGCCGGGCAAGCTGACCGGCTGGCAGCCCGCCTTCTCCGTGCCCGGCACCATCGACGCGGCCGTCACCGGCATCCTGGAGTACTTCGCCGCCAACCCCGCCGCCCGCTCCTTCTCCCTGGGCGTCAACGACGGCGAAGGCTTCGCCGAGACCGACCCGGTGCCCGCCTACTACGCCTGGGTCAACGAGGTCGTGCGCCGCGTGCTGGAGCGCCACCCCGGCAAGGACTTCGGCCTGCTGGCCTACCGCACGCTGGAGACGCCGCCCGCCTTCCCGCTGCACCCGAGGGTGGTGCCGTTCCTGACGCAGGACCGGTACGCGTGGGTCGATCCGGCGGTCGAGGCGGACGGGCACGCGCTGACCGAGCGGTGGCTGGCGGTCTGCGAGCGGCTCGGCTTCTACGACTACCTGTACGGCGCGCCGTACCTGTTACCGCGGATGTTCTCCCGCCGCTACGCCGAGACCCTCCGGTACGCCAAGGCCAAGGGCGTCGTCGCCCACTACGCCGAGCTGTACCCGAACTGGGGCGAGGGCCCCAAGCCCTGGATCACCGCCAAGCTGCTGTGGAACGCCGGCGCCGACGTCGACCGGCTGAACCGCGAGTGGTGCGAGCGCGCGGTCGGCACCGCCGCGGCCGACACCCTGTCGGCCTACTTCGCGCTGTGGGAGCGGTTCTGGACCGAGCGGGTGCCCGGCTCGCCCTGGTTCCTGCCCGATGCGACCTACCAGACCTTCAACCTGCCGCAGTACCTCGACCTGGTGGAGGAGGCCGACCTGGAGCGCAGCCGCAGCCTGCTCGACTCGGTCGTCTCGGCCACGGTCACGCCCGCGCAACGGGCCAGGGCGACGATCATGCGGCGGGCCTTCGAGTTCTTCGAGGCCTCCGCGCTCAGCTACCCCCGCCCCGTCCAGGCCCCCGCCGACCAGGCCGCCGCGCTCGCCCTCCTCGAAAGCGGCGTCGAGGCCTTCCAGCGCCGCCTCGACCTGGCCGCCCGCCGCCAGGCGCTGATCACCGAGTTCTCCCGCGACCCGGTGCTCGTGCTGCAGATGAACCCCGCCTCCCACCCGAACCTGACCTGGACCGGCTGGAACCCCGGCGAGTACTGGACGCTGGTGGACTACCTGCGGGTGCGCGAGCCGGACGGCGGCCCGGTCACCGACCGGGCCCGCGCCCTGGCCGCCGAACACCCCTACGCCGCCCTCATCCTGCGCGGCGTGCCGGCGCCGTCGCTCGTGCGAAACCCCTCCTTCGAGGACGGGCTGGCCCCGTGGGAGCTGCTCGACCGCTCCACCGGTACCCGCGCCATCTCCCGCCCGCCCGGCGAGGCGGTGCTGCGGGTCACCGGTCAGGGCTGGGGCGGCCCCAGCCAGGTCATCGACATCGAGCCCGGGCTGGCCCGCCTGACCACCACCTACCGGGCGCCCGCCGGCACGCGCGCGAGCGTGCAGCTGGCGCTCGACCTGCTGGAGCAGAACGGCACGCCGATCACCGGCAGCTCGGTCCGCTCGCCCGTCATCACCCTGCGCCCGACGGGGGTGTGGACACCGCTGCGCCTGGACTGCGAGATCCCCGCCACGGCCCGCGGCAAGCAGGTCGGCATGGTGCGCCTCATCTTCCTGGTGGACAGCGCGGCCGACGTGAGCGTCGACTTCGACGACGTCGACCTGCGCAACGTCGCGAAATGAGCCAGGGTCCCGAGCGGTGCCCTTCGGGTAGTGTCGGCAGGGTGGGGGTGGAGGCGCGATCGCGGTGATCGCCCCGCTCGCGATCCCGGCGCGCCATGACAATAGGAACACGATCGGACACTTAGAGTCATCCCATGGATGCCTTGGATCTCGCGCGCCTGCAATTCGGGATCACCACCGTGTACCACTTCCTGTTCGTGCCCGTCACGATCGGGATGTCGCTGATGGTGGCCATCCTGAACACGGCCTGGGTGCGCACGGGGAAGAAGGCGTACCTGCGGGCGACCAAGTTCTGGGGCACGCTCTTCCTGATCAACTTCGCCATGGGCGTGGTGACGGGGATCGTGCAGGAGTTCCAGTTCGGCATGAACTGGAGCTCCTACTCCAGGTTCGTCGGTGACATCTTCGGCGCCCCGCTCGCGCTGGAGGCGCTGCTGGCCTTCTTCCTGGAGTCGACGTTCCTGGGGCTGTGGATCTTCGGCTGGGACCGGCTGCCGAAACGGGTGCACCTCGCGTGCATCTGGGTGGTCGCGATCGGCACGATCGTGTCGGCCTACTTCATCCTGGCCGCCAACTCCTTCATGCAGTGGCCGGTGGGCTTCAAGGTCGACGGCCGCGCCGAGCTGACCGACTTCGGGGCCGTGCTGACCAACAAGGTCCTGCTGGCCACCTTCCCGCACACGGTCTTCGGCTGCTGGCTGGCCGGGGGAGTGATCCTCATGGCCGTCTCCGCCTGGCATCTGGCCAGGCACAGAGACGTCGACGTCTTCCGTCCGTCGCTGCGGCTCGGCGCGGTCGTGGTGCTGATCGGCGCCCTCGGCGGCCTGGTCTCCGGCGACCTGCTCGGCAAGATCATGACGCAGACCCAGCCGATGAAGATGGCCGCCGCCGAGGCCCTTTACGAGACCCAGCAGCCGGCGCCGTTCTCCCTGTTCACCATCGGGACGCTCGACGGCACGCAGCCGATCTTCTCGCTGGAGATCCCGGGCCTGCTGTCCCAGCTGGCCACCGGCTCGTTCGACGGCAAGGTCCAGGGCGTCAACGACATCCAGGCCGAGTACCAGAAGCGATTCGGCCCCGGCGACTACCGCCCCTACATCCCGGTCGCCTACTGGAGCTTCCGGCTGATGATCGGGTTCGGCCTGCTCGCGGCCGCGGTGGCGGTCGCCGTCCTGTGGCTGACCCGCGGGCGGCGCATCCGCGGCAAGGACTGGGTCTGGCGGGCCGCCGTCTGGTCGGTGGTGCTGCCCTTCCTCGCCCACAGCTTCGGCTGGATCTTCACCGAGATGGCCAGGCAGCCGTGGATCGTCTTCAGCCAGATGAGGACCCTCCACGGCGTCTCACCCAGCGTCGGCGCCGGCACGGTGCTGACCTCGCTGATCGCCTTCACCGCCCTGTACGGCGTGCTGGCCGTGGTGGAGGCCGGCCTGATGATCAAGTACGCCAGGGTGGCCCCGCCCGACGTCGACGAGAGCGAACCGCGCGACGGCGGCGAGATGTCGTTCGCCTACTAGGAGGATCGGACAGTGGAGCTCACCGACATCTGGTTCGTGGCGATCGCGGTCCTGTGGGTCGGCTACTTCGTCCTGGAGGGCTTCGACTTCGGCGTCGGCATGCTGCTGCCCGTCATCGCCAGGGACGACACCGAACGCCGCGTGATGATCAACACGATCGGCCCCCTGTGGGACGGCAACGAGGTGTGGCTGATCACCGCGGGCGGCGCCACCTTCGCCGCCTTCCCCGAGTGGTACGCGTCGCTGTTCAGCGGGTTCTACCTGCCGCTGCTGCTGATCCTGCTCGCGCTGATCGTGCGCGGGGTGGCCTTCGAGTACCGCGCCAAGCGAGACTCGCGGACGTGGCGGCGGCGCTGGGACGCGGCCATCATCGCGGGGTCGTTCGTGCCCGCGCTGCTGTGGGGCGTCGCGTTCGCCAACATCGTGCGCGGCGTGAAGCTCGACGCCCGGCACGAGTACGTCGGCACGGTCTGGGACCTGCTCAACCCGTACGCCCTGCTCGGCGGGCTCACGACGCTGGCGTTGTTCGCCGCGCACGGCGCCGTCTTCGTGGCCCTGAAGACCACCGGCGAGATCAGCGGGCGGGCGGCCGGGGTGGCGTTGCGGACGGGCGTGGTGGCGGCGGTCCTCGCGGTGATCTTCCTGACCTGGACGCAGCTGGCGGGCGGCCAGGCCGGCACGGTGATCCTGGCCGCCCTGGCCGTCCTGTCCTTCGCCGGCGCGCTGGCCGCCATCGCCAGAGGGCGTCAGGGCTGGTCGTTCCTGTTCTCGGCGGTCGCCATCGGCGTGGCGGTGATCAGCCTGTTCGCCGTCCTCCACCCCGACGTCCTGCCGTCCACGATCAACCCGGCCTACAGCCTGACCGTCGAGAACGCGGCCGCGACACCGAAGACGCTGGGCATCATGACCTGGGTCGCGGTGGTCTTCCTGCCGGTGGTGCTGCTCTACCAGGGATGGACCTACTGGGTCTTCCGCCGCAGGATCAGCGTCCGCGACATCCCCGCCTCGTCCCACTGACCTCGTCAACCCGGCCACTCACGGCTGCTTCGCGTCCGGTGACACGGACCCGAGCGGAGGGCCTTCTAACGCGTGCTCGCCCCTCGGTGCGATCCGCCGCGGCGTTTTTCGCCGGGACCCGCGGTGGCGTGAACCCTTTCCGGGGCTGACGACAAGACACCGGTGAGGCCGTGTCCGCCCGCCACTCCCGGGCGGTAACGCCTCGCAGTCCAGACATCAAGAACCCGGCAGACGGCCTCATCGGCCGACCTCGCGTGCTACGGCTCGGGGCCCGGCGGTATTGGCGGCGATGGCGGCGATGGCGCGGCCGGGGGCGGCGGCGACGCCGAGGACCCGGGTCCCGGGACGTTTGTCCTGGATCATCGAGGATCGATGAATCTTCTGGGCCGGGGCGGGATCCAGCAGCGTTGAGGCATGCGAATCCTTCTTGCGACACTCGCCGTGGCCGGGATGGTCACGGGCACCGGCCCGGCGCAGCGGCCGTCGGACGGTGCCGTCGTCACGACCGACACCGGAGCCGTGCGCGGCGTCGTGACCGACCAGCACCGCGTCTTCCAGGGCATCCCGTACGCCACCGCGGGCCGGTGGGAGAGCCCCAGGCCCGCCGGGCGCTGGAACGGCGTCAAGGACGCGACCCGGACCGGCCCGCTGTGCCCGCAGGTCGGCTCCCCCTACGCCCCGATCTCCAGCACGACCGAGGACTGCCTGGTCCTCAACGTCACCGCCCCTCGCGAGCCGGGACGCGACCGTCCCGTCATGGTGTGGATCCACGGGGACGGGGCGGTCGGCGGCGGGCACTTCTCCGGCGCCCGCAAGCTGGCCTCCCGCGGCGTCGTCGTCGTGACGATCAACTACCGGCTCGGCGTGTTCAACGGCTTCAGCTACCCCGGCCTCGAGGACGGGGGCACCTACGGCCTGCAGGACCAGCAGGAGGCCCTGCGCTGGGTCAGGCGCAACGCCGCAGCCTTCGGCGGAGACCCGTCGAACGTCACCGCGTTCGGCGTCTCCTTCGGCGCGCTCGCCATCGGCGGCCACCTCACCTCACCCGGCGCCAAGGGCCTGTTCCAGCGGGTGGCCATGCAGAGCGGCGAGACGATGATGGACATGCCGGCGGGCAGCCTGGTCCCCGGCATGCCGGCCCTGCCGACCTTCGCCTGGCGCAGCGCCGGGGACGCCGAGGCGGTCGGCAAGGAGTACGCCGCCAGGCTGGGCTGCCAGGACCTGGCGTGCCTGCGCGCGCTGCCGGTGAAGAAGATCCTCGACGTGCCGCAGATCATGAACGCCTTCCAGGTGTACGCCTACGGCAACAGGGTGCTTCCCGAGCTGCCGTCCACGGCGATCAGGAAGGGCCGCTTCCACCGGGTTCCTGTGCTGGCCGGCGCGACCAAGGACGAGCACCGGATCTTCGTGGGGATGACCTACGACGCGGCCGGCAAGCCGGTCACCGCCGAGCAGTACGGCACGCTGCTCAAGACCGCCTTCGGCAAGGACGCCGACCGGGTGATGCGCAGGTATCCGCTGTCGGAGCACGCCTCGCCCGGCCAGGCGTGGGCGGCGGTGATGACCGACAGGATCTGGGCGCGCGGCACCCACGAGCAGAACACCCTGCTCGCCAGGCACGTGCCCGTCTACGGCTACGAGTTCGCCGACCGCAAGGCGCCGATGTTCCTGCCGTTGCAGGTGGACTTCGACTGGGGCGCCTACCACGCCGGTGACCTGCCGTACCTCTTCCCGGAAGAGAACGCCCGGCTGAGCCCCGCCCAGGAAAGGCTGTCGGAGCAGATGGTCGGGTACTGGACGAACTTCGCCCGCACCGGCTCGCCCAACGGCCGCGGGCTGCCGGTCTGGCGCAGGCTCGCCCACGGCACCCAGTCGCTCGCGCCGGGCGCGATCCGGCCGATCGACTACGCCGCCGCGCACCGGCTCGACTTCTGGAAGTAGCCGGACCGGTCGCACGCGACGACCGCGGTGCCGGCCGGGCAGCCGCGGCTCACCCGGCCGGCACCGGGCGAGCGGCCGCCCGGCGCACCCGTGCCCTCCACCCGCGCCCGGCGCGCCCGTGCTCTCTGCCCATGCCCGGCGCGACCGTGCGCTCCACCCGCGGCCAGTGTGTTCTCCAGCAGCGGAAAGACGGCAGCCTGATCCTTTCCCGGGGAAGGACTCCACTGGGGAATACGCAGGCCGGCGCCGGAGCCCGACAGCCGCACGGCCGTGGATCTGAAGAGAGTTCTGTCATGTCACGCAAACATGTCGCCATGGTCGGCATCCCGGCCGTCAGCCACGTCCTGCCCGGCCTCGAAGTCATCCGCGAGCTGGTGGGCCGCGGGCACCGGGTGACCTACGCCAACGACCCGGCCGTGGCACACCTGATCACGCCCACGGGTGCCGAGCTGGTCCCGTACGAGTCGAGCCTGCCCGTCGCCGACGACGGCTGGCCCGCCGATCCCATCCAGGCGATGCGGGTCTTCCTCGACGACAACATCCGCATGCTGCCGCAGCTGCGCGCCGTCTACGACCGCGACCCGGCCGACCTGTACCTGTACGACATCGGCGGCTACGCCGCCAGGGCGCTCGCCGAGTCGCAGGACCGCCCGATGATGCAGCTGTCACCCACCTACGTGGCGTGGAAGGGATACCAGGAGCAGGTCGCCGCGCACCTGTGGCAGTTGCCCGGCGCCGGCGCCTACCGGGCGGCGTTCGCCGCATGGCTGGCCACCTCCGGGGCGACCACCACTGACGTCGACTCCTTCCCCGGGCGGCCGGAACGGGCTGTGGCGCTGATCCCGCGAGCCATGCAGCCGAACGCCGACCTGGTCGAGACCGAGGCGGTGACGTTCACCGGCCCGTGCCTGGGAGAGCGCCCGTACCAGGGCGGCTGGAGCCGTCCCGCCGGAGCCGGCAAGGTGCTGCTGGTCTCGCTCGGGTCGACCTTCACCCGGCAGCCCGCCTTCTACCGCGCGTGCCTGGCCGCCTTCGGCGGCCTGCCCGGCTGGCATGTGGTGCTCCAGATCGGCAGGCACGTCGACCCGGCCGACCTGGGCCGCGTGCCGGGCAACGTCGAGGTGCGCCCCTGGGTGCCGCAGCCGGCGGTCCTGCTGCAGGCGGACGCGTTCGTCACCCACGCCGGCATGGGCGGGTGCGGCGAGGGCCTGTTCGCGGGCGTGCCCATGATCGCCGTGCCGCAGGCGGTCGACCAGTTCGACAACGCCGACCGGCTGGTGGAGCTGGGCGTCGCCCGACGGGTGGACACGGCCGAGGCCACCGCGGGGCTGCTGCGCCGTACGTTGCTGGAGCTGACCTCCGACCCGGCGGTGGCGCGCAGGGCGGCGGAGCTGCGCGAGGAGGTACGCGCCGAGGGCGGGGCCGGGCGGGCGGCCGACGTGGTGGAGAGCCTGCTGCCCTGAGGCGGGCGGCCGGCGCCGAGGGGACGGGCCGCGCGCGGAGCCGGCCGTACACCCTGGCCCCGGTGGTCAACCGCCGCCTCCCGCGCCGGCTGCCACGGCACCGGCACGGTGGGGCGCTCAGCGATCGGCGTGGTGGTCGCCCGGCCCGTCGACGCCGTCCCGCGGCGGCTGCTCGGCCGGGAACACGATCACGCTCGCCAGGTGGGGGCGGCGATCCGGCGCGGGCCCGTTGCCCCACCGCTTCGCGAAGACCTCGCGCAACTCGCCCATCAACATGGACGGCTACGCCGAACTCCAGCGTCAGGTCCGCGCTGCGCCACGTGGCACGGGCACGCTGTCCGCGGTGCACGACCTCGTGCGCGCCTACGCCGCCTTCGCCGTCGCCAACCCGCAGCTGTACCGGCTGATGATGGGCACGGGCATCACGGCCCGCGCGCAGTACGCCGAACTGACCGAAGCCCACGACCGGACCTGCGCGATCCTGATCGACGCCGTCGCGCTGGCGCAGGAGGCGGGCGAGGTGGAGCCGGGAGACCCCGTCATGGTCGCGGTGACGCTGTGGTGCCTGGTGCACGGCCTGTCGACGCTGGCCGTCGACGGCCGCATCGATGCCGGTGCGGTGGACGCCGAGATCGGGCGGAGCCTGGAGATCCTCGAGCACGGCCTGCGGCCCCGCCCCTCCCGCGTGGAGCGGGAGCGTCCCTGAACCGCCGTCGGGTGACGCGGCGGACGCCTTGACAGGCGTCCGCCGCGTCACCCGGAATGCCGCCTCCGGAGCGGCGGGTCAGCAGGCTCAGCCGGTCTTGATGAAGGTCCAGGCCTGGTACGGGTCGCCGAAGTCGGGCGCCAGCGCCACCCGGGGCGGGAAGATCCGCAGCAGGCTCAGACCGAGACGCATCGGGGTCGCGGGGACGGAGATGACGAACGTGTCGGGTTCCGCCGCCGGGGCCAGCCGCCAGGGGCGGGCCTCAGGCAGCACCAGGGCCAGCTCGTGCATGTCGGGGTCGCCGTCGAAGCTCACGTACAGCTCGGAGTCGGTGGCGCGGATCGTGTGGAAACCGTTGCCGTCGCTGCTCACCTGCCAGGTCTGCCCGTAGCCGGAGTCCGGCGGCAGCAGGCAGAGGTGGCCCCCCGGCCTGGGCTCGAGTGCTGTGAGCTGCTGCTCGGGGGTGAACTCGATCTTGTAGATGCCATCGGAGATGACTGCCACGCGAAGCTCCCTCGCGATCGACCGGCGGCGCCGCCAGGGTCCGCCGGTGGTGAAGGGATCGCCTGAGCGGCGACCCGGACGGGGTGATACCCCCATCGATCACATGGCTCTTACCCAGAGTGGTCAACTCACCGCCAACAGTGAGATCGTCACTTCGGGGCAGGCGAGGGTCGGGGACGCCTAGGCTGGTAGGGGAGTGTCGTCCTCGTGCGGCGGGAGGCCTGTCATGAGGTGGTCACGGGCGCTTCGGCGCGGAACCTGCGCAGGGCTGGCGATGGCCGGCCTGCTGGCCTTCCCCGCCTACACCGCGCCCGCCGGGGCGATGCCCGCGCTCGAGACCGCGGCGGTTCCGGGCCCGTCACAGCGGGCCGACTTCCCCGAGCTGACCCCTGCCGTCGCCGCGCGGCTGGACACCGCGATCCGGCAGGTCATGCGGGAGGCCGGGGTGCCCGGCGTCATCGTCGGGCTGTCAGCGCCCGGCAAGGGGTCGTACGTGCGGGCCTTCGGCGTCGCCGACAAGGCGAGCGGTGTCGCCATGAGCCCGGGACTGTACATGCGGATCGGCAGCGAGACCAAGACCTTCACCGTCACCGCCCTGCTCCAACTCGTCGACCGGGGCAAGCTCGGTCTCGACGACCCGATCGCCAGGTACGTGGACGGAGTCCCGAACGGCGACCGCATCACCCTGCGCCACCTGGCGGGCATGCGCAGCGGACTGTTCAACTACACCGAGGACGACGCCTTCGTCAAAGCCTTCCTCGCCGACCCGGAACGGCCCTTCACCCCGCGGCAACTGCTGGCCTACTCCTTCAAGCACCCGGTGCAGTTCCAGCCCGGCGAGACGTTCGCCTACTGCAACACCAACACGATCCTGCTGGGACTCGTGGTGGAGAAGATCGGCGGACGCCCCCTGCCCGAGTTCGTCGAGAAGAACGTCGTGGCGCCGGCCGGCCTGCGCCACACCGTCTTCCCGACCGGTGCCGCCTTCCCGAACCCGCACGCCCACGGCTACACCAGGCAGACCGCCTCGGGCGAGGTCGAGGACGCCACCGACTGGAACCCCTCCTGGGGCTGGGCCGCGGGAGCGATGATCTCCGACCTGCCCGATCTGCGCACGTGGGCCCGCGTGGTGGCCACCGGCACGCTGCTGACGCCCAAGACGCAGGCCGAACGGCTCGCCATGGGCCCGACGGGAATCCCCGGCACCGGCTACGGCCTCGGCATCTTCACCGTGCACGGCTGGGTCGGGCACAACGGCTCGCTGCCCGGCTACGAGTCGTTGACGATCTACCTGCCCGAGGCGCGGGCGACGCTGGTCGCCCTGGTCAACACCGACATCCGGTACGAGGGCGTGGCACCCGGCACCCTCGTCGGGCAGGCCGTCACGCGCGTCGTGACGCCCGACCACGTGTTCGTCCTGCCCGCGTCCCCGGCGTCGCCCGCACCCGCCTCGCCCACGTCGCCGGTATCGCCCACGTCGCCGGTATCGCCCACGACACCCGCCTCGCCGGCGAGCCCGCGGCCATCCGCGCCGGCCACCGGCCACGGCGACTGACAGTGACTGACGACGACCGACGACGACTGACGACGACTGACGATGACCGGCTACGCGCCTCCTGGCGGTTCCGTGACCGGTTCCAGCGGCCAGGTCGCCGGCCAGAAGGCATCACGCCCGGGCTCGGCGAGGACCGTGGTGGCGCCGGTGTCGGAATCGTGCCGGCGGAACTCCATGGTCACGACCAATCCCTCGTCGTCCTCCTCGCCCTCCTCCTCCGGGCCGACGAGGAGGATGCGCACCTGGGCGCGCCCCTCCATCCGCCACCGGAACGCAAGCGGCTCGTCCTCGCCGAAGAGGGCCGAGTACGAGCGCAACAGGCCCGTCCCGTCCGGTGCGAACACCACCTCCTCGCCGACGAGCGCGGCCGCCGTACCCAGGGCCGAACGCCAGCGCCCGACCGGTCCACGCTCCAGCATCAGCTCACGCCACGCGGATTCCCGCAACGCGCCACCACCCTGCCCGCTCCGTTTGCCTGGAGTCTCTCGCACCGCTTCGGCGGTCCTGACGCAGGATCCCGCCGCTGGAAGAACCGAACCCCGGAGGGGCCGTGGCCACCAGACAGCCTCAACCCGGGGCGTCACGGAGCCGGAAGGTGACCATATGCGCAAGACCGACAAGGCCCGGCCGCAGCGGGTGCGGACGGCCGACGCGCCGATGGCGGCCTGCGCGCCTGCGCACGAGAATCGGCTCGGGCCGTCCATGATGCCGGACGAGATCAAGCCGGCCGCAGGCTCACGCCTCCTCGCTCAGCTCGATGGCGGCGGCCGGGCAGACGGCGGCGGCCTCCCGCACCAGGGCGTGCAGGTCCTCGCCGGGCTCGGGCTCCAAGAGGACGACGACACCGTCCTCGTCGCGCTGGTCGAACACCTCAGGAGCGATCAGCACGCACTGGCCCGCGCCGCAGCACTTGGCCTCGTCCACGGTCACTTTCATACCTGGTTCCTCTCTTCGGGGCGGTTTCGGCGGTGCCGGGTCACCAGCGGACCGGGACCTCGCGCAGCCCGCCGACCGCCAGCCCTTCCACGCGCTCCAGGTCCTCCACGGGCACGGCGAGCTCCAGGGACGGCAGCCTGCGCAGCAGCACCTCGAGCACGACCTGCAGTTCGGTGCGGGCCAGCGCCTGGCCCAGGCAGGAGTGGGCGCCGGCGCCGAAGGCCAGGTGCGGGTTCGGGCTGCGGCTGAGGTCCATCTCGCCGGCGTCGTCGAAGGCGCTGTCGTCGCGGTTGGCCGCGGCCATGCTGCACACCACGGTGGTGCCGCGGGGCAGGACCGTGCCGCCGACCTCGATCTCGTCGCGCAGGTAGCGCGGCAGGCCGAAGCCGGGGTTGGCGTCGAAGCGCAGCGCCTCCTCCACCGCCGTGCGCACCAGCGACGGGTCGGCCAGCAGCCGCTCCCACCGGCTGCGGTCGGCCAGCAGCATGGAGACCATCTTGCCGATCATGTTGGCGGTGGTCTCGTGGCCGGCGACCAGCAGCCCCATGCCGGTGGCCAGCAGCTGGACGTCGGACAGCCCGCCGTCCTCGGGGCCGCCGGCCGCGATGAGCTCGCTCAGCAGGTCCTCGCCAGGCTGCCGCCGCTTGGCCGCGATGTGTCCGGACATGTACGCGACGAACTCGCCCTGGGCGGCGTCGACCTCGGCCTGGCTGTAGCGGGTGAGGTTCAGCAGGGTGTCGGACCAGTACGAGAACCGGTCCCGGTCGGCGGCCGGCACGCCGAGCATGTCGCAGATCACGTACACGGGCAGCGGGAAGCCGAGGCCTGCCTTGAGGTCACCGGGCCGGCCACGCTCGACCATGTCGTCGATGAGCCGCTCGGCGATCTCCGCCATCGCGGGCCGGAGCGCGGCCATCCGCTTGGCGGTGAACCACTTGCCGACCAGGCGCCGCCAGCGCTGGTGCTCCTCACCTCCGTCGGGGATGACCTGCGCCATCTCGCTGCTGAACAGCCCGCCGTCGTCGTTGGCCGACAGCCGGGCCGCGTCGGGGGCGTTCAGCAGGCGGGTGAAGCGCGGGTCGGCCAGCACCTGCTTGACGTCCTGGTAGCGGGTCAGCAGCGTCGCCTGGTCGCCGCTGGGCAGCTTCACGTGAGCCACCGGACAGCGCCCGCGCAGCTCGGCCCATTCAGCGGGCGGCTCAAGCGCCGCGTGGCTGGGGATCGGGTAGTTCAGGACCTGCTCGTCGAGACTCATTCGGCATCTCCTCTGAACGGATGGTTGACCGCCTGCGGTGGTGCTTCTCGTCGCTGTCACGCGGACACGACGGGCCGGGTGCCCACGGCCTGCTGCCCGGCCTGCTGCGTGGTCGGCTGTACGGCCTGGTGCATGGTCTGCCTCCGCAGGAGGCGGGCCTGCTTGGGCATGTTCCAGCCGAGGACGCCGGTGACCCGGCCGTCCTCGCGGTAGAGGGCGGCGAAGCGGTGCTGCGCCGGGTCGCCTTCGGCGATGGTCAGTTCGGCCGCCGGCGACGGCAGCCCGTGGGCCTGGATCCTGATGTCGTACTGGTCGGTCCAGAAGTAGGGGATCGGCGTGTACGGGTGACCGGCGCCGAGGATGTCGGCCGCCACCACCTGCGCCTGTTCGGTGGCGTTGGTGCGGTTCTCCAGGCGCAGCCGCCTGCCGAGCCCCTCGTGCTCCCAGGCGGCCACGTCCCCGACGGCGTAGACGCCTTCGGCGGCGCGGCAGCGCGAGTCGCACACGACACCGTCGCCGAGGGTGAGCCCGCTGCCGTCCAGCCAGCCGGTCGCCGGGCGGGAGCCGACGGCCACCACGACCGCGTCGGCGGGAAGGAGGATCGGCGTGGCCACCGACTGGCTCCGGCGCGGCCGTCCGCTGCCCCCCGCCGAGATGGCCGCCCTGACCTGGCCGCTGCTGAACGCGCTCTACCAGGTCGACACCCGCACGCCCGGCTGAGGCCGGACCCGGCCCCCGGCCGTCGCCCTGCGCCCGCACCGATGACGCCGACATCGAGGTGCGCGCCGACGGCGATACGGGCGAGCCCGCCAAGCCGCGCGCCATGCGCCTGTGGGAGCGCCTCTCGCGCCAGGCGCCGGAGGCAGGCCCGCCACGCCCGGTCACACCGGCCGGCGAACGGTCACACCCGCCGGCGAACGAGCGGACATGGCGGCCCCCGGTCACACCGGCCGGCGAACGAGCGGACACGGCGGCGCCGTCGTGAGGGCTAGGCTGGCCGCCGATCACGTCGGAAGACGGGAAGGACGAACACGGATGACGGCCGCCCTCGACGGCATCGACGACATCGACTGGGCCTCCCTCGACCACGCGTACGGCCCGGCGGAGGACCTGCCGCAGACGTTGCGGGACGCGCGCGAGGTCGCGCAGGTGGTGGATCTGGCCGACCTGCGCGAGGTCGTCGGCCTCGTCGAAGCCAGGGCGCGCCGCGCCCGCCTGGCGAAGGCTCGGCGTCGGCGCTGATTCCGTCGGCGGTCGGTGCGGCGTGCCGCTGGTCGGTGGGGACCGAGACGGGTGATCCGTTATCGGAAGGTCGGCGTCAGCGAGGCTTCTCCTTGCACCGTCGTATGGTCTCGATGAACGAGCCCGCTGTCGTGGGGCAGGCTTGGATCTCCTGGCCTGTTCGGCTGAAGACTTTACGTTTAGCCAGAGGTTTCTTCAGTGCGACGGGCACGGCGTGGTCCACACCGGTACCCACCTGCAGCTCAGAAGACTCAGGGCAGGCAGGGCGGAGCGATACCCGCACGGTCACGCCGGTCGGTGATTCGATGGCCTCGGCCTGTTCAACCACGGTGCAGATCGTGCCGTCAGACTGCTGGATCCCGCTGGCGTGCAGGGTGAGGGCCCGCCCTCCGGGGGCCACCTCGACTACGGACACTTGCGCGTCGAAGGGTTTGGCTGGCTCCTGTGCGCAGGCTGCAGTCACAACACCGAGGATGAGGATACATCCGGCGCGCTGGAAGGAGGACGGGCTCGCTAGGTTCATTTCTTGTAGATGTCCTTGCCGACGGCCTTCATGACGTCATGAAAATCGGTGAAGGTGTGAATGCACACATCCTTGATCCGTTCCGTCTTGGTGTTGGAACCGCTGGTGATCCCCTTGGCCACGACGGTACCGTCAGGGCGGAAGGTGTATACCGGGCCGCCCGAGTCGCCGCCGATCACACACCTGCCGCGCTTCTTACCCACCTGAACCCAGCGCGTCGTCCCTGTGGACGCGCCGGTGGTGAAGTCTTTCATGTCGACCTTCCATGCGATGTCGGTAACCTTCCATCGGCAGATCTGGCCGGTGCTGAATCCACCAGTGCAGTATTGGTCGTTTTCCTTGGCAGGGATCGAGAAGCGTCCGGTGACATATCGCTTTTCGGTGGAGTTCTCGGCGCCGATGAAGATTTTGGGGTTCGTGCCGCGGATATCCGCGTAGATCAGGCCCAGATCGCCGTAATACGTCGGTTGGCCGGGGAGTATTACCGTGCCCGTTCCGGGTTGCCAGTTGGACCACCGGGCGGGACCTGCGTCCGTGTCGCCGCCTTGCCTGGGAAGGCAGTGGCCGGCTGTCACCACCAGCTTGTCGGTCCCGCTGCCCATCGTGAATCCGGTCGTGCACTCCTTCAGCTTGCCGGGGTTTTCGGTGGTCGCGAAGAACTTGGCCCCACCGTCGACCTTGCCGACGTCGCTCTGCCGGGTTTCGGCGACGGCAGAGCCCATTGTCTGGCCGCTGAGGTGGCCGATGAGGCCGAGGCGTTCAGCCTCCGTTTGCAGCCAGATGGCGACGTTGTAGGTGCCGTACCGATCGGCGAGTGCCTTGCGCAACGCTGGGGAGGCGTCGGTGGACTGCACCACGACGAGGTTACGCTCAGGCCATATGTGGGTGGCGAACAGCTTGGTGCCTGCCGGGATCGTGTCGTCGAGGTCGAGGACCTCATCGACGACGGTATTGAGGGCCTGGTAGCTGTTGGCGACCTCGACGACCGTCGGAGTGATCGAATAGGCGGTCTCCTCGGGAGCCACAAGGCGGGCTTGGGCTACTGCCGATTCGTCGGGGGCAGGAACGCCGGGGATGGTCTCGTCGGCGTCGCCGTTGGCTGTCGCAGTGCCGGTGAGTAGCCGGCCTGCGATGTCTTTTCCGGCCGGTGTCGCCGGCGCCACGACCTTTCCGGTCGCAGGATCGAAGTAAGGCGGTGCCAGGGTGGCGGCGTTGGCTTGGGCCCGGTCGTATGCGCCGTTCAAGGCGTGCGTGTCGGTCGTCGAGACGGGCAGCGAGTCGAGCTTCCACGCCGGGGGGGCGGTGAACACCTCGACGCCGTCGGGTCCGGCGGGGCTTACCACGGTGGGGCCGGGCGCCGGCTGAGCCGTCACGGTGATCTTGGGAGTCAGATCCGGCGAGCCGTACTCGGTGGAGGCCAGCATCCGGTAATCGTCGTCGGAGCCGGTCTCGTCGGGAGCCTGCAGCAGCACGCCGTAGTTGGGTTCGCCTGCCGCCCAGGCCTTGGCGATGTCGATGATCGGCCACTCCAGCGGACCGATGCCGCAATCCGGGCCGTAGGACTGGGTGATGGTCCTCGCGCCCTCGGCTGTGGAGGACGGCGCCGTGCTCCACGTGAGCGTGGTCGCGTCCCAGCCGCTCGTCACGCGGCGTACCTGAATGCCACTGGCGGTCTCTCCGCATCCGGGGCCGTCGGTGTTGGTCAGTGTCAGCTTGGCGTCCACAACGTCCTGGCCGGCCAGCGCTGTACTGTCGAACCTCAGGTAGGAGCGGTTGAGGACGCCGAAGATGCGGCCTGCCGTGAGCGTGGCCGCGCCTGGGTCTGACGGGGTTCCCGCGTCACTGATGTCCACGTCGCTGTGGGCCCTGGTGTCGACGGTGGCACCGATGGTGATCGGGTACTTCATCTTCGGGTCGGCCAAGAGCGCAGCGTCCGGTTCGACGGTCAGGGCCTGCGCCGTCGTCTTGGCGGAGATCGCACGGTGGCCGGGTGTCGATGAGGATCGTATGGAGACCGGAGTAGACTGTGCGACTTCGCGGCCTTCGTGGTCGACGATGGTGGCGGCGCCGTTCTTGCCTGGCTGGATCGTGAGGTCGCGTGCCTGAAGAGGAAGCGTGAAGGTGGCCTTCTTCGACGGGCGAGTCTTGAGTATGAGTTCCCAGCGGAAGCCGGTGGCCAGCGCTGTGACGACCAGCGACGAGCCGGGCCCCGCCGCACCGTCGTAGGTGGCTTTGCCGCCGGTGACTGTCGGTCGGGCCAGGGTGGTCGGCCAGGTGAAGGTGATCTGCTTGTTGTCCGGGGCCGTTAGCGTCGCCAGTGGTTTGCCGGCGCCGCCAGAGGTGAACTCGACCTGCGTTGCGGTGACCTTGGGGCGCAGTACACCGTCCGCTTCCACGAGTGTCGGGTCGATCCACTGCCAGGCTCCGTCGCGTTGTACACGCACTGGCTGGGTCCATGTTTCGATGGTCAGGCGCCCATCAGGCTGTCGGGTGACGCGGCGGTTCTGGGCCGCGGCGCCGAGCATCTCACCAGGTGGCGGGGTCTGCGTTGCTGCGGACGCTGGGTTCGGGGTCGGGCTCGCGGCCGCAGGTAACTCCTGTGCCGTGGTCAGCGTCGCCACCGTGCTGGCGACAAGGATGACCGAGGACGATCGCCTCACCAGGGTTCTCCTCCAGAAGTTGGTGATCAAGGAGCCTGATCATGGTCTTTCGTGCGTCAATTATTGTCAAGGCTGCTGTAATGAGCGGATTTGATCACGAGCGTCTACCTGCGGGCCGTATTCACCACCTGAGTCCAGATAGATGAGCGCCACGGCGACGCGGCGGCACACGGCGGCGGCAGCTACGGCCGGCAGGCCCGCCAGGACGAGCGGGAGCGCCGGCTGCTCCTGACCGTCCTTGCCGAACTGCCGGCGGCGCGCACCAGGACCTGACGCCTGATGATCAGGCGTCAGGCCGCGTGGCCGAGCCGAGGCGTCGCGCGCCTTCGGCGAGATCCTCCAGACCGGCCGCGGCAGCGAAGCCCAGCCTGACGAACTGTCCCGGCGCCTCGGCGGCGAAGAAGTCCTGGCCGGGTTCGACGGCCACGCCGTACCGCCTGCTCACCTCGGCGGCATCGGGGGAGCGGCCGGTCTCGACCCACAGGTGCAGGCCCCCGGCGGGGACGCGGGTGACGCGCCAGCCCGGCACGTGTTCGGCCAGCGCGGCGGCCAGTGCGGCGCAGCGCTCGCGCAGCGCCGCCGACAGCGCGCGGAGGTGCCGGTCCCAGGCGGGCGTGCTGACCAGCTCGATCGTGGCCTCCTGCAGCGGCCGGGCGATGAAGAAGTCGTCGACCAGCCGCATCGCGCGCAACCTGGCCATCACCGGGCCTCTGGCGACGAGCGCGCCGATGCGCAGGCTGGGCGAGGCCGGCTTGGTCAGGGACGTCGTGTACACCACGGTGCCGTCGCGGTCGTCGGCGACCAGCGGGCGGGGGGCTGGTCCGCCGTGGCCGAGCAGGCGGGCGAAGTCGTCCTCCAGGACGAAGGCGCCACTCGCGCGGGCCACCTCGACCACCTGGCGGCGCCGCTCGGGCGACAGGACGGCGCCGGTGGGGTTGTGAAAGGTCGGCTGGCAGTACAGCAGCCGGGCGCCGGTCATGGCGAACGCCTCGGCCAGCAGGTCGGGGCGGATGCCGTCGGCGTCCATCGGCACCGGCACCGGTCGCAGGCCGGCGGCCCTGGCGGCGCTCAGGGCGCCGGGGTAGGTGGGCGACTCCACCAGGACCGGGCTGCCCGGCGGGGCGATGGCGCGGAACGCCATCGACAACGCGCCCTGGCCGCCGCCGGTGACGAGCACGTCTTCGGGGTCGGCGGCGGCCAGGCGGGCGAAGACGGCGCGCAGCGGCGCCAGCCCCTCGGCGGGGGCGCGGTCCCAGGCGTCGGGACGGCGGGAGGCCCTGGCCAGCGCGGCGGCCAGCGGCCTGGTCGGCTGGAGCGAGCGGTGCAGGTAGCCGCCCGACATCGTGATCGCGCCGGGCGGCGGCGGGCCGAGCAGGTGGCTCACCCGTGCGGTGTCCACGCTGCGGTCGCCCAGCGCCATCGCCTGCCAGGACGTGTCGGCGGGCGCCGTACCGGAGGGGGCCCGCCGCTGGGCGACGAAGGTGCCGCTGCCCGGGCGGGTCACCACGGTGCCCTCGGCCGCCAGGAGCGCGAAGGCGCGGGTCACCGTCACCGGGCTCACCCCGTGGCGGCGCACCAGTTCGCGAGCGCTGGGCAGCCGGTCGCCGGGGGCGAGCCCGTCGATCTCCGCGCGGAGGCTCACGACAAGCCGCTCAGTAATGCTACTCTCGGACATGAGAGACAAGAGTAACGCTTTCCCCTTCAGCGGAGAAGCGCTGCAGGCGCTCCGGGCCGACGCCCCCGGCTGCGAGCAGGTCATCCACTTCAACAACGCCGGCTGCGGCCTGCTCCCCACGCCGGCGCTCGAGGCGATGGTCGACCACCTGAAGCTCGAGGCGGCCATCGGCGGCTACGAGGCCTCCGCCGCCCGCGCCGCCCAGGTGCGCGACTTCTACGCTTCGATCGCCGACCTGATCGGCTGCCGGCCGGAGAACGTCGCCTTCGCGGGCAGCGCCACCCACGCCTACAGCAAGGCCCTGTCGGCCATCCCCTTCGAGCCCGGCGACGTCATCCTGACCACGCGCAACGACTTCATCTCCAACCAGATCGCCTTCATGGCGCTGCGCAGGCGGTTCGGCGTGGAGATCGCGCACGCGCCCGACCGTCCCGACGGCGGCGGCGTGGACGTGGCGGCGATGGCCGCGATGATGCGTGCCAGGCGGCCACGGCTGGTCGCCGCGACCCATGTGCCCACCAACTCCGGCCTGGTCCAGCCGGTCGCGGAGATCGGCGGGCACTGCCGCGAGCTCGACCTGCTCTATCTGGTGGACGCCTGCCAGTCGGTCGGCCAGTACCCCGTCGATGTCGAGGAGATCGGCTGTGACCTGCTCACTGCGACGTGCCGCAAGTTCCTGCGCGGGCCGCGCGGCTCCGGTTTCCTGTACGTCTCCGACCGCGTGCTCGCGCAGGGGTACGAACCGCTGTTCATCGACATGTACGGCGCGCGGTGGACGGCCGCCGACCGCTACGAGCCGGTGGACGGCGCCGCGCGTTTCGAGGAGTGGGAGTTCCCCTACTCGACGGTGCTCGGCTGCGCGGCGGCCGTCCGCTACGCCCTGGGGGTAGGCCTGGAGCGCATCTCCCTGCGCACCCCGGCGCTCGCCTCCCGCCTGCGCGACCGGCTGGCCGCCGTCCCGGGCGTACGCGTGCTGGACCGTGGCCGGGAGCTGGCGGCGCTGGTCACCTTCGAGGTCGAGGGGTGGCGGCCCCAGCCGTTCAAGGCGGCGATGGACGCCCGCGGCATCAACTCGGCTCTCAGCTTCCGCGAGTTCGCCCAGTACGACTTCGCCGACAAGGACGTGGAGTGGGCGCTGCGCCTGTCGCCGCACTACTACAACACCGACGAGGAGGTCGACCGGGTGGCCGACACGGTCGCCGGGCTGGCGAAGGACGGCGCGCGGTGAGCTCGGCCCTGTGGCGCAACCACGACTTCCTGCGCTTCTGGTTCGGCGAGACGGTCTCCCTGCTGGGCACGCAGGTGACGAACCTCGCCCTCCCGCTGGCCGCGATCCACGCCTTCCACGCCACCGACGAGCAGGTGGGCCTGCTGCGCTTCCTGCAACTCGTCCCCTACCTCGGCCTGGCGCTGATCTTCGGGGTGTGGGTCGACCGGGCCCGGCGCCGCCGGGTGATGCTCGGCGCCAACATCACCCGGATGGCGCTGCTCGGCCTGATCCCCGCCCTGTACAGCCTGCATCTGCTGGACCTGGGCGTGTTACTGGTCATCGCCTGCGCCGTCGGCGTCGCCTCGGTGCTGTTCGACGTGAGCTGGATGTCCTACGTGCCCACGCTGGTCCGGGATCCGAAACACTACGTGGAGGCCAGTGCCAGGATGGGTGTCAGCTCGTCCGCGGCGGAGGTCGCCGGTCCCGGCCTGGCGGGCGTGCTGGTCGGCGCGCTGACGGCGCCGGTGGCGCTGGTGGTGGACGCGTGCAGCTACCTGGCCTCGGTGATCTCCCTGCTGCTGATCCGTACCAGGGAACCTCGCCCGGCGCCGCGGGAACGCCACCTCGGCAGGGAACTGCGCGAGGGGCTGCGCTGGGTGCTGGCCGACCCCGTCCTGCGCTGGCTGGCGATCGTCGGGTTCTGCTGCAACTTCTCGATGGTCACCGTGTGGACCATGTTCCTGCTGTACGGCACGCGCGTGGCGGGGCTGGAGCCCGCCACGCTGGGCGGCATCCTGGCCACGGCGTCCGTGGGCGGGCTCGTCGGCTCGCTGATCTCCCGCAAGGTGATCAGCCGATTCCCCGTCGGCCGGGTCTACCTCGCCGCCCAGTCGGCCCTGCTGCTCGGGCCCACGCTGATCGTCGTGGCCGCCGGGCCCCCGCCGGTGATGACGGCGCTGTTCACGCTGTCCTTCTTCACCACCTACCTGGGGCTCGGCGTCGCCGGGGTCATCATCGTCAGCCTGCGGCAGACCGTCACCCCTCCCTCGATGATGGGCCGGATGACCGCGGTGTTCCGCACGCTGCTGTTCGGCGGCGGCGCGCTGGGCGGCCTGTGCGCGGGCCTGCTCGCCGGGGCGGTCGGCGCGCATGCCGCTCTGGCGGTGGCCGCCGCCGCCTCGGCCGCCGTGGTCGTCGGCCTGTTCGTCTCGCCGGTGAGCCGGCTGCGCGAGATGCCGCCGCCCACGCCGGACCCGGTCGACACCCGGCCGGGCCACCGGCCGGCGCTCGCGTAGCA
This sequence comes from Nonomuraea sp. NPDC004354, assembly GCF_053602555.1. Classification (NCBI taxonomy): domain Bacteria; kingdom Bacillati; phylum Actinomycetota; class Actinomycetes; order Streptosporangiales; family Streptosporangiaceae; genus Nonomuraea; species Nonomuraea sp. NPDC004354. The sequence continues at coordinate 179,921 of NZ_JBSGDV010000008.1, read as the reverse complement.
CGAACCTCTGCCACCCCGCCGTTCTCCGGGCCGGCTTCCGGAGGGTGCGGGGTCGGCTGGGGCGCCCGTCACGCCAGGTCCGGGGTTGCTCCCGACCGATCCTTCTTCCGTGCCGCCACGACGATGAGGATCCCGGAGACGGTCCCGGCGAAGAACGGGGACGGAACGAGAAGGACGCCGCCCAGCAGGCACCACGTCGCGATGCCCCAGCCGATTCCGGCGGGCACCGCCACCCCGCGTCCGGCGAGATGCCACGTCAGGCAACCCAAGACGATCAGCGGCACCGCGAAGCCTCCCGGACCGGCCCAGAAGGTGACCTTGCTCTGCAGGGACTCCACCGTCGGAACGGCGCCCCCCTCCGCGAGGACGAGCGGGACGGCCGCCCACAGCCCCCGGTCCACCCAGCCGGTGACGTCCTGCCAGGCCATGAGCGCCAGCAAGAACAGATGCCCCGTTCCCAGCACGAGCATGATCGCGCTCGCCCAGCGGAGCAGCCGCTTCCTGGAGTTCATCATGATGTCCCTTCTTCGTACCCGGCCCCCGCGCGATCGCGGTCGCGCCAGGCTCGCTCCCATTGCCGGGTCATAGCCGGGTAGACGATGAGGTAGCGGAACGGCGCGATGGCGGCCATGTACAGCCGCCCGAACCACCCGTTGGGCTTGACGAGGACGGTCATCCGCAGCTCGTGGTCGCGGCCGGCTCCTTGGACCCAGCCGAGATGCATCACGGTGTGCACGGTCTTGTTCGCCAGCTCGCGAGCGGCCTCCATGTCGAGCTCGTAGACCGCTTTGAGGGGCATGCGGTCGTCGTCCGGGCCGCGGGGGGCGTCGCGGATGTCGGCGGGCAGGCGGTCGCGGAGCGAGGCGACCCGCGCACCGACGCCCGCTGAGGGGTCGTCCCAGCCGAACAGGGCGCCGAGCTTCCACCGGAGGGCGAACAGGAACCGCACCGGCCCGGTCTGTCCCGCGATCCCGCCGAACGTCCGCATCGCCGCCAGCATCGCCGGGAAGTCGTCAGGCCCGGCTCCGGGGGTGCGGAACGACCACACGTCCTCGATCGAGAAGTCACCCGCGAGTTCGTGGATACGCCACGGGAGGGAGGCGTGCGCGGTCTTCGGCAGCCTCACGAGAGCGCTCTTGCGGCCATCATGGCCATCAGCGTCATCTGGTCCAGGACAGGTGTGGCGGTGGGATCGAGTTCGCGGTAGCGGCGGTGAAGGTTGACCACGATCCGCTCGGCGTCCAGCCAGGTGGCGTACTCGGCCAGGTCCACCGCCTCGACCGCCTCGGCGAAGGACAGTCCGCGGGCGTGGGCGGCGTCCGCCTGCTCGACCACGTGGGTGAGGTAGCCGCGCACCGCGCGGATCCCGTCGGGGTCGGTGACCGGGCCGTGGCCGGGGACGATCGTGTCGGCGCCGGTGGCGATCATCCGGTCGCAGGCGGCGATCCAGTTGGCGATCGGGCCGCTCCACACGATCGGGGTGCAGCCGACGAACAGCAGGTCGCCCGCGAAGAGCACGCCCGCGTCCGGCACGTGCACGACGGAGTCGGCGGCGGTGTGGGCGGGGCCGAGGTTCAGCACGCGCACCTCGCGGCCGCCGATGTCCAGGGTGAGCTCCCGGTCATAGGTCAGGTCGGGCAGCCGCAGGCGGATGCCGCTGAAGTCGAAGGCGCCGAAGCGCTCGCGGAAGTAGGGGGTCGCCGGGCCGATGTCCACGACCTGGGCGGCGGTCAGCATCTCGGGGGGCATCTCGTGCCGCATCTCCGTGCAGGTGGCCTCGGCGGCGATGATCTGGACGCGCTCGCCCAGCAGCTGGTTGCCGTGGGTGTGGTCGCCGTTGGAGTGGCTGATGACGGCGTGGGTGAGCGGGTGCCGATCGGTGATCGGGCGCATGGCGTCGAGCATCTCGGCGGTCAGCGGCAGGTCGAACAGGGTGTCGACCAGGAGGGAGGCGCCCTCGCCCGCGACCAGTCCCGCGTTGCTCCAGCCGTACCCGCCGTCGGGCAGCAGCCAGGCCCACACGCCCGCGCCCACCTCGTGCAGCCCGCGCGTGTAGGGCAGCTTCGACGGGGCGCGGTTGACGCGCGGGGGTGAAGGCCGCCGGTCGGGGTTGTGCCGGGGCGCCAGCGGGTGCGGAACGGCGGACGCGCGGACGGTCTGGCGCGTACGGCCCAGCCCCTCGACGACCAGCTCCACGACGTCGCCGTCCCGCAACCAGCCGGGGAAGGCGGCCGGATCGGCGAGGGACAGGTGCTCGATGAGGCAGCAGCCGGGAACCGTGCCCGAGCCGAACACGTCTCCGGGCACCAGGTCCACGCCGCGCGAGGCGTAGGAGACGACCTCGCCGAAGCTCCAGTCCATGGCGTCGGTACGGCCCGAGCCGATGGTCCTGCCGTTGACGGTGGCCTCGACCCGCAGGGCGAGCCTGCCGTCGCGGCGGTAGGGCTCGAGCTCGTCGGGGGTGACCAGGAACGGGCCGAGCGTGGTCGCGCCGTCCTTGCCCTTGGCCTGGCCGATCGCCAGCGGCGTCTCGCGCAGCTGCAGATCGCGTGCCGACCAGTCGTTGTAGATGGTGTAGCCGATGATGTGCTCCTCGGCCTGCTCAGGCGTGAGGTCTCGGCCGCCCGGCCCGATGACCGCGGCGATCTCCAGTTCGAAGTCGAACCAGGCGCTGCCGGGGGAGATCGTCACGTCGTCGTACGGGCCGGTGATGGTCGAGGGGCAGGCGAAGTAGAAGGCCGGGATCTGGTACCAGGTGTCCTTGAGCGTGCGCGGCTGACCGGCGGCCTGCTGGCAGTTGCGCATGTGGTCCAGGAAGCACAGGCAGTCGCGGACCGAGGGCGGGCGCGGGATCGGGGCGCGCAACCTGGCCTCGGCCAGCGGAACCGTCCGCGCCTGTGAGGCCAACGCCGCTTCCCCTGCCGCGCGCAGCGCTTCCGCGCCCTGGCCGATGAGCTCGATCAGGCTGACGCCCGGCGCGACAGGGTGGATCCGATCCTCGCCGATCACCCCGGCGCGGTCTCCGGCGTCCGTCGCATAGGTCACCCAACGCATGAGAACCTCCTCAGTTCTATGTTGGTTGACATAGGCTATACCTGCAGACATTTGCTCTGCCATCCGGCATGGCAGGGTCGTCCGTCTGCCGGGTCCCCTGCCTCCGTCAGTAGGCGGTCAGGTCGCCGTACCTCCGCAGGGTGCCGGCCAGGTCGCCCGGCTCGCCGCGGAGCGTCGCGTCCAGGAAGGCGACGGTGGTCGCCACGGTGACGCGCGGGCCGCCGGCGCGGCCGAAAGAGCCGACGAGCGAGGGCAGGGGCGGCAGGTACAGCGGGGAGTCGGTGAAGGTGAGGTGCGCCGAGCCGGGGACGGTGAGCCGGTAGCTCGGCGCCGTGCTCAGCTGGAGCACCTGCGCGAGGCGGGAGAGGTAGTCCGCCTCCTCGCCCGGCACGATCTCGTGGGTGAGCGCGAGCACGGGCTGGTCGAACGGGCGCGGAGCGGGGTCGCGGGGGAAACCGTCCAGGACGATGACGGCCGCGAAACGCGAGTCCTGGCGCGCGGCCTGCAGGGCGGCGGCACCGCCGAGAGAGTGGCCGGTCGCCGCGACCCGCCGGGTGTCCAGCCGTCCGGTCAGCGGGCCCGGGATCTCGCCGCGGTGCAGGCGGCCCAGCTGGGTGAGGACGAAGCTGAGGTCGCCGGCCCGGACCGCCGTCCACCCGGCGGCCCGCCTCGTGTCCTCCGCGTCGTCGCCGGTCGCCTTGACCCGGGTGCGGACCGTCCGGCCGTCGTCCAGGGTGACGACGGCCGAGTCGTAGGGGTGGTCGATGGCCGCGACGACGTACCCGCGGCTGGCCAGTTCCTCGGCCCAGGCGGTGTTCTGGGTGCGCACGCCGCCCAGCCCGGGGGAGAACAGCACGACGGGGAACCGCCCGCCCTTGTCGGCCACCGGGGCGTCGGGCGTCGAGCGCGCGTACGCGCGCACCGCCTCGTCCAGCATGAAGCCGGGCACACCGAGGTAGTCCGCCGTGCCGTTGGCGACGAGGCGCGCCTCCTGCTCGGTGCGGCCGAGGTATCGCGCGCGCCGGGCTCCCTCGGGATTGCCGCCCGCGGGATACCAGAGCTGCACCACGACGGTGCGCCGGTCGTCGGGCGCGGCCGTGGCGATCTCGTCGCGGTCGGGATCGGTCCACTGGATGACGGTGGTGCCGACCCCGTACGCCCCCGACGGTTCGGGGAACACGGGCAGGGGGAGCGCCCACGCCGCCCCCGCCCCGCCGACGATCAGGGCCAGGCAGGCCGCCGACCCCGGCAGTGCCATCCACCACCGGGCCCGCCACGCGGGCCGCTCGGCACGCCGTCTCAGCAGAGGGAGCGCGGCCAGCGCGAGCGCCATGGCCCCGCCGGCGAGGACGGGGAGGAGCTGCCAGCGGATCCCCAGCACCGCCAGGACCGCCGCGGACAGCGCGAGCGCCCCGCCGGCGACCGTCCTGACCGGCCGGCGCGCGCCCGGCGGGAGCCAGCGGGCCAGCGCAAGCATGACGGCGGCAACCAGGGCAAGGAGTTCCACGAGCGACAGCCCGAGAATCGTCACAGACATGTGATCATTCTTGGCGCGCCACCCTTGCCCGGCATCGGCTCGAGGGCCCAGACCCGTGTGCCACTCCGGTATGACCCCCGGGGGGCGGGTGCGATCGGGGTCGCACCCGAGCCCGGCCGCCGTCGGCGGTCAGGGACTGTGGGCGGGCACCGCCACCGGGGCGGCCAGCTCCCGGTAGCGGCCGGAGTGGAAGACCAGCGGGTCCCCTCCGGCCCGCTGGTAGCGCTCCACCTCGCCGACGAAGATGTGATGGTCGCCCCCGCTGAAGGTGTGCACCGTACGGCAGGCGAATCCGGCCAGCGTGCCGGCCAGCATCGGCAGCGGGTGGTCGAGCAGGTCCACCCCGGCGAACTTGTCCGGCGCGGGCGTGGCGAAGCGCCGGGACAGTTCGCCCTGCCCCGCGGCCAGGACGTTGACCGCGAAGCGCCCGGCCCGCAGGAACAGCGGCGCGCTGGGGGCGCGGTCCGACAGGCACCACAGCACCAGCGGCGGGTCGAGCGAGACCGACGTGAAGGAGTTGACCGTCACCCCCGCGCGCTGGCCGCCGGCCGCCGTGGTGACCACCGCCACCCCGGTGGCGAACTGCCCGAAGGCGTCACGTAGCGACCTCATGCCGCCACCCGGTCGAGATAGGCCTGGGCGAGGGCGCCGTCCATGAACCACTCGGCGTAGTCGGCCGGGTCGTCGAAGCCGTTGACGAAGCGGGAGGCGATCGCCGGGAACCGGCCGGCCGCGCCCAGCAGCGCCAGATGATGCGGTTCGGCCGGGGCGAGCAGGGCGTTGGTCCAGGCGGTGACATGCTGCGCCTGCGCCCAGAACCGGTCGAAGGTCTGCTGCATCCACGCGGCGTCGAACGGCCGGTCGCCGCGCTCCAGGATGGCCTGGAGGTAGACGGCCGCGCACTTGGCGGCGTTGTTGCTGCCCTGCCCGGTGATCGGGTCGTTGAGCACGACCACGTCGGCCACGCCCAGCACCGGCGCGCCCGAGGGCAGGAAGGCGACGGGGTGACGCACCGTGGGGGCGAAGCGGCCGGTCAGCACCGCGTTGGCGTCGGTGAGCTCGATCCCGTCGCAGCGTGCGGCCTCCCAGGGAAAGAAGTCCGACAGGATCCGGCGGGCCTGGTCCAGGTGCGCGCCGGGGCCGTCCAGGCCGCCCCAGCAGTCCATCGGGCCGCCGGGCGTGCCCTCGAACACCATGATCTCGCAGGGGCCGGTGTGGGTCAGCGCGGGGAAGACGAAGTACTCGCCGACGCCGGGCATGAGGTTGAAGCAGACGGCCGAGTGCTCGGGGCGCGGCCGCAGGCCGTTGACGTAGAGGAGCGCGAGGGCGCGCTGCGGGCTGCCGTACGGCGAGCGGGCCGCGTCCCGCCGGAAGAGCGAGGCGATCTGCCCCTTGCCGGCGGCGACCAGGACCAGATCGTGCTGCGCGGCGTAGCCCTCGAGGTCCTCGGCGCCGGCGTCGTGGATGACGACCTTGCCGCCGAGCCGTTCCACCTCGGCGAGCCAGGCCGGCATCTTCATCCGCTGGTCGACCGAGACCGCCGGGGTGTGCAGGCGGGCGGCCCAGTCGATCGCCTTGCCGCCCTCGGGGCCGGGCACCGACAGCTCGATGCCCTCGACGGGCGGGCAGGTGCCCGCCCACCAGTCCAGGCCGAGGGCGCGCTCGTGCGCCTGGGCGGTGCCGAACATGGCCTGGCCGGACATCACCCGGCCGTCCCGGAGGGACTCGGCGGTGCGGTTGGACACGACGGTGACGTCGTAGCCGTTCTGGAGGAGGCCGAGGGCCAGGTGCAGGCCGGCCTGTCCGGCGCCGACGACGAGAATGCTGCGCATGGTGGGTGTCCCCTCTGTCAGGTGGTGGTTGTCGATCGGCGCCTGATCCGACGGTATGGCAGGCCCCGCCGGCCGGGCCATCCGCTGAGCGCGGATCTCATCCACCTGGCGCGAAGCGCAGCGTCTCCGAAGGGCTCCGCCCGAACTTCCGGCGATACAGCGCGGCGAACCGCCCCTGGTGCAGGAAGCCCCAGCGGGCCGCCACCGTCGTGACCGTGACCCGCGCCGGGTCCCCGGCCGCGAGCTCGTCGTGCACCCGCGTCAGCCGTACCTGCCTGAGATGGGCCATCGGGGTGAGCCCGAGATGGGCGCGGAAACCCTCCTGGAGCGAGCGGCTGCTGACCGCGACCGCCCTGGCGACGTCGTCCGTGGTGAGCGGGAGATGGGCGTGTCCCTCGATGAACTCCACGGCCCTGCGCACCACCTTCGGCACCGCGGGCCGGCGGGGGGCGCTCAGCCGTTCCAGGTAGTTGGACGGCTGCATGGTCAGCAGCGAGGTGATCAGCGCGTTCTCCAGATGCGCGACGGCCAGCGGCTGGACGGCCAGCCCGTCGTCGTGCTCGGCCTCCCGGACGATCAGGTCGATCATGCCTCGCCAAGCCCGGGCCCAGCCCGCGGCCATGTCCACCCCGAGATCGAAGATGACCGGCTGGTCGAGCGGCTCGCCCAGCATCTGCTCCAGCGAACGCTCGATCGCGGTGCGCTCGAACTTGACCAGCAGCTGGGGGCAGCCCGCCGCCCAGCGCATGTCGAGGTGGCGCTCCGGCGAGGGCAGCGCGGCCGTGGCCGGGGTGGAGACGATCTCCTGGTCGCCGCCCCTGATCAGGCTGCGGCCGGCGAGGGGGAGCATGGCCAGGAAGAACGTGCCCAGGTCGCCCGGCTCGATGCGGACGTCGGCCCCGTAGTCGAGGTAGCTGACGCGGACCGAGCCGAACTGGACGGAGTTGAACCAGGCCGACAGCGGGGCGCTGTCTCCCGCCAGGTCCAGTCGGTGCGCGCAGAACACCTTGGCCACCTCGTCGCGGACCTCGTCGAGGTCGGTGCTGGCGAAGATCGGTCGGTTGCTGAGAAGCACAGCCGATGGTCCCCGGGCCAGGCGCCGGCGTTCCAGGTAAAACGACGCACACGGGCCGGGCGGTTCCGCGACTTTCAGGAGGCGTTCGCCCGGAAGGAGGACCGGTAGGACTGCGGCGTGGCCGGCGACCCCGATCAGTCCCGCCGGTGAGTGACCCGCGTAGTTCCGCACGATGATGACAGGCGACTGTCCGCCCGTCCGTCATACGCCAAGGGCCGATTACAGTTGCCACACGTGATGATGAAAGGGGCGGCGGGAGGCTGATGCCGGATTTCGTCGTCGGCCGTGGCTACGCCTTCTACCAGGGTCCGTCGGTGGACAGTTCTCTGCACCGGCACGCCGCCTTTCAGATCGTCGTCGCCGCCGTGGGCGAGGCGGCCATGGCGGACGCCGACGGCGTCCGTCATCAGGCGCCCGCGCTCGTCGTGCCGCCCATGGTGCGGCATCGGATGCTCGCGACGGGCGACCTTCGGGTGTTCTTCGTCGAACCCCACTGCGCGATGGCCGACCGGCTGCGCCGGCGTTACGGTCCCGGGATCACCGGCGTACCCGAACTGCGCCATCTCGACGAGAGCGACGTTCGCCACGCCGGCGCCCGGCCGGCCGGCGAACTTGATCCCCGTCTGCTCGCGGCCATGACGGCGCTGGCGGACGGGTCGGTCCCGCTGGCGGATGTGGCCGCGACAGTCGGCCTGTCTCGCCAACGTCTGCGCTCCTTGGCGAGCAGCCAGCTGGGCATGCCTCTGGCGCGCTGGCGTGCCTGGTATCGGCTGCGCACAGCGGTCGAGGCGTTGCGGAACGGGGAGTCGCCGGCCGGCGCCGCGATGACGAGCGGCTTCGCCGACCAGGCGCACCTGACGCGCTGGATGCGCGAGATGATGGGGCTGACCCCGAAGGTGGTGAACCCGCTGCTGCGCTCCTCAGGGGCGGAACGCGACGTACACCGAGATCGAACCCGTGAGTGTCGAGACGACCTCGGCCTCTCTCACGTCACGGAAGCCGGCCTGGGCGATCAGGTGCGGCAGGATGCCCTTGGCGTTGGGCCGGGTGTCCTCGAATCCGTCCGCGAGTTGCACCAGCCGGAATCCCAGCCGCATCAGCCCGGTGCGCTGTAGCCCGTAGTCGGCGATGACCAGCTTTCCGCCGGGCCGCACCACCGCGTACATCGACGCGAGGATGGCCCGTTTCATGGCGAGCGGACATTGGTGGAGCACCAGGCTGGACACCACCGTGTCCGCGACGCTGGTCCCAAGGAGTTCCGGCAGCGCGTCGCCCATGCCGATCTTCCATTCGACCGCCGCGTCGGAGGCCTCGGCCTTGCGTCGTGCCACCGCGATCACGTCAGGGTCCGGGTCCACGGCGATGACCCGTGCGCGCGGCTCGATCCGGTTCAGCAACAGCTCCGTCGAACCGGTGCCGCAGCCCACGTCGACGATGACCTCCTCCGGTCGCGGCGCGACGTACATGACCATCAGCGTGCGCCACAGCCGTTCGCGGGTCACCGCGACGATCGGATCGTAGAAGCGCGTGGGCGCCATGCGTCCCAGAGCGGGAGTGAAGGTGTTTCCGGTCATGCCCGTAGTCTCGGCGGCACGGCACGCCGCGGTCTTGAACGAAACGCTCAGGTCGGCCCGCACCGGCCTCGATCGTCTTCGACGGCCCTCGCGGGTAACACCGGTGGCCGGGTGCGCCAGGTGTGGATGTACGACGCGATCGGCCCGTCACGGTGCCCCTTCCGTGGTTGGATCCGGCGCGAACGGCGGTGGACACGGCCGAGTGGGATGCCCGCTCGGCTCAGGAGCCGAGCGCGTGCCCTGTCGTTGCGTCGATGTGGTCGGGAATCTCGGCAGGACGGTCGCCGACCGTCGGTGTCCCGGCGGGCTCGAACCATGAGGATCGCGGCTCCGGCGGGAGCGGACGGCTTGTGCTCCGTGCCGCGGGAGACGGTGAACACCGCGACGCGCGTGACGATGCGGGGGCTCCACAGGGCGTCGAAGGAGGCCAGGGCCTTGCCGAGGGCGATGGGTTCGTTGTTCACGGCTGAATCCTGGCCCATGGGGTGCGACCGGCGTGAGTGCTGGACGCCGCGCTCACGGTGTCCGACCTCGCAGCGCGTGCCTCGGTCAGCCCGGCGACACTGCATCGCCGCTTCCAGGCACAGCTGGGCACCACACCGCTGCAGTGGCTCACAGGGGAGCGGCTTGCGTTGGCGTGCCGGCTGATCGAGCGGGGCGAGTCGCGCTTCGAGATGGTCGCACGGCACAGTGGGCTGGGCACCGCCGCCAATCCGCGTGCGCTGATGCGCCGCAGGACCGGGCTCACTCCCTTGGAGTACCGGCACCGGTTCGGCCCCGGGACAGGCCAGGGACCGGCCGCGCCCGCCTAGTGCTGTGGTGCCACCGTTTCCCGGCCGATCGCGCCCGCCCCCGCTCGACCGGGGCGGACGTTCTTGTTGTGGTGGAAGGCGTTGTCGGGGTCGTACGTGGCCTTGACCTCGGCGAGCCGCACGATGTGATCGCCGTAGGCCTCGTGGACGCGACCGGCGTCGTCGTCGGAATCGAGGAAGTTGACGTAGACGCCGCCGGCCCGATGCGGTCGAAGGGCCGCGAGGAACCTTCGGGCCCAGGCGGTCTCGGCCGCGGCGTGCTCGCCGGACTCGTCCGGGAGCCACACGGCGTCGATGATGATGTTGTGGGCCACGTCGCGACCGGCGTAGGCGGTGGCGTCGCCGGGCACTCGGGCGACGGCGCCGCCCAGGTGGAACATCGCCGCGTAGGTCCTGGGTGAGCCGGCGGCGTAGGCGTGATCGGCGATGGCGTCGACGGCTCCGTCGGACAGGCCCGATAGGTTCGTGGACTTCCAGTAGTAGTGCCATCCGTGCGGGACGGTGTCGTCCAGGCCGCTCTGGTGGGCCACGTAGGGGGTGGGGTCGAGCAGGTCCACGAGGGGCGTCCCGAACCGCCGCAGGGCCCGCACCGCACGTTCGCCGTCGTCGACGCCGCCGGCGTAGCAGCAGGCGACGGCGATGGCCGGCCGATGGTGCAGGTGCTCGGGGATGGTCGGCAGTGGAGGGACGGTGCCGAGCCTGACCACGCTGCCGAGCTCGTCGGGCGCCGCGGCGGCGAAGTCCCGGTAGAAGCGCAGCACGTCGGTGGTGTCCTCGGCCGCCCAGAAGACCGGTCCGGCCAGCACGGTCGGTCCGACGGGGTGCAGCGCGAACCTGAACGAGGTGACGACGCCGAAGTTGCCGCCGCCGCCTCGCAGCGCCCAGAACAGATCGGGGTGTTCGTCGGCGGACGCCTGGACGATGCCGCCTTCGGCGGTGACCACCTCGGCGGCCAGCAGGTTGTCGACGGTGAGCCCGTGCTTGCGCATGAGGAAGCCGATGCCACCGCCGAGGGCGAGCCCGGCGACGCCGGTGTGGCTCACGATGCCGCCGGTGGTGGCCAGACCGTGGGTCTGCGTCTCGTGGTCGACGTCGCCCCACAGCGCGCCGCCCTGGACCCGGGCCGTACGGCCGGCGGGGTCGACCCGCACGGCTCGCATCGGCGAGAGGTCGATGACGATGCCGTCGTCGCACACGGCGGTGCCGGCGACGTTGTGGCCCCCGCCGCGTACGGCGATCTCCAGGTCGTGGTCGCGGGCGAAGCGCACGGCCGCGGCAACGTCGGCGGTCCCGCCGCATCGGGCGATCAGCCGGGGGCGCCGGTCGACGGCACCGTTCCACACGGCACGGGCGCTGTCGTAGCCGGCGTGCTCAGCGGTGATCAGCCGGCCTCGGAATCCGTCGATCTCCATCGCGGTCGCCTCCTGATCGCGTGCCGATGGGTTCGGTGTCGTCAGCGGTCCTCCGCTCTCGACGGTCCCATCGCAGCACCGTGGGCCGCGGCCGTGAAGTCAACAATCTGGACTTCACACTCGAAATCGGGCGTTCGACACTGGTGTCATGCGGACGTACGGCCAGTACTGCCCCATCGCCCGTGGCGCCGAGATCTTCGCCGAGCGCTGGACGCCACTGATCATCCGCAACCTGCACCTGGGCTGCGGAAACTTCAGCGAGATCCTCGAGGGCGCGCCGGGGCTGTCCCGCACCCTGCTCTCGCAGCGGCTCAAGCAGCTCGAACGGCTCGGCATCGTCGAGTCGGCGCCCAAGCCCGACGGGCACGGGCGCCACTACGAGCTCACCCAAGCGGGTCACGACCTCTTCAAGGTCTGCGCGTCGCTCGGCGAATGGGGTGCCGCCTGGCTTGAGATCGCCCCCGAGCACCTCGACCCCTTCGTGGCTCTGTGGTCGATGTGCAACGCGCTCCGCCGCGAACTGCTCCCGCACCGACGCGTCGTCATCCGCTTCGACTTCACCGGCCGCCGGCGCCGCGAGCGGTTCTGGCTGCTGATCGAGCACGGAGACACCGAGATCTGCAAGGAGTACCCCGGCCTCGACGAGGACCTCTACGTCACGGCGGAAGCCGAAGCCTTCGTCAAATGGCATGCCGGCCAGCTCACCTGGGCCGAAGCCACCGCCGACCGCCGCATCCAGCTCCACGGCCCCGGGTGGCTCGTACGGGCCTTCCCCACCTGGAACGCCCGCAGCATGTTCGCCCACATCAAGCCGCTCTCCCGGACCGCGGCGAGCTCGCCGGGCTGACATTCGCGCGCTGCGTCCATGACCGCGGGGAGTCCGCGGCAACCCTCAGGGGCGGGCGGGTTTGGCGATGACGGCGCGGCCCATCGCGGGGTCGTCGCAAAAGGCGCCGTCGATGCCCAGGGAGACCAGCCGTCCGAGGAAGCCCATCACGTCACCCGTGGCGCGCGCGAACACAGGGCTGTCGGGGTTGCCGAGGCGGTGCTCGAGCGGGAGCTGGGAGTTCTCGTTGCGGATGGTCCAGACGTGGACGTCGAGCCGCCGCCGGTGGGCGTCCTCGATCAGGGTGGTGGGCGCCTGGAGCTTGCCGTCCGGCCCCACGGGGAGGATGCGGCGGGTGTCGACACCGATGCCGTTGGCGTAGGAGGCGACCTCGCGCAGCCCCTCCGGCTTCACCATGTCGTCATAGGTGCGGGGATCGCCGGAGACGACCCAGTCGTACGGCTTGCCGCCGAAGGTGATGAGCTGGATCAGCGGCAGCCGTGTCTTGCCCCGCAACTCGCGCAGGTTGGCCGTCTCGAAGGACTGGATGAACGCCTTGCGCACGCCGTACCGTCCCAGCACCTCCAGCAGCGGCTCCTCCAGCGACAGCCCGACGGAGTCGAAGTAGGAGGGGTGCTTGGTCTCGGGGTAGACGCCGACCCCGTGCCGCTGGGCGAGCTGGACGACCTCCTCGAAGGTCGGGATCTCCGCGAGCCCGTCGAAGGCGGCGTTGTCGGGGCGGATGTCCGGGATGCGCTCCTTGGCGCGCAGCGTCTTCAGCTCGGCCAGCGTGAAGTCCTCGGTGAACCACCCGGTGACCGGGCGGCCGTCGATGGTCTTGGTGGTGTACCGGTCGGTGAACTCGGGCCGGACGGCAACGTCCGTGGTGCCGGAGATCTCGTTCTCGTGCCTGGCGACCAGCACGTGGTCCTTGGTGGCGACCAAGTCGGGCTCGATGTAGTCGGCGCCCATCGCGATGGCGGCCTCGTAGGAGAGCAGCGTGTGCTCGGGCCGGTGGGCACTGGCGCCCCGGTGCCCGATGACGACGGGGTCCTTGTGCCCATGGGCCGCGGCGGGCTGGGGTTGGATCAGCACGACGGCGACCGTAACACCGGCGAGCAACCTGCGCAGAATCATGCGCGCAGGCTAGACCGGCTCGGTGACGCGCGAAGGCACGGCAGGTGGCGCCCGGCTCAACGGCAGGCAGCGTGATCCCCCCAACAGCGAAGCAGCGGCCTTCAGGGGGGAACAAGTCCGTACTCCTGGAACGCGCCCTTCAGGCTCGCGCTATGAAGCCGTGCGGGCACGCCATTCGCCGGCCAGCAGCGACCAGACCTCGACGTCGAGCCGGCCGTTCTCGCCCCGGACGGACTGGCGCAGGATGCCGTCGCGGCTCATGCCCAGCCGCTTGGCGACGTTGATGCTGCGCGTGTTGCCCGCGATGACGCGCCACTCGACGCGCTGGATGCCGCGTTCCTCGACCGCCCAGCCGACGATCCGCTCGACGGCGCGGGTGATCAGCCCGCGCCCCTGCACGCCGGGCTCCAGCCAGCAGCCCGCCTCGCAGCCGCCCTGCTCGGTGTCGAACGACACGAACAGCACGCCGCCGACCAGCCTGCCCTCCAGCCAGATCCCCCAGATGCCGCCGGCGTCCCTGGCCCGCTTGTCGGCATAGCGCTGCAACACCGCACGCGCCTCGGCGAGGTCGGCCGCCACGAACGACGGCGACACCCACGGCGCGATGTGCTCGCGTGCCCGGTCAAGGTTGGCCAGGAACTCCTCAGCCAGCCAGGGGTCGAGCGGCCGCAGTTCGGCGTCGGCGGTGAGGGGGAGAGAGAACATCCGGCCTCCATACATAACAAATGTTTGGTATGTACGCTACAGGACATGAGCCCCGCCCGTGCCGATCACAACGCCCGACGCCGTGACGTCTCCGAGGCCGTCTGGCGCGTCCTGGCGGAACACGGCTTCGCCGGGCTCACCCTGCGTGCGGTCGCCGCGGCGATGGGGGCCTCCACCGGGCTGGTCACCCACTACTTCGCGGGCAAACGGGAGCTCGTCGCGCACGCCCTGGACATCCTGGAGGCCCGCTCGCAGCAGCGACCACGCCTGAAGGCGCCCGCTCCCGGACTGGCGACGCTGCGCACCCACCTGCTCAACATCCTGCCGCTGACCCCCGAGGGCGTGGCGATGAACCGCATCTGGGTCGGTTCCTGGGACGTGGCCCTGTCCGACCCGAAGCTCTTCGCCGCGCAGACGGCCAGGTACGAGCGCATCCGCGCCGACCTGAGCGCCGCCGTCGAGGACGCGCGACACCTGGGCGAGCTGCCGGAAAGCGCTGACGCGCAGCGCCTGGCCGTGACCGCGCTGTCCTTCACGCACGGCCTGGTGGTGCAGGCGCTCTTCGACCCCGACGGCTTCCCGCCCGATCAGCAGACCCGGTTGGTCGACGGCTTCCTGGCCTCGCTCACCTGCTGACGCCCTCGAAGCGGTAGCCGTTCGACGCCGGGCGCGACCTCGCCGACCGGGCCGCGGCCGCGGAGATTCCGTACGGCAAATGCGGTGGCAACCGGTGATTCCGTTGCGCCATGGTGGTCCGATGGATCGTCAGCTCATCAGCGCCATCGCCCACGCCGATCACCCGATCGCCGCCCCCATCACCGAGGCCAACCAGGAACGGCTGCTGCGCCGCGCCGCACTCCCCGCCCGGGCCAGGATCGTCGACCTCGGCTGCGGCGAGGCGACCTGGACGCTTCGAGCCCTCGAGCTCTACCCGGACGCCACCGCCGACGGCGTGGACATCAGCCCCCACGCCCTCACCGCCGCCGCCAAGGCCGCCGCCGCGCGCGGCCTGTCCGAACGCCTGCGCCTGCACGAGACGCCCGCCGACGGCTTCCGCGCCGCCGAGCCGTACGACCTGGTGCTCTGCGTCGGCGCCGCGCACGCCTTCGGCGGCCTCACCTCGACCGCGACCGCCGTACACGCCCAGCTCAAACCCGGCGGACTGGCTCTGATCGGCGACGGCTTCTGGGAGCGCCCGCCCACCCCGCAGGCCCTCGCCAAGCTCGGCGCCACCCCGGACGACTACAGCGACCTGCCGGGCACGGTCGCGGCCACCGAGAGCGCGGGCCTGCGCACGATCTACGCCCACACCAGCCAGCCGGCCGAATGGGACGACTACGAATGGTCCTGGACCGGCACCCTGACCCGCTGGGCCCTCGACCACCCCGGCCCCGACGCCGACCGCGCTCTCGCGGCCGCACTCGAACACCGCGACATGTGGCTGAACGGCTACCGCGGCATTCTCGGCTTCGTCACCCTCCTCCTCAAGCGCACCGCCTGAGCCGCTCCACGCCCCGGCGGCCTCGCGCAGGACCGAGAGGTCCGCGCGGAGGCGCCGGCCCCCCGCGCCGGCCCGCAGCTCGTGCGGTCCCGCGGGGTCTTCGCAGCGTGAACGAGCTGGGCAGGTCCCAGGATCGAGGTCCCTGGCCTTTCCTACTCGGGCGGGACGTGTCGCGGTGCTGCGCGGACGTGCGCGCGTTCGCCTTGTTTCCCGATGAGGCTCAGGTACTCGACGGGCCCGGCGCTGGTGGCCCCGAACCAGTGCGGGGTGCGCGTGTCGAACTCCGCGGCCTCCCCGGGTCTGAGGACGAGGTCGTGTTCCCCGAGGACGAGGCGGAGCGTTCCGTTGAGGACATAGATCCAGTCGTAGCCCTCGTGGGCGCGCAGGTCGGGCTCGGTGTCGTCACTTCCGGCCGGGAGGACGAACTTGTAGGCCTGGATTCCTCCGGGCCGACGGGTCAGCGGCAGGACGACCGAGCCGTCGCCGCAGGGGATGGGACGCAGATTGATGCGGGGATCGCCGGTCGGCGGCGCGTCGACGAGCTCGTCGAGTGTGACCCCGTAGACGCGCGCGAGCGGGAGCAACTGCTCGAGCGTGGGACGTCGCAGGCCCGCCTCGAGCCGGGACAAGGTACTGGTGGAGATGCCGGTCTCCGCCGCGAGGTCGGCGAGCGTGACGTCGCGTTGCAGCCGAAGGCGCTTCAACCTCGCTCCGACAGCGTCAAGAGTGCGGTCAACCGAGGTGGGCCTCGAAGTGGCACGCCCGGCTTTCGGCTGCTCAAGGCCGCGCACGAGCCGATGCAGGTCGTCGGTCATATCGGCAACGGTACGTGCTCGCGGGCCGTCGGGTCGGCGGGCACCGGCTCGGTCGTAGGCGACCAGGACGGCCGGTTCGGCCGGTCGTCTCACGAGCTTGGAATCACCTCCCGCAACCTGCGCAGGGCCTGGTGCGAGGGCGAACCGGGTTCTGTGGTGTAGAGGACGAGCCGCAGGTCGTCGCGCTCGGGGACGGGCAGCACCTGGCAGATCGCGTCGATCGAGCCGACGGCCGGATGGGTGATGCGCTTGCGTTGCTCCCTGCGCACCTTCACCTCGTGCTCGGCCCACAACGCGGCGAACTCGGGGCTGAGCGCCAGCATCTCGGCCACCAGCGACTGGATCTCCCGGTCGTCGGGGTAGCGGCCGGCCGCCCAGCGCAGGTCGGCGACCGAGGCGCGGGCGAAGCGGCCCTTCTCCTCGTCGCTCAGGTGCTCGGCCAGGTCGGGGGAGCGGAAGACCCAGCGGATGACGTTCAACTGGTCGCGCGGCTGGGCGTCGAGGTCGCCCATCAGCGCGCTGGCGAGCGGGTTCCAGGCGAGGATGTCGTACTTGGCGTCCAGGACGTAGGCAGGCACCTCCTCCAGGAACGCGATCAGGTGCAATGTGCTCGCGGGCACGTCGGCGCGCCGTCTGGCCGGCTCCAGCGGCTGGCCGGCCAGGTGGAACAGGTGCGTGCGCTCGTCGGTGGTGAGCATGAGCGCCCTGGCCAGCGCGTTGAGCACCTGACGCGACGGGTGCGGGCCGCGGGCCTGCTCCAGCCGGATGTAGTAGTCGACCGACATGCCCGCGAGCTGGGCCACCTCCTGGCGGCGCAGGCCCGGCGTGCGGCGGCGTTCGCCCTGCGGCAGCCCCGCCTCGCGCGGCGTGAGCCTGGCACGCCTGCTGCGGAGGAATTCGGCCAGCTGGTCACGGTTCATGACCCCATCCTGCGGCAGGTCCGCGCGACGTGGGTGGTACTGCCGATCCCAGCCTCCGGATGTCTCTCCCGCTCCTGGCGCGCCGGCTGGAAGGTGGTCGCCATGACGACAGCACTCATCACTGGTGCCAACAAGGGAATCGGCTTCGAGATCGCGCGGCTGCTCGCCGAGCGCGGCATCACCGCCGTCATCGGGGCGCGCGACGAGGAACGCGGGCGGGCCGCCGCCGAGCGGCTCGGCCAGCCGTACGTGCGGCTCGACGTCACCGACCCGGCCTCCGCGCAGGCGGCGGCGAAATGGCTGGAGGAGGAGTACGGCGCGCTGGACATCCTGGTGAACAACGCCGGGATCACGGTGTGGCAGGACGACCCGCGCCCCAGCGTCACCGGGGCCGAGACGTTCAGGCAGGTCTACGAGACCAACGTGTTCGGCGTGGTCACCGTCACCAACGCGATGATGCCACTGCTGCGCGAGGCGCCCGCGGCGCGGATCGTGAACATGTCGAGCGAACTGGGCTCGCTGGCCCTGGCGATCGATCCCGACAGCCCCTTCTGGCCGCACAACTACGCGGCCTACAACTCCTCCAAGTCGGCGCTCAACATGATCACCGTCGCCTACGCCAAGGAGCTCTTGGACACCCCGATCAAGGTGAACGCCGCCAACCCCGGCTACTGCGCGACCGACCTCAACGCGCACACCGGTTTCCGTACGGCCGAGCAGGGCGCCGCGATCGCGGTACGGCTGGCCACGCTCGACGCCGACGGCCCGAGCGGCGCCTACCTCCAGGACGACGGCACCGTGCCCTGGTAGGTCCCTTCTGGCGGACGGAGGGTACGCCGGCTTCCAGGGACGCGGCCACCACGACGACCTGTTCTCCGAGGAGTTCGGCCGGATGGGGCAGTCCGGCATCCACCGCCATCCGTCAAGCAGGTTGCTGCCCCGTGCGGCCGGAACCGTCGGCGGCACGGGGCAGCAGCATGAACCTACGGCCGGCCGACGCCGAGATAGGTGAAACCGACAGCCCGCATCTCGGCCGGGTCCAGCAGGTTGCGGCCGTCGAAGAGCACGAGCCTGCGCATCACCGAAGCGGCTCGCGCCCAGTCGACCTCCGTCAGCTGCGGCCACTCCGTCACCACGATCGCCGCGTCCGCCCCCTCGACTGCCAACTCCGGGCTCGCGTGGCGGCTCGTCGACGTCCACGGCTCCCGTTCGGCCGGCCGAGCCATCGGATCCCAGCAGCGCACCTCGGCACCCTCGGCCAGCAGCCGGGCCGCCAACACGGTGCTGGGCGCCTCCCGCATGTCGTCGGTTCCCGGTTTGAACGTCAGCCCGAGCAGCGCCACCCGCGCGCCCGCCAGGCTGCCGAGGACGTCCTTGAGCTTCTGGATCGCCCTGCGCTTCTGCAGGTTGTTGACCTCGATCACGGCCGTGAGCAGCTGCAGGTGGTAGCCGGTGTTGCTGGCCAACTGCCGCAACGCCTCGGAGTCCTTGGGGAAGCAGGAACCGCCCCAGCCGATGCCGGGACGCAGGAAGTGGCGGCCAAGGCGGTGGTCCAGGCCGACAGCGTGAGCCACTTCCTCGACGTCGGCGCCGGTCTTCTCGCACAAGGTGGCGATCTCGTTGATGAAACTGATCTTCGTGGCGAGCAGGGCGTTGGAGGCGAGCTTGACCATCTCGGCGGACCGCACATCCATCACCACGACCGGCCCGTCCACGCCCTGGTGCAGCTGCGAGATCAGGTGTGCGGTCGCCTCGTCGGTGGCTCCCACGACGACGCGGTCCGGGTGCAGGAAGTCGTGGACGGCCGTGCCTTCAGCGGTGAACTCGGGATTCGCGGCGTACCCGACGTGCCCGAGACCGGCCGCATCCAGCGCGGCCCGTACAAGCGTGCCCGTCCCCACCGGCACCGTGGACTTCACCACCACGGCCCGGAGGTGTGATGCGCCCTCCAGCGACTTCACCACCGCCCAGACCCGCGACAGGTCCGCGTCACCGGACGCCGACGGCGGCGTGTCCACGCACACGTACACGATCTCGGCCCCGTCCAAGGCCTCCTGCAGATCCACGGTGAAGGTCAGCCGCTCCTTGTTCCGGGCGATCATGTCACCCAGCCCCGGCTCGTAGATCGGCACATCGCCGGACCGCAGCAGCCTGATCTTCTCGGGGTCGATGTCCCGTACCACCACCCGGTGGCCGAGCTCGGCCAGACAGGCACCGGTCACCAGACCGATGTAGCCGGCGCCGAACACCGCAACCCGCCGTTCGGGCTTGTCATGCATGGCAGACCATCCACTTCTTCCGCGGTCGAACGTCACAGCAGGGCCGCTGCCCCGGGTTGCCCACGTCTGCGAAGGACGCTCCACCATACGCTCCACCAGCAACCCCCGGTGTCACTCGGCTGTCCGACTTGGCAGGCGAGACGACCAGATGCCGCGGCGACGCCGCATGGCGGCACCGGACCACGACCAACGCCACCCGGCCGGCCGAAGCCGCCGCCCACGACGTCCTTTTTGCCATTCGGCAACAGCATTTGCAGATCCGCCTGGTCCGTCCGCACCATCAGGAACGCGCCCGCCGAGGGGGTGCGCGACCTGTCGGCGCCGATGGGGCTGCAGGCGGAGAGATAGATCACCGCGAACGAGGAGGACGACCTTTGACGCCCCGATTCGACAAGGACTTCTGGGAGCAGCGCTGGCAGCAGGGGCGAGCCGGGGGCCCCGCGTCCATGGGCGGCAACCCGCCGAACCCGTACCTCGCTCGTGAGACCAGCGGCCTGACACCGGGCACGGCACTGGATGCGGGGTGCGGCGGCGGCGCCGAGGCGATCTGGCTCGCCTCCCATGGCTGGCATGTCACCGCAGCCGACATCTCGTCCGAGGCCCTTGCCCGCGCCGCCGAGCGCGCGGCGACGGGCCGGGCACCCGAGCGCCTGCAGTGGGTTGAGGCGGATCTGCGCGTCTGGAGCCCTGGCGTGCAGTTCGACCTGGTCATGACCCACTACGCTCACCCGGCGATGCCGCAGCTGGAGTTCTACGACCGCATCGCCGGATGGGTGGCTCCGGGCGGCACGCTGCTCATCGTCGGGCACCTGCACACCGCGGGCTCCACCGGCCACGGACACCACCCTCCCGCCGAAGCGTCGGTCACCTCAGCGGCCATCACCGCGCGCTTGGACGGCATGCAGTGGGAGATCGTCACCGCCGAAGAGCACCTCCGCACGCTCGCCGGCCACGGGGGCCGGACGGTCCCCCTCCACGATGTCGTCGTGCGCGCCACCCGACACCGGTGACCTGCGCGAACGCCGGCGTGTCACCTGCCTGACCCCGGTGAGACGGAACGCCGGGGGCCGACCCCGGCTTTCGGTGGTCGGTCCGCCGCGTGCGCGCCCAGATGACGGCGGTGATCGCAACGAGCAGGACGCGGGGAATGAGCTGGTCGTCAGGCCCTGGCGGCCGTCCGGGCTCCGGCGTCGAGCACGGCTTTGAGGGACGCCTCGAGGATGTCCACGCCGGCGTGCAGCTCGTCCTCCCCGATCGTGAGAGGCGGGGCGATGCGGAAGATGCCGCCCATCTCAGGTAGCTGGACGATGTTCAGGTGCAGGCCGCGTTCGAGGCAGGCCGAGGTGATCGCGTTGCCCAGCGCGTCGGCGGGCGCCTTGCTCTTCTTGTCCTTGACGAGCTCGACACCTTGGAGCAGGCCACGGCCGCGGACGTCGCCGACGACTTCGTAGGTGTCGCGAAGCGCCAGCAGCCGGTCGGTGAGCTGATCGCCCAGCGTCGCCGCACGTTCGGTGAGGTTCTCGCGGGCGATGACGTCGAGGACCGTCAGTGCGACGGCGGCCGCCAAGGGGTCGGAGACGTGGGTGGTGTAGAAGAGGAAACCCCGGTCGTGGCAGACCTGCTCGATCTCGGCGGTCGTGACGACGGCCGCCACGGGCAGTCCGGCTCCCAAGGTCTTCGACAACGTGAGGATGTCGGGTGCGACCCCGTCGCGCTCGAACGCGTACATCGCCCCGGTACGGCCGAGGCCGGTCTGCGCCTCGTCCAGGATGAGCAGCATCCCGCGTTCGTCACACATCTCTTTGAGGCGACGCAGATACCCGGGCGGCAGGTCGATGATCCCGCCCGAGGACAGGATGGGCTCGATGAGGCAGGCGGCGAGGCTCCCGGCCGATTGCCGGTCGACCAGGGCGAAGCCGTAGGCGAGCTCAGCCTCCCAGTCGTGTGAACCGTCGGAGGTTCGGAACGGCGAACGATAGGCGTTCGGCGAGGGCAGCGCGAGGTTTCCCGGTGTCGGCGGGCCGTAGCCGCGCCGCCCGGCGGAGAAGGTCGCGGCGGCGGCCCCTTGGGTCATGCCGTGCCACGAGCGGTCGAAGGAGACGATCTCGAAGCGGCCGGTGGAGAGCTTGGCCATCTTGATCGCGGCCTCGTTCGCCTCGGCTCCTGTGGTGAGCAGCAACATCTTGCTGAGCGTCGGGGGCAGGGTCGCGGTGAGCCGGTGGGCGAGCTCCAGCACGGGAGTGCTGAGCATGCCGCTGAAGAGGTGGTCCAGCGACGCGACCGCGGAGGAAACCGTTGCCACGATGGCCGGGTGCGCATGGCCGAGGATGGAACTCATCTGTCCCGAGGTGAAGTCGAGAATCGGCGTGCCCTGGCGATCGTAGACATACGCACCGGAGGCACGTTCGATGACCCGCGGGGTGAAGCCGGCTCCGTAGCGGACCAGGAGGCGGTCCGCCTCGTCCCAAAAGGTGGTGTCCATCGCCAACCCTCTCTCACCGCGTCCGAGACGACGTCGAATCTTCTGCTCGATGCCATCTTCAATCGACGACAAAACTCGTCACAAGCAAACAAATGCGACTTATCATTCGGCGTTGCCTTACTGTCGATGCCATGCTCAACCCGCAACGCCTCGCGATCCTGCGCGCTGTCCTGGCAGCTGGGTCGATCAACAAAGCGGCGCGGAACCTCAGCTACTCTCCCGCGACGATCAGCCAGCACATGACCACCCTGGCGAAGGAGACCGGACTGGTCCTTTTCGAGAAGCAGGGACGCGGTATCAGCCCCACCGATGCCGCACGGCACCTGGCAGACCAAGCTCAGTCGCTCCTCGCCGACTTCGGACGGCTTGAACGAGTCGTGGCGGACCTTCGGAGCGGTCAGGCGCAGCAGCTGGCGATCGCCTGCTTCGCTTCCGCGGCCGAGCGGTGGATCCCGGAAGTCGTGCGGACCGTTCGCCGGCACCAACCCAACCTCGCCGTCGAGATCAGCCTCAACGAACCGGTCGACGGGCGTGGCCGCCGACGACCGGACCTCGACATCCGGACGGAGCCCGCCAACGGCGCCGAAGTACACCTTGACGGCTACCAGCGTCATGAACTCACCGTCGAGGAGCTCGTCGCCGTGCTCCCCGGCGCCCATCCCCTCGCCGATGCCCGCGAACTCGCCTTCCGGGACCTCGAAGGCGAGCCCTGGATAGACCACGACATCTACGACAGCCCGATCGGACAGATCATCGTGACCGCTTGCAGGGCCGCCGGATTCACGCCGCGCTATGCCGCCCGCCTGGACGATCACCGGGCGGCGCTGCGACTGGTGGAGGCGGGCATCGGCGTCACCGTCCTGCCGCGCCTGGCCGTCGCGGAACTCCCCGACGGAGTCGTCGCCAGGCCCCTGGTCCGCCCGACCGTCTCGCGGCGCATCGTCGTCCACGCCCGCCAGGACCGACGCCGCGGCGACCTCATCGCCCGGGCGGTGGCACAGCTTCGCGACAGCGCCCGCGGGACCCGAGACAACTGATCCTGGACGCCGGTCACCTCCATGACGCCACCGGCCGCAGCCATGCTGTGCCGGTCGCCGCGATGAGCGTCCTGCCGCGGTCCCAGCCCACCCTTCGAGGAGGCTTGTCCGCCGTTCCGGTCCGGTACTACCGTGCCGCAGTGGATCTCTTCTCACGTTCCTGGACGGCACTGCGCGCGGCGGTCGCCGACACCCCGGACGAGGACTTCGAACGGCCGTCCGGCTGTACCGGCTGGCTCGTGCGGGACCTGGTGTGCCACCTGGTCATCGACGCCCAGGACGTCCTGATCACCCTGGTCACGCCCGCCGGAACCGAACCGACCGTGGACGCGGTCACCTACTGGAACCTCGTCGAACCCCCGACCGGCGAGGACCCGCTCGACGCGCTGATCCCCCGGCTGGCCGCCGCATACGGCGAACCGCGGTTGCTCAAGTTCCACCTCGACGACGTCGGTTCCGCCGCGGGCCGCGCCGCCGTACTCGCCGATCCCGCCGTCCGGGTCAGCACCCGCGACGAGGTGCTGACCGTCGGCGACTACCTGTCCGCGTACGTGCTCGAATGGACCCTGCACCACCTCGACCTGATCGCGCATCTGCCGTCGGCCGCCGAGCCGCCCGCCGAGACCCTCGCGGCGGCACGCGCGTCCCTGGAGAAGATCGCCGGGACCCCCTTTCCCGCCTCGTTCTCCGACAAGGAGACGCTGCTGATCGGCACCGGACGTCGCACCCCGACCGACACGGAGAAGGCCGCGCTGGGCGATCTCGCCGCGAAGCTCCCGCTCATCCTCGGCTGAGTCGCGAGGTGAGGGCACTGCCTCACCGGTCATCGGATCACACCGGCGGCGTTCGGCGGGCGCGGCGGTAGGCGGACAACAACAGCCGAGCCGCGTCAGTCCAGGCAGAACTCGTTGCCCTCGGGGTCGGTCATCACGATGAAGCCGGCACTCATCGGGGGAGCGGGCTCGTGCCGACGTACCCGCTTCGCTCCCAGCGCGACGAGCCGGTCGCACTCGGCCTCCAGTGCCGCCATCCGCTCCTCTCCCAGCAGACCGGGAGCCGCGCGGACGTCGAGGTGGACACGGTTTTTGGCGACCTTGTCCTCCGGCACCTGCTGGAAGAA
The DNA here is from genome assembly GCF_053602555.1 of Nonomuraea sp. NPDC004354. Lineage (NCBI taxonomy): Bacteria > Bacillati > Actinomycetota > Actinomycetes > Streptosporangiales > Streptosporangiaceae > Nonomuraea > Nonomuraea sp. NPDC004354. The sequence goes on along the minus strand of NZ_JBSGDV010000008.1, from coordinate 155,803 downwards.
CAGCCGCGGGCCGTGCCCGTCCGGGTCCTCGATGGCCGATCTCGTGTTGCGCTGCTCCTCCGGCACGCCGATCCGCGCGAGGAAGTCGTCCCATGCGGCCAGCGGGTCGGCGTCCTCGGGCAGGTCGACCCCGGGCGGGCCGGGATGGACGTAGCCCAGCACGTCACGCCAGAAGGACGACAGCGCCCGCGGGTCGTGGGCGTCGAAGGTGACCTGGATGTGACGACTCATCGGGTTGCTCCGTTCGTAGCGGGATTCGTGTGCAGGTAGAGGTCGCGCAGCAGGCAGACCTCGGACAGATGGTGGATCAGCTCGCGGTGGATGTGCAGCACCAGAGCGGCCATGGGCAGCTCGGGGAAGGGCTCCTTCGCGCCGACCGGGACCCGCAGCCCCGCCTCGCCGAGGCCGCGCACCCCGGCCAGCCAGAGGTCGAGCTGGGTCTCGAGCTGGTCGAGCGCGGTGGCCGCGCTGCCGGCGTACTCCCAGGTCTCGTACGACGCCGCAGGCGCGCCGAAGTGCGCCGCGTTGCGCGCGGCGAGCACGCCGACGATGACGTGACCGAGTCGCCAGGCGATCGTGGTGAAGGCCGCGGGGACCGGCTCGGGGAAGGCGTAGTCCATCGTGAAGTGCCCGGCACCGACCTGCACGGGCGCCGTCGAGCTGCCGCGCTGCCGTACGCTCCAGGCCTCCGGCACCGGCGACCAGAAGTACTCGTCGTCGGTGAGGCCGTCGAGCCGGGCTCGGAGCTGATGGTTCCAGTGGAACTCCCATTGCTCGCGCAGCGTCCGGTTCCAGTCGTGTTCGTCTGCGTCCATGGAGCCACACTGGCATCCCTGGCGGACAGTATCGGTCCGCTATCTGGCAGGGTGGCCGACATGGACGTGGCGAGCGGTGCCGAGCGGGGTACGACGGAGCGGGTGTTCGCCCTGCTCGGGCTGTTGCAGCAGCGCCAGGTCTGGACCGGCCCCGAGCTCGCCGACCGGCTCGGGGTCACGCCGCGCACGATACGGCGCGATGTCGAGCGGCTGCGCACGCTCGGCTACCGGGTGCATGCCGGCCAGGGTGTCGGCGGCGGTTACCAGCTCGGCCCTGGGCAGGACCTGCCGCCGCTGCTTCTCGACGACGAGGAGGCGATCGCCACCGCGGTATCGCTGCTCGCCGGCGCGGGTGGCGCGGTCGCCGGCGCCGGCGACGCCGCGCTCCGGGCGCTGACCAAGCTCGACCGGATGCTGCCCACCCGGCTGCGGCACGAGGTGCGCGCGCTCTCCGGCTCGGTGGAGTCGTTCGGCGGGGGCCGCACGCCGGTCGACCCCGAGGTGCTCATGACGCTGGCCAGAGCCTGCCGCGACGAGGTCGAGGCCGGCTTCGACTACCCGTCCGGGAGCCGGGTACGCCGGCGGCGGGTCGAGCCGTACCGTCTGGTCGCCTCCGACCGGCGCTGGTACCTGCTGGCCTACGACCTCGATCGCGACGACTGGCGCAGCTTCCGCGTCGACCGGATGACCGAGGTGTCGGCGCGGACCTGGCGCTTCCGCCCGCGCGCGGCGCCCGACGCGGCGACGTACGTGCAGGAGAGCGTGGCCAGCCGGGTCTACCCGCACCAGGCGCGCTTCCTCGTGCACGCGCCGGCCGACACGGTGCGCGCGCAGATCCCGGCGTCGGCGGCCGTCGTCCGACGGCGGGGGAGCGAGCGCTGCGAGGTGCTCAGCGGCGCCGGCAGCCTCGACTTCGTGCTCGTGCACGTGCTCCTGCTGGGGCACGACTTCGAGGTCCTCGACCCTCCGGAGCTCGCGAGGCGCTGTCGCGCGCTGGCGGGAAGGCTGCTGTCGGCCGGTGCGACGATCTCCCCGGCGCCGGACACGGAGGAGTCATGAGCCGCGACCACGCCGGCGCCCCCGCGCGGTCAGGTGCTCGACCACCGGCCGGTCAGGAGGAGTCGCGCCAGGCCGAGGGCGTGCGTCCGCGGGCGCGCTTGAACGCCACGCTGAACGCGAACGGATCCTGGTAGCCGACCTGTCGGGCCACCGTGGCGACGGTCTGCCGGGTGTCGCGGAGCAGGTCGGCGGCCAGGGTCATGCGCCAGTCGGTGAGATAGCCGAGCGGCGGCCGGCCGACCAGGGCGGCGAAGCGCTGGGCGAAGGCGGCGCGGGACAGGCCGGCCTTGGCGGCCAGCGAGGCGACCGTCCACCGGTGGGCGGGATTCTCGTGCAGCAGACGCAGCGCCTCACCGATCGCGGGGTCGGCCAGCGATCGGTACCAGGCGGGCGGCGTCGCCTCCGGCCTGGCGCACCAGGCCCGCAACGCGATCACGAGGACCAGATCCAGAAGCCGGGCGAGGACCGCGTCCTGGCCCGGCTCGTCACGGGCCGCCTCGGCGGAGAGCAGATCGAGGGCCGGCCGAGTACGTGGCCCCGCGGGCACGACCGCCAGTGGCGGAAGCAGCTCCAGCAGCCGGGAAGCCACGTCGCCGTGCAACTCGTACGCGCCGCGGAGCATGACGGTGGCGCCGGACAGGCCGTCGCCGTACGTGCGGGGAGCCAGTGTCGGGTGAGGGTCGGCCGGGGCGCCGGTGGGGAGATACTTGCGTCCGTCGCGGATCACGAACCGGGGCGTGGTCGCCGGGTCGTCCGCGATCGTGTACCCGCCGGGCGCGGTGACGAGGGCGATGTCACCAGCGGCGAGGCGCACGGGAGCGCAGTCCCCGAGCCGGATCCACGCATGGCCGCCGAGCGTGGCCGCGACCGTGAGCGGCGGCGCGTCGGCGTACGTCATCCCCCACGGTGGCCGCTGGATCAGCTGCCTCACCAGGGCGTTCTGCGCGCGGGCTCGGTGCAGCAGGTCCGTCAGCACGTCCACACCGTCACCCTAGACGATCACAAAGGCACATCAGATGTTCACCCATGGATCGTCCAGGCGCCGCTGCGGTTGGCTGGACGGCATGACGAAATCCATCGCAGTGTTCGGCGCCGGTCCAGGTGTGGGCCAGGCCATCGCCCGCCGATACGGGAAGGAAGGGTATGAAGTCGTCCTGGTCGCCCGCCGCCAGGGACCCTTGGACCTGCTCGCCCGGGATCTGTCCGGCGAGGGCATCACCACCCATGTGATCACCGCCGACCTCGACCAGACCGCTGCCGTCCCGGCGCTCGCCGAGCGGATCCGCGCGCGCGTCGGGGACCCCACGGCCCTCTACTACGGCCCGGCGCCCACCGACCTGGCGCTGGTCCCCGCCGTCGATCTCACTCCGGAGCTGTTGCAGGACCGCATGCCGATCACGATGTACACGCTCCTGGCCCTGGTCCGGGAGTTCCTCCCCGCCATGCTCGAGCGGGGCGACGGCGCCATCCTCAGCGCCCAGGGGGCCGCCGCCGTCCGGGGCCGGCCGCACATGAGCGGCTGGCCCACGGTGCTGGCCGCCCAGCGGAACTACCTTCAGTCGCTCGCGGCCGAGGTCGCCGGCAAGGGCGTCCACGTCGGGGTGCTCTACGTCGGCGCTCGCATCGTCGGCACCGCCTTCGACTCTGATCACCGGCGGCGCCGGGCCCAGGGCGAACCCGTGCCCGACATGGCCGCCGCCGACCCCGCCGAGCTTGCCGACCTCCTCTGGGACATGCACGCCACGCGGAATCGGCATGAGACCGGCGTCCCGGCCGGGCTCATGGACGGATGACACCGAACGTCACCTGGGCGTCATGACCTATCGTGGTGGCCCGGTCATCCGCCGCGCCCGTGGCCCGCAGGACCATGTCTGCCTCGGCAGGGCGCTACGAGCGAGTCGCCTCGTACTCGGGCAGCCCGGCCGGCGTGGTCCTCGTTTCCGGGCGCATGGCAAGGACCAGGACGGCCAGCCCGGCGAAGATGACCGCGGCGACGACGCCGGTGACGTGCACGCCGGCGGTGAACGCCTCCCGCGCGGTGTGCAGCAGTTCCGCGCCCTGGCCGGCGGGAAGGTGCCGGCTGGCGGCGACCGCGCCGGCCAGCGAGTCGGACGTGCCGTCCATCCGGCTGCGGTAGACCACCGCGGCCACCACACCGAGCAGCGCGAAGCCGAGCGAACCGCCGAAGTAGTTGCCCGTCTCCGACATCGACGCCGCCGAGCCGGCCCGCTCCGGCGGTACGGACCCGACGACCAGCCCGGTGCCCAGCGCGAACAGCGGGCCGGTGCCCAGCGCCAGTACGGCGATGCCGATCATCACCAGCGGCAGGGCGCTCGCCCCGTCGACGCCGACCAGCAGCAGGCTGCCCAGCGCCGATCCCACCAGCCCCCCGGCGATGGCGGTCGTGTGCTTCATCCGCCGGGCCAGCGCCGGCGCGGCCATGGTGCCGACCGCCACACCCAGGCCCATGGGCGCGAACAGCACCGCCGACGCGAACGGCGAGAAGCCCAGCACGCTCTGCAGGTACTGGGTGACCAGCAGGCCCGTGCCGGCCATGGCGATGCCGGCGAAGACCAGCGCGACGAGTACGGCCGTGAACGGGCGGTTGGCCAACAGCCGCAGGTCCAGCAGCGGCGTCTCCAGCCGCAGTTGCCGGCGTACGAACAGGAATCCGATGGCTGCGCCGACGACGAGGGTCACCGCCGGCACGACCGGCACGCTCTCGACGGTCAGCTGCTTGATGCCGTAGACCATCAAAAGCACCGCCACGAGCGACAGGCCGACGCTCGTCAGGTCCGTCCTGCCGGCCTGGTCGCTGCGGAACTCCGGCAGCAGGACCGGCCCGGCGAGCAGCAGCAGCGCCATCGCCGGCACAGCGACCAGGAACACCGATCCCCACCAGAAGTGCTGGAGCAGGAATCCGGCCAGCACGGGTCCGAGCGCGCCGCCGGCGAACTGGCAGGTCGCCCAGATCGCGATGGCCTGCCCGCGCTGCCGTTCGTCGCGGAACATGTTGGTGATCAACGCGAGGGTGGACGGCGCCAGGGTCGCGCCGGCGACGCCCAGCAGCGCACGCGCGACGATCAGCATCAGCGGGGTGGGCGCGAAGGCGGCCACGACCGACAGCACCCCGAACGCCGCCGCGCCGATCATCAGCAGTCGCCGGCGGCCGATCCGGTCGCCGAGCGTGCCCATCGTGATGACCATGCCGGCCACCATGAATCCGTAGCTGTCACTGATCCACAGCTGCTCGACGTTGGTGGCGCCCAGGTCGGCGCTCAGCCGCGGGAGGGCGAGGAGCAACGCTGTCATGTCCATCGCGACGAGCAATGTCGGCAGCATGAGGACGACCAGTCCCAGCCATGCCCGGTTGATCCGCATATCCGAAACTCCCTGTTGTCTCGACGTTTCGCCGGTTGGTCGGAGCGGCCGAGAGCTTCTTGACATCGGACGGACGGAAATCTCTTGCGTCCGCCACGGTGGGACAGACATGCTGACGGCCGGGCGCCGCCAGGGCGAAAAAATCATGCGGATTTTCTGGCCGGGGATGTCAAGACGACGGCGGCCGCTCCGACCAACCGGTGCAAGGGCCCAGCCGGGGCCCGCGAATCACGCGGAGTACGAGATGAAGTTCCTGATCAGCATGCATATCAACCCGGCCGTGCTGGACGCGCTGACCGACGAGGAGAAGGCGGCGATCGGCGCCGGCCACGGCAGGTTCATCGAGGCGCTGAAGGAGTCCGGCGAGCTGATCACCACGCAGGCGCTGGTCGACCCGTCCCAGGCCGCCGTGGTGTCGGTACGCAACGGCCAGCCGGTGGTGACCGACGGCCCCTTCCTGGAGTCGAAGGAGTACCTGGGCGGCTTCTACCTGGTCGACTGCGAGAACAAGGAGCGGGCGATCGAGCTGGCGGCGCAGATCCCGGACGCCGCGATCGAGGGGCTGGGGATCGAGGTGCGCCAGGTGATGTTCGCTGACGGACACCTGGAGGCATGACGGCAGCAGCCGTCGAGGACCTGCTGCGTGAGCTCACGCCGCAGGTCCTCGACACGTTGGAACGCCGGCACGGCCAGTTCGAGGGGTGCGAGGACGCCGTGCAGGAGGCCGTCCTCGCCGCCACCGTGCAGTGGCCGGCCGGGGGAGTGCCGGACAACCCGCGCGGCTGGCTGGTGACCGTCGCCTCCCGGCGGCTCATCGACCAGATGCGCAGCGACCACGCGCGCCGCGAGCGGGAGTCGGCGACGGCCACCGAGGTGGTGCCCGAGGGCGTACCGGACACCGACGACACGCTCGTCCTGCTGTTCATGTGCTGCCATCCGACGCTGACCGCGGCCTCCCAGACCGCCCTGACGCTGCGGGCGGTCGGCGGCCTCACCACGGCCGAGATCGCCCGCGCGTTCCTGGTGCCGGAGGCCACGATGGCGGCCAGGATCAGCCGGGCCAAGCAGCGCATCAAGGCCGCCGGCAGCTCGTTCAGCCTGCCGGACGGCGCGGAGCGCGAGGAGCGGCTACGGGTCGTCCTGCACGTGCTCTACCTGATCTTCAACGAGGGCTACACCGCCTCATCGGGCGGTGAGCTGCACCGCGCCGACCTCGCGCACGAGGCGATCCGGCTGGCCAGGATGGTGCACGCGCAGCTGCCCGAGGACGGCGAGGTGACCGGGCTGCTCGCGCTGATGCTGCTGACCCACGCCCGCCGGGAGGCACGGACGACGGCGGCCGGCGACCTGGTGCCGCTGGACGAGCAGGACCGTACGATGTGGGACCGCGGACTGATCGACGAGGGCATCGAGCTGGTCAAGGCGTCGCTGGCCGGCCCGGCGCTGGGGCCCTACCAGCTGCAGGCCGCCATCGCCGCCACGCACGCCGACGCGGCCACGGCCGAGGAGACCAACTGGCCACAGGTGCACGCCCTGTACCTGATCCTGGAGCGGATCGCGCCCAACCCGATGGTGACCCTCAACCGGGCGATCGCGCTCGCCGAGACCGAGGGCCCGGCGGCCGGGCTGGCCCTGCTGTCCACATTGGACAGGGACGAGCGGATGGCCGGGCATCACCGGCTGCTGTCCGTTCGGGCGCATCTGCTGGAGAAGACCGGCGACAACTCCGGGGCGTACGAGCTCTACCGGCGGGCCGCGAAGTCGACCGCCAGCATCGCCGAGCAACGCTACCTGGAGTCCCGGGCCGGCCGGGTGCGCCGTAGATCATCCTCCCCGTCCGCGGCGCCGAAGGCCTGGAGTAGCCGCTACCCGGACGCCACGACCTCGCCGGCCGTGACCTGAGGAGCGTTCGGAAGCAGGGAGGCGAGATTCTCCCGCACGTAGTCCGCGGCCCTTCTGGTGGACTCCTCGGCTCCGGCTTGATCTTCGAAGACACTGGTGGACAGCATCACCCCATCCCCGGCGTCGACCCAGTAGTAGGCCACGAACCCCGGGACCTGGCTGATGAGCGACACGAACTCCTCACTCACCCGGCGTCCCGCCTCGGCGGGATCGGTCACCCCTTCGTATCGCCGTACCGTTGCGTACATGGCTTTCCTCCTCACCGGGCACAAGATCGCCCCATGGGGGAGGACATACCCCCACCTTTCGTCCTGCGACGCCAAGGGTCCGTAATGAAACGACACGATGTGGCGGAGGACGGCTGGCCCTGAGTCAACGCGGCGGCGGGGGCCCGGACGAGATGCGGCCCATCTCGTCCGTCCCGCACCACATCGTGGCCGCCGGCCGGTCACCCCAAGTCCGCGCCGGCCGCCCTGTACGCCCCTGCGGCATCCCGTGCCGCCGGCCCGCCCACGAGCTCGCCCGCCGCACCGTGGCGTGCCGCCGAGCAGGCCGCCGCCGGTCAGGCCGCCGTGGTCAGGCCGTGCAGGGCGGCGATGGCCTGCCGGCCGGTCGGCGTGGTGAAGTCCCGCACCATGTCGGAGACGAAGCCGGCCACCGACGTCACGACGCCACCGGCGGCCTCGATCTGGCGCAACGCCGCGTCCTCGGTACGGCCGGCCAGCCCGCCACTCGCGTCGATCAGCACCCGTACGTCATAGCCGCCCGCCAGCGCGTCGAGCGCGGTGTGCAGGACGACGATCTCGGTGGTCACGCCGCACACGACCAGCGTCCTGCGGCCGCGGGCCTCGATCGCCGTGCGCCACGCCGGGTCGTCCCAGCAGCTGGGACCGGTGCGCGCGAACGGCGGCGCTTCGGGCACCTCCGCGATGACGCCGGGACCGCCCGGCCTGGGCGCGACCGAGACGGTGAACGGGATGCCGAGCGCCGGCGCGACGCCGCCGACGACGCCCGCGGCCCGCCGGATGGCGGCGGGGCTGTTCGTGGCGCTGGCGTCCACGATGCTGTCCTGGAGGTCGGCGAACACGATCTGCACCTGACGATGATCCAGCATCGTTCTACCCCTTAATCGTTCAGATTATGAATGATATCGGGACGCTAGCATAGCGATCGTGAACGATGTCAAGCTCACCTCCACCCTCGCCTTCCGGCTGGGCACGCTGGGGGCCATCGCCACCGACCGCTTCTCGGCGCGGCTGGCCCCGCACGATCTCAAGCCGAAACACGTCGGGCTGCTGTCCGTGCTGGCATCCGGCGCGGCCGCCTCCCAGCTCGACATCGCCAAGCTCATGGGAGTGGCGCCCAGCCTGGTCGTCTCCCTGGCCGACCACCTCGAGGCCATGGGCGCGGTGCGTCGCCTGCGCGACCCGGCCGACCGCCGCCGCCAGACGCTCACGCTCACGGACGAGGGGAGCGCGCTCCTGGCCGAGTGCACCACGGCCGCCCGCGAGCTCGACACCGAGCTGACCGCCGGCCTGACCCCCACGCAGCTGGATGTGCTGCACGAAGCGCTCGGCCACCTCGCCGCCGAACACGGCCTCCCCGCATGACCACCGACGACCGCATCGAGCGCACCCGCTCGCTCTACGACCGGGCGGTGTTCGCCGGCGACACCCACGCCCTCACGGCGGCCGAGCACGCGCTGAACGCCGTCGAGGCCGATCTCGCCCTGGCCCGCGGCCGCCTCGTCCACGCCCGGTTCCTGGACGGCGGTGCGGAAGACCCGTGCGAGCTGGAGCTGTTCGAGCGAGCCGCCGACCTCTACCGCGCGCTCGGCGACACTCGCGGCGAAGCCGAGGCGCTGTTCTGGATCGGCGCCTTCCACCAGGTGGTCCGCGGCGACGACGGCGCCGCCGTACCGGCTCTCCAACGCTCGCGCGCCCTCGCCGCAGAGGCGGGCGACGCGCTCACGACGTCGTACGCGCTGCGCCACCTGGGCATCGCCGCGCACCACGCGGGACGCCTGGACACGGCCCGCACGCACCTCGAGGAGTCGGTACGGCTGCGCCGCGGGCTCGGCTTCCACGCCGGGGTCGCCGCCAACCTGGTCGGCCTGGCCTACATCACCGCGGCGGAAGGCGATCGCGACAAGGCGCTGGAACTGCTCGACGAGGCGACCTCACTCGCCCGCTCGGACGGCGCGCACAGCGTCATCGGCTGGATCGACGAGGCCCGCGCGCAACTGGCCACCGGGGGAGGGCCAGGCGGATGACGTCGTCGGCCGGGCGGTGTCCTCGGTGATCACATTGACCGCGACCGTCCTGATGTTCCGCAGGCTCGGCTCCGGGAAGCCCGCCTACGCGCTGTCGGCCACCGCCGGGGTGCTGGACTCCGTGGCTAACCTGCTGTTCCTGCTCGCCGCCAGAAGCGGCGACTTGGCGATCGTCGCGGTGATCGTCGCGCTGTATCCGGCCGGGACGGTCCTGCTCGCCCGGGGGGTCCTGCACGAGCGGATCGGTCGCGGCCAGCTCGCCGGCCTGGGCGCCGCCGCCCTCGCGGTCAGCCTCCTCGCCCTCACCTGACCGGTCCCGCCGCCCTTCCGCCTTCCACTCCGCCGATCATGACCACTCCGCCGATCACGAAAGGGAGACCGCATGTTCATCCAGCCCTGGGACGCGAGCCTGGACGAGGCCGAATGGCAGGCCTGGATCGCCGACGGCCACGACTTCGGGCAGCTGTGCGTCAACGGTCCGCCCGGCCGGCCGCCTGTCGTCGTCCCGACCCACTTCATCTGCGACGGGAACGACCTGCTGGTCCATCTCGCCCGGCCCAATCCGGTCTGGAAGGCGATCGAGCACGACCCGAACGTGACGTTCACCGTCATCGGCGACTACGCCTTCGTCCCCGGCCCCTGGCGCGCCACCCCTGGCACCCCTCCCCAGGACGGGGTTCCCACCAGCTACTACGCGGCCGTCCAGTTCACCTGCCGCGCCCACATCATCGACGACCCCCACGGCAAGGCCGACCTGCTGGCCCGCCAGCTCGCCCACTTCCAGCCCGACGGCGACCACGCCGAGGTCACCGTCGACCGGCCCCCGTACGGGCGGTTGCTGTCCGGCATCCGCGGCCTGCGTCTGGAGGTCACCGGCGTCCGCGGCAAGTTCAAATACGACGACCACAAGTCCGTCCAGCACCGCACCGCCGTCGCCGACCACCTCACCGCACGAGGCCGAGGCCTCGACGTCCCCGCGGCGGCCCAGCAGCGACGTCGCACCGACCGCATCGGTACCTGGAAGCCCTGACCCCCACCAGCTAGCTGCTCGCCCCGCACACCGAACAGCTCGCCGTCCACTACCTCAGCTCAGCGCACTCCCGGGCCACCACCTGAGAACGCGAGCCGGACGATCACCGGCATGGCGCCAGCACGCGCGGACCGCTGTGCGGCGTTGCCGAGTCTTGGCAGCTCCCGGATGGTCGCGGTGTATCCAGTGCTGTGCCCGGAAGCGTTCACCAGGTCGCACTGAGGTCGTGACGCGGGCCGGGGTGGACATCGACCACACCGAAAACCGTTGGACACGGCCCAGGGCGCTCCACGATCATCCGCGCTGTGACAGATGAGTTCGAACGCCGGCCCACCGCCGGCCTGAAGTCAGTGAGATTCGTTGATCTGACGAGCACGGCCATGACCGCCCTGCTGGACGACGACCTTGCCCGGGCCAGTGCCGAGGCAGGAGTCGAGCTGACGGAGTACTTCCTCAGCGATCAGGCGAAGTGGGTCTGGCGGTATCGGGTCGATCAGCTGGCTGCGGATCCAGCTAGCGCCGGGTGGCTCACCCGAGCCGTGGTAGCCGAGCCCGAAGGCGTCGTGGTGGGGTATGCCGGGTTCCACGGGCCGCCGGACGAGGCGGGCATGGTGGAGATCGGTTATTCGGTGGCTCCCGGCTACCGTCGTCAGGGGTACGCCAGGACGATGCTGACCGAGCTGATGCGTCGGGCCGCGGCCGAATCCGGAGTCAGGACTGCGCGCGTGACGATCAGCCCCGATAACACCGCGTCCCTGGCCACGATTTCCGGATTCGGCTTCGTCGAGGTCGGAGAGCAGTGGGACGAGGTGGACGGCCTCGAGCTCATCTTTGAAGTCCCTGTCTGACTGAGCCGCTGCGCTGCAGGGTGTGGGCGGCCTGGCGCGGGCCCGGCGTCGCGTCGTCTACGGTCAGGTCGGCAGCGCTTTGACAGCAGGCGCGGCGGGAACAACGACATCGACCGATGTACGTCTCAGCCCGGCCCGGTTCGCGGATGGCGTCGTCATGGGGGCGGGGCGGTGGTGGCGCGGACGACGAGTTCGTGCGGCAGCAGGGTGCGCTCGGGCGTGGGTTCCCCGGACAGCACCAGGCGGCCCGCCGTCCGTCCGGCGAGCCGGCTGTACTGGCGGATCGTGGTGAGCCCGGCCTCTTCGGCGCCGGTGTCGGAGAAGCCGACCACCGACAGCTCCTCCGGCACCTTCACCCCGGCCTCGGCCGCCGCGTCGAGCACACCGAGCGCCAGCACGTCGGTGTTGCACAGGATCGCCGTCGGCCGGGGTGAGCGCGCGAGCAGCGCCCGACCGGCCTCGCGACCGGACTCGCGTTCGTTGGCCGCCACCTCATAGACGGGCGTCCGCGCCCAGTCCAGCCCCGCGGCCTCCGCCGCGGCACGGTAGCCGAGCACGCGGTTGCGAATGGCGCGGAAGACCGCGGCTTCCTGCCGGTCGGGGTCGGCCCAGCCGTGCCGGCCCTCGTGTCCCAGGCCGACCACGGCCAGCCCGAGGCGCCGGTGCCCGAGGTCCAGCACGTGCCGGACGGCGGCGCCGGCGGCGGCCGGCTCGTCGATGCCGAGGTGCGGCACGCCGTCCACGATCGGCTCGTCGACCAGGAGCGTGGGCAGCCGCCGGGCGAGGACGGCGTCGAGCGCCGCGTGCCCGTCGGGCAGGCAGAAGACGACGAAGGCGTCGACCACGGCGTTCCGCACGAGTTCGGGGCGTTCGACGCCACGCGGCTGCTGTAGGAGCAGCAGCCCGACGGCCGCCTCCTCGGCGGCCACGGCCAGCCCCTGCAGAAAGCCGATGGCGTAGGGGTCGCCGAGGGCATAGGGCAGAGTCTCGGTGAAGATCAGCCCGAGCACCCCGGCCCGCCCGAGGCGCAGGGAACGCGCGGTGGGGTTGGGGCCGGCGTAGCCGAGCTCGTCCGCCACGTGCAGGATGCGCTCGCGCAGTTCCGCGCTGAGCTGGTCGGGCCGGGAGAAGGCGTAGGAGACGGTGGCGCGAGAGACGCCGACGCGGTCCGCGATCGTCTGCAGGGTCACTCGCTCGGCCATCCCCCAACCCTAGCGCGCCGCTCCTTAATCAGTTAAGCGCTCAAGCGGGGGACAGGGGTGCCTGCGTCACCTGCTCGGATCCGGGCTCGGACCCCGCTCGCCCATGAGCAGCCGAGGCGCGTGTGTCAGCACAGCCTGACAACGCACGCGCCTGTCAACCCAGCCTGACGGCCTGCTTGAGGAAGACGACGCCGTCGATCATGTCGAGCTGGTCCGGGTTCAGCGGGAAATAGGCGAAATCGTGGGAGGTGCGCGAGGTGGGCTTCGTGACGGCCTCGGCCATGCGGCGGGCGTCGATGAGAGAGTGGTCCCACGGGAGCGTGGACAGGATGCCTTCGACGGTGTCCGGGGGCGGAGTGTCGTCGCCGACCGTGCCGAGGGCTGAGGCCAGGAAGGCGTACCGGTCGCCGAGGTGCGTCGCGGTGATCGCTCCAGCGCTCCACCACTCCAGCACCTGGTCGCCGAACGCCATGAGGCTCTTGTTCCGCTGCAGGTGGAGGTTGCTGGCGAAGACCAGGGCCGGGCCGTGCTCGGCGACGGCACGCAGGTTGGCGGCCATCATCGCGTCCCGCAGGGCCGACAGCCGCGTCCACCGTGCCGGGGACGCGTCGGCCATCCAGTAGTGGTAGCGGAGCAGGCCGGTGGCGGTGCGCCCGTACAGCGCCGCCCGCTCCCTGTCGGCCGCGCTCAGCTGCGGCGCCTGCGTGTCGAGCAGCGCCACCAGGTCGTCGGTGATCAGCCGCAGCCGCTGGGCGTCGGCGGACTGGCCGATCGACTGGGACGGGTCGATGGCCGTCGCCTCGTTCGACCACTGGTCGTCCGGGCCCAGCAGCGTGTCGAGGGTCTCCCTGGTCACCACAGTGCAGAGGAGCGGGCCGTCGAGGAGGTCGTAGAGGGCGGTGAGCGCCTGGCGCGGGCTCGCCGCCCAATACTCCAGAGGGCCGTCGAACCCGAAGAACCGGAGCTTTTCGTCATGCTTCTCGTTGTACGCCCGCATCCAGCGTACGAGGTCGCGGTTGGCCGGTGCGGCGCCGAATCCGTGGCTGAAGCCGCGTTCCATGACGTCGTCGAGCGTGCCCGCGCCCGTCGTGATGTAGTCGTCCACCAGGAGGCCCATGAGACAGTCGCTCTCGATGGCGAACGACCGGTAGCCCTCGTGCTCGACCAGATGCCGGAAGATCTCGTTGCGCAACTCCCCCAGCTCCCCGACGAAATGCCTGGCCTCGCCCAGGCCGAGAAGCAGGGGCTCGGCGGGAAGCGACCGCAGGAACGCCGAGATGCCCGCGCCGTCGAGCTGCCGGGCCGTGTCCTTGATATCCATACCTTCAACGGTATCGTTGAACCTTCGTTGTAAACTTTGACGTGGAAACCCCCGCGCTTATCGCGATGACCTTCAAACGGTGATGCACCCATGAGACCAGTGGACCTGGCGCGCGAGCACGGCCTGTCCACCCAGGCGATCAGGAACTACGAGGAGGCCGGCATCCTGCCCGCCGCCGAACGCACCGTCCACGGCTACCGCACCTACACGCCGCTGCACGCGCAGGCCCTGCGCGCGTTCCTCGCCCTCGTGCACGGGCACGGCCACCAGACGGCCACGTCGATCATGCAGGCGGTCAACGGGGGCGCGACCGAGGACGCGTTGCGGCTCATCGACGAAAGCCATGCCCAACTCCTCGACGACCGCCGCACCCTCCAGGCCGTCGAAGCCGCGCTCCGCGACCTGGCACCCGTACCGCAGGAACGCGGCGACGCCTTCATCGGCCCCCTGGCCAGAAGGCTCGGCATCCGCCCTGCCACCCTGCGCAAATGGGAGAACGCCGGACTGGTCCAGCCGCACCGCGACCCGCAGACGGGCTACCGGGTCTACAGCGCGGCCGACATACGCGACGCCCGGCTGGCCCACCAGCTCAGACGGGGCGGATACCTGTTGGAGCAGATCGCCCCGCTGATCGCCCAGGTCCGCTCCGCCGGAGGCGTCGCACCGCTGGAGCAGACCCTGCGTGACTGGCGGACCCGCCTGTCCGCCCGGGGCCGCGCCATGCTCAAGGGCGCCGCCGACCTGGACGTGTACCTCCGCGCCCGCGAACCTTGAGGTCGAGCCACGTCCACCACAGGAACGGCATGGCCACGGAAGGACGGGGCCGTTTCGCTGATCAAAAGCAGCACGTTGCCTCGGCCCACGCCGTATTCGGGGAGGACCGTCAAGCCGCTCCGCAGCGGAACACACATGGAGACGCAGGCGAGAGTCGAACTCGCTCGTACGGGCTTTGCAGGCCCGCCTCCGCACCGGCGAACTGCGCCAAGGCCGCCCTTTTCGCCTGGGCGGATCGTGCGCGAGGACGGAGTCGAACCGCCACAGCCGAAGCGTCCGGTCTACCGCCGGGTGGGCTCCCCAGCTGCCCAGCTCGCGCATCAGCGGCGTACGTCCGGCGGGATTCGAACCCGCACCGTCCGGCTCCTAAGGCCGGCGCCTCTTCCATTGGGCTACGGACGCCAGAGAGCCGCAGCGGGGACTCGAACCCCGTCCTGCTGGGTGGAAGCCAGCTGCCTTACCAGTTCGGCCTCTGCGGCAATGTGGACTAACGGATCTCGAAACCCTTACAGTCCTTGTGTTCCGCTGTGGAGTTGTCAAAATACCGGTCCCGGATTCCGGGCAGGGGAAAGAGAAAAGGCCGCCTGGTGTGCACCTGGCGGCCTCCGAAAGTCCTTCGCGGATCATCCGGAAGCCTGCCTGAGCAGGGCGCAGCCGAGCGCCGCACAACGGCGACAGCGGCACCGTCCCGGTCCGTGCGCGGTGGCTGCGATGGTCATGGCCGGCCTTTCCTGATGTTTCCGTGGCGGCTCTCCGCCCGTGTTCCGTTGTGTCGACAGTAATGGCCGGCACGGCGGCCGTGCCACTTGTTTATTCAGACGCACGGCGGCGCAATATGGTTTTAGCCATTGGGTAGGCACGAAGGCGGACGTGACCAGCCGATCCACTACTAAGGTTGTGGATGTGAGTCCTAGGTCCGTGGGCGCGATGGACGCCGATGAGAAAGTCGACCGGCAGACGCGGATCCTCGAGGCGGTGCTTCGGCTCTTGTCCTTGCAGGGCATATCCGGCGTCAGCATGCGTGCCGTCGCGCGTGCGGCCGGGGTCTCGTTGGGACTGGTGAACTACTACTACGAGGACAAGACGAGCCTGATCCGTGCGGCCCTGCACCGCATCGAGGAGCAGGACGTCGCGATCGTCGAGCCGGACCTCACCCTGGAGCCTGAAGAGCGGCTGCGTGCTGCGCTGAAGCGGGTGGCCGACCCGGAGTTCCTGACGACGGAATACCTGTCCCTGCGACTTCAGCTCTGGGCGCTCGCCCAGGCCCACGAGGACTTCGAGCGCATCAACACGGTGGCCCAGAAACGCTACCGCGCCGGGCTCGCCGCCCTCATCCGTGCGGCCCGCCCCGAGCTGTCGCGCGGCGAGTGCAACAAGCGGGCCACCGACATCGACGTCATCCAGAACGGCTTGTGGCTCACGGCCCTGCTGGGGCTCGACCGCGCCTCGATCGGCAGGAGCGTCGCTCGCTGCGAGGAAATCGCACTCGCCGACTGACTGGTCGCCCGACGGCAAATCTGAACGAACGTCCAGAAGCGCATTGAACGATCGTTCAAACGCTCGTATGCTCCCCCCATGACACCAGTGACCATGGACGACGTACGCCGCGTCGGCACCGGGTTCCACCAGGACCCCGGACGATCGATGTCGCTGCGGTCGGAGGCGTACACGGACCCGCTGTGGCTCGAGGTCGACGTCCGGGCGATCTTCGCCCGCACCTGGCAATGGATCTGCCACGCCGAGAAGCTCGAGTCGCCGGGCAGCTACGTATCGGCAACCGTGGCCGGCATGCCGATCGCGATCGTCCGCGATCGTGACGGGGCGCTGCGCGCGTTCTACAACGTCTGCAAGCACCGTGCCCATGAGCTGCTCACGGGCTCCGGCACCACGCGCAACATCGTCTGCCCCTACCACGCGTGGACCTACGGCCTCGACGGGCAGCTGAAGGCGGCTCGTCGCGCCGACAAGATGGCGACCTTCGACAAGCGCGAGATCTGTCTCGACCAGGTGCTGGTGGAGGAGTTCGGTGGTTTCGTCTACGTGAACCTGGACCAGGGCGCCGCTCCGTTGGGCGAGCAGGCCGGGGATCTGGCGGCCGACATCGCCAGGTGGGCTCCCGACGTGGCAGGACTGACCCACGCGAAGCGGTTGACCTACGACGTCGCCGGCAACTGGAAGAACGTCATCGACAACTTCCTGGAGTGCTACCACTGTCACATCGCCCACAAGGAGTTCGTCGACCTCGTCGACATGGACACCTATGAGGTGAAGACCCACGGCATCTGGTCGAGCCACTTCGCCGAGGCCGGCAAGCACGAGAACGCCGCGTACGACGTGTCGGGTGCGTCAGTCACGCAGCACGCGGTGTGGTGGCTGTGGCCCAACACCTGTCTGCTGCGATACCCCGGTCGCGGCAACTTCATGGTCTTCCAGGTCGTTCCTGCCGGTCCCGGCCGGACCCTGGAGACCTGGGACTTCTACTTCGAGACGGCCGAGCTCGAGGACGCCGAGGCGCAGTCGGTGCGGTACATCGACGAGGTGCTGCAGCAGCAGGACATCGCGCTGGTGGAGAGCGTCCAGCGGGGCATGAGCACCCCGGCCTTCGACCAGGGCCGCATCGTGTACGACCCGTCCGGCTCAGGGCTGTCCGAGCACGGCGTGCATCACTTCCACGGCCTCGTCCTCGACGCCTATCGGTCGTGGGTGGAAGGGGCCGCCGAACGCCGGTAGCCCTCGCCTTCCGAGCCGCGTCGCCGGGCAGAAGCTGAGCGAAGGAAACGGGAGAAATTTGGTCGCAGTCGCCGGCGATCGGCGGCGATGATGGCCGCCATGAAGTTCCGCAAGGACCGAGACCGCTCGCCCCGCGAGATCCTGCTCGAGCTGTACGACTCGCTGGACCGACGCCATCGGCCCGAGGATGTGGCCGATCTGGTGCTGCAGGCGCTGGAAGGGAGCCTGTCCAGGCGCGAGCGGGTGGTGCTCCAGCGCGCGGCCAAGCACTCCTCGCACAACGCGGCATGGTTCTCCTCGATGTCCACGGACTACGCCCGGCCGGTCGGCGGCGCGCGGCAGGTCGCGGCGGCGACCCGGCTGTTCGAGCGCTCCGTGGAGGTCGACCCCGACGACCCGGAATCGCTGCTGGAGTTCGCGACGACCATGGGGAGCGACATCCGGTGGGCGCCGGACCGTACCGACTTCCTGGCCGACCGGCTCAACCGGGAGTCCCGGGACGCGGCCGGGATGGAGCTGTCCAAGCGACAGTACAACCGGCGCTTCCGCATGCTGCGCAGGCTCGCGGCCAAGGCGGACACCCTGGGCGTCGAGCAGGACAAGCGGCGGCTGCTCATGCTGGGCACGACAGGGTTCGGCGCCGACATCCCGCGCGAGCGTTTCCTCGCCGACGTCGACGCCGCCTGCTTCGTCGCCTACTACACCGCGCGGCGCAAGCTGCGCCGGGAGTTCACCCTGTCGGGGCGGGACAACCCGTTCGACGAGATCGCCTCCGTCCTGCTCGATCGGTGCACGGACTCCAGCGACTGGTGGCTGATCGCCCAGGTGCGGGCGGCGCCAGACATCCTGGAGCGCCTCACCGAGGAGGAGCGGGGACGCCTTCTCGGTCAGTGGTCGGCGGTCATGCGGCACAGCGCAGGCATGCTCCGCGACCGCTGGAATCCCGGCACCGACCGCATCTCAATGGTCGTGCGGCCGGGCGACGACTCCACCACGTGGAACAACCTGGCGGTCGCCTACAACGCCGCCCGAGCGGGGTGGCTGGCCTGCCTGGCCTCGCTGGACGCGCTGCGCCTGCTGGACGTGGCCTGCCCCGGCAAGGCCATGCGGCTGATGGCGGCCGACCTGGTGGCCTGGCACCACGGCGCCGGGGGCGGCGTCGACCCCGACACCGCGGTGTGGGCCGCGTTGCCGCCGCCCTGGGAGGTCCTCGACGGGAGCAGCGCCTGCACCCGCGCCGACGTCGAGGCCGCCTGCCGTACGGCCGGGCTCGACCCGGAGGGCTCCGGTTGGACGGCGCCCGCCGTCCGACGCGGTGTGGCCGTGTTCCGGCCGACGCCCGAGCTGGTGCACGGCGTGAGCATCGCCGACCCGGTCTGGGCGTCCCTGCTGCGGCGGGCGGGAGCGTTCAGCGGCAAGCACGTCAAACCCGAACTCGCCGCCGACGCCGGTCACGGCCTGGCCACCGGGGTGGTGGTGAGCGAACTGCCCGCGGCAGGCCGTCCCGCGGAGTAGGGCAGCGGTGTCGCTCTCGCGGCGGGAAACGCCCACCGATAACCGGTGGCGCTGCCGGGGAGGGACCGAGCAGACTGGTCCAGGCCCGCCGTAGTTCAGTGGTAGAACGCCTGGCTCTTCTTCCAGGTGGTCGCCGGTTCGAGCCCGGTCGGCGGTGCCTGGAAGTGGTCTCGTTGTAGCTCAGAGGTAGAGCGCCCGGCTCGGGACCGGGTGGACGCCGGTTCGAGCCCGGCCGGCGAGGCCCTTCCAGATCTGCCGTGGGCGACGTCTGACCGCGAGGGCAGGCGGCCGGTCCGCCCTCGTGTCCGGCCGACCGCGCCATCGGCGCTCGCCCCCAGCCGCTCTTTCGGCAACCGCCGCATGGCGATCGTCAGGCCGGCGGGAGCGGCAGACCCGCCTCCGGCCGACGTCGGCCAAGCCCTCAAAGCCGTCCGAGGCGCCCCCTGATCCGCCGGCTCGCGATCAGATGATCTCGAGGTTGGCCATCATCCCCATGTCCTCGTGCTCGGCGTTGTGGCAGTGGAAGAGGTAACGGCCGCGGTAGCCGTCGAAGCGGGTGATGATCTCCACGGCTTCGCCGGGTCGTAGCGAGACGGTGTCCTTGAGCCCCGCGTCGTGGGCCAGGGGCGCCCTGCCGCTGCGCGAGAGCACGCGGAAACCGACCAGGTGCAGGTGGACAGGATGGTGGACGTCGGCGACGAGCCGCCAGACCTCGACGTCGCCGAGCCGGGTCGTGACATCGGCGCGGGCAGGGTCGAACGGCAGACCGTCGATGAGCCAGCCGTGACCTGTGTGCATCTGCCCGGCGCGGAAGGCGAACTCGCGCACCCTGACGGCGTCCGATCGCCGCCAGTCCGGCAGGTCGGTGGACAGCGTGCGGGGGATGCGGCTGTCGTCGGCGGCTCTGCGGGCGACGCGGAAGGCCATCACGTCGCGGGTACGGCCGGAGCCGAGCCGGTTGATCACCTTGACGAGGCTGCCGGTCGGGACGCCGGAGAAGTCGACGACCACGTCGTAGCGTTCGGCGGGTGCCATCGGCAGCAGCCGGTGGGTGACCGGGGCGGCGAGCAGTCCCTGGTCGGCCCCGACCTGGACGAGGTCGAGGCGGCGCCCGTCGTCGGTGACCGCTTCGAGTTCGTAGTGGCGGGCGTTGGAGGCGTTGAGGACGCGCAGCCGGTAGCGGGCCGCGTCGACCTCGTGCACGGGCCAGGGGGCGCCGTTGACCAGGATCACGTCGCCGAGGACCCCGGCGAGATACGGCTCGCGGACGCCGGGCCGTACGCGCAGGGTGGGGTCCAGGGAGGGGTAGGCCAGGCTGCCGTCAGCGGCGAACGCCCGGTCGGCGATCATGATGGGCAGCTCGCGTGGTCCGGCGGGCAGGCCGAGGGCGTCCTCGGCGTCGTCGCGGATGATGTGCAGCCCGGCCAGGCCCCGCCAGATCGCGGGGGCGGTGAAGTCCATCCGGTGGTCGTGGTACCACAGCAGCGTGGGCCGTTGGTCCAGCGGGAAGGTGTAGTCCCTGGTCCGCTGGGTCACCACGGCCCTCGGGTCGTGCATGCCGTGTTCGGAACCGTGCCCCGTCTCCAGGGAGTGCTCCCGCCAGCCCTCGGGCAGGACGAGGTCGGTCGGGTACCCGTCGGAAGCCGCCGGGGTCCGTCCGCCGTGCAGGTGCACGACGGTCGGCACGGGCAGCTCGTTGCGGTGCGACACGGTGATCGGCCGGCCGCGGCGCGACTCGATCGTCGGCCCAGGGAAGGTGCCCTCATACGTCCACAGCGGTGTCCTGACACCGGACAGGATCTCCGCGCTCGCTTCGCGCTGGGTGACCTCGTAACGGTCGACTCCGCCCGAGGTGCTGACCGGCGCCAGCACGGAGGGAATCGGCAGCGGCACGCGGAAGGGCGGCGGTAGCGGTACGGCACTGCGCAACTCGGCGCCGGTGATCGACGGCCTGCGCGCCAGCGCCGCCGAGGCCGACAGCCCGGTGGCCGCCATCAGCCCGAGCGCCCCGCCGATGCCCAGCGCCCGCCGCCGGGTCAGGCCCCGGGCATCATGCTCACGCACGGTGGACCTCCCGCCGCGGCAAGGGCCGGAGCCAGACGGCGATGAACAGCACGACGAGCGCGGCGACGATCATCACACCCAACGGGATGTGCAACCACAGCGCGCCGTCCAACCCGGCGAAGTACTGCACCGTCTCGGCCGCCACCACGGTCATCGTGGCCGCGAACGGCCAGATCTGACGCAGCCGGATCCACACCACGATCGCCACGATCACCTGCACGTAGCCGATGGAGGTGACCACGTCGGCGCCGACCGCGTGCCAGCGCAGGCTGTCGAAGTCACCGGTCAGATACACCCCGGCGAACACCGGCTGGCCGACGATCGCCACCACATGCGCGCTGACGACGGCCCGCAGTGTCCACCCCGTCGGTGTCGTCCGCTGCGCGGCCATGGTGAGCATGCGATAGCCCTCCTCACTTCGTCGTCGCTTTCGCGAACGGCATCGACGCTATGGCCCACGGGTTATCTTGTCTAAGATCAATATCGCTATGGTGTTATGTATCGGGAGGCATGATGGAGCTGAACACGCTCAGGCAGTTCCTGGTGGTGGCGCGGCTCGAACACCTCAGCCGCGCGGCCGACGAGCTGCGCGTCGCCCAGCCTTCGCTGAGCCGTACCATCGCCCGCTTGGAGAACGAACTGGGCACACCGCTGTTCGAGCGCAGCGGCCGGCTCCGGCTGAACGACACGGGCAAGCTCTTCCGCGGTCACGTCGAACGCGCTCTCGGTGAGCTCGATGCGGGCCGGCGAGCCGTCGCCGAGGCCACCAGTGAGGGGGTGGGCACGGTGCGACTGGCGTCGGAGACGTTCCTCACCCTCACCGGGCCGCTGGCGGCCTACAAGCGCGCTCATCCCTCCATCGAGGTCGAACTCCGCTGGGCGGCGGCCGAGGACATGGCCCGCCACCTGCGGGCTCAAGAGGTCGACCTGTGTGTCGCCTCGCAGCCGATCCACGCTGAGGGCTTGGAGGCGGTTCAGCTGGTGGACGAGGCGGTGTGGGTGGCCACGTCACTCGATCATCCGCTGGCGGGCCGTACCTCGGTGAGCCTCGACGAACTCGCCGATCAGTCCTTCGTCACCGCCCGCAAGGGGCACTGGCAGCGCAGGCTCCTCGATCGGCTCTTCGCCGCCAGAGGCCTCACACCGAAGATCGTCTGTGAGGTCGACGAGCTCAGCGCCATCGCCGACCTGATCGGCGCGGGGCTCGGCATCGGCCTCGTCCCTTCCATGGCCCGGCGGACCTCCATCCGTGCCCCCATCGCCGCGATCACCGTGGACAGCCCCGACTGCCGTCGCGCGCTCACGCTGTACTGGGGCGCCGACAGCCACCTGTCGACCGCCGCCCGCCTGATGCGCACGGCGATCACCACCTGGAACTGGGCCACCAGCGAACCAGGCGCGCGTTGACCGCACGCTCCAGGATCGCCACGTCATGCCACTGTCGAGGACGCCGATGCGGGCGTGGATGTCCTCGGCTTCCCATGCCGGCGCCAGGCCGCCCCTGCCGCACCGCGCGCGGACCTCGACCGGCGGCCGGATCGAACCCATGGACCACTACGACGAGGGACTCGTCGGCAGCGCGTCCGACGCCATGTGGAAATCGCTCCCTGCCCTGCGATCGCTGACCGTCGAAGGAGCGCTCCTCTTCCACGGGATAGCCGGAGACGCCCTGACCGACCAGCGCCTCCGCGGCGCCACCATCAGCGACGGATCGGCATTCCCCGGCTCCGGCCCGGACCTCGTCACGCTCCCCAACCTCACCACCCTGGAACTGGACACCCGGTCGGACGACTCCACATCAGCACCCTGGACATCGCAAGCCATGAAATCGACGGCGACCCCCTGACCGCCCTCGCAGGCCTGGTCTCACATTTCGTCCACCTGGACCTGTCGGTGGCCGGCCCCATCGCGATCGAAGGCGTCGCCCGCGCACCGACATCGACCGGCTTCTCCCAACCGTCCCTTGACGTAACGAGCTGAGGCGGCTCCAGCAGGCGCGGTGGATGCCGTACTTCCCGGCGGACGCGAAGCCGGCGGAGCTGTGCAACAGGACGACGGCCTGATCGACGATGTTCGCCCAGCAGGGGGGACGAGCGCGCAAGGTTTGCGTTTGAGCGCGCTCGAAGCCGTAGCGTCGCCGCCATGACGACACAGACCTGGATCATCACCGGCGCGTCCCGCGGTTTCGGGCGCGCATTGGCGGAGTCGGCGCTCGCGGCGGGAGACCGCGTGGTGGCGGCGGTGCGCCGGCCCGAGAGTATGGCCGACCTGGAGGCCGAGTACCCGGACAACTGCCTGATCGCGAAGTTCGACGCCCGAGACGTCGCTGCTGCCGCGGACCTCGTGCGGGACACCCTCGACCGCTTCGGTCAACTCGACGTGCTCGTCAACAACGCGGGCCGGGCCGTGGTCGGAGCGGTCGAGGAGGTCAGCGACGCGCAACTGCGTGAACTGATGGAACTGCACCTGTTCGGGCCTGCCGCGCTCGTCCGTGCGGCGCTGCCGGCGATGCGCGCGCGGGGCGCCGGGACGATCGTGCAGATGAGCAGCCAGGGTGGGCGGATGTCGTTCCCCGGCGTGTCGACGTACTCCGCGTCGAAGTTCGCCCTCGAAGGCTGGTCCGAGGCCCTGGCCGGGGAAGTCGCGCCGTTCGGGATCCGCGTGATGATCGTTGAGCCCAGCCGCTTCCGGACCGACTTCAACGCGGGGGACGTGCTCGAGTTCGCCGAGGCGTCCGAAACCTACAGTGACGTGCTCGCCGCCGTCCGCGCGGACATGGCCGGAGCCGACGGTCTCCAGGAAGGCGACCCGGCGCGGGCGGCGGACATCATCGTGTCCCTCGCGCACAGTGACGAGGTGCCGCTGCGGCTGCCGCTCGGGCGCGAGGCGGTCGAGCGTATCTCGGGTGCGTACCGGCGTGGCCTGGACGAGGTCGACCGGTGGGCCGAGATCGCCCGCAGCGCCGACTTCGAGGACGTCCCGGCGTCGGTCCGGCCGATTTAGGCTGGCTGTCATGGCCACCGACGATCTGATGACCAGGGCGCTCGACACGCTCGGGGACGACGGCCCGCTGTCGGTTGAGGCGATCCACCGCCTCACCGACCTGGCCGAGGTGCCCGAGTCGATGACGATCGCCGAGGTCGCCGACCTCCTCGACCTCTCTCCTCACACGCTGCGCTACTACGAGCGGGCCGGGCTGGTCGAGGTGGCCCGTGACAGCAACGGTCACCGGGTCTACGACGCAGAGGCGGTGCGGCGCCTGGTGTTCCTCACCAGGATGCGGCTGTCCGGCATGCCGATGCGCGACCTGCAGCACTACATCTCACTGGTCGACGCCGGGGAGCACACCGTGCCCGAGCGGCTCGACATGCTGGTCGAACATCGCGACACCACCCGCCGCCGGATCCGTGAGCTGACCCTTTCCCTCATGGCGATCGAGTACAAGATCGCCACATACGGAGGCTCGACCGGGCAGGACGTCGCGGCCCTCGACACCGCCACCGGCGCCGACCGCACGTTCCGAACCGCGCTTGTTCACGCCCGCTCCGCCTCGTGATGGTGTAGGCGAGGAGCGGCGGCACCTGCGGGTTCGTGCTGGGCGCCAGGCGGAGAGCCTCGCCCGACATCCCTCGTATGGAGGATGCCGGGCGACGAGATGGGCGATGCCGCCTGTCCCGACACGACGGGAACCTTGAGGCATGGAAGCCATCGAGGTGACAGACCTGCGCAAGACGTACGGGGGCACGAACGTCGTGGACGGCGTCACGTTCACGGTCCACGCCGGTGAGACCTTCGGCATCGCCGGCCACAACGGGGCGGGCAAGACCACCACCGTCGAATGCCTCATCGGGCTGCGGCGGGCCGACGGAGGCAGCGTGCGGGTCCTGGGGGAGGACCCGGCACGCCGGCGCCGGGCCCTGGCCCAGCGCATCGGCGCCCAACTCCAGGACAGCGCGCTACCGGAGCGGATGAAGGTCGCCGAGGCGCTGCACGCCTTCGCCTGCTTCTATCGCCACCCCGCCGACTGGCGGGAGGTCATGGAGCGCTGGGGCCTGACCCCGCTGGCGCGCAAGGCGTACGGTGACCTGTCCGGCGGGCAGAAGCAGCGGCTGATGCTCGCCCTGGCCCTGGTCGGCGACCCCGAGGTGGTCGTGCTGGACGAACTGACCACCGGCCTGGACCCGATCGCCCGCCGGGAGACCTGGCGACTGGTGCGCGAGCTGAAGACCTCCGGCACCACCGTGGTGCTGGTCAGCCACTACTTCGACGAGACCGAGGCCCTGTGCGACCGCCTGGCGGTCCTGGCCCGTGGCCGGATCCGGGCCATGGGCACCCCGGACGAGATCATCGCCCGGACCGGCACCGCCAGCCTGGAAGAGGCGTACTTCGCCCTGGAAGGAGCGGACCGATGAAGGCGTTCGCCGCTTTGACGGCCACCGAGCTGAGGCTGCTGCTGCGTGATCCTGCCTCGGTGTTCTTCATGCTGGCCTTCCCGCTGATGCTGCTGGTGCTCAAGCGCGGCGACACCGGCGCGGTCCCGGGGTACGTCGCGATGATCGCGGCCATCGGTGGCATGGGCGCGCTGCCCGGCATCGTGGCCGCCTACCGCGAGCGCAAGGTGCTCAAGCGGCTGGCGACCACGCCGATCTCTCCCGTGCTGCTGCTGGCCGCGCAGTTGGTGGCGCAGGTCGCCGCGGCCCTGGCGGGCTCGGTGCTGCTGATCGCCGCCGCGATCGTCGTGTTCGGCACGCGGCCGCCCGCGAACGTGCCCCTGCTGGCGGTGGCGTTCCTGCTGTGCTCGGTGGCGGTCTGCGCGATCGGGTTCGTGATCGCCGCGATCGTGCGCAACACCAGGGGCGCCGGCCTGATCGGCATGCTGGTCATGTTCCCGATGATCTTCCTGGCGGGGGCGGCCGTGCCCAGGAAGTCCCTGCCCGGCTCGCTGCGGCAGATCGGCGACTTCCTGCCCCTGACCCCGGGCGTGGACGCGCTGACCAGTGCCTGGAGCGGCACCGCCGCGCTCTTCCCGATGCTGATCCTGATCGGGATAATCGTTGCGGGCACGACCCTGGCCGGCGCGCTGTTCCGATGGGAGTGACGAGGTGAACGTCTGGGAGGCGCGCTGGCTGCGCGCCTTCCACATGCTGTTCTACGCCTGCCTGGCGCTCGGCCTGGTGCTGTCGTTCGGCGAGGACGCCGGCCCAGGCCCGGTGAGCCTGGGCCTGCTCGCGCTGCTGGCCGGCTGGCACTGGTTCTTCGTCCTGCGCCGCCCGCACCTGCTCGGCCGGCTCCACCCCATG
Organism: Nonomuraea sp. NPDC004354; assembly: GCF_053602555.1. NCBI lineage: Bacteria > Bacillati > Actinomycetota > Actinomycetes > Streptosporangiales > Streptosporangiaceae > Nonomuraea > Nonomuraea sp. NPDC004354. The sequence goes on along the minus strand of NZ_JBSGDV010000008.1, from coordinate 129,590 downwards.
GCGTTCCACCTGGCCGTGCTGTGCGCGCTGTACGTCGCGCTGGTACTCACGGACCGCTCGTTCGATGTGGTGATCTTCGGGCTGATGCCCCAGCCGTACCTGATGCTCTCCACCCCGTGGTCGTACGCGGGGGCGGTGGCGACGATCCTGTGCACCTTCGCCGCCAGGGGCTACCTGGACGACCCCAACGCCCTGTGGCGGCTCGTCGGGAGCTGCGGCCTGGTGGTGGCGATCGGCCTGTTCGTGGCCTACGTGTTGCGGCAGAGCGCGCAGAACAAGACGGTCGGCGTGCTGGAGGAGCGGGCGAGGCTCGCCAGGGAGATCCACGACACCCTCGCCCAGGGCCTGAGCGGGATCATCACCCAGTTGGAGGCGGCCGAGCAGGCCATGCCCGAGCAGGGCAGGCCCGACCTGCCCGCCGTACGCAGGAGGATCGCGCTGGCCAAGGAACTGGCCCGCGACAACCTCCAGGAGGCCAGGCGCTCGGTGGACGCGCTGCGGCCTGGCCCGCTGCAGGAAGCGCACCTGGACGCGGCGCTCGCGCAGGTCGCCGAGCGGTGGTCGCGCACATCCGAGGTGAGCGCCACCGTGACGGTGGAGGGCACGCCCCGGCCGCTGACGGCCGAGGTGGGCGCCACGCTGCTGCGCGCGGCGCAGGAGGGGCTGTCCAACGCGGCCAAGCACGCGCGGGCGGACCGGGTGGCCATCACACTGACCTACATGGACGACGAGGTGACGCTGGACGTGTTCGACGACGGCACGGGCTTCGACCCGGGCGCGCACGGTTCCGGTTACGGGCTGGCGGCCATGCGTGAGCGCGCCCGCGGCGTGGGCGGCACGCTGACGGTCGAGTCGGCGCCGGGAGAGGGGACGGCACTGTGCCTGCGCATCCCCTCAAACTGATGATCGTCGATGACCATCCGGTGGTCCGCGACGGGCTGCGCGGCATGTTCGACAACGTGGACGACATCGAGGTGGTGGCCGAGGCGTCCGACGGGTTCGAGGCGCTGGCCATGGCCAGGAGGGCGGGCCCGGACGTCGTGCTCATGGACCTGCGCATGCCCGGCCTCGACGGCGTCGGCGCGATCCAGCGGTTGCGGGTCGACCACCCGGAGATCAAGGTGATCGTGCTGACCACCTACGACACAGACGCCGATGTGACGCGGGCCATGGCGGCCGGGGTCGCGGGCTACCTGCTCAAGGACGCGCCCCGCGAGGAGTTGCACCGGGCCGTGCGCACGGCCGCGGCCGGCGGCGCCGTACTGGCCCCGTCGATCGCCTCCGCGCTCATCGGCCGGCCCGCGGGGCAGGAGCCGAGCCTGCGCGAGCTGGAGGTGCTGCGCCTGGTGGCCCGGGGGGCGGCCAACAAGGAGATCGCCAGGACCCTGCTGATCAGCGAGACGACCGTGAAGACGCACCTCAAGCACGTCTTCGCCAAGCTCGGCGTCGAGACCCGGGCCGCGGCGGTCGTCGTGGCCATGGAGCGCGGGCTCCTGTAGTGCCGGCGATCGGACAGATGCGGAACAGAGCAGGCGGAGCCGCTGAGCAGGGTCTCCAGCCGGGCGGCCGGTCTGGGCGGATGCGGTTCACGGCTCTGCCTGTGTGACAGGTCACCCTGCGTCACTGGTAACACACGCTTCACTCCTCCGTCATATCACTCAGAGCGTTCATCGGACTACTTTCGGTCGCAGCGGGTGGTGACCGCCGAAGCCCAGCGCAACGGCGAAGGGATCACCTCTCGGCTGAAGAGCGGACGGCGGCATGACCGAACGCCGGTCATGCCCCGCGATCTGCACCGTTGGCCGCCCGGGGACGACGCCTCGGGGCAGAGCGAAGGCGAGGTGGCAGAGTGCATCTGACTCCGCACGAACAGGAACGCCTGATGATCCATGTGGCCGCGGACGTGGCCCGGAGGCGTAGAGAACGGGGGGTTCTCCTCAACTATCCGGAGGCGGTCGCGCTGATCACGGCACATGTGCTGGAGGCGGCCCGGGACGGCAAGTCCGTCCATGAGCTCATGTCCGCCGAGGAGAAGATCCTCTCCCGTGACGAAGTCATGGAGGGCGTCCCGGAGATGATCTCCGACATTCAGATCGAGGCGACGTTCCGCGACGGCACCAAGCTGGTCACCATCCGCGACGCCTTCGCCGAAACGGGAACGGAGGCGCTGGTTCATCCGGGGAAGATCGACCATCCTGAGGGCGCTGAGCCGGTGGCCTTCAACGAGGGCCGCGAGATCACGATCGTGTCCGTCACCAACAGTGACGACCGCCCCATCCAGGTGGGTTCTCACTACCACTTCTACGAGGCCAACCCCCGCCTCAGCTTCGACCGTCCCGCCGCCTACGGCAAGCGCCTGCACATTCCCGCCGGCAGCTCTGTCCGGTTCGAGCCTCGATGCACCAGGACGGTCACGCTCGTGCCCATCGAGGGCAGGCGCATCGTCGCCGGCCTGCGCGGCGAGGTCGGGGGGCAGCTCGATGGATGAGCCCCTGACAGACGCGGCGGCGGACGCGCCCGACGAGCTGGCGGCAGGGGCGTCGTCGCGGGATGGCGTGCCAGGCCCGGAGATCCTGCCGATCGATCAGCCGCTGACCCGGGTCCAGTACGCCGACCGGTTCGGGCCGACGGTCGGCGACCGCATCCGGCTGGCCGACACCAACCTCCGGATCGAGATCAGTGAGGACTGGTCGGGTGGTCCGGGGCGCAGCGGCAACGAGGTCATCTTCGGCGGCGGCAAGGTGATCCGTGAATCGATGGGGCAGTCCTGCGCGCCGCGCGACTCGGCGAGATTCGGCGCCCCGCAGCCGCCCGACACGGTCATCACCGGCGCGGTCGTCCTGGACCATTGGGGCGTGATCAAGGCCGACGTGGCCATCCGTGACGGCCGGATCGTCGCGCTCGGCAAGGCCTACAACGACGAGACCATGGACCGGCTGCACGACGGGCACCAGCGGGCCACGGACTTCCTGATCGGCCCCGAGACCGAGGTCATCGCGGGCAACGGCAAGATCCTCACCGCGGGCGGCATCGACACCCACGTGCACTTCATCTGCCCCGAGCAGGTGACCGAGGCGCTCGCCGCGGGCGTCACCACCCTGATCGGCGGTGGTACGGGCCCGGCCGAAGGCAGCACCGCCACCACCGTCACGCCCGGTGCCTGGCACATCGCCCGCCTGTTCGAGGCGCTGGACGCCTTCCCGGTCAACATCGGGCTGCTCGGCAAGGGCAACACCATGTCCACCGAGTCCCTCTACAACCAGGTGGAAGGGGGAATCCTCGGTTTCAAGATCCACGAGGACTGGGGTGCCACCCCGGCCGTCCTGCGCCGGTGCCTGGAGGTGTGCCGGGCGACCGGCGTCCAGCTGGCCCTGCACGCCGACTCGCTGAACGAGGCGGGCGCGGTCGCCGACACCATCGACGCCATCGGCGACCACCCCATCCACGTCTTCCACATCGAGGGCGCCGGCGGCGGCCACGCCCCCGACATGATCACGATGGCGAGCCTGCCGAACGTGCTGCCCGCCTCCACCAACCCCACCCGCCCCTTCACCATCAACACGGTCAAGGAGCACATCGACATGGTGATGGTCTGCCACCACCTCAACCCGCTGGTGCCGGAGGACCTGGCCTTCGCCGAGTCGCGGATCCGGCCCTCCACGATGGCCGCCGAGGACATCCTGCACGACCTCGGCGCCATCTCGATCATGTCGTCGGACGCCCAGGCGATGGGACGCATCGGCGAGATGATCATACGGACGTGGCAGACCGCGCACGTGATGAAGGCCCGGCGCGGCCCGTTGGACGGCGACCAGGCCGGCGACGACGGGGCCGACAACCACCGCGCCCGCCGCTACGTCGCCAAATACACCATCAACCCGGCCATCGCGCACGGCATCGATCACGAGGTCGGCTCGGTCGAGGTGGGCAAGATGGCCGACCTGGTGCTGTGGGAGCCGAAGTTCTTCGGCGTCAAGCCGCACCGGGTGATCAAGGGCGGCCAGATCGCCTACGCGCAGGTGGGTGACGCCAACGCCTCCATCACCACCCCGCAGCCGATCCTGCCCCGCCCCATGTGGGGGGCCAGTGGCCGGGCACCTGCCGCCAACGCGGTCAACTTCGTCACCGAACACGCCATCAAGTCCGGCCTGCCCGAACGGCTCACGGTGGGCAAGGAGTTCAAGGCCATCCGCGACACCCGCAAGGTGTTCAAGGCCGACATGCGGGAGAACAACGCCTGCCCCGACATCCGCATCGATCCCGACACCTTCGAGGTCGTGATCGGCGGAGCGGAGGCCAAGGACGTCAAGACGGAGATCGACGACCAGCTGGTCGACGGCACCCGGTTCGCCGACACGCTGCCCATGGCCCAGCGCTACTTCCTGTTCTGACCGCCCCGGAACGGCCCGCCGTGCGTGCAGCCCGGGGGCACGCTCCATGTCAGCGAAAGGTGAGTCACGCACCATGAACCGTGCCGCCCTGCTCGTCCTGGCCGACGGTCGATTCCCCGCCGGAGGGCATGCCCACTCCGGCGGGGCCGAGGCGGCGGTCACGGCGGGACGGGTGCGTGACGTGGCGAGCCTGCAGGAGTTCTGCCGCGGCCGGCTGTACACCAGCGGCCTGGTCGCGGCGGGCCTGGCCGCCGCGGCCGCCGCCGGGTACGACCCGCTGCTGCTGGAAGAGGCGGCCGACGCCCGCACCGCCGCCCCCGCCCTGCGGCACACCGCGCGCAGGCTCGGCCGGCAGCTGCTGCGGGCCGCCCGAGTCGCCTGGCCCTGCTCCGAGCTCGACTCCCTCGCCGCGGCGCTGCCACGGGGCGCTCATCACCCTGTGGTGCTCGGCCTGGCCGCCCGCTCCGCCGGGCTGACCCCGCTGGACGCCGCGTACGTGGCGGCCTATGAGAGCGTCGGCGGCCCGGTCAGCGCGACCGTGCGCCTGCTCAGACTGGACCCCTTCGACGCCACCGCCGTCCTGGCCCGCCTGGCCGCCGACATCGACCACGTCGCGGCCCGGGCGGCCGAAGCCGCACAGCGCGTCCACACCGACGGACCGGCCGCGCTGCCGGCCGTCTCCGCGCCGCTGCTCGACATCACCGCCGAACAGCACGCCGCCCGCCCCACCCGCCTGTTCGCCTCCTGAGCACCCCTTCACCCCCGGAGCAGCCATGCACCTCCACCACAGCGACACCTTCCCCGAAGCCCACGCCCACGGCCCCGGCGGTTCCTCCTCCCGTCCTGACGACCGTCGCCGCGCCCTGCGCATCGGCCTGGGCGGGCCGGTCGGCTCCGGCAAGACCGCCACCGTCGCCGCCCTGTGCCGCGCGCTGCGCGAGGAGCTGTCCATCGCCGTCGTGACCAACGACATTTACACCCGCGAGGACGCCGAGTTCCTGCTGCGCGAGGCCGTCCTGCCCGCTGAGCGCATCACCGCGGTCCAGACCGGCGCCTGCCCGCACACCGCCATCCGCGACGACATCTCCGCCAACCTCGAAGCCGTCGAAGACCTGGAAGAACACCTGGGCCCGCTCGATCTGATCCTCGTCGAATCAGGCGGCGACAACCTCACCGCGACCTTCTCCACAGGCCTGGCCGACGCGCAGATCTTCGTCATCGACGTCGCCGGCGGCGACGACATCCCCCGCAAGGGCGGCCCCGGCGTCACCTCCTCCGACCTGCTGGTCATCAACAAGACCGACCTCGCCCCCTACGTCGGTGCCGACCTGGAAGCCATGGCACGCGACGCCGAGACCCAGCGCGGCCACCGTCCCACCGTCTTGACCGCGGTCAAGACCGACGGCGGCATCACACCTGTGGCCGACTGGATCCGCCGGCGCCTGGCCGCCTGGACCGCGGGCCCCGCATGACACTCGCGCCCTCTGCACCCACACCGGCCGGGCGGTCCGCGCCGGGTGTGCATGCCACCGCCCGCATTCGGGCGACCCACGCGGGCAACACCACCGCCCTCCCGCTCCTCGCCGGTGACGGCCCTTTCGACCTGCGCCGCGGCCGCTCACACGGCAACCAGGCGCGGGTGTGCGTCCTCGCCGCCATGAGCGCCCCCCTGGGCGGCGATCGGCTGCGCATCGAGGCCACCGCCGAGCACGACGCACACCTGCACATCACCTCCGCCGCCGCCACCATCGCCCTGCGCGGCCCCACCACCGAGCACGCCACCTACGACGTGCACCTGACCGTTGCCGAGCGGGCAAGCCTGCACTGGCTGCCCCAGCCGCTGATCTCCGCCGCCCGCAGCAACCTGCGCCAGAGCTGCACCATCGACCTCGCCCCGACCGCACGACTCCTCCTACGTGAAGAAATCGTCCTCGGCCGCGCCGGCGAGCCGCCGGGCCGGCTGGCCACCCGCCTCACCGTCCGGCGCGACGGTCGCCCCCTGCTGGACCAGCAGGCGATGTACGGCCCCGGCGCACCCGGCTGGGACGGCCCCGCCGTCCTGGCCGGCCACCGCGCCGTCGGCCAGATCCTCATCATCGATCCGGCCATGCAGCAGCAACCGCCCCACGTCCGGCTGCTCGGCGACGACCCGGAAGCCGGCCAGGCCCTGCTGGCCCCCCTGGCCGGGCCCGCCATCCTGATCACCGCCCTGGCCCCGGACACCCTGCACCTACGCCGCCTGCTGGATGCGGCGCACCCCACCCCGTGAACACCTCACCGCATCGCCCCAACCTGGTGCACTGAACGGCTCCACTGGGTTGTGCAGGATCAGCTCCCTGTTCCTGGCTGCGGGGGTCGTCGGCCTGGGTCCACTCGGCGTCGACGCGCATGGTGGTCCTGCGCTCGTCGTCGTACGGGTCCCGGCCAGGGGCGCCGGTCCTGGCGAACCGGACCCGGATCTCGCGCATGCGGGGCGGCGCGATCCGCGGGTGACTTGCCGGGGCCGACCGGAGCGCCGCTCCGCCGGATCTCCTCACCCGATGACAACGGCCGCTCCCGCCCGAGGGCGGTAATGGTGTGATCGATGGCGAGGGCGTAGGCGCGCTGCGTGTTCGGGATGGCCAGCTGGGCACTGTCAGAGCCTTGCCAGTCAGCCGCCGGCTGCCCACTCCGTGTTCAGTACGCGAGTTCGTCCTTTGTGGTCAGCGAGTCCGGGTCAGGGTGCTGGGTGCTCCGGGCGGCCAGGCTCTGCCGCCACTGCTCCATGGCCTTCCCGAGGGACTCGGTCACGAGGTGAAGGAATTCGGCGGAGGACTTGAAGCGGGCGCCCGCCGGGGTTGCGACCCCGAGAATCTCGGCTCCGCGCTGCGACGCGGCCTCCAGGGCGTCGTTCGTCTGCACAGCCGCAAGGGTGGACCGGAGCCAGATCTCATCGTCGATGACATAGCGTTCGCGGCGCCCGCCGGGAACCCGCTCCCGCGTGAGCAGTCCCTGCTGTTCGAGGAAGGTGACGGCGTGCGAGATCGACGCCGGGCTGACGCGAAGCCGCTGGACCAGTTCGGCGGCGGTGAGGGCGCCGGAGTCGGTGATGTACAGGCAGGCCAGCACCCTGGCCGTCATCTGGGGGAGCCCCTGCTGAACGAGGAGATCGGTGAAGGACTCGGTGAAGTCCTGAACCGCTCGGGGGTCACGCCCGTGGTCGCCGTGGGGGACCGGCGGCGCCGGAGACTGAGCCTGCTTGCGTCGGCGCGCACGGTGGCGTGTGGCCTCGTGCGCCCGGTCCGCCCCGTAGCCGTCGGGGCCGCCGTTGCGGGTGACCTCCCGCATGATGGTCGAGGCGGGCCGCCCGAGAAGCCGACCGATCTCTGCGTATCCGAGTCCTTCGGCCAGCCCCGTAGCGATGTGCTGCCGGTCCTCATTGGTGAGCCTGCCTCCGGGCATCGGTGCTTGTTTCCTCTCGCTCGACATGCGCGAAGCTCGGCGCCCGCGTACCCCGCTGCACAGTATGCATTCACGCGCAGTCCATTGCAATTCTGGCCCTGATCATCCATTGCATTCAGCATCACAATCATTGCAATGCACGCCCTTTGATCCCAAAGAGCAGGGGGAATGCTCCTCTTTGCTTGTTGACTGATGTATAAACGCAATGTAGTGTCGCAGACGTTCAGGGATTCCCGAACACAGGTGGTGCGACCGAGCCCCGGCTCGCCGAGGCCAGGGGTGCCACGCCGGGACGGGCTCGCAGAGATCGAACATTTGAGGCAGGGAGCTACGTGATGGACACAAGCAACAGCGGCTTCTCCGCGGCAGGGCTGCGCAGGCTGCGCGAGGTGCTGACGCGGCATGTCGACTCCGGGAAGATTCCCGGGCTGGTCGCCCTGGTCAGCCGGGGCGGTGAGACGCACGTCGAGGCGATCGGGACGATGCGTCATGACGGCGGCCCGCCGATGAGCCGGGACACGATCTTCCGGATGGCCTCGACGTCGAAGCCGGTTTCGATGGCGGCCGCGATGGTGTTGCTGGACGAGTGCCGGCTGCGGCTGGATGACCCGGTCGATGCGTGGCTGCCGGAACTGGCCGACCGGCGGGTGCTGAAGCGGATCGACGGCCCGCTGGACGACACCGTGCCGGCGCGGCGGCCGATCACCGTGCGGGACGTGCTGACGTCCACGTTCGGGCTCGGCATGGACATGACGTCGCTGGGCACCCCGATCATGAACGCGATCTTCGAGCAGGGGCTCACGCCCAATCTTCCGGTGCCGATGCCCGGGCCGGATGAGTGGATGCGCCGCCTGGGCACGCTCCCGCTGATGCACCAGCCCGGACAGCGCTGGCAGTACCACATCAGCAACGATCTGCTCGGCGTACTGGTGGCCCGGGTCACCGGCCAGTCGTTCGAGACGTTCCTGCGCGAACGCGTCTTCGATCCGCTGGGGATGAAGGACACCGGGTTCCACGTGCCCGCCGACAAGATCGACCGGCTGCCGACCCTGTACGCCCCCGACCCGCAGACCGGACAGTTCCTCGTGTGGGACGAGGCCAAGGGGGGACGCCACAGCCGGCCTCCGGCGTTCCAGGGCGGTGGCGGCGGGCTGGTCTCCACCGTCGACGACTACCACGCCTACTTCCGGATGCTGCTCAACGGCGGAATGCACGGCAGCGAGCGGATCCTGTCCAGGCCCGCCGTCGAGCTGATGACCACCAACCGCCTGACGCCCGAGCAGAACGCCGCCCGCAACGCCATGGCCCTCGACAACGTCCACATCTCGCACGGCCAGGGGCAGCACGGCGGCTGGGGCTTCGGCATGGCGGTGCGTACCTACCGCGGCGACTACGCCCCCGTCGGCCAGTTCGGCTGGGACGGCGGGAGCGGCACCGCGACCTACGCCGACCCGGCCAACCAGCTCACCGGAATCCTGCTCACGCAGGTCGGGGCGTCCACCCCGGATTCGACGCGGCTGATCCACGACTTCTGGACCATGCTCTACCAGGCGATCGACGACTGACCCCGCGCCCTCGCCCGGTAGGCCGGACCTCACCCCGCATTCCACCATCCGCCCGTTCCATCGGATTTCCTGACAGCTTTGAAGGAGCACACCACCATGTCCATCACCCTGACCGACCAGGACAAGTCCACCCTGCGCACCGCCGCCTACGGCGCCGTCTCGCTGCTGGCCGCCGCCGATGCCGCCGGCAAGCCCCACAAGGTCGCCACCGAGGGCTCCATCGCCCTGGCCTCCGCGACCGGCCTGGTCGGCCACGTGCTCGCCGAGAAGACCAGGGACATCACTCTGGACGGCAAGTCCGTGGCCGCGATCGCCGACCACGTGCTGCCGGCCCTGACAGCCGCCATGGGCCTGCTCAAGAAGCAGGATCCGGCAGAGGCCGACAACTTCCGCAGCACCGTCCTGGTCGCCGTCGAAGCGGCCGCCCGCACCCACCAGGGCGAGCCCAGCCCCACCCTGACCGAGATGATCCGCAAGATCACCGCAGCCCTCGACGCCGCTTGATGGGATGTCCCAGGGTCTCCGGCCACCGGGACGCGGCGGCGTGCCGGGGCAGGGAGGGGGCGAGCCCCGCCAAGGCGGCCACGCCGGCTCGCTCGCCCCTTGCCGACGCCCGCCGGCATGGACGTTGCGGAGTCAGCTCGCCGTCCTGGAACACGGTGTCACCCGGCAGGGTGTCCGCTGCTGTGCGGGAATGCTGCCAGCCGCGCCTAACGGGTGATCTCCATCTGGGCCATCATCCCCATCTGGGAGTGTTCGAGCAGGTGGCAGTGGTAGAGGAAGCGCCCGGTGTAGTCGCCGAAGGTGGCCTGCACCCGAACCGACTCCCCGGGCCGGATGTGCACGGTGTCCTTGCGGCCCGTCTCGCCCGGTAGCGGCGGGTTGCCGTCGCGGTCCAGCACCCGGAACTGCACCAGGTGGGTGTGGAAGTTGTGCGGCACCTGGTACTCGACGTCGCCGTTGGTGATGCGCCAGATCTCGGTGGTGCCCAGCTTGATCTTCGCGTCGATGCGGTCCGGGTCGAACGGCCGGCCGTTGATCAGGCCCATCGGCACGTCGCCGACGAACCCGAATCCGAGCACGACCTCGCGGGTGGCGGTCGCCTCCGGCAGGGGAGGCAGTTCCCGCAACCGGTCGGGTACGCGGCTGTTGTCGCGGGCCCGCCGTACGACGTCGAAGCGGAGCACCGGCCCGGTCGTGTCGGCCAGCACCAGCTGGGTGCCCAAGGGATGGCGGGAGAAGTCGACCACGATCTCGACGCGCTCGCCGGGGCTGAGCAGCAGCGTGCTCCGCGGCACCGGGGCGGGCAGCAGGCCGCCGTCGGTGGCGATCTGCGTCATCTCGACTCCGCCCAGGCTGAGGGTGAAGTCGCGGTGGGTGGAGACGTTGAGCAGGCGCAGGCGGTACTTGCGCGCCGCGACCGGGAAGTACGGCGAGGGCTTGCCGTTGGCCAGGAGGGTGGTGCGGTACTCGGGCTCGGCGAAGACGAGGGCCCCGGACTCGTCGAAGGCGGCGTCGCGCAGCAGGATCGGGATGTCGTACTCGCCGCCGGGCAGCCCGAGATGCCGCTCGCTGTCATCTTCCAGCAGGTAGGCGCCGTGCAGGCCGCGGAAGACGTGCTCGGCCTCGGTGTGGTGGCTGTGATCGTGGTACCACAACGTCGCGCCCTGCTGCCGGTTGGGATAGTTGTAGAGCTTGGCGCCCCCGGGCTGGATGAGGTCCATGGGGTGGCCGTCGCTGACGGCCGGTACGTGCCCACCGTGCAGGTGCACGTTGGAGGGCGCCTCCAGGCGGTTGCGGAAGGTGATCAGGGTACGGCGCGCACTCTTGGCGCGGATGGTCGGACCGACGAACTGGTTGCCGTAGGAGAGCACGGGAGTCCGGACACCGGGCAGGATCTCCGCCTCGATCTGGCGGATGGCCAGCTCATAGACATCGGCTTCGGGCAGCTGGGCGATCGGCCGCAGCACCTGCGGCACGGGCATGCGCGCAGAGAAGGGGGCGACCGGCGCCCGGGTGGAGACGACGGTTTTGGGGGAGGTCGAATGGTGCGTGTGGCCGGGGCCGGGCGGGGTTTCCCGGGTCACGGCCGATGATTCCAGCGCCTTGGGCAACAAGACCGCCGCCCCTGCGACTCCGCCGAGCGTGAATAACTTCCTGCGACTCAGCATTTCCACCCCAATCACTGCAGAAGCTGGAGAGCCATATCTTGCGCGCGGCGACCCCGCATTTCGGCGATCTCGCAAGACCTCTTGCAGCATTCGTGGGTGTGGCGGCGGCGGCAGACGGGTGGCTCCGGCCGGCCGTTCTCTGGTCGAGCCCGCCAGGCCGGGAGTGACACGTCGCATGGGCTGCACCCGCCCGGCCGGGCGCCGACCTGCCCGCCGAGGGGGTCGGTCAACACCTGGCGGGCCAGGTCGCCGGCGAGGCTCAGGCCGGTGAGGCGGACGGACCCCCATGCACCCCCAGCAGCGGCAGCCACACCTCGTCCACGATCTCGACGATCGACTCCTCCGACACCGCGCGCATGGTCATGAACATGTCGTGGCGCAACAGGTCCAGCGGCAGGTTCACCACACGGGACGAACGCGGCACGTCCGGCAGCTCGCCGCGCTCGACCGCGCGAGCGACGATCATCTCGAAGGTGGTCGGCCGGCCCGGCGGCAGGAGGGTGTCGCGAAGCTCGCCGAGGCTGGTGCCGGTGTCGCGGAAGTAGTCCGCCAGCTGCACGCTCATCAACGTGATCATGCCTGCGCGGTCAGCGTCGGCGTTGCGCAGGAAGCCGATCGCGTCATCGCGGAGGCTGCCGGTGTCGGGCACCGTGATCGGCTGCCAGAATTTGGCGAGAGTGGCCAGCAGCAGGTCGTCGCGCTGCGGCCAGCGCCGGTAGAGCACAGGACGACTCGTGCCGGCGCGGGCGGCGACCGCTTCGTAGGTGAAGCCGTGATATCCGTGCTCGACCAGCACGTCCCACGCGGCGTCGAGGATCGCGTCCTGGAGCTTGCGGCCGCGTCGACGGGACGCGCCGCCGTCGCGGGTCGTGCCGGCGTCGGCACGACGTTCCGCCGCCTGCGCGCTGATCGCCTCGTGCTCAGCCGCGGTCCGCTCCCGCTTACGGTCCACCTGCGCATCTTATCGCGGAGACTTACGGAGCCCGCCATTAGATGCAATTGTGTACTCTAAAGTGCTGGACAACCACGGCCTCGTCGAGCGCCGCGGGGGCCGAGGAGCACCGGCGCCCGCTCCCGGTTCTTCACTGCCACGCCATCCCCGACGGTTGCGCCGAGTTCACCGCCGGCTCTCGCCGTGAGACGACCGATGAGGGGCAGCGCGTACGTGCAGACGCACCCCTTGCAGGCCGAACAGGATGAGAAGCTCGACCGCGCCGCCGTCGGCGCTGCCCAGCCAGTGCGGCAATGACGTGTCGAATTCGGCTGCCTCACCTGGCGGCAACGTCAGGTCGCGCTCACCGAGGACGAGCCGCAGGCGACCGCTGAGCACGTACAGCCATTCGAAGCCTTCATGGGTCTGCGGGGTCGGTTCGAGCGGTTTCGGCTGGGCAGGGATGATCATCTTGAACGCATGCACTCCGCCCGGCCGCCGGGACAGGGGCACGAAGGTCATCCCGAACCGTTTGATCGGCTTGAGGTGCATCCGGGGGTCGCCGGTGCGCGGGGCGCCGACGAGATCGTCCAGCGGAACGTCGTAGGTACGAGCCAGCGGCAGCAGCAGCTCCAGGGTTGCCCGACGTTGCCCGCTCTCCAGCCGGGACAGGGTGCTCTCCGACACGCCGGTCGTCGCCGCGAGGGCAGCGAGGGTGATGCCACGGTCACGACGCAGTGCACGAAGTCGCGGCCCCACCGCGTCAAGGACGTCGTCCGTTTCGCGATCCATGAGGCCATCTTGCCGGAACCGCAAGTTTCTGTGCCAGATCGGGCCCGCCTGGCAAGACTGAGCGCTCCTGACAGAAGGAGCCTTGATGAGCACCACCGATGCGGTCACGTTCTGGGACGACCTGCACGCGGCCCGACCGGCAGCCATTGACCCGCAGCCAAATGCGCGCCTCACCGAGACGATCACGAGCCTGCCGCCCGGCGACGCGTTGGACCTCGGATGCGGCGACGGCGGCGACGCGCTGTGGCTCGCCGGCCAGGGGTGGCACGTCACCGCCGCCGACATCTCGGCCGTGGCGGTCGAGCGGCTCGCCGTCCTCGCCCGCTCACGCGGCCTGGGCGACCGTGTCATCACCGTGCGCCACGACTTGCACAAGTCGTTCCCGCAGGGTGGATTCGACCTGATCTGTGCCCACTACCTGCACACCCCCTTCGACCTGGACAGGGCAACCGTCCTGCGCTCAGCCGCGCGCGCACTGCGCCTGGGCGGGCGGCTGCTGGTCGTCGACCACGGCTCGGCCGCGCCATGGTCGTGGAACCAGGATCCCGACGTCCGGTACCCGAGCCCGCGGGAGGTCGCCGCGGGAATCGATCTGGACCCACCGACATGGACGGTCGAGCGGGCCGACACACCCCGCCGGATCGCGACCGGACCGGGCGGGCGCACCGCCGAGATCACCGACCACGTCCTACTCATCCGACGTACCGCCTGACACGGCACCAGACCCGCCCCCGGCGAAAGAGCGAAAGAAAGGAAGCCACTGTGCCCAGCACCACGCGCCGCGACCGCCGCGGCGACACCCCGCCGCCCCGGACCGGAAGCAGCGAGACCGAGATCCTGCGCGAATTCCTCGACTACCTCCGGACCTCGATCGCCGCGAAAGTCGAGGGTGCCCCCGAACCTCAGGCGCGAACAGCCGTGGTGCCGTCGGGCACGAACCTGCTCGGCCTGCTCAACCACCTGACTTTCGTCGAACGCTCGATGTTCCTCGGGGACGACGTCACCGACTGGCAGGCGACGTTCCAGGCTGCGCCGGCGGACAGAGTGGCCGACGTCGTCGCCCGCTACCGAGAAACGGTCAGGCGCGCGAACGAACTGCTCGACGGGTGCACCGATCTCGGCGCGCCGATTCCTCGACCGCGACCGGAACGCCCCGCTCCCAGCATCCGGTGGGCCCTCACCCACATGATCGAGGAGACCGGCCGTCACGCGGGCCACGCGGACATCCTCCGCGAACTGATCGACGGCGCGACCGGGCGCTGATCCACCTTCTCCAGAACAGGACCACATGATCACCGCAACACGACTGTTGTCGCGCCGCTTCTTCCGATCCGCGCGCACGGTGGCGACCGTCACGCTCACCCTCCTGCTCACGATCGGCACCGCGGCCTGTTCCACGCCGACAGCCGGCGACGTTCCCCCCTACGCCGTCGCAACCCAGGACGACCCCCAGTTCAAGAACACCTTCCGACACAAGTTCTCCGACGTCGACGGCGTCCGTATGCACTACGTGACCGGCGGCAGCGGCACGCCGGTAGTGCTGATACACGGTTGGCCGCAGACCTGGTACGGCTGGTGGCCGATCATGCCGGCGCTCGCCAAGAACCACACCGTCTACGCTGTCGATCTTCCCGGACTGGGCGACAGCACCGGCTCACCGACCGGCTACGACAAGGCCACTCTGGCGCGGTACGTCCACACGCTGATCGCCGACCGGCTCGGGATACGTGACGCCCGCGTCGTCGGGCACGATTTCGGCGCCGCAGTAGCCTTCCAGTACGCCAGCCAATTCCCCGATGACACCGCCCGCCTCGGCTACTTCGACCTGCCACTACCCGGGCCCAGGATCGATGCGTCCACGTACCGCTCACTGAGCTGGCACATCGCCTTTCACTCCCAGCGACGGGTCCCCGAGGCGGTCGTACGCGACGACGTCCGCGAGTACCTGGCGCTGTTCTATCCCCAGGTCTCGTTCGGCGGCACGGCGTTCGGCGGCACATCTGATCGGTCCCCGTTCTCCGACACCGAGATCAACGAGTACGCACGGACCTACAGCCGGCCAGAGGTCCTGTCGGGCGGCTTCGAGCTCTACCGCGCCCTCGACAAAGACGTTCGCGACACCGCGGCAGCAGCACCGGTACGTGTCCCGACCCTGCTCATGACCGCCCAGGGGCAGCTCGACGCGATCCGAGCCACAGTGGCCCCGCGCATGACCAAGATCGTGCGCGCGGTGGACGTGCCGCACGCGGGACACTGGCTCGTCGAGGAGAACCCCCAGTTCGTCACTGCGGAGCTGGTGCGCTTCCTGGACGGATGAGCCCGTTCTTGTTTGTGGTCGGCGGTCCTTACTGTAATCACCGACGCGAGGGATGCCCGTGCGGAGCGAGTGGGAGCAGGATGAGCACGCCACCACCGCCGCCTGGTACGCGACGACGAAGCAAAGGCGGGTAACCCCACCCCGCTCGGGAGTGCGATCGCCGCCTACGGCCGCGTCTTCAAGACCACGCACATCCTCACCTACGCCATGGGGTAGCCCTGTAGGCGTGACCTCAAGGTCATCCGTAACCTGCAGGAGTCCCGCACGCCCTCACCGGGAAGATCTTCCACCTACGTGGACCAGGCGTCGGCGCGGCTACGGGCTCCGTGCCCGTGTACAAACTGATCCCCGGGCCCGCTGCGTGGCCGATAAATGGGCGAAATGGCGACGTAGCACAAAGAAACTGCCTGCTCACGTGTGGCCTGCCGCTATGGCCACGGAGCGCGGCGCCCGGCCTGGACGCGCTGCTACACCACCGACATGACCGACGCCGAACGGCAGGCCATCGAGCCGCTCATGCCTCAACCGGCCTGGTTGCACGGCAACGGCGGACGCCCCGAGAAGTGTGGAGGGGACGCTGTCGTGGATCTCCCGGCGCAGGCGCTGCGTCCAGGACTACGAGCACTTATCCGAGCACCACGAAGCCATAGTGCTGTGGTCGATGATCATCTGATGGGGCGTCGAGTCGTCCGCGCTGCCGGCCGACCGCCTCCCACAAGGGGCGCGCCCTCCGATACCGCTATGCGTCCTTCGCGGACTGCACCATCTTCAGCAGGTAGCTGATGTCCTTGTCGAAGGTGATCTCGCGCAGGATGGTGGTCGGCTGTCCCTCGTCCATCCGCCAGATGAAGGTATACAGTGCCGGCACATCGTTTTCGACCCGGCGCATGATGATCGCCGCGTGGTCGCCGAAGTCGGTAGTGGCCGGGAAGGTGATGTCGTCTATGGACTCACCCACCGACTGGCCTTGTTCGCGCAGCGCGCGGAAGCGCGCCATGAACTGGGCCTTGGTCAGGGTGATCGTCTGGCCGGACTCATCCGCCCGCACGTTTTCGAATTCCGGGTCATACAGCTGATCCAGTTGGTCCACGTCCATGGCCAGTCCGGCCTGGAGGTAGGTCCGCATGCTGTCCACGAGTGCCTGGTTCAAGATCTACACCTCGCTCTATAACGACGTTATAGAAGCCAATGTAACACAGTTATACAATGGATGCCGTGGATGCAGAGACGATCGTGAAGCAAGCCCTGACGCTGCTGAAACAGGAAGGTCTGACCGGGGTGACCTTCCGCAGGCTCACCACCAGCCTGCAGGTCAAGGCCCCCGCCATCTACTGGCGCTTCAACGACAAGCAGGAGCTCCTGGACGCGATGGCCGAAGCCATCTTGCAAGAACAATTCGCCGAGCTCGCGCCACTGCCTTCAGACCAGTCCTGGCGGCCATGGCTGGCCGCCATCTTCCACCGCCTGCGCCAGGCAATGCTGGCCTACCCCGACGGCGCCCGAGTCGTGGCCGGCGCCCGACCACCCGGCACACCCACCCTCGCCCGCATCGCCGAACACGCACTCCGCACACTCGAAGACCGCGACCTGCCCCTGGCTGAGGCGGCGAACATCGTCTTCACCGGCACCCACTACACCCTCGGCCACGTCATCGAAGAGCAGGACTCCGCAGGCGCCCACACCATGGACACCCGGACCGCCGAACAGTTCGCGCAGACATTCCCCACCATCGCCCGTGCCCTGGCGGAAGGCCGCCACGCCGGACTCACCCCCGACGACATCTTCAACGCCGGCGTATCCCTGATCATCGGAGACCGCGACATGCGGTAGCCCAGGATGTGTCCACCGTCCCTCGGTCCATGGCCAGAAGTTCGGAACAGGCACTTAAGCGCTCGTGCGCGCTTCGGCGGTGTTCTTGAGGTCTTTCAGCCAGGCCTCAAGACCTTTTCCGAGGAAGTCGGTGGCGAGTGGCACGTTGGTTTCGATCTGGTCGCCCGCATGGGTCTCCTCGGTGCGTACGAGGACGCCGCCCTTGACCTTGGTGAAGGTCCAGACGTGAACGCCCCGGTCGATGCGCAGTCCTTCGCCGATCGCCGGCCCGGTCCAGCGGATGCACGCATGGTGCCGAAGCTGGCGGACGGTGGAGGTGATGACCAGCGTGGTGGGCGCGCTGACGGGAGTGGCGGGCACCGGGGTGGTCCACCGGAAGCGCGAGTTCTTGCGGAGCGGGCCAGGGTCCAGGCGCTTCATGCTGGTCACGGGCCTCTGCCAGGTGGGCCAGCCTTCCACATCGGTCTGCAGTTTCCAGATGGTGCTCAGCGGCGCCTTGATCAAGGCCTCGGTCCGGTACCGGATCTTCGCGGTGGGGTCGACACCTTTCCCGCGGCACTGGAGTCCACCACCGTGGTGAGCGGCGGCGTGGTGGATGGCCGGGGGCTGCGCGGTGACGGCCTGCGCGGCGGAGATGTCGCCTGCGAATACGCCGGTCGCGGCGAGCGAGATCGTGAGCGCGGTGATGCGCGCGCGGGTCGGGAATCGCTGCCCGGAGGAGTTCGACAGGTTGTTGCTGGACATGGTCATTGAGCTTCCTGATGAGTACTGAGGAAAGTGGGCACGCTGCTTCAGCGCCGGGCTCGACGGATGGCCACGATGAGTGCGGCAGAGGCTGCGACGATCAAAGCGACGAACGCGGGGTGAATGTCCTTGGACAGGCTCGGCGCGCCGTCGGGCCGCGTCCGCCAGACGACGAGCGGGATCGCGTACGTGACGGCGAGGAGCGTGGCGTGGACATGGTCGTCATGATGTTTCCCTTCGGACGGGAAGGTGGCAGGTCATCGCGGGGACGGAGGCGAGCCCGGCCGCCGGTGGAAGGGAAGGGTGAGAGACCTTCACCGTGTGAGATCGCCGGGACGGTGACGTAGGTGATGGAATGCGGTCCTGATTTCGGAGACCAGAAGGTCTGGCTGTTCCAGACCGGGGAAGTGGCCGCCGCGGTCCAGCTCGTGCCATGACCGGAGGTCGTGGTAGCGCCGCTCGGCCCAGCGCCGGGCGGTCGGCCACGGCTCGGCGGGGAAGAGCGAACAGGCGGTGGGCACCGTCACCGGTTGTTCGTTCTCTTCTTCGGCGCTGCGTGGTACCCACCGCATGGCCTCCCAGTACCAGCGAGCGCTGGAGGCGCCGGTCCCGGTCAGCCAGTACAGGGCGATGTTGTCCACTTGTTGCGACGCGCTCACCCCGCCGCCGGCCTCCGGTCGGGTGTCGGAGTAGGCGGCGAACTTCTCACCGAGCCACGCCGCCAGGCCGGCAGGCGAGTCGAGCAGGGAGTAGCCGAGCGTCTGCGGGCGCGTGCTCATGATCATCCCGAAGCCGTATCCGTCCGCGAGATGAGTGTCGCGCCGCTCCAGCATGCGTTGTTCCGCCGGGTCCGGCGAGATCCGGTCGTCCGGCAGGGGAGAGGCGATCGGCATCGTCAGGTGCAGGCCGGCGACTCGCTCGGGCACCAGGCGTGCCAGTTCGGTGCTGACGAACGCGCCCCAGTCTCCGCCGTGCGCGCCGAACCGCTCGTAGCCGAGCACGGTCATCAGCTCGGCCCACGCCCGCGCCGTGCGTGCGGGGTGCCAGCCGCGCTCGCGTGGACGATCGCTGAACCCGAACCCTGGCAGGGCCGGGACGACGACGTGGAAGGCGTCACTCGCGGAACCGCCATGGGCGACCGGATCGCTGAGCGGCCCGAGGACGTTCTCGAATTCGAGGACGGAGCCCGGCCAGCCGTGGGTCAGCAACAAGGGGAGCGCTGTGGGCTCGGGCGAGCGTACGTGCCAGAACGCGATCCGCAGGTCGTCGAGGCGCACGCGGTAATGCGGAATCGTGTTCCACTGCTCTTCCCTGGCCCGCCAGTCGTGCTGTCGCCAGGTGTCCAGCAGCGTGCTCAGCCGGTCCAACCCGATACCCTGCGTGGCGCCCGGCACCGTTTCCGGCTCGGGAAGCCGAACCCCGTCAAGACGAGCCCGCAGGTCCGCCAGGTCGCGGTCAGGAATGCGCATGGGGTACGGCTCGATCTCCGGCGTTGTCGCCGCGTTTTCAGACATGGACGAAACCCTAGAAACCGGTCACCCCCGGGTCCATGCGTGAGATTGCCGGGAGAGCGGTCAGGAATTGCGATATGCCGAGGGACGGGTGCCGGTGTGCCGCAGGAAGGCCGTCGACAGAGCACCGGGACTGGCGAAACCGCAGAGCGGCGCGATCTGGGCGACCGTGAGGTCGGTATCCCGCAGCAGGCGTTGCGCCTTCTCGATCCGCAAGCGGATGAGGAACCGGTGGGGCGTTTCTCCTGTTGCTCGGTTGAACACGCGAACAAGGTGATAGACGCTGAGGTACACCTCGTCCGCGATGTCCGCCAGGGTGAGCGGTTCGGCCAGCCGGTCACGCATGACGGCGATCGCCGCGCGGACGCGTGCGTCCTCCCGCCCCGGCGTCCGTTGACCAGGTGACCGGGAATGGCGGGTGAGCAGGTGCACGGCCAGGAAGGCGGCCGCGGACTCGGCGTACAGGTCGCCGGTCTCCTCCGCGAAGCCGGCGGCGCGGACAGCCTCCTCGATCAGCGGATCGCCGGCGGCCACGGACGCCGCCATGCTCGCGTAGTCCACCGCGCGGCCACCCAGCTGCTCGGCGGTCCGTTCGACGGTGCCGCGCGGGATGTGGACCTGCACGCTGCGCAACGGGCCGTCCGCGCGATAGCGGCGGACGGCGGGCCGGTCCGGGATGCCCAGTTCGAGCCGCCCCGGTACCCAGGTGTGGCGGCTCCATCGACCATCGATCCGTGTCTCCATCACGGTCCGGCCTCCTACGGGCAGTATCAGGTGCACGTCCGCCGCGGCCGGCAACTCCATGTCCTCGACCAGCGGGACGTGGTCGAACCGTTGCGCAAGCAAGGACTGCCAGCCGAGGTCCTCCCAGCTGCAGTGCGTCCGCCGAACGTATCGATCCATGTCGAAACCGGCATAGGACTGGAGATCGAAATGAACGGAGTCGAACACCATACGGCCGAGGCTAGTCAGTTCCTGTGGCCGGCTGAACCGCTACCTCCTGCGCTCCCGTGTTCGGCGCGTGGCTGTCAGCCGGCTGCCAGAACCTCCACGCCGCGTGCCGTGAGCTGCTCGACGACTGCGTTGCCGGGATCGGCATCGGTGATCAGTCCGCTGATCTCCTCCCAGGGCAGGACGCGGAACCGTGAAGCCGTGCCGATCTTCTCCGACGAGGCGAGGATGTAGGTGTCGGCGGCCCGTGCGGCCAGGGCGCGCTTCATCGCGGCCTCCTCGGCGTCGCCGGTGGTCAGTCCCGCCTCGGGATGGACGCCGGTGACGCCGAGCAGGCAGAGGTCAGCCGAGACGTTCTGGGCCGCCTCCACCGCGGCGGCACCGCAGGCGACCGCCGAGTGTTTGAAAATGCGGCCGCCGAGCAGGAAGACCTCGGCCCGCGGATGTTCCAGCAGCGCGGCGGCGATGGTCGGGCTGTGGGTGATCACGGTGCAGGCCAGGTCCGGCGAGAGCGTGTGGGCGACGGCCAGGGCGGTGGTGCCGCCGTCCAGGATCACGGCGCTGCCCGGCCGTACCAGCGCCGCGGCCGCCGCGGCGACCTTCCGTTTGCCGTCGGGGGTGACGGTCTTGCGGGCGGTGTAGTCCGCCACGGCAGGGGAGACGGGTAGCGCTCCGCCGTAGACGCGGTGGCAGAGGCCCTCGGCGGCCAGGTCGCGGAGGTCGCGCCGCACGCTGTCCTCGGAGATGCCCAGGTCCGCGGCGACGTCCTTGGCGACGATCTTGCCTTCGCGGGCGAGCAGGCCCAGCAGGTGGTCACGCCGTTCAGCAGCCAGCATGCACGTTCTCTCCAGTTCTTGCACGTTTCTGCATGTATCGTAGCGCGTCATGACCGACAAGCCGATGCTGATCCTGATCGCCGGGCCCTACCGCTCCGGCAGCGACGGCGACCCGCAGGCCATGGCCGCCAACCTCGCCCGCCTCGAAGCGGCGGCGTGGCCGGTCTTCGCCGCCGGACACGTCCCGATGATCGGAGAGTGGGTCGCGCTGCCCGTCCTGCGCTCGGCCGGCGCGGACCCCACCGACCCCCTCGCCGACCAGGTCCTCTACCCGACCGCCGAACGGCTGCTCGCCCACTGCGACGCCGTGCTCCGGCTCCCCGGCAACTCCACCGGAGCCGACCAGGACGTCGCCACCGCCCGCCGTCGCGGCCTGCCCGTCTACCACGACGTGAACGAGATCCCGCGCCGCACTCCGCAGGAGACCGCGTGAACACCCGCCCCGGCATCGACGTCCCCGACCACCGTGGCCGCACCGGCCTCGACCGCGTCGGGCGTGATCTGGACCGCAACTCCGACGTCGTGGTCCGCGACGTGGAGCTCACCTCCCAGGGCTGGCACGTCCTGCGTCGCACCACCTTCGACTACCGGCGCCGCGACGGACGCTGGGTCACCCAGCAGCGCGAGACCTATGACCGCGGCAACGGCGCGGTCATCCTGCCCTATGACACCGACCGCGGGCGCGTGCTGCTCACCCGCCAGTTCCGCTACCCGGCCTACGTCAACGACCACCCCGACGGCATGCTCATCGAAGCCGCGGCCGGACTGCTCGACGGCGACGACCCGGTCGCCGCCATCCGGCGCGAGGCCGCCGAGGAACTCGGCATCACGCTCGGCCCGCTCACCCACGTCCTCGACGCCTACATGAGCCCCGGCTCGGTCACCGAGCGCCTGCACTTCTACGCCGCCCCCTACACACCGGCCGACCGCACAGCACACGGCGGCGGGCTGGAGGAGGACGGCGAGGACATCGAAGTGCTCGAACTGCCCTTCACCGACGCCCTCGCCATGGTCCGCGACGCACGCATCACCGACGGCAAAACCATCCTGCTGCTGCAATGGGCCGCCCTGGACGGCCCCTTCGCCTCCGCCGCGAGCACCGGCTGACACCCCCTGCCCAGAAAGAGGATCAAGAGGCGGACGAGGGGGTGCCTCAGGCCCGCCCGGATCGATCTGCTGGTCCAGCCCCTCCGGGTGTGAGTGGTTGAGGAACAGGCGAGGTGATGGGGCGGCCGGGGTCGGGCAACAGGTCGCGGGGGGCGCCCGCCACGGGCGAGATGAGATGAACGCGTACTATCTGGCCTTGCCACTCTGTGATCAGGGCAGACTGCGACCGAACCGTCACACGGGAGACGCCACGCATGAACACGCCACCATCACCGCCTGCAGTGGAGCGGACTGACGGATCATCCGTCCAGATCGGCGCTCTCGTTCCGTTGACTCGGCCTGGCTGGGTCGAGGCAGGCCAACATTTGCTCGCCGGACTCGAGCTGGCCGTTCGCGATGTCAATGACGCCGGCGGGATCGTCGGAAGACCGCTCGAACTGGTGGTCCGGGACACCGCGGCTGATCCGCAGCGGGCCGTGGCGGCCGTGGATGAATTGGCTCGCCTGGGCGTGGCCGCCTTGGCGGGGGAGTATCACAGCGTGGTCGCTCGCACCGCTGCGGCCAGGGCCGAGGCCCTCGGCCTGCCGTACCTCTGCTCTTCAGCGGTTCTCGACACGCTCACCGAACAGCCGACGGAATGGGTCGCGCGCGTCGCCCCGGCGCAGTCCCACGGCTGGCAGATCTACGCGGACTTCCTTCTCAGCGCGGGCCACAGGCGGATCGCCGTAGCTGCCCAGCCGAGTGTCTACTGGGCATCCGGGGCCCGCATTCTGCGGGACTACCTCGCTCCGCACGGCGGCACCGTCATCGAACTCGACATGGGCGCGCTCGCCCCCGCGGCCGTGTGCGACGAACTCGTCGGCAATCGCGCGACGGCCCTCCTTCTTCTGGTCGGCCACCCGGAGCCGGCCGTGTCGATCGTCAAGTCTGTCCGCCGCGACCCGCGCCTGGCCGAGATCATGATTGGTGCTCCGGCCGGGCAGCCGGAGTTCGCCGAATGGGCGAGGTTGCTGGGCGACGACGGCGCCGCGATCCCGTTCTTGCGCTACCTGCCCGAGCGCCTCAGCCCACTCGGGGCACGAGTCGAGAAGGTCCTGTGCGAACGGCTGGCCGCGGCGCCCTCCTTCGTCGCCTT
This sequence comes from Nonomuraea sp. NPDC004354, assembly GCF_053602555.1. NCBI lineage: Bacteria > Bacillati > Actinomycetota > Actinomycetes > Streptosporangiales > Streptosporangiaceae > Nonomuraea > Nonomuraea sp. NPDC004354. The sequence continues at coordinate 105,868 of NZ_JBSGDV010000008.1, read as the reverse complement.
CGAGGGCTACGACACGGTCACCGTCCTCGCTGATGTGCTGCGGTCTGGCGGCGTGGACCGGGCGAGCACTGCCGAAGCCTGGCCGCGCGTTGCAGTCGAAGGCACCCGCGGGAAGATCCAGTTCTCCCGCACGCCGGGCATCAGCGTTTGGCAGTGGGCTTGGGCGCCGGTCCAGGTCGTTGACCGAGATCCGGCGGCACCCGATCGCTTGCGGATCCTTCACGCCGGCTGAGAGAGCACAGCCGTCCGACTGCCCAGAAAGTCAATGCGGGGCGTGTCGACCGCCTCTGACGCTGACCGAGGTGCTCCAGACGATGTAGACCGACAGCACGACGATGCAGGTCAGATCGACCACCGTGCTGAAGGGCGCGAGGTCGGCACGCAGGTCGGGGTTCGGCAGGATCAGCAGGAGGAAGGTCGACTTGCCCGCCACCGCGGCGATCGCGGCAGCCCGCCGCGCCGGCGGGAAGAAGGCCGCCCAGATCAGGGCCGCGCCCAGCAGCAGTTGGAGCATGCCCCGGTGCTGAAGCAGTGCCAGCGTCATCGGTTCGGGGGCGATCACCCCGTAGGTCCATTCCAGCGCGTACGAGGTGACCAGTGCGAGGGCGGGGAGGGTGGTGACCAGCCCCATCGCCACGAGGGCGACGCGAAGCGCGGTCTCACGAGTGGCAACTGAGCTCATGGCACACTCCGATTCATCAGCGGTGCTGACGATCATAGTAACTGATGATCGGTGCTATGACGTATGTTGCCCTCATGAGAGAACCGACCCCGCCCGCGCAGCTGGTCACCTCGGCGACCAGCCACATGATGCTCCGTCTCGGCGACGCCGCCCGCGCAGTGATCGGTAACGCGCTGGACAGCTGGTCTCTCACCGGTCGTGACCTGCGCGTCCTGAGCGTCGCCCACGGTGAGGGGCTGTCCCAGCGCGAACTGGGCCGGCTCACCGGCATGGACCGGACGACCATGGTGGCGGTCGTGGACAAGCTGGAGCGGCTGGGTTACGCGCACCGTGAACGCGACCTCGCTGATCGAAGGAAGTACCTGGTCAGGCTGACCGATGCCGGCACGAAGGTGGTGGACGAGGCGCTCGATCAGCTGTCCAAGGCGGAGGCCGAGTTCCTGTCGCCGCTCAACGCAGCCGAACAACGGCAGCTCAATCGTCTGCTCGCCCGGCTCTATGAGAAACACGATCCCGCCTGCGATCCGTTGTGAGCGGCGGTGGGCCGAGACGCTGACCGCGATCACGCTGACGAACCTCGGTCCCACGACCTCCCGTCTGTCCCGTGAACGGAATCAGCGCCGATCGCGCGTTCGCTGACCCGCTGCGGGCTGTCTCCGGTCCGGGGGCCGGCTCAGCCGCTCGCTCGTCCTCGTGCTGCCTGGGATCCGGTCAGCTGAGGGCATCGAGCTGAGTCGGCCAAGATCTGCCGGTGCGCTCTCCGCTGTGATGCCTCCATTGATCCCAAGAATGCGGCGTCGAACACGTCAAGATCTGGGGGACGAAGCGGCCGATGGGCCATCGAGGCGGCTGGGTGCGGAAATCAGCGGTAGCGACCTGTGGCTTCTGCGCCTGTCAGTGGTCTGTGATGAGGATCTTCCGCTCGGCCCGGTACCGCGTTGACCGCGGTAGAGCCCCTGTATCCCCCTCCTGAGTAGGGGCTACTCATGTGCCGGGGATCTTGGGTGGCCACACTCGGTGGAAACGGAGGTGGCTCATGCGGTATCGGCTTGACCCGGCGGCCGAGGCCGAGGCGGCGCGCGGCAACCTGCTCGGCGGCCTCTACACCGGCGGCATAGCCTCGCTCGTCTTCGCCTACATGAGCGGCCTGGTTCCTGCGGTGACCGTCGGCGTGCGGATCCCCCGCGACTTCGAGCTCTTCCCCTGGCTGGCCGGCGGCACTGGCCTGGCCTCAGCACTGTTCACCGTCGCACTGGTCGTGCGCGTGGTCCGCTGGCAAATCGCGCTGTCGCAGCAACGGCGGGCGCGCGATCCGGCCAAGGCGCTGCTGCTGCCGCCCTCGGCCGAGCACGGCGCCGCCCTGCGGCAGTCGCGGCCCGGCCGTACCACGCTGGGCAACGTCTTGATGCTGGCCGTGCCGTGGGTGGCCTTTCCGTTGGCGATCGTGGCGCTGGGCACCCTGCTCACGCCCGAGCGGATGGGCTCGCGCGCCGAGGAGGCGATGCTGGTCGCCGCCCTGGCCGGTGGGGTGGGGCTGGTAGTGCTGCTTGTGGTCGCCGTCGACGTCACGCGCCGACACCTGCTGGCCAGGCAGGTGCGCAAGCTCTCGCAGGACCCGGCCTTCGCCGAGCTGATGCCGCCCGCCACCGCCGCCCTGTCCCGCTACCGAACGCCGGTCATCCCCGAGCTGAAGATCACCTTCTACGCGCCGCCCCGGACCGTCGTCTTCGGCCTGCCCAAAGTCAGCGCCGCACGCAACGTCTTCGGTCAGCCGCCGCTGAGCATCGTCTACTTCCGGCTGTTCGAGAACGAGCTACGGGTGCGCGACTTCGTCAAGGGGGCCTTTCGCCGCTGCGGGTACGTGCACCTGCTGCGCAGCGCCGCCTCCGTGCGCCACTCCGAGCTGGCGCGGATGCGGCGCGCCGGGACGCTCGGAGAGCTGTTCATCGCCTCCGACCGACGCATGCTGCGCGAGCTCGACGCGCGGCCCTTCGAGCCGCTGCCCAGCGGGTTTCGCACCATCAGGGGCACCGGCGGCAAAGGCGTGCGCGTCTGGGACCGCAAAGGCAGCTACCCCATGTCCGCCTACCTGTGCCACGGCGCCTACTGGAAACGCGCCGTCGACACCTTGCTGGGTCTCGCCGACCTCGTCGTCATCGACCTGTCGGGCTTCCAGAAGGAGAACATCGGCACCGGCTACGAACTTCAGCGCGTCATCGACCGCTACCCCGTCCACCGCGTCGTCGTTCTCGCCGACACCGGCAGCGACACCCGCTATCTGGCCACGCACATCAGGCACGCCTGGTCGAGGATGGCGCCCGACTCGCCCAACGCCGGCGACGGCACCAGAAGCCTCCTGGTCAGCCAGATCGCCGTCGGCGGCCAGGCGGCCACCCACCACTTACTGGCCCACGCGCACAAACGACTGAGGTGATCGACGGTGTCCGCCCCGCGTGCCGAACTGTCCACGCCGCCCGCCGGTCCAGGAGTTCGTTCTCGGCCGCGCCGGAACAGCGTCCCCCCAGGTGCAAGCCGCTGTCGACCGGGTCGGCGACGAGACCATCCGGGCAGCCCTCGCCAAAGCGGCCGCGGCGCCGGACCTACCCGCCTGCCACCGTGTCGAGCAGGATCCGTACGAGCTCGCGTGGCTGGGAGAACATCGGCCAGTGGCCGGTGTCCATCTCGACCAGCCGCCAGTGCTCGCTGGTCAGCAGCTTGACCACGTCGTCGCTCGGCTTGTCGCCGTCGAGGAGGCATTTGACGTACGTCGCCGGAAGCCGGCCGAGCGGGCCTGCCAGTACGGCCGGCTCGGTCAGCGTGGCCCCCGGGTGTGGTGTCGAGCCGCGCACGATCCGGGCGATCTGCTCTCCGGTGAGGCCCTGACCGTCGTAGTCGGCCGCGACCAGCGGCGACCAGAAGCCCCCGTTCTCGGCGATCGAGGCCTCCACCATCGTCCGGCCGTGAACCGACCAGCGGGACACGAACGACTCGCCGTCGGCGGGAACGTTGGAGTCGACGAAGACCACGCGGGCCAGCCGGTCACCGATCCGCTCGGCGGCCTGACCGACCGGGATGCCCGAGTAACTGTGCCCGACCAGGATGACGTCGCGCAGATCGTGGCGTCCGACTTCGTCGACGATGTCCTGGACGTGGGTCTGCTGCCCAGCTGGCAGGCCACGCCTGTCGGCGAGGCCGGACAGCGTCAACGGGTGGGCGCCGTGGCCGGCCGCACGCAGCTCCGGCACCACCTCGTCCCACGCCCACGATCCGAGCCACGCGCCCGCGACCAGTACGAATTCCGCCATGGTGGAAAGGTAGCGGAACGGTCCGACAACCTCGCTGCCGATCACTGCGCCGGAACGCCACGGAGAAGGCGACGCTCATCTGCAGCGCCATCCGCGTGCTCGGCAGGAGGCCGGAGCTCGCCAGAGGCTCCGCCGCCGCACGCCTGCGTCCGAGCAGGCCATCGGGCACCTGGACGACGGCGGTGAGGCGGGCCAGGCGGTCACCGCCGACGTCCCCACGCGCCTCAGCTCTACTACGCGGCCTTGGACGCGGTCCTCAGCTTCTCGGCCCTCGATGCCCCAGCTGGGTCCTCATCGACGCGTGCATAGGATCGGCGGCATGGCGACACGGCTCGTTCACGTTGCGATGGATGCTCGTGATGACTCCGCACTCGGCCGGTTCTGGGCGGAGGCGCTCGGCTGGAACGTCTCCGGCGACGAAGCCGGCGAGACCAACGTCGAGCCCGAGGGCTTCGCCTATCCCGACCCCATCGCTCTCTGCATCGACTTCCTTCGCGTCCCGGAATCCAAAACGGTGAAGAACCGCGTGCACATCGACCTCGCCACCACCTCTGCGGCCCATCAGGCGGATCTGGTCGCGCGCCTCCAGGATCTCGGCGCGACGCCCGTCGACGTGGGCCAGGGTGACGTCCCGTGGACGGTCCTCGCTGACCCGGAGGGCAACGAGTTCTGCGTGTTGGAGCCTCGATCGGTCTACCGGGACACCGGGCCGATGGCCGCGGTGGTGGTCGACTGCGCGGACCCCCGGGCCATGGCCCGGTTCTGGGGCGAGGCGATGGACTGGACCCTGCACCAGGTGACCGACGATCATGCGGTGCTGCGCTCCGCCAAGGGTGTCGGGCCGTATCTCGAGTTCCTCCGCACGCCTGACGTGAAGACCGTGAAGAACCGCATCCATCTCGACCTCCGGCCCTACCCCGGCGACGATCAAGCGGCGGAGGTGGCCCGGCTGCGGGCTCTCGGCGCCACCGACCTCGACGTGGGCCAGGGTGACGTGTCGTGGACGGTCCTCGCCGACCCGGAGGGCAACGAGTTCTGCGTCCTCACCCCGCGCTGACGCGGAGCCTCTTCACCTGCGGGTCGTACAACGGCTCCTCGGCGACGTCGTCGCCACCGCCGTCGAAGGAGGTTCGCCCCCAAGCGTCCGTGGACGGCCAAGCCGTCGCCGAGAAGCGGGACGGCACCACCGAATACGGCCACCACTGCGCCGACGACCGGAGCGACATCGACCGCCGGCACCGGTTTCCTTGGGTTCGGGTGGTCTGCCGGCCCGGCGCGCGGAAGCTCACGGACGTGAAGAAGGTCGCGATCTCCCTGGGGACCCTCACGGGCAGCGTGGAGGCCGCGAAGATCGCCGGACGTGAGGTGCCCACAAAGTCGGCGACGGTGTCTCGGCCCGCAAGAAGGTGTCTCAAGGCCCCTCCGCTGCTCTGGCCGTCGCGGCGGCGTGCTCATCGGCGGTCATGCCGCGGTCGGGGAAGCGCTGGTTGAGGTCGTACTGATCGTCAGCCCACTGCTGGTAGTCCCGCCGGACGGCGAGCTCGTCGGAGTCGGCGATGCGGGCGATATCGGCCCAGGTCACCCCAGCCAGCAGCGCGTGGTGGACGTTGGAGGGATGGCGCACGGTGCGCGCGATGCTCTCCGCCAATGCCAGCAATTCGATGTGTTCGGCCACGGTGAGCGGAGGCCGGTCATCGGCTCCATGCCGGGCGGGGTCATAGATCCCTCGTTCCACCAGCTCAATCCGGGCACGAGCCGATGCGTTCCTGGCGGCTAGCTCGTTGTAGCGCTCCAGTTGCCGACTGACGGGCATGTCGTAGCGAGCGTCGTGCCAGGTCGTGCTGTGCTCAGGCATGGTCATTGACGACTACTCCAGGTTGGTTTCAAGGGGGGTCCCGGTGTCCGGCCGGGACTCGAGCGCTGTGTGAAGATCACGAGAGGGTACCGGAGCGCGTTGACGGGCCCACTGGTCGGCCCTGGCGGGGTCGCCTGGCCGGGGCCGGATGATCTGCGCTCTCCGCCAAGATATCTTGCGCTCTCCGCTAACGACACGGGATAAGCGGCGTCGCAGGATTGCCTCTCGAACGAATGCGACTTGATCGGGGCAGGTGCGCGGGGGCGCGGATGCCAGGGCCAGGACGCCCGCGTTGCTCGTTGCCCTGCTGGTCGTGTTGATCGCCGGATCCGGCGGTCAGACGCGGTTCGACCTGGATGGCTGAGATGACCCTGGTAGAGCGGTGGGGCGGTCGGCGTCGCACGAGCGCGAGCCGCGCCTCCGTGCCGGCGGGAAGCCGTGATGGTCCTGCGCAGTCGGGGCGGATCGCTCGGATATATCTGGACAAAGTGCGGCGTTCGGCTGTGCTCGGTCGAGTGCTTCTGGCGGCCGTGTCCGCTCTCGGCCTCGTCGTCGCTCCAGCGGTCGCGACCCCGGCGACCGCCACGTCGGCGCGTGAGGAGTGCAACCCCGAAGCAGGCGTGGTGAAGCTGCCCGGCGGAGAGCCCTGGGCGCAGAAGCGGCTGGACATCAAGACGGCGTGGCGGCTGAGCACCGGCGCCGGCGTACGGGTGGCGGTCATCGACAGCGGCCTCGACGTCAAGCACCCGCAACTGCCCTGGCTCTCCACTTTCGTCGACTTCACCGGAACCGGCTACACCGACTGCGTCGGTCACGGCACCGCCGTCACCGGAATCATCGCCGGCCGCGTCTATCCAGGCGTCGCCTTCCACGGCGTGGCTCCGCAGGCGACCGTCATAGAGCTCAAACAGAGCAACCAGGCCGAGGGCCACGTCGCCAACCTGGCGGCGGCCATCGACAAGGCGGTCCAGCTCAAGGCCGACGTCATCAACATCTCGATCAAGGCGGCCGACAATCCCACGCTCAAGGCGGCCGTCCAGAACGCCCTGGCCAGAGATGTCGTGATCGTCGCCGCCGCGGGCAACATCACCGACAAGAAGGAGGACGTGCCCGCCTATCCGGGCTCCTATGAGGGAGTGCTGGCCGTCGGCTCGGCCACTACCGACGGGCGGCGCGCCGACTCCTCCAACACGGCCACACCCGTCGGCGTCCTGGGGCCGGGCGTCGGCATCATCGCCCCGTGGCCGCACGGCACGTACAAGCTGGATCTCGAGGGCTCCAGCTTCGGCGCCGCCTACGTGTCAGGGACCGCCGCGCTGGTGCGCGCCCGGTTCCCGCATCTCAACCAGGAGCAGGTGCGGCGGCGCATCATCGCCACGGCCGACGGCTCCGTCGGCAAGGGCACCGGGGCGGGCATGGTCAATCCGGTGCAGGCGGTCAGCGCCGTCCTGCCCTTCGAGCCCGCGGGCCGGCCGCTGGTGGCCGCGCCTCCGCCCGCTCCCATCGCGGCGGACGCGATCGCCAAACTCCCACCGGAGGACGCCGGGGCCAGGAACATCTCGCTGGCCGTGACCGCGGGGGCGCTGATCCTCACCGCCGCGGCCGGCGCGCTCGCCCGGGTGCTGCCGCTCGGCAGAAGCCGTGGATGGCGGGCGGGCCCACCGACCTGATGACCCATGTGACTGCTGATGCAGGCGCTGCGCCGCAGCGCTTGATGAAGGGAAACCTACGATGGACCCATTACAGCCGGACGATCCGATGCGGCTGGGCGACCACGACCTGTTGGAACGCCTGCCGGAGGGGCCGCGCGGGACGGCCTTCCTGGGCCGGGAGTCGGAGGACGCGCCTCTCCGGGTGATCAAGTTGTTCACCGGCAAGCCGGACCCGGAAGGCGTCGCGCGTTTCGCCAGGGTCCGGCGCCTTTCCAGCTCGTCCATCGCGCGAACGGTGGACGTCGGTCTGCACGAGGGCCACCTCTACGTCGTGCGCGAACACGTCGAGGGGCGCAGCCTCGCCGAGCTTGTCGCAGCCGATGGGCCGCTCGACGCCGAGGCCGTGGAGCGGGTGGCCGTCGGCACGCTGACCGCGCTGACCGCCGCGCACCTGGCGGGCATCACCCACCGGGGACTGACCCCCAGCAACGTCATCATGGGCGCCGACGGCCTCCGGGTGACCGACCTGGACCTCGGCGAGCCCGCCGGTGAGATCGGCTACCGTTCGCCCGAGCAGCTGAGAGGCGAGCCGTACGGTTCCTCCGCGGACCTGTTCGCCTGGGCGGCCACGGTGGTCTTCGCGGCCACCGGCAAGGCGCCGTTCGGTCAGGATGCCGACGCGGTGCTGACCGGGGTGCCCGCGCTGGGCACGCTGGCGGAGCCGCTGCTGGGCGTGGTGTCCGCGGCGCTGGCGAAGGACGCCGGGCAGCGGCCGACCACGTACACAGCGCTGTTGCGCCTGCTCGGCGGCCCGGCGGCGGAGCCGGAGGTCACGGCTGAGCCGCCGCCGGCGGAGGCGGTGACCCGGCCTCCGGCGTTCGGTCTCCCCGCCCTGCCGCCGGCGGCGGACGGCGCGCCGCTCGAAGGTGTGCCGGTCCAGCCCCCGCAGCAGGTGTGGGAGCAGCCCAAGCCGCAACAGGCGTGGGAGCCGCCCAAGCCACAGCAGGCGTGGGAAAGGCCCAAGCCGCAGCAGCCCATGTGGGAGTCGCCGCAGCGGCCCCAGGTGTTGCAGGCGTCGGTCGTGGAACCGTCTTCGCCGCGCCGGAGGTTCCCGGTCGGCCTGGCCGCCTCGGTGGCCGCGCTCATGGTGCTGTCAGGCGTGGGCATCTGGGGAGCCAGTCGTTACACGGACACCCAGCGGATCAACTCGATCGGCGTCTCGGCCGACGGCAAGGTCACCGGCGGAGCCACCGGATCGGCCGACGCGGGAGAGAAGGGGACGGCCGACTCCGATGACGGGGCGGTCGCGCAGCCGGGCGAGCCGGGCGCCGACCAGCCGCAGCCCGAGGTGACCGTGCCGTGGGCCACGGCGTCCGAGGCCGACCCGTACGGCGTGGGCCCGCTCGTCCTGCCCACCGAGGAGCCGTCGGGCGTCCCGACCGCGCCCGCGTACAGCATGGTGCCGACGCCCTCGCCGCCGCCGACCCAGCCGGTTCCCACGGCTCAGCCGACGACCCCGCAGCCGACCAAGCAGCCGACCGCGCAGCCGACGACCCCGCAGGCGACGCCTGCACAGCCGAAGAGCCCGCGGGTGACCAAGACGGTCACGGCGACGCCGACGCCCAAGGACACGACGCCCAGGAACACCAGGACGCCGGAGCAGTCCCAGCAGCCGACCCCGACTCCTGAGAAGACGACCGAGCCCCCGACCCCGACGCCCAAGAAGAGCACCGAGCCTCCGTCCCCGACGCCGGCTCCTGTCAAGAGCACGCAACAGGCGCCGGCTCCGCCCCCTGCGACGGAGGCCCCCGCGCCCCCGCCGGAGACGAAGAGCGCGGCCCCGCCGCCCGCGCAGCCGCAGCCGCAGTCGCAGCCGGAGCCGAAGAACCCCTACACGCCGGTCCAGGTGTGCGGGTCCGGCTTCTACGTGCAGCGCTCGCAGGCGTTCAACGGTGGTGAGACCTTCCAGCTGTACAACAGCGGCACCAAGCAGAACTGCGTGGTGACGATGAAGTACGCGGGCGTGGGCAAGGAGAGCCCGGTCAGCGCGACGCTCGACGTCCAGGGCGGGAGCAGCGCGACCGACAGCGGCAACTACAAGTACTACGCCGGGCCGGTCAAGCTGGTCGCCCCGGGCAGGTGCGTGAAGTTCTCCGGCAGCGTCGATGCGGGAAGCACCGCCGCGGGCTGGGCGAACTGCGGCTGATCCAGCACCGACGGCCCCACCCCGAGCTTTCCGGGTGGGGCCGTCGTCGTCGCCCGAGATCCGGACGAGCGGCGGCCGCCGCGGCCGTCAGTAGGGCTTGTAGCCGCCGCCTCGTTCGAGGGACTGGATGCCGGGGTGGCCGCCGAGGTTGCCGTAGCGGCTGTAGGTGTACAGGACTCCCGCGATGATGTTGTCGACCGGATCCAGGATCCTGCCGTGGCCGGGCAGGGCGTGCGCGTTGAACGTCGGCGGGATGGTCTGCATCAGGCCCTGGGACGGAACGCCGTTCTTGGCGTTGATGTCCCAGGTGTTGACGGCGCCGGGGTTGCCGCCGGACTCGTGGTAGATGATCGTCCAGATGCGCTGGACGTCCTGGGGGTCGTTCGGGTCCAGGTCATTGACGTCGATGCCGCGTTCGCGCATGACGTCCGCCATCTCGGGTGACTTGATGACGGTGAGCGCCTGCTTGATCCACTCGACGACCTCGGCCTTGGGCGCGGGCGTGGTGCCCGCCGGCGAGACCCCGCCGCCCGACCCGGAGCCGCCACCGGCTCCCGCGCCGCCGCCGGACTTCGAGCCGTCACCGCCCGACAGCCGCGTGTCCCCCTGAGAGGATGTCGTCCGCTTCCAGATGACCTTCTTGTCGCCCGGGTCGAAGTCCGCCCCTCCGGGATACGGGATGTCGGAGAAGAAGCCGAACCGCGAGTTCTCCCCGGTCCCGCTCGCCTGGACGCGGCCGGCCAGCGTGTTCTTGGCGGCCGTGACGGCCTCCTCGGCGGCCTTGACATATCCCTTGGCCAGCTCGATCTTGGTGTTCACCAGAGTGGTGAAGTCCCGGTCCTCGGGCAGCGCGCGCATGGCGTCGACCTGATCCTTGTCGCGGTGGTTGACAAGGTAATTCCCGATGAAAATTTGCGCACCGCCGACCGTTTCATCGCAAAGCTTGCGGATTTCCGCGGAAGCCTTCTCCAGTGCCGTGGCGGTTTGGTCGAGCGCTGTCGCGCAGGCGGTGACGGCGGTGTTGAATTCGCCGCCCGCTTTGGGATAGAGACGCATGTGGCGGTCGAAGGCGTCCGCGGAATCGCCTTCCCACTTCAGGTCGACCTCGTTGATGTTCCTGATGAGCGCGGAGGTGACGTCCGCGGCCTGGTGGGAGCATGATCGCCAGGTCGAGGCGAGGGCCCTGATTCCCTGAGGATTGCCCGTCACCTTGTCGAGCATGGCCTGTAACTCCGCCCCGCGGGGGACCTCGGTGATGTCCGGCGCGGTTACGGTGATGATGATGGTGCTGTCGGTGCTCATGCGCCCGAGTCCTTCTCCGCCTTGCGGAGGTTGGCCTCCACATCGTTGAGCGCCCGCTCGACGCTCTCCAGCTTGAGCTGCGCGCTGTCGAGTTCGACGCGGATTCCGGACCAGGCGGCGTCCATCTTGGCGGCCAGCTCCTGCGCGCCGTCCAGCTTGCCGAACAGCTTGGCGTCCGTCAGCTCGGCGGGAGGCTTCGACTTGGTCTTCTTGAAGATTTCGTCGAGATCGAACCCCTTGGCCGCGATGTTGATCCGCGTCCTGCACTCGTCGAATGCCTTGTAGGAAACATCAACGAAGCCTGCGCTCATGAAAGTCGAGCATAGTGGAGATCATTGAGGTTGGTGAGTCCCGTTTTCCTCCACTTCCAAGGAAGCTGTCTGGATCAGCCGGTCTCCGAACCTTCTGTCCACATAAAAGGCCCGGCCGGGCGGGAGGGGCTGCGGTCGCACCTTGCCGAACAACACACCTTCCTCCCGGTTGCCCGACATGATCAGCGCCGGGCTGGCCATCTCCTTGAGCCGCTGCACCGCCTGGTCGTACATGGCACGGTTGGCGCCGCCCATCTGACGGGCGAGGATCAGGTGCAGTCCGATGTCCCGCGCCTGCGGCAGCAGCTCGGCCAGCGGTTGCAGGGGATTGTTCGAGGTGGCCACCAGGTCGTAGTCGTCCACCACGACGTAGAGGTCCGAACCCTTCCACCAGCTGCGCTCGCGAAGCTGGTCGGGCGTCAGGTCGGCGGGCGGCAGGCGCTTGAGCAGGGCGAAGCGCACCTCCTGCACCAGCTCCGCCGCCGCCGCGCTGGAGACCGCGTAACCGATGCGGTGCTCGGTGGCCGCGGTGTCGAGGAGCGACCGGCGGTAGTCGATCACGACCAGCCTGGCTTCCTTGGGCGTCTTGCGCGCGACCAGACCTTCCATGATCAGCTTCAGCACGTTCGACTTGCCGCACCCGGTGTCGCCGAAGACGACGACGTGCGGATCGGCCTCGAAGTCGAGGGCGACCGGCGAGAGCGTCGCCTCGTCGATGCCGATCGCGATGCGGTTCTTGCCGGTCTCCTCGGGGCCCGGCAAGGCGGTCGCGGGGAGCAGGGACGGCAGCAGCCGCACGGGACGCGCGGCCGGGCCCTCCCACGAGTCTTTGACGATCTCCACGAGGGCGCGCAGCCCGTCGGCGAGGTCGTCGGCGCCGCGCAGCCCGTCGATGCGGGGAAGAGCGGTCAGGAAGTGCATGCCGTCCTTGGTGAGCCCGCGTCCCGGCGCGCCTTCGGGCACCGCCAGCGCCGCGCTGCGGCTGACCTCCGACTCGTAGGCGTCGCCGAGCTTGAGCTCGATCCTGGTGCCGAACAGGTCGCGGATGCCCGGCCGGAACTCCGACCACTTGTTGGTGGTCACCATGACGTGGATGCCGTAGCCGAGCCCGCGCGCGGCGAGGTCGGTGATCACCTGCTCCAGGCTCTCGTACTCCTGCCGGATCGTCAGCCAGCCGTCCACGACCAGGAACACGTCGCCCCAGCCGTCGCCCTCGATGCTGCCGTCGGCCAGCCGCTTGCGGTACGTGGCGATCGAATCGATGCCGTGCTCGGTGAAGTCCCGCTCCCGCTGCTGGAGGACGGTCGAGATCTCGGCGACCGTACGGCGGACCCTGTCGGCGTTCTGCCGGTTGGCCACGCCGCCCACGTGCGGGAGGCCCTCCAGCGCCGACAACGTGCCGCCGCCGAAGTCCAGGCAGTAGAACTGCACCTCCTGAGGCGTGTGCGTGAGCGCCATGCTGGCGATCAGCGCGCGCAGCACGGTGCTCTTGCCGCTCTGCGTGCCGCCCGCGACGCCGACGTGCCCGGCCGCGCCGGACAGGTTCAGCCAGTACGGGTCGCGACGCTGGTCGAAGGGCCGGTCGATGATGCCGATGACGGCGTGCAGGCGTCCCCTGCCGTCCCATCCCGGCGTGGACAGCCCGAGCTCCGGAGTCACCGACAACGAGGGGAGCAGGTGGGCCAGGGTCGGCGGCTCGGCCAGCGGCGGAAGCCAGATGCGGTGCGCCGCGGGGCCACGTCCCGCCAGCCGGCCGACCACGATGTCGAGCAGGCTCGACTGGGAGCCGCCCTCCTCCGCCTCCGCCGGTGCCTCCTTCGGCGGGGTCTCGACGACGGGCAGCGGCGCGAAGGCGCGGCCGTACTCGATGACCTCGCGGGCCGCGGGCTGCCCGCTGTCCGTCACGTGCCTGGGGTCGGGCTGGTAGGCGGCGGAGACGTAGGCGGCCTTGAACCTGGTCATGCCGGTGGTCTCGAACTTGAGGTAGCCGTTGCCCGGCGCCGAGGGCAGCTCGTACGCGTCGGCCACGCCCAGCACGGCCCGGCTCTCCATGGCGGAGAACGTGCGCAGACCGATCCGGTACGACAGGTGCGTGTCGAGCCCCCGTAGCCTGCCCTCGTCCAGGCGCTGGGAGGCCAGCAGCAGATGCACGCCGAGCGAGCGGCCGAGCCGGCCGATCATCACGAACAGGTCGATGAACTCGGGCTTCGTGGACAGCAGCTCGCTGAACTCGTCGAGCACGACGAACAGCGTGGGCAGCGGCAACAGGTCGGCGCCCTGCTCGCGGGCCCGCTCGTAGTCGCGGAGCGAGGCGTAGTTGCCGGTCGCCCGCAGGAGCTCCTGCCTGCGCACCATCTCGCCGTGCAGGGCGTCGTGCATGCGGTCGACCAGCGGGAGCTCGTCCTCCAGGTTGGTGATGACGGCTGAGACGTGCGGGAGGGAGTCGAGGCCGAGGAAGGTCGCGCCGCCCTTGAAGTCGACCAGGACGAAGTTGAGGATCTCCGAGGAGTGCGTGACCGCGAGCCCGAGCACCAGCGTGCGCAGCAGCTCCGACTTGCCGGAGCCGGTGGCTCCGATCAGCAGGCCGTGCGGGCCCATGCCGCCCTGCGCCGACTCCTTGATGTCGAGCTCCACCATGCGGCCGTCGGCGCCGAGCCCGATCGGCACGCGCAGCCTGTTACGGCCGGCCCGCGGCCGCCAGGTGACCGCCGGGTCCAGCGTGCGCGGGTCGCTGATCCCCAGCAGGTCGGTGAGCGTCGTGTTGACCGACAACATGTCCTCGCCGTCGCCGCCGCTCCTCGACGAGGCCCGAAGCGGGGAAAGCTGCCTGGCCAGCCCTTCCATCCACACGAAGGAGAGCTTGTCCGGCGCGCCCAGCCGCGTCTTGCGTTCCTTGCCCGCGTGGTCGAGCTTCACCATGTGCAGGTTGTCCGGCTGGACTTCCATCCGCAGCGTGTTGCCCTCCTCGACGGCGCCGGTGGAGCCGGTCAGGTCGATGACGGTCACGCCCAGGATGGCGTCGCTGCCGAGCTGGGAGTCGTGCGGCACGTGCCCGCCGTCCACGATCACCACGTGGTACGGCAGCTCGTCGGCGGGTGCGCCCGGCTGGAACCTGGGCCGCTCCTTGAGGTCGCCGCCGACGAGCCGATCCAGCTCGCCGATGTTCTCGGCCATCAGACGGACCGGCCCGGACGCGTCGACCACGTCGGGGTGGAGGGCGTGCGGGAGCCACTTGACCCACTCCCAGTGGGGCATGCGCTCCTGGTCGGCGCAGACCATGATCCGTATGTCGTCGGGGGAGTGGAAGACGACGATCTGGCCGATCACGGCGCGTACGAGATCCCGCATCGCCGCGAGGTCGCCGGTGAGCCGGATCCGGGCGAAGGAGGCGAGGGCGACGGCCACGGGCAGCCGGGAGAGCGTGGAGTGCGCGCGCATGAATCTCCGCAGCGCGCCGGACGAGAGCGCGTCCAGGTCCTCCACGGGTTTGGAGTCCGGCGGGAAGAGCTGGATGGCCAGCTTCTGCACGCCGGTGCCGAGGCGGATCGTGCCGAAGTCCTCGTCGCGGGGACGGCGCTCCCATAAGCGGGGTCCCATCGCGATCCACCACAACGAGTCAGGCTCGGGCCCGCTCCACTCCAGGGCCTCGCGCTGCTGCTTGGCGGCGCGCCTGGCCTTCCTGCGGATCTGGCCGAGGTAGCGGAAGTAGTCGCGGCGGGCGCCGTTCAGCCGGTGCTTGCGCTCGCCCGCCTGGCGCCCCATCTGGCCGATGGTCATGCCGACCATGGAGACCGCGAACAGGCCGCTGGCCACGTACATGATCGGGTTGGAGTTGCCGCCCGCGGTGAACATCAGGGCCATCGCCGCGGCGCCCGCCACCATGGGCAGGTAGGCGAGCACCAGCATGAACCCCTGGCCCTGGACCTCGGGGATCTCCGGCGGGGACTCCAGCATGACTTCCCCGCGAGGTGGCTTGGGGCCGGGGCGGCGCTCAGGGCGCCGGACAACCACTTTGCTCACGCGACGTTCTTACCAGAAGCGACCCGCTATGTTCTGTGCTGTCCGTGATGCTTCTGGGACGGAGTGCACCGTGGGATCGAAGGTTCAGAAGCCGCCGCCGCCGGAGTCTCAGCCGCCTGCGGAGGGAGCCGACAGCTCCACGCCGACGCAGTCGGGGCCGATCCAGCAGGGTGCCCTCGCGCAACTGCCGTTGCCGCTGCCGGTGTTGTGCAACGTCACGATCGTGGGTCCGAACCGCAAGGCCGACCTGACGCTGCCCGCCGACATCCCGCTGCCGCACGTGCTGCCGGGGCTGCTGCGCATGCTCGGCGAGGTGGGCGGTGACGCCACGTCGTCGCCGGGATGGACGTTGCAGCGGCTCGGCGGCGCTCCGCTCGACCTGGAGCAGAGCCTCGGCACGCTCGGCGTGCTCGACGCCGAGGTCCTCTACCTCCGCCCGCGCGAGTCGATCCTGCCTGCCGCGATCTTCGATGACGTGGCCGACGTCGTCGCCACCGGCGTGCGCAACGGACCGGGCACGTGGACGGCGGCGCACAGCAGGGCCCTCGGCACGGCCGGCGCCACGGGACTGCTGGTCCTCGGCGCCGTCGGCCTGGCCCTGGCGGGCCTGCCGCCGCTGGTCGGCACGGTCGTCTTCGGAGTGCTCGCGCTGCTGCTGATCGCCGCGGGGACCGTGCTGTCGCGGGCCATGGGCGACTCCACGGCCGGCGCGCTGATCGGCCACGCGGCGCTGCCGTACGGCTTCCTGGCCGGGCTGTTCACCCCCGCGGGAAGCGGGAGCATGGCCGAGGTCGGCGCTCCCCATGTACTCGCCGCGTTCGCCTGTACGGCGCTCGCCGCCGCCGTCGCCGGGATGACGATCTCGCACGGCATACCCGGCTTCCTCGGCACGGCCGTCGCCGCGACGTGCGGTGCGGTCTGCGCGGCGGTGGTCATGGTGTCGGGGGCCGCCCCCGCGGGAGTGGCGGCCGTGGCCATCGCCGTGTTGCTGGCGCTGAGCCCGCTGGTGCCGACGCTCTCGTTCCGGCTGGCCCGGGTGCCGCTGCCGGCCATGCCCACCACGGCAGAAGAGCTGCGCGCCGACAACCAGCGGCTCGACGCGGCGGCGATCCAGGAGCGCACCGTGATCGCCCAGCACTACGCCACGGGGCTGATCACCGCTGTCGGGCTGGCCGCGCTGGTCGCCGAGGCGCTGCTGGTACTGCACGACGGGTTGGTCGCCGACATCATGGCGGTCGCGCTCTCCCTGACGCTCGTCATGCGCGCCCGCGTGTTCTCCGGCGTCGGCCAGCGGATCTGGCTGGTCGGCTCCGGCCTGGCGGGGCTCGCCATGGTGGCCTTCGCGCTCAGCTCCAAGGGAGGGGTCATCGGCGCGCTGGCCGTGGCGGTCTGCGTCTTGTGGGTGGCCCTGCTGGCGGTGGGCATCGGGAGGACCCTGTCGTCGGGGAAGCCCTCGCCGTTCTGGGGGCGGGCCGGGGACATCCTGGACGTGTTGCTCGTCGTCGAGCTCTTCCCGCTCGCGGCCGGCGTGCTCGAGATCTACACCTGGGTACGCGGATTGTCGGGCTGACACTCTGCTGCGAGCCAAGCGGCGGAGCGAGGGGGTCCCCGGGCGCCCGGCGCCCGGGGACGAGGTCGTCAGCTGATGCGCTCGTATCCGCCACCGGAGTCGGTGGTCTTGGTGCCGCCGGAGAACTTCACCCAGGAGCCGGTCGGCGCGGCGTGGTAGACGGGCACGGTGTGCAGAGGGGTGATCTCCTCGTTCTTCACCACGCCCGCTCCCTTCACGTCCACCGCGGACCAGACGAAGGTGCGCGTGCCCACGTCCTTGGTCTTGAACGTCACCGCGCAGGCGTTCTGCTTGCCGGCGTTGTAGAGCAGGTAGGCGACGCCGCCGGTGAACGTGGCCTGGCGCTCGACCGAGTAGCCGGGGCCGCAGACCGTGGCGGGCGTCTCGGTCGTCCGGCCGGAGGCCGAGGCGGTGGTGGCGGTGAAGACCGCCGTCGTGCCGAGCGCGGCCACGATGACCGCGCCGATCGTCCTCTTCTTCAACCTCAAGATCTTCATCTCCATATCGCGGGGTTTGACCGTCGGGCCGGCTGATCCGCTCGACGGTGGCGGTTCTGCGAGCGTTCAGGACCCATCCGGGCCGCGCCGCATTCGCCGAGGGGCAATCTTGCGACGCCGCATTCTTCGCGTCGTTAGCGCAGAGCGCAGAAAGTGTTGGCGCTAAGCGCAGAGTTTTTCCCGTTTGCGCGACTTTGTGATCAGTGTGGCAAGTGGTGGTTACCATGCGAATCGATGTTGTTTCGCGGAGGTTGTCCGCCCTATTCGCGTCGACCAACCGCCGTGCGAGACAAGGAAATGTCCACTTGGAGGTCCAGTGGCACTGTACGGAGCAAGTCCGACGCAGTTGACCAATGCTGCCGGGTACTGCCAGGACACCGCGCAGTACATCGAAGGCATGCGTCAGCGGGTTCAGACGATCAAGGGCGACCTGACCACCCAGGGTTGGCGGGGTGGCGCGGCCCAGAAGTTCAGCCACGCGCTCGACGAGTGGGACGTCGAGTTCAAGGCTGTGATCAAGATCCTCGAGGACATCCACGACCGGCTCAACATCGGCGCCGGCGTCTACCGGAACGCCGCCGACCAGAACATGGAGCTGTCCGGGTCGCTGACCAGGGACGGCTTCATGGGCCGGATCGACAACGTCGTCAACGACAACTAGCCGACCGAGGCAACGGAGATCCCAGTGACCGTCCCCGATGATCACACATTCGTCAAGTTCGGCAGCATGGAGCAGGCGTACGAGGAGCTCAAGAAGATCGTGACCGAGCTCGACAAAGCTACGGACGATCTGTTCTCCGACATCAAGAAGGAGCTCGCAGCCAGCTGGGAAGGCGAGGCCGAGCAGTTCTTCAACACCAAGAAGGACCAGTGGAACGCCCACGAGCAGGCGATGGCCAAGCAACTGTTCCAGGCGGCCGGCGCCGTCAACATCGCCAAGGGCAACTACGAGAGCGCCGAGCGGCGCAACATCGCCATCTGGACGGACTGACGCGCCTCCTCGGTCACCGTGGCGACGCGGTGACCGAGATCTCGCATCTGCAGGGGTAAGCGATGGGCAAGCAGGAACCCGAACCGCCAACCGATCCGCTCAGCGTCGAGCCGCACACGGCCGAGAAGTTCCAGGGCGACGGGAGGGTGCACGAGCCCTCCATGATGCGCTCGATCGCCGAGGCTCTGTCGAAGAACCTCGCGACCCTGGAGAGGCCGGGGATCAGCGGGAGGGCTCTGATCGACGTCCAGCCCGGCGCCACCCAGTTCGGGGAATGGGCGGACGCCAAGACCTTCGGCGCGACCGCGGGCAAGGACAGCGCGGGACAGAAGCTCGGCCAGGTCCACGCCGAGTTCATCAAGGCGTACAAGAACGTCATCGCGGCCATCGAGGCGAGCGCGGGCAACCACGCCGAGGCGGACACGCGGAACGAGAGCACCTGACCATGGCCGACAGCGGTTCGAAGCGCGAGACGCTCGTCATCTGGAGCGACAGGGTGCCCACTGGTGAGGGCGAGCCCCATCCGAAGGCGGAGATCCTGCGCCTGCTGGGGACGTGCCAGCCGGATCAGGTCAAAGGGGCCGGATCCACCTACATCAGCGCGGCCGAGGCGGTCATCAACGCGGTCGTCGGGATCGAGGACCACGCCGGCAGGATCCTCACCATCTGGAAGGGGCCGGACGCCGACAGAGCCCGCACCGCGCTCGAGCTCATGTACGCCACAGGGCAGGAACTGGCGAGGAAGCTCGCGGAGATGGGCCGGAGCCTGGAGGCCTACGCGGGGTACATCCCCGCGGCCATCGCCGAGGTCCAGGGCATCAAGGTGGACAAGACCGACCCGCAGGTCCAGGAGATGGTCCGGGTCCAGAAGTTGTTGCTCAAGGTCGACCTGGAGGGCGACGACGAGACCAACGCCATCGCCGCGGTCGAGGACCTCAGGGCGCAGGAGGCCCTGAAGAGACTCAACGAGAAGATCCGCGACCTGCACCTCACCTCGGTCCCCTACAACATCACCTACGAACTGCCCGCCGTGACGATCCCGGCCGGGCCCGGTGGTGACCTGACGAGCGTCCAATACGGGGGGACGAGCGGGAGCCAGGGGCCCACGTTCGGCGACGGCGATCCCGGCGCCGACGGTGCGGGCGTCAGCGGCTCGGGTGGCACGGGCGAGACCGCCACGCGGGTCGCGGCGGACGGCCACCAGGACGACGTCCGGCCAGGTGGCGAGGACGGCGCCGTCCCGGGGACGCAACCCGCTGAGCAACCCGGCCAGGAGCAGCCCGGCGACGGGCAGCGACCAGGCGGTGGGGACGGATCCGGGCAACAGCCGGGCGGCCAGAGCACAAGCGCGGGCACGGAGGACGGCACCGCCCCTCCGGTCATCGGCGCCCAGGACAGGACCGACCTCGACGACGCCACTCCCGAGGCCGACCCCGCCCGGACCGAGACCTCGGCCTACCAGCCCCCGACCACCACGCCGACCACGATCGGCAACCATCCTCCGAGAACGGCGATCCCCGCCACGACCCCGACGCCGACCGGCACGACCCCGGGCGTCCCGTCGGTGATCGGTTCACCGAACAGCGCGTACACACCCGGCGGGCGCCTCGGGGCGATGCGCGGCGGCAGCCCGGCGGGCCTGTCAGGCACGCCGTTCCTGCCCATGATGGGGACCGGAGGCCCGATGGGTGACGAGGGCGGCGACCTGGAGCGCGCCACCTACCTGTCGGAGGACAGGTCGGCCTGGACCAGCAGCCACGACGTGACGGACCCGGTGATCGGATGAGCGACCAGCAACCAAGCGGCACGGGGCAGCAGCCAAGCGGCACGGGCCGGCAACCGACCGGTCAACAGCAGGGCGGTATGGGTCAGCAGCCCTACGGTGGCTACGGTGCCTTCCCGACGAGCATCCAGGTGCCGCAGCGCTCGTCGGGCATCTCCTTCAAGGTAGGAGAACTCGACGCGGCCAGCGGCAAGATCAACGGCCAGGCGGCACTCATCGACGTGCTGCGGGCCAAGTCCAGCCACATGGGTGTCCCGTTTCCCAGCTTCGGGACGATCGGCATCGGGATCACCAGAGCCCACGACAAGGCGATCGCGGCCCAGTCCGCCGCCCTGGAGAGAGGCAAGAAGGCGCTGCAGAGCTGGCAGGCCGCGCTGAAGAAGGCCGACGCCAACTACCACGAGGCCGAGACGTCGGACTACGGCATGTGGCGCAACGAGGAGGAGATCGACTCGGGCGCCGGAGGTGTCCCGACCCCGAAGATGCCCACCGTGCCGGACGCGAACCTGCCGGGCGGCGACGTGCCCGGCGGCGACCTGCCGGACACGGATCTCCCCGGTACGGACCTGCCCGGCACGGACCGTCCGGGCGGCGACCTGCCGGGCGGCGACCTGCCGAATGGCGACCTGCCGGGCACCGACCGGCCCACGACCGACGTGCCGGGCGCCGATCTGCCCGGGGTCAACCGGCCGGATTCCGACCTGCCCGGCGGCAACGACCCGAACATGAAGGTTCCCGACATCGACTCGGCGCTCAACGAGCCGCAGGACAAGACCGGCCTGTCCTCGTTCGATCCCAGGACGCAGCAGCTCAACGGGGTACCGAACCCGAACCTGACCGATCTGAGCACGCGCCAGGGAACCGCATTCGGCTCGCCGACCGGCAGCGGCGCGGGCTCCGACGGTGGCGCCGGCGCCGGTCTGCGGGGGCAGGGAGGCTTGGGCACGCCCGGCGGCCTGGGCAGCGGCATGCCGATGGCGCCCATGATGCCGATGAGCGGCGCGAGCAGCGACGAGCGCGACAGGGAGCAGGGCTCGCTGTTGTCGGAGGACGAAGGCGTGTGGGGTGACGACGAGGACATCGCCCCCGAGATCATCGGCAAGGAGAAGCAGTGAGCTACGGGGAGGGCAAGGGCCTCTACTACGCAGCGGCCGCCACCGCATCGGGCGCGGCACTCCTGATCAGGCGTCCCTGGGCCTACTACGTGGTTCTGATGATCGGCCTCATGGTCTCCGACCCGGGACGGATGTCCTCGTCGGCCAAGAACTGGCGCACCACCGACCACGGCGGGCTGACCTCCGAACTGACCGCGCTCGAAGGGCAGCTCAAGGAGTTGCAGGCCGCGCTCAGCGGCCCGGGAGTCAAGTGGGAGGGCGCGGCCCGCGAGCAGTTCGACCAGGCGTACAACGACTTCACCCAGTCCCTCGCCACGCTCAAGTCAACGCGGAACGCCACTGGTGAAGCCGTCGACCAGAGCGCGAAGTTGTACTACTACGGGGCGATCACCTTCATGGGCATCGCCAGCTTCATGATGATGTACGCCCTGGCGATGATCGCGATCCAGCGCTACGTGCCTTTCGCCTATGCGCTCGATCTCAAGGTCGGCAAGGTCGCCGTCGAAGCGGGGAAGAAGGTGCTGCTCAAGCACGGCATCGCGGTCGGCCTCCTCACCACCCTGCTCTACCAGGCCGTCCAGCAGTCCGAGGCCAGCGGGAAGGCCTTCCCCACGATGAAGGGCATCCCGAACCAGCTCACCAACCTGAAGTCCGGCGCCATGCCGGAGTTCAGCAGTTCCGCACTCGACTACGACGTGGCGGGCGGCACGCTGACCCCCAAACTGGACACGAAGGGCGGCCTCGGCGGCCTCTGAGCCGGGCCGACGGGCTCAGGAGCGGCCGGCGAGCCGCCCGGCCGACGTCTCCGCGACGGGTTCGCGCGCTGCGGCGCGGTCCAGGAGCGGCCCCTCGGGAATGAGCCGGAGCAGATGCGCGGGCACCGGCGCCACCTGGGCGGCGTCGTAGCCCAGCGTGCCCACGAGGTCGGCGGAGGCCAGCCGGAACCGCTTGCCCTCGTCGGTGATGAGGGAGTACTCGTGGATCGCGCCCGCCTGTCCCTCTCCGGAGAGCCGGCCGGCCAGTGCGGCACCGCCGGGAGGCAGCAGCACCTGGTCGACGCGGTCGGGGTTGCCGCTGCTCGGCGGCTTGGGGATGGTCAGCGTCGCGCCTGTCGTCAGCTGCGCCCGGACCGAGCCTCGGGCCGTGTCGGCGTACACCGCGCACAAGGGCGCGGAGGCCGTCGGTGTACGGAAGCGGGGCATGGTGACCGGCAGCCCGTCGCCCATGACGCGCCGTGCCGAGATCTTGGCGGCGTTGGCCGTGGCGGCGTCGACGGCGATCGGGCGTACCCGGCCCCTGCCGTAGGCGATCTTGGTGTCCGGGTCCTGGAGCAGGAGCGTCGCCTGCGTGTGGCTGACGGGGGCGAGGCCGTCGGCGAGCAGCACGTACCAGCGCTCCTGGACGCCCGGAACGGCGGCCAGGGTGAAGATCTGCCCCACTCGCGCGGGCGAGCCGCCGGGGCCCGTCACCAGCCTGCCGCGCTCCGGGATCCGGAGCGCGACGAAGTCAGGACCGGCGGGAATGGCGTTCACCCAGGTGATCGGCACTCTGCGCGGCGCCTGGTCGGTGAGCCGGCGCGGGTTCTTGACGAGCATGCGGTAGTTGTTCCACAGCACCCAGTTCTGCTGCCCGTCGGTGACGAGCAGCGCGTCGGCGCCCACCGGGGTGCCGCCGACGTCGATGCCGCCCAGCAGCGTGACGTACGGACGGCGCACTCCTGTCGCGTCCGGCTGCTCGACCACGCAGACCGTCCACGGTGATGTGACCATCCTCTCGGGCTTGGGCAGCGAGTCGGGCGCGCCCGAGATGCCGATCTTGCGCCCCCTGGCGAAGCCGGCCAGCGACTCGGCCGACACCGTACGGACCTTGATCTCCTGGCTGTCCAGCAGGAGCCTGGCGGAGACGTAGTTGTCCACCGGCTGGAGCTTGCCTTCGCTCTGGTTGTAGACGAAGGAGGCGCCGGTCTCCTCCTCGATGAGCAGCTGGCCCGCCTCCTTGAGCTTGGTGGCTCCTCCGGGGCTGAGCATGCCCCAGATCCCGAATCCGGCCGTGATCAGCACGAGGAGGAGAATGCCGGCGAACGTCGCCACGTTGTATCGCCGCATGGGCGACTCGGGCAGATCGGGCTCACCCTGAAGTAGTGCCAATCCCAGGCGCTGGGTCATCAGTTTGTGCGCCTGGTAGAGATCCTTTCGGGTCTGCATGACGGACAATATTACGCAGGTCGCGAAAGTTATTTAATGAGAAGGGATATCACACTTTTATAAGGCATGGCGGGCGAGTAGGCTTCTTGATCAACCGCATGCGGGAGGCTTTCATGGCATCAACCGACAATGGTTGGTATTTGGAGCAGAGCTGGCCGGGTCTGGTGGCTGACAGGGACGGCGTCGAATACAGTCCCATGGAGCTCGAAAAGGTCGCCAACGCTCTGTGGGCGAAGCTGCCTGAGGTCTACGGCAGCGATCCGACGGGGCAGCAGGCCGCCACGACCAGCGGTCCGGGCTCCTACCCTGACGTGGAGCAGCACGGACCGGCGCTGGACTTCTTCGCCGATCACCTTGAGGGTGTGAAGAACTGGGAGGGCGGCAGGAGCTTCGCCACGGCGCTGCGGCAGAGCCACGAGGAGTTGGCCAAGGTCTACAAGGAGGTCAACGAGAAGCTCGCGATCGCGTTTGCGCTCATCGACGTCGGCGCCGGCAACTACAAGCGCGCGAACGCGGCGAACGGGGGCTAGAGATGGCTGAGAACGTGACGGCGGACCACACGATCCGCTTCAACGGGAGCGTGCCCTTCTCCGTCAACGACGACGGCCGCAGCGTGGCGGGGATCAAGAACCTCATCATGATGCTCGACCCGGCGACCATCCAGCGTACGGCGGCGTCCTACCTGGCGGCCGCCGACAGGCTCACCTCGATGAACGAGGCCCTGGTGTCGGGGGCGACCGCGATGGCCAAGGTCTGGGAGGGGCCCTCGTCAGTGGAGTCGCAGCAGTCGCTGCGCACCCTGCACGCCACCATCCGCGAGCTGGCGGCGAAGTTCAAGGCGGTGGGCCTGCCGCTGGAGGCGCTCGGCAGGCGGCTGCTGGAGCACAAGGAGTTCGTGGAGAACAAGTCCGAGGCGTGGAGCGACAACGACCACACCTGGGACGACAGCATCCCCGGCTGGTACCACACGATGAACTCGTCGGGGTACGAGTGGGGCTCGTCGGACGAGCTGGCCGGCCAGCATCTGCGGCTGCTCAACAACGACCTGCGCAAGGTCTACGAGGAGTGGCCGTTCAACGTCCACAAGGTCGTGCCCGACCTCAAGCCTCCCACGATTCCCGGCCCCCCGGTGGACACGACCGAGGACCCCGGGGACCATCACGTCGATACGAGCTCCTTCACCCCTCCGGGCGGCGACCTCGAGGGCCCCGGCCCCGACGGCATCGACGAGACCTCGGCCGGCGACACGGCCGTGCCCCGCCTTCCCGGCGACACCCTTACCGCGGACGGCGGCTACCCGGGCTCCGGGACAGACCTGGACGACTCCGGCATGGACGGTCGCTACCCGGACGGGACCGACCTCGACGCCGGCGACCCGGGCGGCAAGGGGCCGAACGGCGCCGACCGGAGCGGCGCGAACACCAACGGCGCCGGCCCGGACGCCGGCGCCGGGACGCCGGACACCGGCGGCCTGCCGAACACCCGCGGGACGAACACCACCCTGGAGGACTTCCAGCGCCCGGCCGGCTGGGCTCCGGACCCCTCCACCTCCTTCCCGAACGGCCCCACTCCCTACCCCTCCACGGGCAACGGCCCCGGCGTCGGTGTCGGCGGCAACGTGCTGACCGGCCCGGGCGCTCTCCCTCTCAACGCCAGGTCCGCCTCCGCGACCGGCGGCGGCATGCCGTTCATGCCGATGGCCGGGGCGGGGGCCAACGAGTCGGAGGACAAGGAGAACAGCACCTGGCTCCACGAGGACGACGACGTCTGGGGCGACGACACGGACGGCGCCGTCTCCGGCAGGATCGGTTAGCCGGAAGAGGACCGGCGCAGCTCCCGCAGCGTCCGTTCGGCGGTGGCCTGGTCCACCGCCGGGCACCGGAAGCCCTGCGCGACGATGTGCGCGCAGAGCTCCTCATCCGGCCGGATGCCGTGCTCCTCCAGGTAGTAGGTGACCGTGTCCGTCCAGACCCAGGTGCCGTCGGTCCGGAAGCTGAGCGGCACCACCGCGCCGCGCGCCGGGTCGAGCCGATCGAGGTCGAGACTCGTCGTCGAGAGGATGGCGGCGCCGGCCTTCAGGTAGTCGGCCAGCCGCGGGTCCTGTTCCCGTGGGTGATCGGGCAGGAAGTACGGCACGCCGTCCCTGACCCCGTCGAAGACCCTGGCCACCGAGATCGTCGGCACGATCTCCACGTAGCCGTTGCTCCAGCCGCACAACCCGTCGAAGGCCTCGGCCGGGGTCCACCCCCGAGCGTTGGCCATCGTCTCGATCATCGACCGGACATCGGCCGAACTGTACTCCAGCCGGTCCCCGTCCCGCGTCAGCGTGCCGATGACCGTGTCGGAGCTGATGACGACCACCTTGAGCGTGCTCATGCGGCGCTCACCTGGACGAAGCCCGCTCGGCCGAGGCTCGACAGCAGGGAGAGGTCGTCCGCGGGGTCGATCCAGACGATCTCGCCTGTGGGTCCCGGCTCCGGGCAGCGCGTGGTGACCAGCACCAGCGG
This sequence comes from Nonomuraea sp. NPDC004354, assembly GCF_053602555.1. NCBI lineage: Bacteria > Bacillati > Actinomycetota > Actinomycetes > Streptosporangiales > Streptosporangiaceae > Nonomuraea > Nonomuraea sp. NPDC004354. Next base: position 79,868 of record NZ_JBSGDV010000008.1, on the reverse strand, counting down.
CACGGCCGCGCTCCAGTGCCCGACGTGCGGCACCCGCGCGCGGTCGGCCAGGAGCGACGCACGCTCCGCGTCGGTGCAGTCGTCGAAAGGCCCCTCGGCCGCCAGTCCGGCCTGCAGCCGCGCCGCGGCGGCGAGCGCGTAGCGTTCCCGGTCCGCCAGGGTGCCCGAATAGCCCGGGATCAGTTCCGCGATCAGTTCGGCGGGCTCGTCGCCGTAGAAGCGCCACCAGCCGTCGATCACCTCATAGGTGTACGGCGTGCCGTCGGCCCGCACCGGGGGCGGCGGGGGCGCCTCGGCCGCCGACGTGTTCCTGACGCGTACGCTCATATCGCTCACCATCGTCCGTCGTCCGAAGCCGGCTGCCACTGGGTGATCGCGAACAGGGCGGTCAGCTGTTCCTTGTCGACCTGGCGGGTGAACAGGGTGTTCACCATGTCGATGAAGGAGGCCGCCTCCTGTCGCGGGCTCCAGTCGTATTCAAGGTGGGTGCCCAGCACCTCCCGCGCGGGCAGGCGCTCCTCGCCGTTGCGGGCGTAGTCCACGATGGTGGTGACGAGCTTGATCCGTGCCTGGATGATCGAGGGGTCCAGATGCCCGTCGTTGTGACGGAACTCGACGTGATCGTTCTCCGCGCCGACGACGTTGGACAGGTTGAGGGCCCAGGCGCGGGCGCCGGGCACCCGGAACCCCGCGGGCGTACGCTCGGTGACGTTGAGGACGTCGTTGGGCATGCACGCCCGGTAGGGCCGGTGCATGCCGAAAGGCTCCCTGGGGTCCTGCCCCAGCCGGAAGAGGATGTCCTCGTAGCCGTGGTAGAGCGTGAACAGCCGACGCAGCGCCCTCACGTCCGTGCCGAGGTTGGGAGCGCCGACATGGATGTGCCCGCCGGCGGCCGTGGTGATCTCGCCGCCGTAGGACCGGATGATCTCGGTGATCCGGGGCAGGTCCGCCCAGGTCCCCTCGGTGTCCCGGAGGATGCCGGAGACGAACTCACCGGCGAGGCGCTGCCGGTTCGCCTCCCACTCCATGTGCGGCAGGCCGTTCATCGAGGCGGGGGCTTTGTGGTGCCCGAACACCTCCGGGCTCGCGATGAGCCCCTCCTGGTACAGCTCACGGGCCATCAGGCGCACGTCGCTCTCCCAGAAGCCCGCGGTGCCGTCCGTGTGGGCGAACTCCAGCTCCAGCCCGAAGGCCACGTCCACGTGCATCGCGTCGCGTGTCATGTAGGGCACGACGGACGCGACGTCCTCGCCGGCCGCCAGCCGCTGGGTAACGTCCTCGACGACCTCGTTGTGGGCGTCGAAGTCCCAGCCGAAGTGGCGCTGGACCCGCGTGGGTGCGGGCGCCGCCGGGGCTATCAGCGAGATCTCGCCCTTGGCGTGCATCCCGATGTGGTACAGCCGGTCCAGCGCCAGGTCGTAGGCGTCCAGGAAGTTGTACTTCTCATAGTAAGGACGCAGCGACATCATGACGTCCGTGAGGACGTCCACGTCCTGCAGGGTCAGCGGGTTGTCTATCCACACGTCACTTACGTAGGCTCTGGACGAGACGAAGTTGCCGAAGAGGTATTCGCCCTCGAACACGTAAGGGATGCTCACGCTGAGGGCAAGCCCATGGTCGATGCCCGCGAGGCCGTCGGCCGTGAGCAAGAGGTTCTTCCGGTGCCGGTCGTTGTTGTTGATCACCAGGTCGAGCAGTTCGATCAGGATCGCGCCACGTCTGTTGTTCACGTTCGCCTCCTCACCGGGGTGCTCGCCGTGGATGTACTCCATGAAGATCACTGTCGGGTCCGTCGGGTGCTCGACGACGATGGGGACGTTGGCGCCAAAGCGCTGGCCTACCAGCGCACTGAGGATCTCGGCCCTGGCTTTGGGGGCAGGTATCTCCTTCCGTACGACTTTGGTGCCGTCCTCCAGGGTGAGGTGTGCCACAATGCCCTCATTGCCCTGCTGTCCGAACAACTCCCATTCGTTCGGATCGGCGGCCAGCGCGGCATCGACGAGGCCCTGTGGCAGGCCGCGCCGGGGAGCGGCCTGCGTTCCCGGGACGGGGAGGGGCCTCGGGGGGGTCACCGCCGTGGCCGGGTGGGCCTGCAGCCACTGGCCGTTGTCGTCGCGCGGGAAGATCGGCCGCCCGTCCGAGTCGTAGCTCTGCACGGCCGCGGTGTGCGGGCGCCGGTCAGCACCGATGTAGACGATCTCGTTGCTGGCGAGGATCGACCGGCCGGTGATGTCGGCCAGTTCCTGGAGCACCGCCTGGTTGCGGGCCGTCTCGCAGCCCAGGATGCGGATCCAGGCGTCGGGCTGCGCGATCACGCGCGGGTCGTGAGCGAGCATGGTGGCCAGGTCGGCCGCGCTGAGCCGTTCGTCGCCGATGAGGAAACCGGTGCCGTCGCCGGCGATCGCGACGTCGATGACGCCGGGGGAACGCCGCAGCAGGCGTGGATCGGCCGTGGACATGACGGCGGAGTTCTCGTCGCGGTACCAGATGCCCGCGGAGACTTCGCGGCGATGCTGGAAGATCAGGTCTCGGTGGCGGCTGCTCAGCGGCGGTGCGGAGACGGGGCTGGACGCTTGGCCGGGCCTGACGTCCGCGAGGAGCGGGGGCTGGACGTGTCGCCCGGGTGGCGTGGGCGTTGTGTGACCGGTCTGCGGGGCGCTCGTCAGCGCCGCGAGCGCGGGACCGAGCCAGGTCCTGAGCTGCTCCGCGACTGTGTGCGAGCTGTCGGCGGGCAGGAAGATCCGGAACTGTCTGCCGTCCCCGACGCGTAGGTTGCCCAGCGTCGTGATCTCCACGCCACCGTCCGCGGCCAGCACGACCCGGCCTGTGTACCAGGCGAGCTCCTGCGCGAACGTCGTCGTCCCGTCATGGGGGCCGACGAGCACGATCGGGGCGTCCTGCGGCAGGCCGGGGGAGCACAGCAGCGTCGCCGCGACCACCTCGGACCGGAGGCGCCGCCTGCCGACCATCATGCCGCGTTCCGAGTAGCGGCCCTCCACCACGAAGGCGTCCTTGACGGGGGGCATGTGCCAGGCGGCGTCGTCGTCCACGCCGCTGGGGAAGCGTACTCCCGCCAGGGTCTTACGGAGCGCGTTGTGGACATGCGTCGCCAGATCCAGTGCCAGCTCGCCGGTGAGCTCGATTCTCGGCGCGACCACCGGGCCGGTTCGCGACCGGGCGGGCTGCTGGGTGAGGAAGTAGTGCACCTCACCGTCGTCGGTGGTCAGTCTCGCCGTCACCTCGAACCGGGCGCCGGCCCTGAACAGAGCCTGGTGCGGCTTGCCCGATAGGTCTCCGACCGGCACGTAGTCGGACGCCAGGATGGTCACCCGCGTGCCATGGGGACTCTCGCCAACCTGGTCGGCGTTGTCGACGCCGTCGAGAAGGGTATCCACGGTGAACTCCTCGCCGGGCCGGATGTCCTTGGGGACGAGGCCGGCGGGGACCCGGGCGAACACGTACCCCTCCGTGCTCGGCCGTGCCGCCAGCTCGGCGTCGGCCCGGGAGAGCACGTCGGTCTGGTTGCGCGCGTTCACCTGTGCCAGGCGATCCCCCTGGAGGAGCTCGCCCAGGATGGGCCCCGGTCCCGGCCGCCAGGCGGGCGCCCGGTACTCGACGGTCGTCGGGTCCTCGGAGAAGGCCAGCGGGATCAGCCTGGCGTCGTCGGACCCGGCGAACTCGTTCAGCATGCTCAGCAACCGCTCGTACCGGTCGCCGAGATGGAGCATGCCGAAGGAGTCGCTCAGCGCCTCGAACGCGGCGGTGAGGCGGGCGACGTCCTGGGCGGACAGGACCGGAGCGCCGGCCCGGAACTCCCAGTCGCCGGCCTCGCCGAACCGGACGAGGAGCGGGTTGGCGTCGAGCAGCCGTCGAAGCGTCGCGTGGTCTAACGGCCGGCCGCGGCTCAGGAACGTGTACAGCGCCCGGGTGGCCAGGCGGGCCTCGGACTCGGCGGTGGGTTCCGGTGGGCTGACGATCTCTTCGTACAGAATGTAGGGGGTGGCCCGATGGGTGCCGGGCAGGTCGCCCCGTGCCTCGCGCGCCTCCTCCAGCCTGGCCTCGTGCTCGTCCGCCGCCGCGGGGGTCGGGAACTCGTGGCGCAGGGCCCGCCGGCCGTCGCCGAAGACCACCTCTGTCGTGCGCCCGTCCGACCCGGGCACGTCGATCACCTCGGAGACGCCGGTGGCGAGGCTCGCCCGCAACGCGTCGTTGCCGAACGTACGCCACACGTACCCGTCCTCGTCGAGCTCGACGGCCGGGCCGGCGAGGCCGAACACCTGCCTGAGCAGTGCCCGGACGAGGATCTCCTTGCCCTCGAAGATGGGGACGCTGAGCGCCTGGGACCCGTCGGCGAACGTGACCACGCCGCCCAGGGGCGACTCCCGCTCCGACACGACCCCTCGCTGGATGTTGCTGTGCAGGCGGCGAGCCGCGTTGATGACCTGGCCCTCGGCGGCCGGATCCAGGTCCGCTCCCGTGGCGGACGAGCCCTCGTCCATGGCCCTGAGCGGGCCGATTCCGAAGAGGGGCAGGTGGTGCCCCGGCGCGGCGGCCACCACGCTCTCCAGGCCGACCGCGTTCCTGGCGAGCGGGCCACCGGCGAGGGCCCAGTGCCTTTCCAGGATCCGCTCGAACTCGGACGGCAGGCCCATCTGCTCGAACTCCGGGCGGGCGGCCTCCAGCATGGCCGCCAGCGCCCGCACGTCCGACGGGGACAGCGGGTTGCTTCCCCAGTCGCGCACGCCGGAGGCGTCCTCGCGCAGGAACAACTCCAGCAGCGGCGTGCCGCTCGGCATCACGTGCAGAGCCGGTCTGCCGACGACCGGCGTGATGTCGGCCAGGGCGACGAGGTATCCGGCGAGCACCGCTTCACGCGTGCCGAGGATGCCGGCTGTGGTGCCGGTGGGCGTCCAGTCGATGAGGATGTGCCGGTCACCGGCCGCCCTGGGCGGCCCGATCAGCCCCAGGCGGTGGGCCAGCCGGGTCACCAGCAGTTGCCGGTTCCTCCCCTGGACGGTGCTCTCCTCCAGGAGCAGCGCGGAAGAGCCGTCGTCCAGCGTCACCTTGGAGACGTTCGCACCGAGGGGCTCCGGTTCGCCCCGGACGCCCAGGGCCGTCAGCTCCTCGTCGTCCGTGAAGTTGATCAGGTCGTCGATGGACTGCGACGGGCGGGTGCGCGCGGCCAGGTCGCCCTGCACCGCGGCGATCTCGCCCGCCAGGTCCTCCGCGGCCGCGGTGTCGCCGGCCACCAGGGCCGCCCGCTGCTTGCGCTCCAGGAAACGAAGCTCGTTGCGGCGGGCGGTGACGCATTCGTCGCGGGTGGACTCCCCGGGCGCGTGCGTGTGCGCGTGCCCGTGCTCGGCCGCGTTCCGGTGCTGGAGCACATCGCTGATCTCGTGCAGGACGAGTCTGGCGACCTGATCGCGGGCGACACGCGGAGCCAGGGTCACCACATGCGGATCCCCCTCCGTGCCCGCGACGTTCACCGCCGTCGTCTTGCCGAGGTAGCCACCCTCGACCGGTCCCACCTGGACCCGGAAGTGCAGCCGCCCGAAGGTGTCGGACTCCAGCGTGAGGGTGTCGCCTTCGTTCCAGGTGATCCGCCAGCTGTCGTCGGCGCCCTCGAAGTCCTCCGGCAGCACCTCGTCGTTGAACGACCCTCTGGCCTCGTCGACGGTGAGGTCGTCCTCCGTGGCGGGCCGGCCGTCCGCGACGAAACGGGAGCCGGGGATCGGCGAGCCGTGGGTGAAGCCGTGCGCGCCGTCCGTCCCCTGCTCGGTGTCGTCGGGTGCGGCCTTGATCGGCCAGGCCGGCGCCGGTGCCGCGGGCTGGGGCAGGGCACGCCTGGTCAGTTCGCGCCGCAGCTGCTCGGCGAGGCTCGTGTCACCGTCCGCGCTGGTCCGCTCGTGCAGCGCGTGCAGGTCGATCCCGTACTGCTCGGCCGCCGCGATCAGAGCGGACGGCATGCCGGAGAAGCGCCGCCCGAATCCTCCGTCGATCTCTTCCGCCGCCAGCCGGCCGTCGGGGGTGGCGAGGTAGGTCCTGGGCGGGCCGCCCGGGAGGTGAACGGTGACCCTGACCTCCGCGTTCAGCTCTCGGGCGGCCAGTTGCGCCTGCCTGAGCTGCCCGTACGGGGGAGCGGCCAGGTCGGCGTCGAGATGGACGGGGCCCGGCCGCCTGGCGAGCTCGGCGGCCAGCCTGTGATGGTCGTCGACGCCCAGGTCGGCGAGGGACACGGGCGGGCCGGGCACGTCCCGCGCCGGTCGATCCGCGGGAGGGACGGCCGCCCGCGGGTTCTCCGCCTGCGCCGCGAGCGCCCGCAACACGTGGTCGTGGACGACCGTGTCGACGTCGCCCGTCGCGATGCGCTGCTCCACGATGGTCCGCGACGGCCGCTGGTCGGTGGCCGGATTCGACCAGACCTCGAAGCGCACGTCGTAGTCGACCCGGAACCGGACCGAGCTGCTGCGGGCCTTCTCGAAGACGCTGGTCTCGTCCCGGTTGCCTCCGCTGACCGACGAGCCGTCACCGGCCTGGTCCCGGTAGCCGGCGCTCATGCCGATGTCGGGATCGCCGGGAACCCAGGTGTTCTGGTCGTTGCTGCCGACGGTGATCCCGAGCGGGAGCGGCCGGGCTCGGTTCGAGCTCGCCGAGGTGCTCCACTGCCTGCGGTCGACCTGGCCGATTTCCTGGTTCACGTGACCTCGGGCCATCACCACGGGGTCGGACAACACCGCTCCGACGCGGACGCGCACCATCCGGCCACCCGGCATCGGCAGTTCGAGCACCATGAACCCGTCCTTGGCCGTCATGCGCTCGAAAAGGGCGTTCCTGCCGTTGCCGGACAGGAGCCGGGCGAGCGCCTTGGAGCCCTCGCGGGTGAGCTCCAGGCCCAGCGCGGCCTTCAGGCGCTGCTCGACGGCTTGGGCGAGTCCTGGCGCCCGCGTGCTCTCGACGGCGAAGTTCTCCGGCACGGGGAAGGGCCGGGGATCGGCCACGGCGGGTGCCGGCGCGGTGGCCGCGCCCGCGTGCGTGACCATGCCGGGCGGGATGATCCGGTCGATGGTGCCGGACAACTGTCTGCGGGCGGCCCGGCGCGGCGCTTCGCCCTTGCCCACCCGCCGCACCTCGACGACGAGCCTGATGCCCTGGCGCACCTCCGCCCTCGTGCCATCGGACGCCGCCACCCGCTGGATCCGGGTCTGCTGCATGTTGCTCGCGCCCGTGTTGCCGTGCCCGAGGTCGGTGCCCGCGGCGCCCGCCTCGGTGCTCTCCGACCCCTTGAAGCCGGCGCTGCCGGTCAACGCCGCCGACTCGGAGGCGTTGTCCTCCAGCATGGTGTAGAGCTGGAGGATCTGCCCGTAGTCGGAGACCTCACCCCGATACCGCGCGTCCTCACCGAGCTCGGCCCGTACGGTGATCTCGAGCGCCTCCGCGTCCCTGCCGACCCTGACGGTGTAGTCGGCGGGGGGCGAGTCCGGGTCGAGCATGCTGTCGATCTTCCCGAGCCAGGTGTTGCCGGAGAAGTCGTTCGTCAGCGCGCGCCACAGGGCGGTGTCCTGGTCGAGCGCGCCCGGAGCCACCTCCTCGACCGCCGCCACGATCTCTTCCAGCAGCTCCACCTCGGTGCCGGGCCTGTTCACCGGATGGAGGCTTACCCCCTTGACGGTGCTCATGCCGATGGCGTCCTGGTAGGTCGGCGCGAGCGCGGCGGCCACCTCGCCGTTCTCCAGCCGCAGGGCGGCGGCTCGCAGGTTGTCCAGAACGTGGGGATGGAACTCCGTCCGGCTCAGCATGCGCTCGATGGTCTCGGAGTCCGTTTCGCCACGCCGTCCAGGCGGCACCCCGGGCGGCATCAGGTCGACCAGCCTGTCGGTGGGGAACATGCCGAGGAGCGCGGCGAGCGCCCTGCCCATGCTGTGCTCCGAGGTGAGCGGGACACCGGGCACGGCGGTGAGGCCCGGCGACTCGGCCCTGGCCAGCTCCAGGTCCTGCAGGTACCGGTCCATGAACCTGACCGCGACCCGGCGGCTGAGCTTCAGGTTGCCGTTCATCAGCCGTTCGGCCGCGTCGGCGACCTGGTGCAGGGGCAGCCGCACCTCGCCGCTCGCGTACAGGTCGAGCGCGTCACGTTCGGCGAGCAGGTAGACGACGGTGCCCTTGTCCGGTTGTGTCGTCCTCGCGTCGGCGCCGGAGCCCACGGTCAGCTCGGGGGTGACGTCCATCACGAAGGCGTACTGCTTGCCCGTGTCGATGCCCAGCCGCTCGGGACCGGCGATGATCTTCTGCTCGAGTGCGGTCGTCCGTCCCCATGAGACCCCCGCGCCCTCGTCGGTGCCCCCCTTCGTGGTGACCGGCACGTTCAGGCCGCCCCCTGCGCTGCGGGGCCTGGACTGCCGGCCGGAGCTGCTGTGGGAGCCGAGCGTGAGGTTGATGTCGCCGACCAGCACGTCCGTGGCGGACAGGAATCGGGACTCGCCCCGCCTCAGGTGGAGGGAGACCGGCTGGTGCCGGGCCGCCCCGGCCGCCGTCCGGGTGTCCACCCCGGTCCGGTGACCGGTGGAGAACACCTCGCGGTGGCTGATCAGCCCGCGTACGTTGAAGAACGCCGCGAGGTGCTGGAACTCGGGGGAGTCGCGGCCGAGCGACTTGGCGAGCTCGTTCGCGGCGGCCGTCGCGATGTCGCCGACGTTGAGGTGGGCGACCGTGGCCAGCCGGAACGCCCGCTCCGAGGTGGGATGACGTGGGCTCTCCGGCCTGGGGTGCCCGTCCGCGGACGGCGCGAGAGGGAGCAGATCGGCGGGAAGCAGGACCCGCGCGTCGCCGGTCTGTTCCTCCGCCACGGTCTGCATGAGGTTCGGGCCGGTCAGCCGATCGACGCGGACGGTGTGCGGGACGCGGAAGACCGCGGTCTGCCCGAGGCCCTCCATGAGCTTCACCTGGTTGACGGTGCTGCCCGTGGTGTGCTCCCCGAAGCTGCCCCGACCGGCGTCGAGGCCGCCGCTGTACCCTCCGACTCCGCCGGGCGCGTTCTTCAGCCCGGCTTCGCCGCGGATCCCGAGCCCGGCCGACGTGCCCTGGTTCCGGGCCGAGGTGTAGGTGTCCGAGCCGATGTCCAGCGTCACCACGCGCTCGGCGGTCGACACCCCCTCGTAGACGGCGTTGTCGAAGTCCTGCTCCAGCTTGATGCGCAGGGTGTAGTGCTCGGCCGTGAGGCCGGTCCTGTGGTGCACCAGGTTGATGAGCAGGCCCTCCTGGGCGGCCTGGTCATAATCGGTCTCCAGGCGTTCCGCGGAGAACTGCTCGGCGACGAGCTGCTCGTTGGCCATCTGGCTCGCCCTGAGCCACGGGTCCATGGAGTAGTCGGGGACGCCGTTCTTGAGCTTGGGCAACACGCCCTTGTCACGCAGATAGTCCTCGACCTGGGCCCGGACCTGGTTCATGCCGGTGACCTGCTGAACCAGTGCCGGGCCCGCGCCGCGGGTCTGTCCCGGATCGCTGCCGAGCCAGGTGGGCAGCACGCCGGTTCTCCCGGGCGGGGCGACCTTGACGGGGTCGCCGCGGAGCACGATGGATCCGTCCGCGTTCCGCCCGATCTCCGCCTTGGTGTCGACCGGCAGTCCGTAGCGGTAGGCATCCGGTTCGGTCATGCGGAACAGTCCGGTGCTCGGGTCGGAGACGAGAGTGATCGGTGGCTGCCCGTCCACCTGGATCGTCACCGTGTGCACCATGTTCAGCAGATAGCTCTGGGTTTGGCCATCCCATGCCTGCACGCCCGGATGGAGGGACGCCGCGGTCTCGCTGGTGCTCGTGGAACCCGCCCGGTCCAGGTTGCCGCCGAAGGTGCCCTTCACGACGAGCTCGGGGGTCGCTTGCTGCTCGTGCGACTTCGTGGTGGCGCCCACGTCCGCTCCGAGGCCCTTGTCGTGGCTGTTGGAACGGCTCTGGCCCGCGATGGAGGATCCGGTCCGATGCCGCTCCTGGCGTTGCCTCACGGTGCCGCCGACGAGGGTGACCCCGGGAAGCACGGCGGTGCGTACGGTCACCGTGGCCCTGGCCCGGCCGTGCACGGTGATGGTCCGGCGGAGCCCCGACGGATTGTTGACGGCCTCGCCGAGGTAACTGGGCAGATCCTCGGTGAACGTCGTGAGGACCTGGCTCCGGGCGACAGGACTGAGCCTGAGCCCGGCCTCCTCGATCAGCCGGACCGCGTCGTCGGCCAGCGTGATCAGGCCGGTCATGCCGGTGACGACGTGTTCGGGCAAGGGAGCCTGCTGCCGTTCCTCCTTCGGGAGCTGGAGGACGTGCTCCGGAGGGTCGGTGAGGTAGGCGTGCGCGATCCACACGTTCTGCCGCGCGGACTCTCTGTCGGCGGGCAGCTCACGCGTCACCGAGTGGCCGGACGCCGTGCGCAGCTCCACCTCCCAGCTCGCCCTGGCGCTGAACATGGCGGCCATGCCGCGGTTGTCCTCGACGTTGCCGCCCACCCAGTTGTTCTGGGCCGAGGTGGTGACGGAGCGACCGTCGTCCCAGCCGAGCCTGAGCCTCAGTACGCCGTGCTCCGCGATCTGACGGGCGGTCTCGAACGGCAGGAACCGCAGCATCCCCCTGACGGTATCCATCAGGTCCCGGTCGAAGTCGAGCCCGCGGGGCATCCGACCGGTCACGGACGATCTGCCGCCGCCCTGCCTCAGCCGGCCGTACATGGTCTCGGAGTGCGTGCCGCCGGGCCTGGCCACCTCCATGAGGTCGTCCAGCGTCAGTTTGATCCGCAGCTCCGTGCCGGTGGCCACGTTCAGGCGCAGGAGCAGGCCGTCCTCCGAGACCACGCCGCGGAAGGCCTGGCGGATCGCGTACCTCAGCTCCTCCTGGGTGAGCTGTGTGGCCACCCCCTCCTGCCTGAGCATGTCGTTGACCAGCTCGGTCAGCACGGGCAGGTTGGCGATCGGCCCCGCCGCGTAGCTCGCCAGCAGAGCGTGCGCCGACGGCAGCACCGCCCGGCTCGCCGATTCGTAGGCGTCCCTCCGGCTCCGCAGCTCGTGCATGGCGGATTCGACCTGCAGCGTTTTGGGCTTGTCCGGCCTGTTCACCCTGTTCAGGGCGGCGAGCGTGGCATAAGCGGCTTCGAGCGCGTGGTCGGCGGCCGCGGCGGCGGCCTCGTACCGCTCGGCCATGCGGGTGTGGTGCTGGGCGATCGACAACGCGGTCATGGCGTCCAGCTCAGCCCGGCGAGTGCGTTCGGGCGCGCTGTCGTCCAGGTTCCGGCCGTGAAGGGCCGCCTGGTGCAACGCCTCGAAAACCTTCTCCCGCGCGATCCAGGCGTTGTGCCGGTGCTCGAGGCCGAGCTCGAGGTTGTGCTGGCGGGCGACCTCCAGCGCCCTCTCCTCCTCGTGGATCTCCCTCCTGAGCTGCGCCAGCGGGCTGAACGGCGGCTGTGACAGCCGGGGGAGAGCGGGCGGTGTCGCGGGCGGCAGCGCGGCGACGGCCTCCTGATACGTCCTCAGGGCCGCGGTGGCCGCGTCCGCGTGGGCCGCCAGCGTGACGTGGTCGACGGGAACTCCCGTGATCACGTCGTCCAGCAGGCCGTCGAGCTCCCGGAGAACGTTGCGCGCGGCGATCGCCAGCCGCTCGGCCCCCTCGTGCAGCTCGCCGATCCGGCCGAGATCCGCCGCGGTGGCCTGCCACGTCCGCGCGCCGTCCAGGTCGCTCCTGGCCAGGGCGTCCGCCGCGAGGGCGTACGCCCCGCCCGCCGACTCGTTGTAGGCACGTACCGTCGCGCGCTGAGCGGCGACGACCCCGCCGAGCGCCTCGACGGTGGCGCGCAGCGTCAGGGCGGTGGCCTGGCGGGCGGTCAGATGTCCGCGGAGGTCGGCGTACAGCGCGAGGATGTCCTGGGCGCCGCGGGCGCCGGCCGACTTCTCCTGCGCCGCGACCCGGCGGTAGTGCTGCTCGTAGGTGGCGCCCAGGCGGCGCAACTGCGCGGCGAGCACCTCCGGCGGGCCGATCGCGATGCGGCGCGCCCGAACCGTCTCGTCGAGGAGCAACCCGTAGACCTCGGCGGCGTGCACCGCCGAGGCCGCCGCGGCCTGCCGCTCGGCCGCCGTGCCCGGCGACCGCGACGCCGGGCCGGTGAGCTCGGCGGCGGCGGCGCGCAGCGCGGCGATCTGCCGGCGGAGCAGGTCCGGCTCCGGCGCCGCGTCGGTGAGCGCGGGAACCACGCTGACCTGGCCGGCCTGCTCCTCGTACCGCTGGTGGAGCCGGTTGGCCGCATACAGCGCCCTGGCGAACTCGGTGACGCTCGTGTTAGGGGTGCTCGCGGCGTGCACGAGCGCCTGGGCGCTCTCGTAGGCGGCTCTCGCCTGGGAGACCGCCTCCAGCAACGGGTCGGTGCTCATGCCGCCGGCCATCGTCATCGCCTGGAGGCGGAGGTTCATCTCGACGACCAGGAGCCGGTCGATATGCTGCGCCAGCGCCTGGTCGAGATCCCGTACGAGCGGGTCGACGGCATGGTCGTGCTCGCGTAACCGGCCGACCAGGTCGGCCACCGACGGCGGGGCGGCCGGGGCCGGCCCGGAAGGCGCCGTCCTCAGGCCGTGCGCCTCCAGGATCCGGCGTACGGCGTTCCGCTCCGCCACGAGGTCGGCCCGCTGGTCCTCGCTCACCGCGCCGATCCGGCGGGTCAGGAACGCCTCCTCGCGCTGCCGCGCCGTCAGACACTCGTCGCGGCCCTCCGGCCGGGTGACCAGGCGGCGGAGCAGGTTCTGGCGAGGGTGGTTCCTGGCGTGCAGGGTGTCGACGATCTCGTGCAGCACCAGCCTGGCCACCTGGTCGGGCGCCACGCCCGGAGCCAGCCGCACCTCGTTGACATTGCCCGGGTTCGCCACGGTGCGGCCGAGCCGCCCGCGTGAGACGCGGCCCACCTCGAAGGTGAACGTCTGGTCGGGGAGGCCGCTGAGCTCGACCACCAGCGTGTCGGGCGCGGTCCAGCGCAGGCCGGTGACCGTTTCGCCGAGGTCGGCGGCGAGCACCTCGGCCTCGAACGCCGCCCTGGCCTCCGCCACCGTGAGCCGGGGCACGCCGCTCTCGCGGCCGTCGGCGACGAATCTGGTGTTCCTGATGGGACGGCCGCTCACGAGCGCGTGGGCGTCCCTGGTCCGGCGCGCAGTCCTGATCAGCCGGGTGACCAGGCCCGGTGCGGGGTCCGCGGCCTGCTGGGCCAGCGCGGGGGCGGCGGCGGGCCGCGTGTCGGCCTGCGGTGTCGTGCCGGAGACGGTCACCGTCTCCGTCGTGGTGACGGTGCCGGGCGTGCCGACGTCTTGCGGGCTGCCGCTGGGGTCGGGCGTTCGAGGGGCGCCCTCCGGGGTGCCGGTCGGGTCTGGAGCGGTGGCCGTCTCCGGAGCACTCGCCACCTCCGGCGCGCCGGCCGCGTCGGGGGCGCTCGCCGGCTCCGGGGCGCTCACCGGATCCGGAGTGCCGGTCGGTTCCGGGGTGTTGGTCGGTTCCGGGGTGTTCGCCGGCTCCGGGGTGCTGGTCGGATCAGGGGTGTTCGCCGGATCCGCGGTGCCGGTCGGATCCGGGGTGACGGTGGAGTCCCGCGGGCCGTCGGGCGCGGCCGACGGTTCGGCCGGGGCCTGCTCCGTCGTGGGCGCGGGCCGCTGGTCGGGGGCGGGGGCAGCGTCCTGCGCGGCAGGCCGGGACGCCGGTCGCGAGTCCTGGTCCCGTGGCTGGTCCTGGTCCGGCTGGTCCTCGGGCTGGTCCTGGGACTGGTCCTGGACGTTCGGGTTCTGCGCGGCGGCGGTGTCCTGTCGCGTCTTCGCGTCGTTGCCGTGCTGCGACCTGTTCGTCTGGTGCGCGTCCTGGCCGGCGACGTCGGGCGCCGGTACGGACCGCGTCCCCTTCTGCGCGGGCTGCGGCCCGGCCGGTTCGGCGACCGGAGCGCCGCGGTCACGTCTGGGCGCGCCGGACAGGTCGCCGCCCGGCTGCTGCGCTGTCACCACCGGCACGGCTGTGCCGTCGGACGAGCCGGGACGGGGCCCGGCCGGCGAGGTGAAGTCCCCCGCGGTGAGGCCTGCCGTACCGGGCGGGTTCTGCTGGGCCGCCATCGCTTCGTTGATCACGCCGCTCAGCGTGGAGATCGGGGAGACGATGGCGCTCACGACGTTATGGCTGGTCGGGCCGAAGGTGTTCGTACGGCCCGCGCCGCCGAGGAAACCGCCGTAGAAGCCTTCCGCGCCGGGCAGCGCGAACTGGTCGTACACGGCGTAGTTGGCGACGACGCTGCCGGCCGGTGAGGCGACCATGTTGTTCAGGCCGGTGTTCAGCGCACGTCCGGGGAAACGCAGGAACGCGTTGCCGACGCCGCGGTTGTCGCCCGCCATCCTGTTCAGCCGCGAGATGCCGGGCAGGTCGTTGGCGAAGCGCGACATCGGACCGCCGAGCTTGGTGCCCGCGATCGCGCCGGCGCCCGCGCCGATCGCCGCCGCCTTGATCTTCTTCCAGTCCCACGAGTCGCGGGTGCCCATCTTGATCTGCTGGTACTGGGAGAGGACGTCGATGGAGAGCTCTTCGGTGATCTCCTCGAACAGTTCGGCGGCCAGCGCCGCGTTGAAGAACCTGCTGCCCGCACCGGCTCCGGCGAGCTTGGTGACCTGGCCGCTCGCGGCGACCGTGCCCGACCTCGACGCCACCAGCGCCAGGCGCTCCATGATCAGGGCGATCCTGCTCGCCCCCGCCGTCCCGACGCTGCGCAGCAGCATGCTCGCGAGCGGGAAGAAACCCGCGGCGATCAGGGCGATGAACGCGGCGATCACCGCGATCCAGAACGCGATGTTGATCGAGAGCTTGGTGTACTGGGTCTCGCGGGCGAAGTTGTCGACCATTTTCGCGTAGGAGAAGGACTCCTGCGCCTTGGCGACCACGCCGGCCTTGTCGTCGTAGAGCTTGGCCAGCCGTTTGAAGATGGCCGGCTTGGCGGGTGACTGGAGGCTGCCGTTCAGGGTCTGCACCGTGGTGGAGGTCGGGTCGAGCGTGCTGATGAGCAGGTTCATCAGCTTGACGTACTCGACGCGCAGCTCCCAGAGCTTGCTCTCGCTTCCCTCGGGCCAGCTCTGGCCCGCCGTGAGCAGCGGGATCAGGTGGTGGACCACCCAGCCGGGCAACGCCTCGGTCCGCCAGACCGGCTCCACGTCCTTGGTGGCGATCCCGCCGTCGAACGCGCCGGTGCCGCCTGCCGGCTTCCGGGCGTCGTTGTTGACATCGCCCTTGCCCGCCATCATGCCTGGCGGTAGGTCGTCGACAGGCCCAGGTCGATCGCCTGCTCAGTGGTGAGCGTGTTGGACACCGTCGCGCGCAGCAGGGGCCCGGAACCGGAGATCTCCTTGATGAGATCGTCGGTGTCCCGCAGGAATCGCTCGGGGCCGCCACCGGCCAGGTATCGCGAACTGAAGGACTGGCCGTCCGGCCCGTCGCCCTGAGGGCGGGCGGCGTTCAGCGCCCGGATCCGCGCCGCGATGGCCGGCCAGGCGGCGCTCAGGTTGTTCGCCATGGCGTCCCACTGGTTCAGGCTGTTGCTGATCGGTTCGCGGATGTGCACGTCCGCCCGGTCGTCGGCGGTCATCGACGGCGTCTCTCCCCGGGCATCGGGCCGGAGAGCTGATCGAGCACGGCCTCCAGATCGCCCTCCAGATGAGCGCGTAACTGCTCGGGCGGCACCACCGGCTGGAAGACCTCGAGCAGCTCGTCCATGGCCTTGGCGGCGGCCCGCCGCACGGTGTCGGTGATCGCGTCCGCCAGCCCTCTGGCGTCGGGGCGGCGGAACACCCGGGGGTCGAGGTCCAGCCTGATCAGCTCGCCACGGACGCTCACCGTGGCCGAGACGAGCCCGTCGGCGGACTTCTCGGTGACCCGGATCGCCTGCGCCCGGGCGTTGAGATCGGTCGCCTCGCGCTGCATGCGCATGAAGGTTGCGCGTAATTCGTCGGCGTAGGCCTGGAGCCCGACTACGTCAGCGTCCTCGATCAAGGCCCCACCCCCTAACTGGGGCGAATATAACAACAACATCATCGGGCGTGAAAGAGAACATGAGCCATGTTGTTCATCAACTGCTGACGATCTTTACAAGCTTCTCGCCGAGCGCCGACACCTCCTCTCGCTTCACCCAGATGCGGTACACGCCGCGCTCGATCCGTTCCAGGCCGAGCCCCGCGGCGTGCAGGGCGTCCCCGCCGGTGTACTCGATGAGCAGCTCGGCCTCCCGTGCCGTGTGCACCAGGAACGGGGCGCCGTGCCACTCGCAGACGGTCGTCACGTGCCAGACCGCCGAGCAGTCCGCGGCGGGAACCGCGCGCACGAACCGGCCGGGCGCCACCTTCTCGAAGCCGTCGGCGGGCGCCGAGCCGTACAGGCGCAGGTAAAGCCGGCCGTCGACGAGGTCCGCCGACGCCTCGTAGTCGGTCCCGGCCCAGCGGGCGCGGTACGGCTCGCGGCTCACGCGTCCGCCACCATGAGCCAGCGGCCGTGGTCGGCGTCGTACCTGGCCTGCGTACGTTCCTTCCCGTCGGCCGCCAGCTCCACGATCTCGGCGCCGTGCGGCAGGCCGATGCCGTCGATCTTGTACTCCCTGATGGTCTCGGTCGCGTTCGGCACCAGGCCCATGCCGGCGAACGGCGGCTCCTCGATCACCCAGCCGGCCATCGCCAGGCGGCCCACCTCGTCGGTGCCGCCGTACGGCGTGCGGTAGAGCTCCAGCCCGATCGCCGGCCAGCGCAACAGGTTGACCGCGCCCTCCGCGGTGAGCGCGTCCTCCTGAAGCAGCGCGTCGGCGAGCACGGAGGGGGTCGCGATGTGCGCGACGTCCAGGGCGTGATGGCAGTAGCCGGAGATCCGCGGCCGCTCGCCGGCCAGCAGCTCCTGAAGCTGCGCCACCTCGAGCAGCTTCTGCACGATCGGGGTGCCGCTGTCCGGCTCCGCGGCCAGGTCCTGCTCCAGCGTGGGCACCGCCAGCCTCGCGACCGTGCCGGGTTCGAGCAGGAACGACGGCTCCAGCCCCGGGTTGACCGCCAGGCCCCAGCGGGGATCGGGCCAGCCGGCCGCGAGCTCGACCAGCGACAACACCCGGAAATGCCGGACGGCGTCGCCGGTGGCCTCCCGCATCGCCTCCGCCGAGGTGTACACCACCACCCACACCCGATCCGCCCCAAGGAACGTCGGCCAGGCGATCCGCTCGTCACCCCTGGCGGCGGCGTCGGTGACCGGGCAGGCGAAGTCCGCGTACCGCAACAGCGTGAGACAGGTGGTCAGGTCCTGCCGGCCGTGCGCCTCCTGGAGTCGCTTCTCGAACGCGCTCGGTGCCTGCATGGCGACACCCTAGTAGGTTCCCTCGCACCCCTGTAGGTTGCGGGTGTGACGGATCGGCCGGTTGCCCGCACCCGCGACGAGGCTCTCGTATACCTCGACCTGAACCCGTGCGAGTGCGGCTCTGTGGAGACCGAGTGGGACAGCGGCGTGGTCAGCGTCGAAGGTTCGCTGGCCACGTGCTACTCGGGCGTCTGCGAAGGTTGCGGCGCGGAGCGGGAGCACCTGTTCTCGCTGCCGCAGCGCGAGACCATGCCGGTCGGCTGGCCGGCTTTCGGCGGGACGGAACCGTCGGAGTTGCTCGATGCCGGGGAGTGGATGTGGCTCGCCGACCTCACGGCCGGCAACGTCCCCGACGACCCGGAGAACGCTCGCCGGACGTTGTCCATGGCGCGCGCGGCCGTGGAGGAAGTGCTCAAGTTCATCCCCGAGGGGCGGGACGACGTCCCCGCGGAGGCGTTCTGGACCGCACGCGGACGGGAGGTGCGTGCCGCCGAGCCCCCTCGTTTCCGCCGCGACCGCCTGCAGGTCGTCAGGGACACCTACCGCGACCTCGCCGGCCGTTGACCGCGGGTCAGTCCCGGTCCTGGTGTCCGTTGAGCGCCTGGCGGCGGTGCTCCCTCGGGCTGATGCCGTAGGCGGCGCGGAAGGCGCGGCTGAACTCCGCGCCGTTCCTGAAGCCCCAGCGGATGCCGATCTCACCGATCGGATGCTCCGCCAGCCGGGGGTCGGCCAGGTCGCTGTGGCAGCGTTCGAGCCGGCGCCGCCGAATCGTGGCGCTGACGGTCTCCGGTTGTTGCTCGAACAGCGCGTGCAGGGTGCGCACGGAGATGTGGTGGTGCGCGGCGACGCTCGAGGGCCCCAGCTCGGGGTCACCGAGATGGTGGTTGATGAAGGCGTCGATGTGCGTGACCAGAGTCCGGTGGCGGCTCTCGGCCGGCAGCCGGTGGTCGGCGTCGAGGCGACCGGCGACGAACGCGGCGGCCAGGTCCAGGCCGATGCTGCCGAGCCTCGGCAGGTCAGCGGGGTGGCAGTCGCCGGCGTGCTCGCGCAGACCGGTGAGATAGCGGGCCAGCAGCGCTCCCGAGCCGGTCCGGGCGGGGAGCCTGGCGGCCAGCAGGCGTTCCACCTGGCTCCGTGGCAGGGGCAGCGCGTCGCGCGGCAGGAACAGGATCGTCAACCGGGTCAGCCCGCCGACGTCGAGGAATTCGGTGGTGTAGGGGGAGGAGGTGTCGAACAGCGACATGTCGCCGGCCTGTAACAAGGAGTCGTTGCGCTGCTGCCGCAGCCGTACCGGGTTGTCGTGGACGAGGAAGAGCTGGTAGCCCTCGGGGTCGTACTGCCTGATGTGGGTGGGGGTGCGCCGGCCCGCCAGCGGCGACATCGTGAACTCGCCCACGCGCACGCGCGACAGGTCGATGGAGTGCACCCGGCCGTAGAAGTCGTCGGCGTGCTCGCTGGACAGCGACGTGGGCGCGATCTCGTGCGCGGCCATGTGCGCCCACCACTCCAGGCGATCCTTCTTCGGGATCGGGTCGGTGGACACGGAGACCACCGGGCTCGGTCTGACGGTGCGGTGGATCCAGGAACTCCGGAACTGGTGATCGCACACCGCATCCACGCTGTCGGCCACCGTCCAAGGGTCCACAACCCGGGCCCCGGCCGCAAGACCGGCGGCACAACGGCCGCCGAAAGATCAGCGGCCCGCGACCGCCCCGCTCCCGGCGCCCGCGAGCCGTCTCATCGCGGGATTTTTACTGCTGACGGCTGGTCACAGGCGGGCGATCCACTCGTGACTCGTGAGGACGTCAACACCCCTGGCCGGGAACACGCGATTGATCAGAAAGTCGTGCACGTCCGGTTCCGCGTCGGCACAGGCGTCGCTGAGCACGGTCACGCCGTAGTCGCGGTCGGCGGCGTCGTAGAGCGTAGCGGCGACCATCGCCCCGGTCGCGACACCGGTCAGCACGATCGAGTCGATGCGCTGGGCGCGCAGGAGCCGATCGAGGTCGGTCGCCGCGAACGCGCTGGCACGGCGCTTGAGAACGACGGCCTCGCCCGGCAACGGCTCGATGCGCGGGTGCACGAGCGTTTCGGGTGATTCCTCGTGGAACAGCGTCCCCGCCCCTTGCAGGGCGCTGATCAACTGGTTTCCCGCTGCCACATCAAGGCCTGAGGCCCTGAGCCCGAAACGCACGAAGATCACCGGGATTCCGGCGGCTCTGGCCGCGGGAAGAACCCTCTCCACGGCGGGAAGCACGGCGGCGGCGAAAGGGTAGTTGTCCACGATGCCCGCCTGCAGGTCGCCGACGATGAGCGCGGTGGTGGTCATACGGGTTCCTTGTCTGTACGGCGCGCCATCGGCCATCCTCACGGCGTACCTTGGCGTTGTTGTCATCGATCTCGTACTGATCTAGTACGACGATAGTGGGACAGATCCGCTTGTGATCCATTCGCCGCGGCGCAGGCGGCTTGGGTCGTAGACCGCACTATCGGCTCCATGTCCACCACAACCAGCCCCTGACTGAGGTGGGCGATCGTGACCTTGACGAGGATCGGACGGGAGCCCTCGGGCAGCTCGGCGAGAGCAGGCTGCCAGCCGCACCATGCGCGGCGCGGTGGTGCGGCGGTTGTTTCAGACGTCGTTGACAGAGAAGTTGCGGGGGATGGCGGCTTCACACACGGTCGTCCGCATACGAAGGTGCTTCTTCAGAGGAAAACGCGAGCAATGTCAAGCCACTTCTGCGCGTCCTCGCCGACTGCCGTGAGGTCAGTCTGGGCTCGGGACCTGCGTTGGGTGACTCGAAGGCAGAAGTCGAGGGCACTGCCCTGAACCCGCTGCATGGCATCTTCTGGGCCCCACGCCCAGGTTTGGCCGTCAGGACCAGTCAGCTCGATACGGAACGGCTCTGCCGGAGCAGGCAATTGGGCGGCATGGAACGACAGCTCTCGCCCTACCACTCCCAACGAGGCCACATGCTGGAGCCGACCCGTCGGACGGCGTGAGACACCCAGCGCATCGAAAACGTCCTGCCCGTGAGCCCACGTTTCCATCAGTCGAAGCGGCACCATGAGCGCTGCTGTCAACTGCGAGCCGTACCACGGAAACCCATGGTCCAGTGGAAGGTCACGTAGCTCCGCCGCCACCTCGGTTCGACCAGCCCGCCATTGTTCCAGCAGTACGGATCGCGGTTTGGCTGCTCCCGCGGCGGCGTCGAGATCAGCGTATTGGCTGCCTGCGGCTTCCGCCTGCTTCAGCACAGCGTCGAACGCCTCCGGAGTCCGTATGGCGATGAGAACGTTCGCATCAGCTGAAGCAAGATGAGCGATCTGGTGGGCGATCGTCCACCCTGCTGCCGGCGTAGGCTTCGACCAGTCGGCCTGCGCTGATACCAGGGCGTCAAGCTCATCCCCTTCAGCCACCAAGTCGGGCAGAGCAAGGCCGAGCTCTACATCGGACATGTCAAGGCCGTAGTTCAACATCGGTGTCGCCTCCACACTTTGGCGGCAACGGGCTTGTCCCGTTCGGGCGGGCAAAGTTGATCTAATGTGGTCAGGCTACCCAGGTTGATCTCGGCATGCCGAGCTGGCGTCGCCGACATCGCCCCTGACAGGTTGGGAACCGTGAGCAGCGGCCTCCTGGACGCCACGCGCAAGGCCAGCTCGCTCCCGCTCAGGTGAGCGGGCGAGAGGGCCACCGCGCGCTTGTCGTCGCCGAGGCCGTCAAGGAACGCCACGAGGCTCGCGACGGAGCCGGCCTCGATGCGGTCGAGCACCTTCTGCTCGGCGTTCATGCGAGTGCCTCGATTCGGGCCCGGCATGACCTGTTCTCGATCACGGGGACGCACCCATTGATCCGCACCGACAACGGGCGCGGCGCGTTCCCGGATGAGCTGAGCCGGCGGCGTCAGCACCGCGAAGGTGAGGGTGGCCACGGCCCCGGGAGGCGCGGCGATCGGCAGGTGCGGGATCCGCGTCGCGTTGGCCGCGTTGGGGATGCTCGGGGCTGTGGCTTCGGGTTGCGGTCCGCGGTCGCGGTGCTCGCCGGAAGCGACTGGACACCCGGTTGAACGCCTCGCAAGGCTCCTGGCGGCCTGCGCCTGAACCTAGAAGCGGTGGATGTTCCTGCAGCCCCTGGTCACGGCGTGGTTCGCGCCAGTTCTTCAAGCTGCTGGACGACCTTGTCGATCGGCGCAGAAGCGTCGATCTCGACAGTGGAGGTGGCCCTGAGCAGCGGCTCCACGTTGGCCAGGTCGCGCAGGATGGCCGCACGTTCCTCAGGGCGCTTACCGAAGGGGTTGTTGGTTCGCGTCGCGATGCGAGCAAGCATGATCTCAGCGGGAGCGCTCAGCAGTACGACGTGGTCGAATCGCGGGTAGAACCGACCCTGATTGGACTTGCAGCCGGCCACGAAGAGGGCGCCCTCACGGTGGTCGGCGAGCAGGTCGCTGATGGCCGACTCCCGCCACACCCAATCAGTGGATCCGTCCGGCAGAGTCACCCAGTGGCTCCACCGGTCGGTGTCAGTGTCGACGGCGCGATGACCTCGGGCCGCCAGCACCGCCAACGCCGTGGACTTGCCGGTGCCCGACATGCCGGTGACCAGGATCTTCGCCATCGGCCGAGACTACCGGACCGCCCTGATCTCGGTCGGCTTCGTATGACCGAGGTTGGCGATCCGACGCTCACAGGCACCCGGATGAACGCGCCCCTGAGGCCGGCTTGACCTTGTCACTGGCGTCAACGTTTACCGTCGCGACATGAACAGCTTGGATCGGGTCACCCTCCTCAAGTACGACCAGAGCTTCTTCGACGCCCTCGTGGCAAGCGATCTCGCCGTTCTGGAGGAACTGCTGGCGGACGACTTCGTCCTGGTCGGGGTCGAGGACGGGGCCGTCGCCGACAGGGGGATCCTGCTCGACCTGGTGGCCTCCGGCTCCCTCCGGTTTCCGCGGATCCACTCGTTCCCGGACGAGGCGATCGTCCGGGTCATCGGCACAGTAGGCATCGTCGTCGGGCGTACCGGCATGAACTTCACCACCTCCGACGGCGCCACGTTCAGTGCCGGAAGCCGCTACACCCACGTCTACGCCGCCGACGCCCACGGCACCTGGCGCCTCGTCTCCGCCCAGGGCACCGCGATCAAGGCTTGATCCAGACCGGGACAGCGGTCAGGGGAAAGCGACCCCTGCCGCTCGGTGAGGCGTCAGGGGCCACGGTGTGCGTCGTTGCCCCAGCCGGTGGAGGACCGCGGTCCTCCACGCGCCCCTCTCCGGTGGGACGTGGGAGCGGCCTGCGCAGCCGGGCTGCTCAACGCCGTTCAGCAACTCGGCGGCACGCTCGGCCTCGCCCTGCTCGGCACGCTGTTCCTCCGTACGGGCGCGGCCCCCACCGCCTTGTGGGCCGCCGCCGCGCGCCTGCTCGCCAACGGCCTCGCCACCGCTTTCATGATCGGAGGACGGCTCCGAGACGCTGATCAGGCGGCGGAAGAACTTCAGCAGGCGCCTCGACTGGCCGCCCACGATGCGTGGTCACTTCGGAACCCTGTCACCTGTCCGTACGGCGCAGCGGGTTGCTTGCGAACACCGCTCGACGTCGGGCCTGGGCCGGTCTGCGGCCCGTGGTCGTCGGTTCCCTCGGCGAGCCGGCCGCGCTGCTGTCGGGCGCGAGTGGTTCCCAGGTTGGGCGTCCGCGCCCGCGCGTGAGGGCCCAGGGCGTCCGCATCGCGAACGTAATCGCCGGATTTCGGCGTGACCTCAGCTCAGGTCAAAGATCGACTTCCTTTCCCAGAACGGCAACACGTAGTTGCACAGCTTGCAGATCATGAGCGCCACCGGGTTGGGAAGGTAGCCGTTCTTGTTGTCGATGCGGCCGTCCTGCCGCGTGAATTCGGTGCTGTGGCACAGCGGGCAGGTGAGCTGGGGTGTGGTCACTCTCGCGCAACGAGCGGGTGGTCATCCGAGTTCCACTACCCGGCGAACACTCCTCAGTCCGCCCCGCGTCCGCCCTCGAGGCCGATCAAGCCTCGTGGTGCGGCGGGCGACGGCGGGTAGTCGTCGACGGTCATGGAGTTGTAGAGGCGCGCGCTCTTGGTGGTGAGGCGGAGGAGGGCGCGGCTGGGCCCGGTGGGCAGGGCGGAGATCAGGCGGGCACCCTGGGCCAGCCCCCACACCCCGAGGCGGGACGTGGGGACCAGGGTCTTCGCCGCGCTCAGCGCGACCGCGCGGCTGCCGCGCACGTGCTCGGCCATCGCCCGCTCGTAGGCGGGGAAGGCGCGCTCGTGGTCACCGCCCGCCCGCGCCAGTTCCCCGGCGAGGACGTACGCGCCGACGACGGCCAGGCTGGTGCTGCCGCCGACGGCCGGGCCGGGGCAGTAGCCCGCGTCGCCGACGAGCGTCACCCTTCCCCGCGACCAGGTGTCCATGCGGAGCTGTGTGATCGAGTCGAAGTAGAACGCAGGGGCGCGGTCCAGCTCGTCCAGCCAGCGGTCCACGTCGGCGTTCATGCCCTCGAACGCGCCGCGCAGCAGCTCCTTCTGCCGGGGCACGTCGCGGTGGTGGTAGTCGAGCTCGCGCTCGCTCCGGAACAGGAACAACGCCCGCGCGTCGCCGAGGTGCCGCGCGCCGTACATGCCGGCAGTGCGGCCGACGCCGACGTGCATGTGGAGCTCGCCGTCGAGGCCGGAGACGTTGGGCAGGGTCAGCACCCCGAGGTAGGCCCCGATGAAGTCGCTGAAGCGGGACTCCTCGCCGAAGACAAGGCGGCGCACGTTGGAGTGCAGCCCGTCCGCGCCGACGACGAGGTCGAAACGGCGGGGCGCGGCGTTCTCGAACCGCACCTCTCCGCCGGGCGAGATCGCGCTGATCGAGTCGCCGAAGACGTACTCGACGTCGTCGCGCGTGGCGTCGTAGTAGATCTCGCTCAGGTCGTCGCGCATGATCTCGACGTGCCGGTCGGAGGTAGCGCTGAAGATCTTGGAGAGGTCCACCCGGACGGGACGCCGTGCGCCCTCCGGGTGGACGGTCATCCGGTTGGTGCCGGTGGCCCGCTCCTCGACGCGCGGGAGCACGCCCATCTTCTCCGAGATGTTCGTCGCGGGCCGGAACAGGTCGACCGCGTGCCCGCCCGTCTTGCGCAGCACGGGGGCCCGTTCCACGACGGTGACCTCGAAGCCGTATCTCGTGAGCCAGTAGGCCAGCACCGGACCGGCGACGCTGGCACCGGAGACGAGAATCCGCATGGCACCTTTCCTTGTCATTCAGTCCACCCGTACGGCGTGGATCGCGGTGAAGGCCAGCAGGGGAGTGGCGGTCCGCAACGGATCCTCAAGCAGGGGCGAGTGCCCGAGACCGGGCAGCAACTCGACCTTCGCGCCCGGAACGGCGCGGTAGTCGGAGGCGGATGAGGATCGCCATCTGCGGTCGTCCTCACCGAAGATCACCAGGAGCGGCTTGCCCAGGACCGCCAGCCGATCCGGGAGCGCCCGCTGCTCCATGTAATGGCGGGTGGCCTGCATCGTCGTGGTGAGCGTGTGGTAGGTCATGGCGCGCGCGTCGTCCAGGAGCTCTTGTGGGATCTGGTAGCCCGCACGGCTGAAACCGGTGCTCGCGAACTGGCGGAGCTGCTCGTCGGTCGGCGGCCACTGCGAGGCTGCGAATGCGGCGGACTCCGGTGCGATGAAGGCGTCCAGGCTGGGGCCGGTGTTGATGAGCGCGAGCGCGGTCACCAGGTCGGGCCGCTGTTCGGCGAGGGCGGTGGCGACCGCGCCGCCGCTGGAATGGCCGACGACCACGGTGTGCTCGACGCCGAGCAGGTCCAGGGCCGCGCCGACCCTGCGTGCCTGGTCCGGGAGGGCGTAGCTGCGGTCGGCCGGTTTGGCCGACCGGCCGTGCCCGAGCAGGTCGATCCGGATGACGCGGTGAGATCCGGTCAGCAGCTGAACCATCGGGTCCCACGATCGGGTCGAGGAGGCGGACCCGTGGATGAGCAGGAGTGCGGGGGCGTCGCGGGGGCCGTCCTGGCACACGTGGATGTCGCCGTCGTCCATCGGCAGGGTCGAAATCTGGGTGGCCTCGGCGCCGCCGGTCACGTACGGTCCGCCGTCAGAAGCAGTCATGAGTCCACTGTCGCCGCCGGTACGCGCCGGAGGATTGGACAAATGTTCCCCTCCGTCGGCTCGCTAGCATGGGACGGTGCGGACGTTCGTACACGATGCGGCTGTGTGGGGCGTCGCGTGCCCGCGGCGGCCCAGCCGGGTGGCAGGTGTCAGCATGGCCGGGTTCCGTGTCCGTGACCTGGACGCGCTCCGGCTGGTCCCGCACCCGGCCGTGACGCTGCTGGTGGAGTTCGGCGCCGGTTCGCCCGTCGTGGACGATACGGCCGGGCGGCAGCAGCGGGGAAGTGTCGTGGCCGGGCCCGGGGTCGGGTCCGGAGGCGCGGTCTGGGCGCGGGGTGAGAACGTCGAGTGCGTGCAGGTGCGCCTGTCCCCGGTGATCGCACGCGCGGTGCTGGGCGTCTCCCCCGCCGAGCTCGACGGCACCGTGGTGGCCCTCGATGACCTGTGGGGCCGGGAGGTGTCCCGGATCCGTGAGCGACTGGGTGATGTCTCGTCGTGGCAGGATCGCTTCGCGTTGATGGACGCGCTGCTCGCCCGCCGGCATGAGGCGGGGCCGCCGGTGGACCCGGAGGCGGCCTGGGCCTGGCACCGGATCGTCGGCAGCCGTGGCCTGGCCCGGGTCGACGGACTCGCGGCCGAGGTCGGGTGGAGCCGTAAGCGGCTGTGGTCCCGGTTCCGGTCGCAGCTCGGCCTGCCGCCCAAGCGCGCCGTGAAGCTGGTCCGCTTCGACCATGCCGCCCACCGCCTGGTCGCGGGTGAAGCCGCGGCCCAAGTCGCGGCCGACACCGGCTACGCCGACCAGTCCCACCTGCATCGGGACGTCATGGCGTTCACCGGGGCGACCCCCGCGACCGTGGCCGGTGAGCCGTTTCTCGCCGTTGACGACATCGCATGGCCCAGCCGCGGAACACCCGACAGCCTCACGTCTCCAGGGATCTCCGGCTCGGTCGCCGGCCGGAGATGAGACGTAGACCAGCTGTCCCGCATGGTCAAGGACCGGCGGCGGGACTCGGCATGGTCGGCACCCGGCAAGCGGCCTTGATCGGCCCCGCCGGGACGACTAGCCTGATCGCCGTGCTGCCGGAAGGCGCGGCCGAGGCGATCGCGTCCCGCGGAAAGGACCCCGACCACGCCGCCATGGAGTTGGGGACTGACTGACGATGAGCGCGGAAGAGGATTTCCAGCAGGTCGGCGCCGAGCTGGCCGACCTGGGTGTACGGATCTCCAGGATGATGGGGAGTCCCGCGCTCAAAGATCAGGCGGGGAAGGTGTTCGCGAGCCTGCAGCGCGACGGCGCGATGGTGTTCCGGCTGGTCAGGGACACCCCCGAACACGCAGCCGCACTCCAGCTGGCCGGGGCGTCCCTGTTCGACCCCTCGGGCCGGGGCAGGGTGGTGAAGGACTGGGTCGTCGTGCCCCACTCCTCGGCCGAGAAATGGACGGATCTGGCCGAGGCCGCCCTCAGCCGCCCACGCTGACGGGGCGGTCAGAGATCCAGGTCGGAGCCGCCGAAGCGGTCTTCGAGGAACCTGCCCTGGTCGCGCAGAGCCTGCTCGTCACCCCGGTACACCGACTCGGCGACCTTGCGGAGCTGGGCGTCCAGCAGGTCGAGTTGGGCCAGCAACTCCTCGTGGGCGCTGCGCTGCCGCTCGCCGCGCCGCGTGAGCGCGTACGAGCGGGGCAGGTTGGCGTAGGCCTCCAGGCTTGACGGCAGGTAGTCCCTGATCGTCTGCGACACGATGTGCAGGTGGTCGGGGGAGGAGGTGAGCGCGTCCGCGCGGCGCAGGATGTCGCGCAGTACCTCGGCGAGCTCGGCGACCTCGGTCGCCACGTCGTCGGGGAAACGGTTCCGGCCGACCTTGGCCAGCAGCGTGTCCAGGTCGGCGAACAGCTGCCGGCTCTCCACCTCCGCGTGCGAGATCGTCAGCTTCACCCGGTCCGCCGGGGCGAGCAACGCCCCGACGCCGTACAGCCCGGCCACCACCACCGGCCAGTACGCCCCGGCCACCCCGAGGAACACCAGCACCACGCCGATCAGCGCCAGAGCGCATCCGGCGATGTTCTTCGTGGATCCGGCATAGGCGAGGACCCGGGCGGCCGGGCTACTGGTAGCCACGGATCTCCTTGAAGGCCGCCGTCAGCGATCCCGAGCGGGCGTCGAATGTCGCACCACCCGTGAGCTGCGCGACCTGATTCATTTCCGCCACGTCGCTGTCACCGAAGAGCACGACGAAGGCCGGGAACTTCACCTGCAGAGAGCGGTAGTACGAGGCGAAGTCGTCGTAGGAGCTGCCGTCCGTGTTCTCGCCGTCTGTCATCAGCACGATCGAGGTGAAGTCCGCGGACGGCGACGACCTCGCCTGCTCGTAGGCGGCGCGCAAACTGTCGAAGATCGCCGTACCGCCCGTGGTCCGCAGCGCCTCGCCGTACGAGCGGATCTGCCGGAGCACGGGGTCGGCGTTCCGCTCGGGCAGCGTGAACGTGCGCGGCTCCCCGGGCGTCGAGTTGAACGGGATCATCGTGACCGTCTCGCGGTTGCGGAAACGTGAGAACGTCCCGCTCACGGAGGTGTCGGCTCCGGCCAGCGCGGTCAGCGCCTGCTTCAGCGCATCGAGGCGATCACCCTCCATCGATCCGGAGGTGTCCAGCACGAAGAGGGTCCTTGAGGGCCTGCGCACCTGGTTGAGGTAGACGCCGATGAGCTCGTCGGCGGCGCTGCGCCGGTTGGGGAACGGCAGCTCCACCAGGGACGCCGATCCGAAGCGCTGGTCGGGCCGCACCTCCGGCACGAACGGCCGCCGGTAGGTCGTCGTCATGATCTCGCGCTGGATCTCGGGCTCGCGCAGCCAGGCGGCGAGCTTCCCGTACAGCGCCTTCTTCTCCGCTCCGGCCGAGTTCAGCAGCGTGAGCGGGTAGTCGGCCGTCACGACGCCGTCGGTCGGGTAGATCAGCGTGAGCGGCTCCTTGAGCTTGCCCGAGGCGTTGAGACCGAGAAGCACGGACTCGTAGTTCACCAGACCGTCCACCGTGCCCTGTTTGATGTACGCGTCGGCGAGCCAGCCGGAGGAGCCCGCGGTGAGCGTCTGCGCTGAGAAGAACTCCGTCAGCTTCGGCGTCGCCGCGTCGATCTGGGCCTGGTCCAGGGCCTCCCCGGCATCCGAGAGTGCGGCGGTCACGCCGACCAGCGCGGAGAATCCGGAGTTGGAGGCGGCCGGGCTGGTCATGCCGAAGGTGAACTTGTGGGCGCGAGCGGCGGCGGCGATGTCGTTCCAGGTCACGGGTTCGGTGTCCCAGCCGAGCTCGCGGGCCTTCGACTGCTTCAGGCCGAGCAGGACCGGCGAGGCCATGACCTTGGTCTGGGTCGACAGCCGCGCGGTCGCCCCTTCGATGAGCGACAGGTAGCGGTTGGAGGAGAACCAGGTCGCGTCGTACGTGCCGTCCGCGCCGCCGCTCCCCACCTGCTCCGCTCCGTCGACGGTCCCGGAGTACGACAGCGCGACCCGCACGCCGACGGCCTCCTGCGCCCGTTCGAGCAGCGGCTCGAGGTCCTTGATCTCGCTGCCTGCGAGGACGCGGAGCACGTCGGGGCCGTTCACGGGCTCGGAGGGGGAGCCCGAACCGCCGCAGGCCGCCGACACGACGAGCAGGGCGATCACGGCAAGCGCCCGCCCGGCCGGTCGCAGCGTGAGCACTCGGGAGGCGGTGGCACGCGTGGCGGCGTAGTCCGGCCTTCTCACCCGGGGAGCCCCTGAACCTGCGCCGGGGGTCTGCTTTCTCATCGGGGGAGGGCCTGTTCGTCGCCGCACTGGGAGCGCTCCAGGTATGTACGGGCGTGGTCGAGTTCGACGGTCAGGTTGTCGACCGTGATCGCCATGTTCTCCACGGCCTGAGCCTTGAACGTGTCGATCGTGTCCATGGTGGCGTAGATGTTGTCGAACGCCTTGCGCAGCGCGTCCATGCCGACCGTGGTGGAGGCCGCCTGCGTCTGGATGTCCGCGGCCTGGGTGCGCAGCATTTCGCTGGTCGCCACGATCAGATCCGACGTGGTCGTGTTGAGGGCGGCGATCTGGTCGAGCACCAGCTTCTGGTTGGCCAGCGCCTGCGCGACGGTCACCGCGGTGCGCAGCGCGGCGATCGTCGTCGTGGTCGCGCGGTCCACACCCTTGATCAGCTCGTGGTTGTTCTTGCGGATCAGGTCGAGGGCGAGGTAGCCCTGAGCGGAGACCGCGAGCTGGGTCAGCAGGTCCTGGTGCTTCTGCCGGATGCCGAAGAGCGCGTCCGAGCGCAGCGCGGTCGCCTTCTCCGAGTCGGCAGTCTCCATCCGCATGATCTGTGCTTCGACCGCGGAGTCGAGGGCGGCGGCGAGCAGGGCGTACTCCTGGAGCTTGGTCATCGACTCCCAGAGGTTGGCCTTCTCGCCCTCGATGGCCGCGTTGTCCTTCAGAAGCTCGTCCTGCCCGGACTTCAGGGCACGGATGATGTCGTCGATGTGCTGTTGAGCCGACTGATACTTCGCGAAATAGTCGCGCAGCCTGTCGCCGAACGGGATCATGCCCAGCAGCTTCCTGCCGGGGCCCGACGCCTGCTTGGGGTCGAGGTCGACGATCGTGCGGCGCAGCGCGAGCAGCTGGCCCGCCACCGCCACCTGCGCGTCCTTGCCCTCACCCCTGGCTGACGCGAGCGCCGCCACGGGACGCCGCAGCATGCGGTTGGCGACCTGGGACGACGCCCGGATCTCCGAGTCGCCCATCGAGGTGATGTCGTGCACCTTGCGGGTGAACTCGGGGGAGCGGGGGTCCAGCTCGCTGAGCTCCTCAGCGAAGCCCTTGGCCTTCTCGGCCAGCTCGTCGCTGCGCCCCTCGGATATGGGCAGCATGGTAGCCGCCTTCTCCACAGGCACCTTGGCCACGGGTTCGGGCGGGCTGAGGACGAGATCGCTCACGTGGTGTCTCCTGCGGGCAGTAGTGAAGGCGGGGTCACGGGGTGGGGGAGGGGGCCGCGCCGGACCGGTACAGCTTCTCGACCTCGGTGATCATGCTCTCCAGTCGCTCGTAGGCGGGAGGCTCGACCACGTCGATCAAGCTGGACGGCAGCGGTGCCCTGGTCTTCGCCACCATGTCGCCGAACGCCTTGGGGGCGGCGGTGCGGAAGCCGTAGGCCGCGGCGAGGCGCCCGAGTTCCGGGTCCTCCTGCAGCAGGCGGCCCACCTCGGTGCCCTGGGCGCTGAGCGGTACGAGAGTGTGCTTGCTCAGGACCGTCGGCGAGGGGTACAGCAGCCGCATGTCAGGGCGGATCGAACCGTCGCCGGCGAAGAGACGGGAGGCGTACTGCGCTTCGTAGATCATGACCATGGGCGTCTTGCCGATGCCCTGGGACAGGTAGTCCTCGAACGGCGCCTCGCTGGAGGTCTCGGAGTAGCCCTGGTCGAGGAAGAGCGGCGCGACTTCCTCGGCCACCTCGGAGACCTGCGCGTTGGAGCTCACCACGTCGTCGCCGTTGGCCACGTAGCCGGCTATGGAGAGATACATCGCCGCGGAGTTCGACGTGCGGATGTCGGTGGTGGTGAGCAGCACCCTCTTGCGCGCGGGGTAGGCGGTGTTGCCAGGGAGCCTGTCCCACCGGGTCCCCTCCGCCACCAGGTCCAGATATTTCTTGATATCGAGGAGCTGGTATCCCTGACCGGAATCCCGGACGACTCCCGCCTTGGCGAGGACGTCCACGATCGGCTCGAAGGTGGCGACCGCCATCGGGGAGGAGAACGGCGCGAACGTGCGGGCGGCGCCGTGGTCGCGTTTGATCTTCTCGGCGGCCGGCACGCTCGACGGGAACGCGAAGCCGTACTTCTTCGGGTCCACCGAGGCCGCGATCTGGCGCGATCCGGCGGTGTCGACCTCGACCCGCAGGCCGTGCCCGGCGAAGACGGCCTGTACTCGCCGGTCGTCGAAGAAGGGCTTCTTCTCCGACCCGATCACCCCGCGGACAAGGGTGAGGTCTTCCTTCTCGGCGCCGCCTCCGCCGCGGTCGCCCACCACGATCGCCACCACCACGGCGGCACCGAGGAGCAGCGCCAGCCCGACGCCGATCCATCGCTTCATTTGGTTCCCCAATAACTCACCCCGTATCGCCGCATACCGGCGCTCCCTATCGGATTATGTGAGATACCAGGGTTGTTGGCGGCGACTCACGTATAACGCGTTGACAATTAAGCTCCTGTTCACGGAAAGGTCACCAGGTGATTGACTGAACGGTTCGCTAAACGGCCATACTTCATGAAAATGGGATGATTGACGCGATGGCGGGCGGGTACTCGATCGGTCGCCATCGATACCCCGAAAATCCGCGTCGGTGAATTCGCTGATGCGCCGATTTCTTCGCGGCGCCGACGGGGCCGCCAACCTGAAGAGCGCCACACCCTACGCCGTCCAGACCGTGGTCCATGGGGAGTCCCATGTTGCTTCTCCACCAGCGGTGATGGGTTCGTCTGGAACCCATCACCGCGTAAGTGTCAGGCGCCGCTGATCGCCTTGTCGGAGCGCAATGTCTCGGTCCGGCTCTGCAGGAACGTGCGCAGGGTCCGCGCCTCGACGTCGACCTTGGCGGTGTCGGCCCTCTCGTTCAGCTTGTAGGAGGCGACGAGGTCGTCGAGCAGGCCGGAGGCAGCGCCGTTGCCCAGGAACTGGGCGTACAGAGCGCGGTACTGCTCCTCGTAGAGCTTCTTGAAGGCGGCGTTCTTGAGGAACTTCTCCTTCAAGGGATGGCTCATGCGCATCATGCCACCGCCGCCTGGACGCCCCTGCTCGCCGCCTTCGGGTGGGTTGAAGCCCTGAGGCGCCCGGCCCTGCTGCTGGTTCTGCTGGGGACGGCCCCGGCCGAAGCCCCCCATCCCGATCGTGTCGTTCACGCCGCTCGTGGCGTCGCCGTTGAACGCGAGGTTGAGGTCCCATGTGATGACCTTGAACTTCTTGGTGCCGGAGTCGTACCACAGGTAGTAGTTCTTGCCGGGCCCGGCCATGTCGTCGAAGTTGACCATGATGTGCTGCAGGGCCAGGTAGCGGGCGAACGACTCCACGTCCAGGCGGTCGGCGAGGCCCTTGGCGAACTCGGTGTCGGAGGCTTCGTTCACCCATTTGACCAGGTTGATGACCGGCTGCAGGTCCTTGCCGCCGACCTTGTTGATCTGCTTGAAATCGGTGGTGTACTCCGTCTGGTCCTCGCCTTTGTAGGTGAAGGAGCCGCTGGCCAGCGACTTGTACAGCACGCCGTCGCCGAGATTCTCCGCGTAGCCCTCGTCCAGGTACTCCACCACCAGGCGCGGGGTCGAGGAGCGGCCGTTGACGGTGAAGGAACTGTAGGCGGAGCGCTGGGTCGGCTCGCCGGCGGCGCCTACCAGCGCGATGCCCAGTGCTTCGTTCAGCATCGTCGTCGAGCCCATCGCGGCGGGCCGTACGGCCACCTGGCTGTGGCCCTGGTAGCGGCGGCCGTCCACGAACTCGTCGAGGCTGATCAGCCACGGCAGGTTCTCCGGCTCCTCAGCCTTCAGGGTTGACCGCATCATGCCGCCTCCGGGAGGCCCGCCGTTGCCCTGCTGCCCATCGCCGGGCGGTTGAAAGCCCTCGGGCGGCTCGAAGCCTTCGGGCGGCTGGAAGCCCTCGGGCGCGCCTTCCGGCCGCCGACCGCCGCCGGGCATGGCGCGCTGCTTGGACTGACCCTTCCAGGTCAGTCCCCCCAGGGTGGAGTTGCCCTTGAGCCGGACACCCACGCTGGGGATGCGGGTGCCGTCGACGGTCAGGTCCGCCTCGACGTACTTCTTCTCGCCTTCCTTGAAGTACTCGGTCAGCATGTCCTCGTACGCCTGGTCGGTGAAGGTGAGCGTCACCTCGTGCGCCACGGAGGCGTCGAACAGGTCCTTGGTGCCGGTCAGGTTCGTGGTGACGGTGTCGGCCTGGGCGGCCTGGGAGGTGGTGACGTACGGGCGGATCGTCCCGCTGCCGAACACGCCCCAGCAGGCCGCCGGGAACGCCACGCACAGCGCGACCAGCTTCCAGTTGTGCCGGAGTTTGACCGGGATGCGGTGCTTGAGTTGCTTGGACTGCGTCATGTGCCGGGCCTACAGGTCGGTCTGGTCGTATCCGGTCAGGACGGTGACCGACTGGCCGTGGTTGCGCTCGCGCAGGGCGGCGATGACGTCGGCGGGCTCGCTGCCCTCCTTGATCTTGACCGTGTACATGAGCTCCGTGAGCGCGCCCGCCCTGATCGACTCCATGCTGACCAGCTGGAACTCGTCGGTGTGCCGGATGAGCACGTCCTGGATCGGGGCGGTGAAGTCCTCGTCCGACGGAACCTGGACCTTGACGACCTGGCGCCGCACGTTCAGCGCGAACCAGTTGAACCGGTGCATGGCCACGATGATCAGCGAGATCGCCACGGCGGCCACGATCGCGAGCAGGTAGAAGCGGGTGCCGACGGCCATGCCGACGCCCATCACCAGGAAGATGAACCCGACGTCGCGGGTCTCCTTGATGGCGTTACGGAAGCGCACCACCGACAGGGCGCCGACGAGGGCGAAGGCACGGGCGATGTTCGAGCCGACGACCAGCATGATGAGCGAGATCAGCATGCCGAGGATGACCAGTGTCTGCACGTACGACTGGCTGTAGGAGACGTTGCGGTGCGTCGCCCGGTAGACCCAGCCGATCATCGCGCTGAGCACGAACGACAGGGCCATCGCGATCGCGATGTCGGCCACGCTGAACGTGCCGGACAGGTCCTGGAAGGAGAAGTCCATGGGGGTCAGGCCTCCGAGAGGATGGTCGACCTGTCGCGGCCGAGATCGAGATCGTGGTCAGGAACATGGAAGATCGAACGCGGGACCAGCCCGTGGGCCTCCACGCTCTGGCAGTACTTGGAGACCCGTACCACCTGCAGGTTCCGCTTGGCGGTCAGGTCGGTCAGCCAGTACGGCACGCGGTCGTTGGCCTTGACCTCCACGATCGACTTGCGGGCGGGGACGATGAGCCGGTTGTCGGTGTCGGCGCCGAGGTGGAAGTCCCGGTCCCGGCCGCGGATGCGGTGGTCGAAGGTGACGCGCAGGCCGACGTCGGCGTCGCGGCCCATGTAGGCGTGCCGCTGGTAGCCGGTCATCGCGACGGGCCGCAGGTCCAGGCGGAGCACGAGGTCGAGCACCTCTTCCAGGAAGGCCCGCTGGGAAGGGCCGTGCTCGACCATCTGCCGTCCGTCGCACAGGCGCAGCGCGTCCCGGTACGGCAGGCGTACCCGGCGCTTCTGCGTGACCCGGTTGACCCGCTGCTTGATCTCGATGAACACCGGCGTGTCGTCCTTCACGGTGAACCGGTCGCCGTAGTGGCGCACCCGCAGCTTCCTGCGGAATTTCAAACCTTCGATCTTTTCCCAGTAGAAGCGCAGTTGCCGGGTGTCGTAGTAGACGCTCCAGACGCCGTAGCCCGTGTCGCCGCTGTGACGGTCGCGATCGAGGCGCTGCTCGATCTCCTCCCGGAGCGCGGCCGCCTCGGACACGTCCACGAGGTATTTGATCTCGTATCGGTTGAAGGCGTGCAGCTTGCTCGGGGCCCGCAGCCGGTGACCTTGGTCACCGTCCATCTCCGCGCCGGACACTGGCTGATCGCCGCTGCCAGCTGGGGAGACGGCTGGTTGACGGAACCTTTTCAGCATGTCCCTCCTTTCGTCGGCACACATCTGACAGCACGAAGCTGGGAATAATGTGTGAATCGCGTCCGACGTGAAGGCGAACGGCCGGTGTTCTCAGGCGTCCTGAGGCTCCTCAAGCGGTAGAACGACGCGGAAGGTGGTGCCGCGGCCTGGAGTGCTCGTCACCTCGATCCGGCCGCCGTGCGCCTGCACGAGCGCCGCGGCGATGGCCAGGCCCAGGCCCGTTCCGCCGCTGTCGCGGGAGCGGCCCGCGTCGGCCCGGTAGAAGCGGTCGAACAGGTGCGGCAGGTGCTCGGGGTCGATGCCCTGCCCTTCGTCGCATACCTCGATCAGCGCGGCTTTGACATGGGGGACGGGTCCGGTTCCGGCGTGCACGACCCCGGACGCGGGAACCCCGGCGACCGCGCGCGGGCCGATTCTGACCTGTATCTCCGCACCTGAAGGGGTGTGCTGGATGGCGTTGCCGACCAGGTTGGCGATGACCTGGTGCAGCCGGTGTTCGTCGCCGAGCACGAACACCGGCTCGTCGGAGACGATCAGCCGGATCGGCCGCTCGCGGTCGCGGGCCCGGGCGGCGTGCACCACGTCCCCGGCCAGCACGTGCAGGTCGACGATGGTGGGTTCCAGCGCGGGCTCCTGGTCCATCCTGGCCAGCAGCAGCATGTCCTCCACCAGCACACCCATGCGTGCGGCCTCGGCCTCGATCCTGCGCAGCAGCCGCTCGGCCGCCGGGTCCCTGGAACCTTGGCCGTGCTGGTAGAGCTCGGCGAAGCCCCGGATGGAGGTGAGCGGCGTGCGTAGTTCGTGGGAGGCATCGGCGACGAAATGACGCAAGCGCCGTTCGGAGCGTTCGAACTCGCGCAGCGCGGTCGCCAGGCGCTCCAGCATGATGTTGAGCGCCCTGCCGAGCCGTCCCGTCTCGGTGTTCGGGTCGGTGTCGTTGACCCGGCGGTCGATGTCGCCGCCCGCGATGGCCTCGGCGGTGCGCTCCATGCGGGTGAGCGGGCGCAGCCCCAGCCGTACCACGGCGAGAGCGAGGGCACCGAGCAGCAGCAGCACCAGGCCGCCCACCGCGACCTCGATGATCAGGATCTGGTGCACGGTCGCCCGGTTGGGCTCCAGCGACATCGACACCGCCACCCGGGCGCCGTCAGGCAGGATCTTCACCAGCACGCGCCACTGGTCCGGCCCCGTCCTGGCGGACACGTCGACGGGACCTCGGGGGACCGCGGAGATCACCGAGGCGGGAATGGCCGGCCCGTCGGCTGTTTCGAGGGGCAGGCTGCGCAGCAGGTTGCCGGAGGGGGTGTAGAACGCGATCCTGAACTGCGTCGGGAGCTCGGCGCCCCGGCTCACGTCGACCGGCGGCGGAGGAGGTACCGGGCGCCTGCCGAAGGTGGCGGCCACCTCGGTCAGCTGAGCGTCCATCTTGGCCTGCAGCGAGTGACCGAGGAGCAGCAGGCTCGCCGTGGCGAAGGCCGCCAGGCCGGCCGCGCACAGGCCGAGCAGCGCGGCCAGCAACCGATGCCGCAGGGGCCAGGCCGGTCTCACGAAGGCCCCTGCAGCCGGTAACCCACACCGCGCAGCGTGTGGATGAGCGGCGGGCCCACGGCGTCGATCTTTCGCCGCAGATAGCTGATGTAGGACTCGACGATCCTGCTCTCGCCGTCGAAGTCGTAGTCCCACACGCGGTCGAGGATCTGCCCCTTGCTGACCACCCGTTCGGCGTTGATCATCAGGTATCTCAGCAGGCTGAACTCGGTTGGCGACAGGTGGATCGCCCGCCCGGCCCGCCGCACGGTGTGGGCCTGCTCGTCGAGCTCCAGGTCCGCGTAGCGCAGCACGCCGTCGTCGCTCTGCTCCTCCGCCGGACGCGTTCTGCGCATGATCGCGCGCAGCCGCAGCACCACCTCCTCCAGGTTGAAGGGCTTGGTCACATAGTCGTCGCCACCGGCGGTCAGTCCCGCGATCCGGTCGGACACCGCGTCCTTGGCGGTCAGGAAGAGCACCATGGGGCTGTCACCGGCCTGGCGCAGCCTGCGCGCGACCGCGAACCCGTCCAGGCCGGGCATCATCACGTCCAGTACGACGATGTCGGGCCGCTCCCTGGCCACCGCTTCCAGCGCCTGGCGGCCGTCCGCGACGGTCCGTACGGCGAAGCCGTTCAGTTCCAGAGCCTCCGACAGCAGCTCGCGAATGTTCGGCTCGTCATCGACGACCAGCACTTTCGCGGAAGGTTGTTCGTTCACGACATCGTTCTACGTGCTCGCGGTGAGAGAAAGGTGTGAGTCGGCGCCCACGGGTTCCCGCGGGCGCCGACTCATGATGGTAGCGAGCCCTGGCGGCGTGCTTGGTGAACCAACGCAGCAGGGCAGGCGCTTGATGGGGGATCGACACCCGTCGGGCCTGGTCTCAGGACGCGACGACGACCTTGCCCGGAGCGTGCCCCTCTTCCTGATATCTGATGGCCTCAGGGATCTCCTCGAACGGGTAGACCCGGTCGATGACCGGGGTGACCTTGCCGTCTTCGATGAGCTCGGTCAGCGTCAGCAGGTTCCGCTTGTTCTGCGTGCAGCGGACCACGTCCGCCAAGGCCATCCTCTGGGACACGAACGGCGACACCGCGAGCGTCGAGAACATGCGGCCGGCGGGTCGCACCCACCGGCCGGCGGGCCCGCCGACGACGACGTAGGTGCCCTCGGGGGTCAACGCCCGCCGGCATGCCGCTCCCGGATGGCCGCCCGCGACGTCCAGCAGCAGGTCGTAGCGCTGCCCGTTCCGGGTGAAGTCCTCTCGGGTGTAGTCGATGACCTCGTCCGCGCCGAGCGACCGGACCAGGTCCACGTTCCGCGTGCTGCAGACGCCGGTGACCTTCGCGCCGAACGCCTTGGCGATCTGCACGGCGAACGTGCCCACGCCTCCTGAGGCTCCGTTGACGAGCACACGCTGCCCCGGCTGAACGCGTCCCTGGTCGCGCAGTCCGATCAGGGCGGTGCCGGCGGCCATCGGTACCGCGGCCGCCTGCTCGAACGACAGGTTCGTCGGTCGAGATGCCAGTTCGCCTTCCCGGACGCAAACGTACTCGGCGAAGCCGCCCTGCTTGGGCATCGCGAACACCTCGTCGCCGGGGCGGAACTCTGTCACGTCCTTGCCGACCGCCTCGACCTGCCCCGCCACGTCGGCGCCCAGGACGCTGATTTTCGGCCTGCGCAGTCCGGGGCCGCCGCCCATCAGGCGCGCGATGT
Source organism: Nonomuraea sp. NPDC004354 (assembly GCF_053602555.1). Classification (NCBI taxonomy): domain Bacteria; kingdom Bacillati; phylum Actinomycetota; class Actinomycetes; order Streptosporangiales; family Streptosporangiaceae; genus Nonomuraea; species Nonomuraea sp. NPDC004354. The sequence goes on along the minus strand of NZ_JBSGDV010000008.1, from coordinate 41,468 downwards.
ACGGCTCGCCTCTCATGAAGTGCCAGTCGTACGGCTGGACGGAGGTGGCGCGTACCCGGACCAGCACCTCGTCGTCGCCTGGCACGGGCGTCTCGATCTCGGTGAGATCCAGGACGTCGGGCGAGCCGTACGAGCGCAGGACGAACGCCTTCATCACATTCTCCTCATCCACGGCGAGTGCGGACTTCCATCGGGGGCCGTCACGCTCCCGCATCGACGGCGTGTCGTGAAAATCAGCGTAGAAGGCGTGGTCAGGGGGCTCATCAGCCGAAAGTACGCCCGTTTGGCGGACGATCGGCCAGGTCAGGCAGGGCCGTTCTGCCGATGACCCGCCGTCGCCTCAGCCGTCACGATCGAGGGCATGACCGACGAGAGCCCGGCGGGACGCCAGCCGTTGCCGCAGCCGTCGCGAGCCGGCCGGTTGAAGGACGGCCGGAGCGAGGCCACAGCCCCGTCCTCGAGGGCGGGGTGGCTCGTGCCGACCGCGCTGATCGTGCTCGGCGCCGTTCCCGTGGTCGCCGGTGCCGTGCGCCTGACCGAGCTTGCCGGCGGCGCGGCGATCACGCCGGAGAACGGACGGTTCTTCGCGGCGCCCCTGCCCGTGGTGCTCCACATCATCGGCGCCTGTGTGTACAGCGTGCTGGGCGCCTTCCAGTTCGCGGCGGGGTTCCGCCGCCGGAGGCCGGGCTGGCACCGTGTCGCCGGGCGGCTGCTGGTTCCGTGTGGACTCCTCGCGGCGCTGGCGGGGCTGTGGATGTCCCTGTTCTATCCTCGCCCCGAGGGTGACGGCGCACTCCTCGCGGGCTTCCGGCTCGTGTTCGGCGCGGCCATGGTCCTGTCCCTTGCCCTGGGCCTGGCCGCGATCCGGCGGCGGGACGTCGCCGGGCACCGCGCCTGGATGGTCCGTGGTTACGCGATCGGCCTGGGCGCGGGCACGCAGGCGGTGGTGCTGGCGCTCTGGTTCCTGCTCATCGGCACGCCCGGTGAGATCTCCAGGGCGCTGCTCCTGGGCGGCAGCTGGGTGATCAATCTCGCCGTGGCCGAACGGATCATCCGCGGCGGGACCCGCCCTTCTCAGGACCGCTGGACACGGTTGGTCTCGTAGGCCCACATGACGATCTCGACGCGGTTGCGAGCGCCGAGCTTGGCCATGAGGCTGGCGATGTGGGACTTGACGGTGCTGAGTGAGATGCGCAGCTCGTCGGCGATCTCGTTGTTGGTTCGCCCGCGTGCCACGGTGGCCAGGATCTGTTCTTCACGGTCCGTGAGCACCTCGACGGGGTGCGCCGGGGGAGAGGCGGGCCCGGTGCGGGCGAAGGCGCCGAGCAGCCGGGCGGTGATGCTCGGGGCGATGAGCGCGTCGCCGTTGGCGGCGGCGTGGACGGCCTGCGAGAGCAGGTGGGCGCCGGCGTTCTTGAGCAGAAACCCGCGGGCGCCGGCCCTCAGGGCGGCGTAGACGTACTCGTCGAGATCGAACGTGGTGATGACGACCACGGCGAGGGGGTCCTCGACGGACGGCCCGGCGAGGGAACGGGTCGCCTCGATGCCGTCGAGGCCTGGCATGCGGATGTCGAACAGGCACACGTCCGGGCGCAGGCGCCGCGCGAGCTCGACGGCTCGCCGCCCGTCGGCCGCCTCGCCGATGACCTCGATGTCCGGCTGGGCGTCGAGGATCATCGAGAGCCCGGTACGGACGATCTCCTGGTCGTCGGCGACGATCACCCGGATGCTCATGTCGCCGACCTGGTTCGAGGCAGCACCGCGGTCACCGTCCATCCCCGGTCGGGGTCGGGGCCGGCGACGCAGGTGCCGCCGAGCAGGTCGGCGCGTTCGATCATGCCGATGAGCCCGTACCCCGGCGACCCGGTCTGGCGCAGGAGGCTGCTGTCGCCGTCGTCGCTCACGCGCAGGCGCACCGACGTGTCGTCGGCGGCGACGCGGACCACGATGCGGGTGGCATGGCGCGCATGCCGCCTGGCGTTGGTGACCGACTCCTGGGCCAGGCGGTACAGCGCGGCCCCGACCAGCGGGGGAAGGTCGTCGAGGTCGCCCGAGATCTCCACGTCGACGGCCGGGACGGAGGGGCCCTGGCTCGCGAGCCGTTCGAGATCGGCGACGCCCCGTCCGGGCGCCAGGTCCGCCTGCTGGTCCTGGCGAAGGACCCGGACCATGGTGCGCATCTCGGCGAGGGCGCGCGCCGCCTCCGCCTCGATCACGTGGAGTGCCTCGGTCGCGGCGTTCGGCCGCGACGCCGACGTGGCGATGCCCGCCTGCGCGCGGATCGCCATCGCCGAGACGTGATGAGCGACGGTGTCGTGCAGGTCGCGGGCCAGCTGTTCGCGTTCGAGCAGCTTGACCTGGTCGAGCTCGCGCATCCTCGCCCTGGCCCGGTACCGGAACGCCACGCCCAGTGCGATGGCCGACGACATGACCGCGAACGCCGCCACCGCGTCGGCGAGGACGATGCGGTCGAAAACGATCGAGAGGAGGACAGCGACGAGCATGATCGCCAACCCGGCCGCGGCCTCGCGTCCCGACCCCCACCGGAACAACGCGTACACCAGGAACAGCAGGTACACCATCGTGTACGTCTCCGGAGACTCGCCGCCCGTCAACAGCGGGGCCAGGCTCGTGGTTCCGAAGGCGATCGCGAGCATCGGCAGCGGTCTGGTCCTGCGCCACAACAACGTGGGCACCAGCCCGAGGGTGACCAGCACCGAGACGGCCCGCCACGGAAGGTCCGGCCGCAGGACTCCTTCGAGAACCGCGATCGGCACGAGGACACCCACGAGCGCCCAGTCCCGCCACACCCGCGGCGGCGGGTCGGGGGGACGTGGCTCGTTCCACACGGAGCGAAGGAGGCCGTGCACCAAATCATGGTAACGAGTGCCCCTGTCCAGCCCGAAGAGCAAGTTCACATTTCCCGCGGGATCGGACGTTACGGCGGGAGCGCTTGCCGACCCCCTGGCGGTCGTCCTCGGCGTACTGGAGCCGGCGTAGCTCGGGGTGGTGCTCGTAGGCGAACCGGGCTCGCCGCCTCGGGCAGCCCTGCCGGAGGCGGCGAGGTCGCATCACTCGACGGCGGTCCCCTCGAGCTCGACCATCAGGTCGGGGATCGCCAGCCGTGTCACCCCGAGCATCGTGGTGGCCGGTGCCACCCCGGCGGCGCCCAACCGCGACGCCAGCACGCCGTAGTGCTCGAAGAGCCGATCGACGTCGGTGGTGTAGACGGTGAGCCGGACGAGGTTCGCGAGGGACATGCCGGCCTCGCCGAGCACGGCCTCCAGGTTGTCGATGCTCAGCGCCAACTGCGCCGCCATGTCATCGGCATGCTGGGGCTTGCCGTCGCCGCTCATCGCGGTCTGCCCGGCGCAGTACAGGGTCCGGGTGTGCCCGGAGACGACCTCACCCTGGTTGTAGCCCAGCTCCACCGACCACGGCCACGGGTTGACCGCCGTTCGCTCCACTGCCATATCAGCTCCATCGGATTCGTCGACATTACGGACGTCCGTCGGCTCGGTAGCCACCGCCTTTGACGTCGTGTTGCCAAGCCTCCCGGCAAATCACGACATCCTGTGTCGTGTATCCCTGTAGGGTTTTTGGATGCGCGCTGACCGGTTGGTCTCGCTGGTGCTGCTGCTGCGGCAGCACGGCCGGCTGTCCGCGGCCACGCTGGCCCGCGAGCTGGAGGTATCCACCCGCACCGTGCTGCGCGACATCGAGGCGCTGTCCGCAGCCGGCGTCCCGGTCTACGCCGAACGCGGCCGGCACGGCGGTTTCGCGTTGTTGCCCGGCTTCCGGACCGAGCTCACCGGACTGAACCACGACGAGGCCCTTGCCCTGCTGATCGCCGGATCGCGGCGCGGCGCGCAGGCATTCGGCCTCGGCTCGGCGCTCGCTTCGGCGATGCTCAAGGTGGTTGACGCGCTACCCGAAAGCTATCGGGACACCGCGGCCGGCGCGGCCGAGCGATTGCTCATCGACCCGGAGACCGACCTCCTCTCGCGTCGGCTGGTCGCTGAGGAGGTGCCTGACGCCGTAGTGGCCGAGGTCCGGCGCGCGGTGCTCGCCGGACACAGACTGCGCATCCACTACGCGGCTGTGGACCAGACCCCGAAGTGGCGCACGGTGGACCCGATCGGCCTGGTCACCGTACGCGACCAGGGCTACTTGCTGGCCACGAGGTCCGGCGCGGACCGCACCTACCGGCTGTCCCGGGTCCTGGCCGCCGAGGAACTTCCCGAACCGGCACAGCGGCCGGACCGGGTCGATCTGGACCGGGTCTGGCGGCAACGCAGCACGCAGTTTCGGACCGGCGGCGACCAGGTCACCGTGCTGGTACGGGTGGACCCGGCGCGGCGGGAGGACCTGGTGGGCACCGCGCTGGCCGTCCTCGCCGAGGAACTCGACTCGGACGGCCGGCTGCGGCTGGAGGTGACCTTCCAAGATCCGAGACACGCCGAATGGGCGCTGTGGCAGCTGGCCACGAACGCGGAAGCCCTGGCCCCGCAGTGGTTGCGCAACTCCCTGCGCGACCGCGCCGCCGCGATCGCCACCCGCTACGGAGCGTCGTCCTGAGAGTTGCCGCCTTCTCCGGGCCGCCGCCTGGTAGGCGCCAAGCGCCGAACGACGCATGCACAACGCGCGGCGCCGCCTTGCGGTAGACGGTCATAGTCCATTCACCCGCATGACGGCCCGGCGTGCCTCACAGCCGTCCTGACCTGCACAGACGAGCATGTCGAGGGAGGACATTGCCTGTCGAGATTCCCGACCACCCGGCCGGGCGGCAATCCACCACAACTCTCAACCTCACAGGGGGGAATGACCATGTCCGGCGACGAGCGGCCTTCGGGTGCCGCCCGCATGTTCGGTGACTTCGCTCCGCAGCTGGTGCACTTCACCGACGAGGTCCTGTTCGGACAGGTGTGGGAGCGTCCCGCCCTGTCGGCCCGTGACCGGTCCCTGGTCACGGTCGCGAGCCCGGTCACCAGCGGCAGCACCGAGCAGTGCGTTTCCACCTGGGCCCGGCCACCGACAACGGCGTCACCGAGGCCGAGCTGATCGAAGCGATCACCCACCTGGCCTTCTACCCCGGCTGGCCCCGCGCCATGTCCGCCATGACGGTCGCCAAAGATCTCTTTCGCGCCCGACCGGCCCGTCCTGCGAAAGGAACAAACATCATGGAGCTGCTGAAGCGTCCCGCCACCGGCAAGCTGCCGGCCGAGTGGTTCACCGGCGACGCCTTCGCCGACGTCATCTACCGAGGCCACGACGCCTCCGCGATGCGGGCGAACGCTGTGCACTTCACGCCCGGCGCCCGCACTGCCTGGCACTCCCACGGCAGGGGCCAGGCCCTGTACATCGTGGAGGGGATCGCCCTGATCCAGTCCCGGGGCGGCCCGATCCTCCGAGCCCACCCCGGGCAGGTCATCTGGACTCCGCCCGGTGAAGAGCACTGGCACGGCGCCGCCCCCGACCAGTTCATGACCCACATCGCCCTGTGGGAAGGCGATGAGGTCACCTGGCTCGACCACGTCACCGACGCCGAATACACCAGCCCTCCCACCGACCACCTCACCTGAGATCCCCGGCCACCCGACCTTGGACGGCCTGGGGCCGCAGGTCCCCCGAGACCAGAACCGACCGAATCGAGCAAGGGAGTATCCGCCATGCGTGGAGATCGACGCCTCCTCGTCCTCTTTTATGGACAGGCGTAGGCTGCTCGACTATGGACCGAGCCGACTGGTACGACGTGAATGACCTGGCTCGTCTGGTGAACGAGCCGATCGGGGTGATCGCCACGCCCGACGGCGATGCCCCCTACCCGCTTGGCCGCCCTGCCTCGTTCCGGTGGCCGGCCAAGAACCGCCGCTGATCCGGGTGGGCCGGCGATGCGTGATGTGGGGAAGGACCGCCGGCCCTGGTGAGTAGAGGGGCTACTTGGTCTCCTCGTTCAGGCTGGGACCGTTGTCCTCGCCGTCGTTCTTGGAGCTCAGACCGGAATCGTCGCCCTTGCTCTCGTTGGTGCCACCGGAGCCGTCGGCCGTCGGCTCCGACGCCGAGGTGGCCTCGCACGGCGCGACCGCGCCCTTGACGACCTGCAGCGAGGTCGCGAACGGCGGCTTGTCGTCGCCGTCCTTGCTCCTGGACACGGCCAGCACGAGCGTCTCGCCCTCCGGGACCTGCCCGGTCACGATCTTGAAGGACATCCCGTTGCCCTCCGAGCCGATGCTCGTCGCGAACTTCCCGGTCATGCTGCTGCGCTGGCCGCGCGGCTCCTGGCAGGTCTGCCCCGCAGGCAGGTAGTCGACGACCGCCTTGACGCCGTTGGCGGCCAGCTCGGCCTCCAGCCCTTCGGGGTCGGTGAACGAGTTGATCCGCACGCTGACCGCGCCGTCCGCGCCCTTGGTGACCGCGTATGCCGGGGCGCCCGCGATACCGGTCATGAGCACCACCGCGGTGGCGGCCGCCGCGACCCCCGCCACCGCGGCGGACAGCCCTACGAAGCGCCGCCGCGAGCCGCGCTGAACCGGTGTAACAGTGGTCATCTTGTCCTCCGCCGTTCTCGTCGTGATTTCGTCCTTGAGTGCACTGAGAAGGCGCTCTTCGAAATTGCTCATGCCTGTCCTTCCACGTACACAGGTGCTGGCGAAGCGACGTTTTCAAGGGTCTTTCTGGCCCGGTGCAGTCTGACCCGCGCGGTCACCTGCCTGATGCCCAGGGCCGCGGCGGCTTCGGCGACGGAGAGCTGGTCGATCGCCACGAGCTCCAGCACGGCGCGCTCGCCCTCGGAAAGCCTGGCCATGGCCTCGAGGGCACAGCGCATGTGGCGCTCGGCGTCGATCCGTTCCTCCATCCTGACGAGATCGTCGTCGTCCATCAGCCGGCGACCCGCGACGCGGCCGTTGGCCCGCGCCTCCCTGGCCGCCTGGCGATGCTGGGCCGACACGACGTTGCGCGCGACGCCGTACAGCCATGCGATTTCGCTGCCCCGGCCGGGGACGTAGGTATGAGCCGAGTCCAAGACCGCCAGGAAGATGTCCGCCGTGAGGTCCGCGGCGAGATGAGGGTCCCTCACCCGCCGGGCCACGAATTTCAGTACGGCATCCACGTGGCGGCGATAAAAGGCCTCATAGGCCGCAGGGTCTTCGTTGAGGCGCATCGCCTGCAATCCCTTTCGTCGTTCGCCTTACACCCGTACTTGGACCGAGCGACGAAAAGCGTTTCCGCTCAGGATCGGGAGGACTTGCGAGGTGATGGGCAGCGCCGTCAACCCCGGCTTCGCCGAAGCGCTGCTGATCCGCACCGCCGCAGCGAACGCCGCCGCGGGCGCCCTGTCCGCCGAACGCGTCGCGATGCTGGACCGCCTCCACATCATCTGGGAGCCCGCCGAAGCGAAATGGCAAGAGGCCTACGAGCAGGCCAAGGCGCTACACGCCAGCACCGGCAGACTCGAGCCCGACAACGACTATCTCAAGGACTGGATCAGCCGGCAGCGCAGCCCGCGGAAGGCGGGCAAGCTCACTCCCGACCTGATCGACGCGCTGGACAAGATCGGTATGCAGTCCCGACGTGTCGAAAAGCGCAAGGGCACTCTGCGGATCCGCACCCGGCCGTCCTCGACGTACAGCAGCGCGCGGATGCCGTCCCATTTCATCTCCACCGCCCACCGATCCCCGTCGCCCGGCGGAGTGGTGCCGGCCTGGGCGATCATCGGCTGGCAACGGGAAGGCGCGCCATCCTCGCACCGTATCCCTGCCCTCGAGCCGCCGCGTGGCCCTGGGCTGAGGAACATCCGAGCCGGATCCTGCGCTTAGCCGTGTTCGTGCAGGTCATCGCTATGCGGGTGGCGTCGAGCCTCGTCGACAGGTGCGCGGCCGCCTGGCCGCCGGCTGGCCGCTACGCTCGCCCAGTCCTTGCTGGCGACGTCGATCAGGCCGCCGAGACCGAGCCGCCGGCCGGATGGGAGAGAGGGGTCGGCGAGCTGGCCCGCCGCCTACCACGCTGGCCGTCTGTCCCGAGGCGCTCGCGTTCACCGGCAGGAAAGCGGCGCGGCGGCTCGCGGGCACTGAGCGTCCATCCTGTGGACCGGGGTTCAAGCGAGCGCCGACTCTCGCTCGCGAAATCCGGCGGATCTTCCGACGGAGGGAGGAATTCGCCCTGGGAGCAGGGTCCTGCTCTGCCAACACGCCGGCAGACCATTGTCACGTCGACCTCGCCGACGTCCGTACATGTGGATGGTCGAGCGGCCGACGCCGAGTAGGCGGGCGATGGAGGAGACGGTGTCCTCCGGCCGGGCGAGCAGGTCGCGGGCGTGCCGGACCTGCTCGGCGGTCATCGCCGGCGAGCGTCCCAGGCGCCGGCCGCGGGCCGTCGAGCGGCGGGCCCGCCTGGGATCGCGAGGGCTGGTCACGCGACCAGGCGCAACCAGGCTTCCGCGAGTGCGACGTGACCGGCCGGCGTCGGGTGCACGCCGTCCGCAGCCCAGTACTCCGGTCCGGTCGTCGCGGCGAGCTCGGCGAACATGCCGTCGGCGGCGAGCAGGTGCGCGCCGTACTTGAGGGCGAGCTCGCGCACGACCTGGATCTTCGGGTCCAGGTCGGCGCGCCACTTCTTCCGGTCCTCTACGCCGAGGTGCGCGTCGCCGACCTCGACACGGCCGCGAATCGGCAGGAGGAACGGCTCGATGAGGATCAGGTCGGCGCCGGCCTCGGCGAGGGGCGCGAGCAGGCGGTCGTAACCTGCCGCGTAGTCCTCCGCGGGGATCACGTAGCCGTCCGGGGCGTACGTGTGCCAGCCGACGTCATTGACGCCGACGAGGATCGACACCACGTCGGGGCGCGCGTCGAGCACGTCCGCCTGCCATCGGGGTTCGAGGTCCATCACCTTGTCGCCCGCGATGGCGGAGTTCAGCCAGGTCACGGCCCGGTCCGGGTGCCGGAGTCCCCACTCGCCCGCGATGCGCAGCGGGTAGCCGAAGCCGAGGCCTTGTGCGCTCTCCAGCCGTTGGCAGTCGGTGCGCGTCGGCCAAGGCGAAGGCCTCGGCGCGGGGGAGCGGGCGCGCTTCGATGACCTGACAGCCGAACGGGCACGCCGGCCCCCGTGCTCTCATACCGATGTCGCCGGTGCAGTCGATCGGCCCGCACAGGCCAAGGCACGCTACAGCCGGGATCTGCGCGTACACCTCGGCCTCGCGCTGCGTCGGCAGCTACGGACCAGCGGCGGGAGGCGGGCTCGAGGCCGCTGCCGAGCGCCTGCTCATCCATGTGCCGTCTCCGGCTCCGGACCGGCGGGCAGGCCGCGGCCGGGGTGAGGCCAGGTCCCGGCGCGCCCGTGGCGATCGCCCCGACAGTGCGCCAGCTGTCGGCGTACTCCTGGAAGTGCAGAGCCGGTGAGCTGTCAAGCTGAGTACGTTGGGATCCTCGTCCCTGGAGGTTTCGATGCGTGCAGGCGTCGTGGTCACCGCACAGCCAGGCGTGGAGGACCTCGCCGTACAGGCCGAGGAGTTGGGCCTGCACAGTTTCTGGGTCAACGACACCCCGATGGTCCACGGCGACGCCTTCGTCGCCTTGAGCCTGTGTGCGAAGGCCACCAGCCACATCAGGCTCGGCATCGGCGTGACCTCACCGGCGCTGCGCTCGGCGCCGGCCGCCGCGGGTGGACTCACCAGCCTCAACGCGCTGGCACCGGGCCGGATCATCTGCGGGGTCGGGACTGGAAACACCGCCCGGCGCACGCTGGGCATGCGGCCGACCACGGCGGCCACGGTGGAGACCTTCACCGCCGCATTGCAGGGCCTGTGCGCCGGACGCACCATCGAGTACCGCGAAGGTGACCGGGTTCGCGACGTCCGTTTCCTGCACGCAGGAGGGCAGGTGAACACGGCTGACCCGATCGAGTTCGTCGTGGCCGCGCTGGGGCCGAAGGCCGCCGCCGTCGCCGGCCGCCGCGGCACCGGCCTGATCTCCTTCGGCCTGCTGGACCCCACCGCCTGGCACGCGCTGCACGACGCCCGCCGTAACGCCGCCCGCGGGACACCCCGGGACCCCGATTCCCGCACGGACCCTCGGGCGGACTCCTATGTGGTCACCGCGCTGCACATGCTCGACGAGGACGAGGACCCCCACGGCGACGCGGCCCGGGACGCGACCGGCCACCTCGTCCTGTCGCTGCTGGCCTTCGCCGCCGACACCGCCGCCGACACACCCGCCTTCGCCGAGCAGCTCGGCCCCGCCGAACGCGAGACGGTGCGGCGACTGCTGGACCGGCGCGGCACCAGCGCCACCGCACCCGACCGGCACACCAAGCTCTACCCCAACTACCTCGGACGCATCGCACCGCAGGACCGCGACCTGATCCTGCCCTCGCTGATGAACACCCTGGCCTTGGTCGGCACCCGCGACGACCTCCGCGCCCGCATCGCCACCCTGCAACAAGCCGGCATCGACGAACTTCTCATCCAGCCGGTGATCGACCCACCCACTGAGATGGCCCAGCTAGCGAAACTCCTTACCTGAGCGGACCCGAATCCGTTCCGCTGAATGAGACAGAACGGTAGTGGGGTCTCGATGATCAGCTCTGCTCGTCTATTCGTACATGGCTCTGCACGCGAAGCCGCGCCGCCAGCGTCACGATGGCCCTCGAACCGAAAACCGGACAAGCCATCGAGCACCTGGAGAAAGCCGTCGACGCGGCCCTGTGCCGCTGAACCACACCTCCTGACCGGCAAGGGCGTGCACTCCCGCTTTGGGGGCGAGCGAGCCCCGAAGACCTGTAGATCAACTACCTGGCAGGTCCGGAGAGTCGGGACACAGATTGAGGTTGGTCCCTACGTCATCGGGTGAGCTCCTCCGCGGATTCGGCTGTGTGAGCCGGCCTGTTCTTCATGGTCAGGGCCAGGAGGATTGCGCTGGCGGTGAACGCAGCTGCGACGGTAAAGGCCGTGGTGACTCCCTCGGTGAGGACCTGGTGGGCCGGTCCGCGTGAAGCGCGTGTGGCGGCGCCGAACACCGTGACGAGGATGGCCAGCCCCAGCGCACCGCCGATCTGCTGCATGACATTGAGCAGGCCCGAGGCGGCGCCGGCATCCTCGGCTCGGATCCCGGAGGACAACACGGTGGTGGCTCCTACCAGCAAGATGCCCATGCCGAGACCGGCGATCATCATGGGGCCGAGCAGCGCCGTGGCGTACCCGGCCTGGGGCGTCAGCTGCGTCATCCACAGGAGGGCCAGGCTGATCGCCGCGGCGCCGACGGCAATCAGCGTCTTGGCGCCCAGGCGCGGCAGCAGCCGGGCCGCCATGCCGGAAGACGCCAGGATCGCGAGGGCCAGCGGCACGAAGGCGAATCCCGCCTGCAGAGGGCTGTACCCGCGGACCTGCTGCAGGAACTGGGTGAGAAAGAAGAACATGCCGTTGCCCGCGGCCAGGACAAACAGCAGTACAACGTAGCCGCCGGCGCGGTTGCGGTCAGCGAACAGCCGCAGCGGGACGATCGGCTGCCGGGCACGGGACTCGACGGCCACGAACAGGACCAGCAGGACGGCGGCCACGCCGAGTGCGCCGAGCGTGACCACGTCGCCAAAGCCCTGCTCAGCGGCGCGGATGAAGCCGTAGACGAGCGCGGTCATACCAAGCGTCGAGGTCAGCGAACCCGCCAGATCGAAGCGGCCCGGGTGGCGATCGGTCTCGGTGATGAACAGCGGGGCCAGGATCAGCAGGACGATGCCGATCGGCACGTTGATGAACAGCACCCACCGCCAGGAGATCCAGTCGGTGAGCATGCCACCGGCGATGAGGCCGATCGCGGCGCCGGAACCGGAGACTGCCGCGTAGGCCCCCAGCGCCCGCGCCCTGCGTGCAGGCTCCGGGAAGCCTACGGTGATGAGGGCGAGCACGGTCGGTGCGGCGATGGCGGCGCCGATCCCCTGACCGGCACGGGCCGCCAGCAGCATCCCAGCCGATGTGGCCAGCCCTCCGGCCAGTGAAGCGACGGTGAAGATGACCACCCCGCCGATGAGAGCCCGTCGTTGGCCGACGATGTCGCCCGCGCGACCGCCGAGCAGCAGCAGACCGCCGAAGGCCAGCATGTAGGCATTGAGCACCCAGGACAGGCCGGCGGCAGAGAAGCCGAGGTCGTGCTGGATGTCGGGGAGGGCGATGTTCACCACGTTGGTGTCCAGGATGAACATCGTCTGACAGATCAGCACGATGGCGAGCACCAGGCCGGGGTGGCGCTGCGGGCGGGAGGCGCCGGCGGGCCCGGATCTCGCTGTCGCCACGTGCGTTCTCTGTTCGGTCATGGCACTCCTCAGGATGGTACGCAACGAAACGAGGAAGTTCCTCGCTTTCGGTGAGCTAACATATGAGGAGGTTCCTCGTTTTAGCAAACGTGTGGAGGGTCCCGTGGCGGATCGATCAACGCAGACCCGGCCCGTAGGGCGCAAAGATGCGCGACGCAATTACGAGCGGCTCTTGACGACCGCCCGGACGGCTTTCGCCGAACACGGCGTTGGCGCCTCCTTGAACGACATCGCGCGCACCGCCGGCGTCGGCAACGTGACCCTCTACCGGCACTTCCCGACCCGCCAGGCACTGCTGGAGGCCTTGCTGGGCGAAAGCCTGCGCGGCCTGAAAGCCCGCTCAGATGAGCTGCTCACCTCCCCGTCCCCGCACCAGGCCTTGGCCACCTGGCTGACGGCCGCGGTCGAGCACGCCATGACCTATCGCGGCCTGGTCGACGCTCTCGTCGAGAGCCTCGCCGACCCCACATCCGAACTCCACGCCACCTGCCAAGCCGTCAAGGCCGCTGGGGCGCAACTACTGGCCAGAGCTCAGCACACAGAGACGATCCGACCCGATATCGACGCCTCCGCCCTTTTCTCCCTGATCGCTTCAGTCGCCTGGGCGGCGGAGCGGACCCCCGCACACCGTGATCAGCTTCTAACCGTCATGCTCGACGGGCTCCACCTCCGGGTAGACGAGCCGGCCCAAAGCTGCCGGGCCAGTGGGGTGTGAACGGCGCGGGGAGCGAGCGGCGCTTATGCCCTGTTGCTGTCATCGCTTTTTCGCCTGTCACTGTGTGGTTCCGGGACATCCTTGACAGGTTGGTTCCTAGGGAGCTTTGACGGTTCGCGCACATGCTTGACGCTTCGTCCATCATGATCTTCGCGTGGCGACTGAGGCAGACGGGACGGATTCGACGCCGGCGGATGGCTGCCCCTGCGGCCAGCACAGCTTCGCCAGCTGGGGCTGACGCCCAAAGAGCCCGACGTCAAGTCATAGCGTCGCGGCGACGCGCTTCGGACATCGCCGCATGTGACTTAGCGCTCCAGCTGACGGGAATCGCCCGCTGAAGCGCAAAGCCATGAATTGATCGTTGCGAGGCATCGTTAGCCTGTAAATTCCGGCGATAAATGGCCGAGATTCTCTGGCGCTACGTGGCCAGACATGATCCCTTGACCGGCAAAGGCACGGCCCCGCCGTGTGGCGGGGCCGGAGGACCACGGCCGGGCCGGTTGGCCTTTGGGGTCTACAACCCACAGGTCCAGCTCGGTGTGGTCGGCCTGCCAGATCTGGTTCGGCTTGGACGCCTCCCTGCGATGCACCAGCTCATACACCTCCCGGTAGCGTTTGGTGCCCTCCACCCCGAGCGCGACGAGCGCCGGGTCGAGGTTGCGGACGATCTCGTGCACGGTGGAGTAGCCGGGGATCGGCCACCCCTGCGCGGTGGCGACGCTGGCGGCCTGCCGGTGGATCACCGCGATACTTCTGCGGGGCGGCCGCAGCGCCAGGCCCTCGATGAGTAGCCGCAACGGTTCGGGCATCTTCGTCCGGCCGCGGTCCGAGCGCGGACGGCGCACCAGAGCGGCCAGGCCGCCGGTTTGGTAGGCCGCGCGCCAGCGGCGCAGCGTCCGCTCGGGTACTCCGCAGGAGGAGGCGAGCTGGGAAAGGGGGACACCCTCTTCGAGATGGGGCCGCAGCAGCCGCCAGCGCTCGATCGCCGTCCGGCGTTGGGCGTCGCTGAAGCCCGTCAGCGGGGCGGGATCACCATCTGATGCGGCTGCTTCCATCACCCGTCCCCCTTCAGACCGGCCATGACACCACTGCGCTGGCCTCGTTCACTGGCCCCGCACCGAGTGTTCCCGCTCCGCTGGCGAAAGTCGCCGGCGGTAACGGAGTTATGCGCGGCCGCAGCCGTTTGGCGGGCTGGTTGGCGGAGGCGGTGGGCAGCGGGCTGGTGAGGTAGTTCTGGACGGCGGGGCGACGAGGGCGATGAGGGTGTCGAGGTCGCACTCGGTCGGCGATGGCGCCTTGCACAGGTAGCGACCCAGGACGATGTCGATGAGGTGGTTGAGTGCCAGGACCAGGCGCAGGTCGAGGTCATCGACAGGGCAGGTGGGTGGGTGCGGGCCTGCTCCAGCAGGGAGGTGGTGAGGAAGGGTCCATGTCAGGCAAGTAGACCCCAGCATGCCGCGCTCTCGTGCGGACGGGCCGCCCGTTGTGCGGTTCGGCCCGTGCGTCGCTTCGGTGGGTGGTGGATGCGGTTTGTGTGGCGCGTCAGTAGGTGGTGGCGGCTTCGACGCGCTCCTTGTGAGGCTCTCCGTCGATGACTGGGCCCTGGTGCGGCTGAGCTCGGGCAGGAGAGACGCGATCCCGAGTGCGGCCAGCCCAACGCCCAGCCAGAGGGGGGCTCGCAGGTCGAAGCCGTCGATGACCAGCCCGCCGATCGAGGAACCGATGATCACCCCGAGGGTTATGAAGGAGGCGTGGACGGTATTGACCAGCGGCCCCGGGTTGCCGACGCGCTGGATGCGTACAGCCATCGCCGGGTTCATGGTCACTCCGACCAGCCCGACGCCCAGCATGGCAATGACTGCGGGGACGCTGAGGTGAGCGAACAGCGCGAAACCGGCCAGGAAGATAGCGTTGAGGATCAGCCCGGACAGCAGGACGCTGATGGTGTGCTTGTCGGCCAGGCGTCCGACGATGTAGTTCCCGATCACGGTGGCTGCGCCGTACGCGACGAGCAGGAGGGGTACAGACCTCGAGGCGAACCCGGTGACCTGGGTGAGGATCGGGCTGAGATAGCTGAAGGCGGCAAAGGTCGCGCCGATGATGAGGGTGCTGGTCGACAGCGCCAACCACAGCCTGCCGTTCCTGAAGACCGCCATCTCCTGCCGGAAGTTGCCGTTGGCACCGTCAGTACGCCCGAGCCTGGGAACGCCCATCATCGTGGCAAGTGCGGCGGTGACGGTCAGGGCACCGACGGCCCAGAAGGCGGCGCGCCAGCCGAGCTGCCCGCCGATCAGTGTGGACAGTGGCAGCCCGAGCAGGGTGCCGAGCATCAATCCGTTCAGGACGATGGCAAGAGCCCGGCCACGTACCTCTGGGCGGCTCAGCTGGACCGCCACCGAGATGGCGACTCCGAAGAACGCCTGGGAGGCGACGCCGGTGATGACGCGCGCGACCATCATGATCGGGTACGAGGGCGCAACCGCCGCGAGCACATTGCCCGCCAGGAAGATCGCGAAAAGCAGCATGAGTGCGGGTCTCGGGCGTATCCGTACCAGCGCGACGGACATCAGCGGCCCGCCCGCCGACATGGCCACCGCGAAGGCGGTGATCAGATAGCCGATTTGGGAGATGGTCACGCCGAGTCCGCCTGCCATCTCGGGCATCAAGCCTCCGACGGCGAACTCGCTGGTCACCATGGCGAAGATGCCTATGGCCAGGACGTAGACGGCTCTGGGCAACGGGACTCCTTTTTGCATCAATCGGTGTAGAATTCGGGCACGAAAAAGCAGAGGTCAAGCCAGGGCGTCCATGGCCGTGGCCGCGATGGCCGCGATGGTGGCGTCGTCGGCGCCACCCTGAGCGGCCACCCGGATCCCGGCGATCACGGCGTTGACGAACCTGGCGAGTTCGGCGGGATCGCGGGTGGAGCCGATGTCGCCCTCGCGCTGCCCGCCCCTGATGGCCGCACTCAGGCTGGCGACTCGGCGCTCAGTGTCGCGGGCGAGCATCAGGGCGATCTCCGGGTCGCGGCCGGCGAGCTCCATCGTGGTGTTGACGGTCAGGCAGCCGAGGCCGTGGCCGTCGCTCCGGTTCTCCGCCTCCGTCTGGAGGATCTTGGCGAACAACGCGCGGATCCGTTCGATCGCCGGCAGTTCGTGATTGTCAAGGATGCGTAGCTGGTCAGCGGTGGTGATGTCCATGTAGCGGGTCAACGCGCGTTTGAACAGCTCGCGCTTGTTGGTGAAGGCGTTGTACACGCTGCTGCGGTCGAGACCGAGCACCTCGCACAGGTCCCTGGTCGAGGTCGACTCATAGCCCTTCGCCCAGAACGTGCGCATCGCAGTGTCCAGGACCCGGTCCTCATCGAATGATCTCGGCCTCGCCATATGAGCACGCTACCTGTTTTGCATCAGTCGGTGCAATACGAGATCGTTCATCGAGCGGGGAGGTGGCCGGAGTACGCCAGGAGCACGCCAAGGCCGGAAGCATGTACCAGATAATGATCCATTATCACGTACATGAGCGATCAGAGCCGTCCGCCGACCAGGCGATCCACTCGCGCGGCCGCTGCGCGACTCTGGCACGTTATCCGGTACATCGCGCCGGACGTCGCCCGGCGGGCGGCATGAGCGCCGCCTCGAAGGTCACCGCCCTGCACGGTGGAGGCGTCAGCCTCGCCGCGGCCGCCGACGCCTTCCTGACCACCTCGCGCACCGCCAACCCCAACACCCACCGCGCCTACGCCTCGGCCATCGACCGCACCATCGCGCGGCTCGGCCGCGACCGGCCACTCGCCGACGTCGCCGACGCCGAGATCGGCGCCGCGCTCGCCGAGCTGTGGGGCCGATGCGCGCCGGCGACCTGGAACCGCAACCGCGCCGCCGTCACCGCCTGGCTGTCCTGGTGCCAGAGCAAGAAGCACTGGGCCGCGCCGTCGGTCCCGGCCGAGGCCGAACGCCACAAGGAGAGCGCCGACGAGACCCGCGCAGTGGCCAAGACCACGATCCACCGGCTGCTGTCACGCCGCGACATCCCGCTGCGTGAGCGGGCGCTGTGGCGAATGCTCTACGAAACGGCCCCGGTCTCCTATCTCTGACCCACGGTGCAAAGTGGCCACCGGCCCTCCTTCCCGCCCCGTTGCTTCGTGCCCGGCCTGTTCGTTAGGCCGAACGAGTAGTCGACGGAGGGGCGGGGCCGTTCATGCGCAGGGAGTGGTCGCCCGAGGATGTGGTGGCGTGTTGGACGCCGGTGGGCAGCGACTGGAACCTGGTCGCGAACAAGTCCGGCCCGACGCGGCTCGGGTTCGTGCTGATGCTGAAGTTCTTCGAGCTGGAGGGCCGGTTCCCCGAGTTCCTGGAGGAGTTCCCGCAGGCCGCGGTCGACTACGTGGCCGACGTGGTCAAGGTGCCGGCGGAGGAGTTGGCGAAGTACGACGTGTCGTCCCGCTCGGCGAAGGGCCACCGTACGCAGATCCGCGAGGCCCTGGGGTTCCGCCCGGCGACCCGGGCCGATGAGGAGCGGCTGACCGGCTGGCTCGCCGATGAGGTCTGCCGGGTGGAGCTGGTGGAGGACCGGTTGCGCGAGGCCCTGCTCGTGTAGTGCCGCAGTGACCGCATCGAGCCCCCGGGCCGTATCGAGCGGATCGTGGCCGCCGCGCGGGCACGTGCGGACCGGGTCTTCTGCATGCAGACCGTCGCGCGCCTGGGGGAGGTATGCGCCCGGCGCCTGCTGGAGCTGGTGGCGGAGAGCAACGAGGACGGGACCGCGCTACTGGCCTCGCTGAAGCGGGACCCCGGTGCGGTGGGTCTGGACTCGCTGCTGACGGAGATCACCAAGCTGACCGCCGTACGGCGATTTGGGTTGCCGGAGGGCCTGTTCGCGGACTGTTCGGAGAAGCTGGTGGCCGCGTGGCGGGCACGGGCGATCAAGATGTACCCCTCGGACTTGCGGGATGCCGGCGAGGACGTACGGATCACGCTGCTGGCCGCGCTGTGCGCGTCCCGTCAGGCGGAGATCACCGATGCCCTGGTGGAACTGCTTGTTGCCCTCGTCAACAAGATCAACGCTCGTGCCGAGCGGCGGGTGGAACGGCAGCTGACGGCGGAGCTGAAGAAGGTGAGGGGTAAGGAGGGCATCCTCTTCCGCCTCGCGGATGCGGCGGTGGGACGGCCGGAGGGGACCGTACGCGCGGTGCTGTACCCGGTGGTGGGTGAGAAGACGCTGCGCGACCTGGTCGCGGAGGCGAAGGCGAACGAGAAGGCGTTCAAGGCCAAGGTCCGCACCACACTGCGCTCGTCGTACAGTTCGTATTACCGGCAGATGCTGCCGCCGCTGCTGAACACGCTGGGCTTCAAGTGCAACAACACCGCCTACCGGCCGGTGATGGACGCGCTCGCGCTGCTGGCGAAGTACGCCGACGTCGACGGCAAGGCCCGTTTCTACGACGCCGGCGACGCGGTGCCGATGGACGGCGTCGTACGCAAGGACTGGCGCGAGGCGGTTGTCGACGACAAGGGCCGTATCGAGCGCATCCCGTACGAGCTGTGCGTGTTGGTGGCGCTGCGGGACGCGATCCGGCGCCGGGAGATCTACGTCGAGGGCGGGAGGCGGTGGGGCGATCCGGAGGACGACCTGCCCGGTGACTTCGAGTCGGCCCGCACCGTGCACTACGCCGCGATCCGCCAGCCCGAGGACCCCAAGAAGTTCGTCACGGGCCTGAAGCGCCGGATGACGGACGGCCTAAATCGGCTGTCGGCGGCGCTCGCGGACGGCTCGGCGGGCGGAGTGAAGGTCACTACCCGCAAGGGCGAGTCGTGGATCACCGTGCCGAAGCTGGAGCCGCTGGACGAGCCCACCGGCCTCCAGGCCCTCAAGGACGAGGTCGTACGACGGTGGGGCGTGCTCGACCTGCTGGACGTGCTGAAGAACGCCGACTTCCTCACCGGCTTCACCGACGAGTTCTCTTCGGTCGCCGCGTACGAGCGCATTGACCGCGCCACCCTCCAGCGGCGCCTGCTGCTAGCTCTGTTCGCCCTGGGCACGAACATGGGAATCCGGGCAATCGTGGCGACCGGCGAGCACGGCGAGACCGAGGCCGCCCTGCGGCACGTCCGCCGGCACTTCATCACCGTCGACAACCTCCGCTCGGCCGTCACCCGGCTGGTGAACGGCACCTTCGCCGCCAGGGATGCCGCCTGGTGGGGACAAGGCACCTCGTGCGCGTCGGACTCGAAGAAGTTCGGGTCCTGGTCCTCGAACTTCATGACCGAGTACCACGCCCGCTACGGCGGCAACGGCGTGATGATCTACTGGCACGTCGAGAAGAAGAATGGTCTGCATCTACTCCCAGCTGAAGTCCTGTTCGTCGTCCGAGGTCGCAGCGATGATCGAGGGCCTGCTGCGACACTGCACGGACGCCGAGATCGAGTCCAACTACGTCGACACCCACGGCGCGAGCGTCGTCGGATTCGCCTTCACCGAGCTGCTCAACTTCCGCCTGCTGCCGCGGCTGAAGAACATCGGCAGCATCCGCCTGTACCGTCCGGACGACGCCCCGCCCGGCTGGCCGGCGCTCGGCGGCTCGCTGACCCGGCCGATCCGCTGGGACCTGATCGAGCAGCAGTACGACCAGATGGTCAAGTACGCCACCGCCCTTCGGCTGGGGACGGCTGAGGCCGAGCAGGTGCTGCGGCGCTTCACCCTCGGCGGCCCCAAACACCCCACCTACCAGGCCCTCGAAGAGCTAGGCCGCGCCGTGCGCACGATCTTCGCGTGCGACTACCTCGCCAGCCCCGACCTGCGCCGCGAGATCCACGGCGGCCTCCAGGTCGTGGAGAACTGGAACAGCGCGAACACTGTGCTGCACTACGGCAAGGACGGCGCCCTGACCGGCCCGGACAAGGAGCACGCCGAGACGTCGATGCTCGCGCTGCACCTGCTCCAGTCCGCGCTCGTGCACGTCAACACGCTGCTGCTCCAGCAGGTCCTGGCGGAGCCGAAGTGGGCCAAGAAGCTCACCGCCGAGGACCGGCGCGGCCTGACCGCGCTGTTCTGGTCCAACGTCAACCCGTACGGCACCTTTCGCCTCGACATGGACAAGCGGCTCGACCTGTTGCCCTTGGCCATGCCCGGACCCCGCCGAGCGGCCGACACCCCGACACGGTCGTTGCGCTCAACACCGTGAGGCGGCCTCGGCACGCCTATCGACCGCCTGCGCGCACTGCACCGAAAGAGCATCCCGGCCCCATCGGCATCCCGGTCGTCACCGGCAACCCGCCCGCCGTCAACTCCTGGCCGCACTCTGCTTGCGCCCGGCGGAGCATCGAACGGCCGCGCGGACTCCTAGGTCGGCCGCGACTTGGCGAATGGACTCAGGAGGTGCCGACGAGCACGGCGGTCGCGGCCAGGGTGGTGTAGTTCATCGTGAAGCGTCCGCCCAGGGAGTCGATGGCGTTCCCGACCGCGTCCAGTATTTCGGCCAGTTGATCGGGACGGAGTTGGGTGAGGCCGCCGGTGGTGGGTAGCAGGTCCAGCCATTGGTCGCGCGTGTAGGACTGCTCCCAGTCGAATCGCCACTGTTCGGGATCGTTGAACTGTTCGGTCTCCCGGATCTTGTCGGCGAACTTCGCGTATCCCTCCTGGTAGAGGTCGAGCGGGCGTCGGGCCGGTTGACTGCTAAGCGGGGAGTCGGGCGCCAACCGCCGGAAGGCAGCGGCGAACGGTTCGGCCACCTCGGCAGGCGGCTCGTACACGTGCCCGAAGATCGCCAGCCGTCCCCCTGGACGCAGCACACGTGCGACCTTCACGGTGCCGGCGACCGGGTCCACCCAGTGCCACGACTGGGCGGCGATAACCGTGTCGAACGTCCGGCCGGCTGGCTGCCAGGCTTCGAAGGCCGCCACCTCGACCTCCAGGCCACGGGCTCGCGCGAAGTCGGCCATCCGCGCATCGGGCTCGACGCCGAGCACGGCGCACCCGACGGCTTGGAACTGTCGGGCTGCGATGCCGGTGCCGCAGCCGATGTCGAGCACGTCAGGCCCGGGGCTGCCTGCGACGATCCGCGCCACTAGCGCATCGGGGTAGCCAGGCCGGGCTTGGTCGTAGCGCTGAGCATCCACGCCGAACGACTCGGCCGTCCGCCGGGCCTTATACGGCTCCGCTGGGGATGGTTCTGGTTGTTCTCGCGGTAAGGTGGGCATGCGCCCACCTTAGTGGGCGCATGCCCACTAAGGCAACGGATGCCATCGGGCTGACCGCACGAGAGGATCTGCGAGTGCCAACTGGGGTACACCTCCGCGACGCGCGGCAGCAACTGTTCGACGCTGCCGAACGTGTGCTTCTGCGGGACGGGCCGAACGGGCTGACCAGCCGGGCCGTCACCGACGAGGCAGGCTGCGCCAAAGGCGTCTTGCATCGGCACTTCACCGACTTCGACGCCTTCCTCACCGACCTCGTGCTCGACCGGGCCGCGCAGCTTGAGACGCAGGCGAGGGCGCTGCGCGAGTCCGCTGGAACTGGCACGGTGGCCGACAACCTCACCAGCGCACTGACCACCCTGTTCGGACCGATTCCGGTGGCAATCATCCCGCTCATCACCTTCCGGGACGAGCTGCGCACACGGCTGCGGCAAGCCAGACCAGGAGGGGGCATCGCGATCCTCGCCCAGGCCACGACCGCGATCTCCGCTTATCTCGCCGACGAGCGTGAACTGGGCCGCATCGCGGCCGACGCCGATATCGACTCACTCACCCTCTCCCTGGTCGGCGGTGGGCATCTCCTGTTCGCAGACCGCGATCCCGGCCCACCTACCACGTCAGTCGTCAACAAGCTCGTGACAGCGGTCATCGCCGACGCCGTGCAACGACGACCGGCCTAGAGAACCCTCAGTGTCGGCAAACGATCGTCTGCCGACACTTCTGTCTGTGATCGTGGGCCCCGAGTAGGAGCGGTACGGCGAACCGGGCTTACTGTCATATTTGTTGACAGTGGGGCTTGAGCAGGCAAGTCTTGCCCGATGGCGGAGTCTGAGGGCGTGGCGTTCGTCCGGGCGGATGTTGAGCGGTTCTGCGCGGAGCTGGTGGGGGTGGCGCCGGCGATCAGGCTGGCCAGGCTGGCGGAGCTGCGGGTGATGCTGGAAGGCGTGGTGGCGGCGGCCTCGGCGCAGGCGATGGCCGATGCGCGGGATGAGGGGTGGGGACTGCGGCGGATCGGCCGGCAGGTGGGGATGTCACACGAGCAGGTACGGCGCATGCTGGCCGAGCTGTCGCCCGCTCCGGGGCCCTCCTGAACCTCGCTGGGATGGCGAGATCGGGGAACGGCGAACATTACATTTCATGATCAATATCTCGGCGAGCTCTGGCCGGACATCTCGAAGATCATTTAGGTGCCACACTTTCAGCTGATAGCGGGCCGGTGACCCGGCCTGGCCCACGAGCAGCGGGAGTGCGTGATGCCGGTCAACTTCCTCACCGAGGACCAGCGTGGCCGGTGGGGCAGGTTCAACGAGGTCCCCGACTTCACCCAGCTGGGCGGGTTCTTCCACCTGGAAGCCGCTGACCGGCGGCGGGCGATGGCCGCCAACGGGGCCCGCAACCAGCTCGGCTATGCCGTCCAGCTCGGGACGGCTCGGTTCTTGAACTGCTTCCTGACCGATCCCGAGGACGTGCCCGCCGTGGTGGTCGACTACGTCGCCGAGCAACTCGGCTTGGACGCCTCCGCGCTGAAGGGGTACGGGGAGAAGGAGGCGCGCTGGGATCACCAGAAGCAGATCCGTGAGGCCTACGGCTTTGAGGTGTTCGAGGAGCACGCGTTTGCGCTGGCGTGCTGGATCTACCGGCGGGCCTGGTCGAATAACGAACGCCCGATCGTGCTGCTGGACCTTCTCACCCACCGCCTGGTCGAGGCGAAGATTCTGCTACCCGGCATCAGCACGGTGGAACGACTGGTGTCGGAGATCCGTGAGCGGGTCGCGCTGCGCCAGTACAAGATCTTGGCCTCGCTGCCCAGCCCGAACCAGAAGGACGCGCTGGAAGAGCTGGTCACGGTGGCCGAGGGACGGCGGATCTCGGGCCTGGACCGGCTGCGCAAGAGCCCGACCGACGTGTCCGGCGCCGGGGTGGGCAAGGCGCTGGAGCGGCATGTGGAGTTACGCGGCCTGGGCGCCTCAGCGTGGGATCTATCGGCGGTCCCGGCCGGGAAGGTCGCCGCGCTGGCCCGTTTCGCCAAGGCCGCCAGGGCCAAGGCGGTCGCCGACCTGGCTGGGGATCGCAAGCTGGCCACCCTGGTCGCCTTCGCCGCGGTGATGGAGCCGGTCTCAGCTGATGAGGCGATCGAGGTGTTCGACTTGGCGATGGGTGATCTGGTGCGGACGTCGGCGTTCAAGGCGGGCAAGGAGCGGCTGCGCACGCTCAAGGACCTGGACAGCGCCGCGATCGTGTTGCGCGAGGTGTGGCTGGCGATCCGGGATGTGGCCGCCGACCCGGACGGTGATGTGCGGGCCGCGCTGGACGGCATGGACCTGCTGGCCATCCACGCCGCGGCCGAGGTCATCGGCGAGCTCGCCCAAGAGCCCGATGAGGACTTCCACGACCAGCTGCTGCAGCGCTACGCCACCATCCGCCGGTTCTTGACCAAGCTGCTGAAGGTCATCGACTTCCACGCCGGCGCGGCCGAAGCCGGTCGCTCCGGCGGCGGGCAGGGCGCGCGCCGCGGCTTTGAGCTGCTGGAGGCGATCGACTTCCTCAAAGGCCTGGAACGGCGCCGCAGCCCCGTGCGCCCGGATGAGGTGCCGTCGGCGCACCTGAGTTCGGCCTGGCACCGGCGGGTCTTCCCCAGCGAGGGGAGAAGGCTGGCGAGGTCAACACGCTGGCCTACACGGTGGCCACTGTCGAGCGGCTACGCGAGTGCCTGCGCCGCCACGAGGTGTTCGTGCCCGGCCTGCCCAAATGGGGCGACCCCACCGCCGGGCTGCTGGCCGGAGCGGCCTGGGACAAAGCCCGCGCCATGGTCTGCCGCGACCTGGGCCTGTCGGCCGAGCCGGGCGCCGACACGCAGCGGTGGGCGCGCACCCTGGACTTCGCCTACAAGCAGCTGGCCGCGGGCCTGTCGGGCGAGGAAGCGGTGCGCAACGAGTGGCTGCGCATCGAAAAATCCCCCGAAGGCAAGGATCACCTCGTCCTGACCGGGCTGGAAGCGCTGGACGAACCCGCCTCACTGACCGCGCTACGCGCCGACGTCGAGGCCCGCATGCCCGTCGTCGACCTGCCCGAAGTGCTGCTGGAAGTGCACTCGTGGACCGGCTGCCTGGACGCCTTCACTCACGTGTCCGGCGAGGCGCCCTCCCGGCGAGAGGACATGGTCAAGTCGATCGCGGCCGTCTTGGTCGCCCAGGCCATGAATGTCGGGATGCGGCCCATGGCCAGCGACCACGAACCGGCGCTCGCTCTGGACCGGCTGTTTTGGGCCGAGCAGAACTACATCCGCGCCGCCACGCTGACCGCCGCCAACGCCACCCTGGTCGACTACCACGCCACCCAGGAGATCGTGCAGACCTGGGGCGGCGGCGAACTGGCCTCGGCCGACGGGCTGCGCTTCGTCGTCCCGGTCAAGACCATCAACGCTGGGCCGAACACGAAGTACTTCGGCAAGGGCAAAGGCGCGCGCGGCGTCACCTACTACAACTTCACCTCCGATCAGTTCACCGGCTTCCATGGCATCGTCATCCCCGGCACCCCCAAGGACTGGTACTACATCCTGGAAGGCCTGCTGGAACAGGAGACTTCGCTGCGGCCCACCGAGATCGTCTCCGACACCGCCGGCGCCTCGGAGCTGGCCTTCGGCGTCTTCCGGCTGCTGGGCTGGCAGTTCTCCCCGCGCCTGGCTGACGTCGGCAGCTCAACCCTGTACCGGGCTGACCCTGCTGCTTTCTACGGCCGCCTCAACACCATGATCAAAACCCGGGTGAACATCGGCCTCATCAACGACCACTGGGACGACCTGCTGCGCGTGGCCGGCTCCCTGCAGACCGGTGCGGTCCGCCCGGCCGAGCTGTTTCGCTACCTGACCGGCGGCGGCACCCCCACCCCGATCGGCCGCGCTCTGATGGAGCTGGGCAAGCTGGATCGCTCGGTCTACCTGGCCTCCTACTTCAACGACGAACTGCTGCGCCGGCGGGTCAACACCCAGCTGAACCGGCAAGAAGCCCGCCACACCCTGGCCCGCAAGATCTTCCACGGGCAGAAAGGCGAGCTACGCCAGAGGTACAAGGAAGGGCAGGAAGATCAACTAGGGGCGTTGGGCCTGCTAACCAACGTCTGCATTCTGTGGAACACCGTCTATACGGCCCGCGCGCTGGAACAGATCCGCGCCGAGGGCAAGAAGATAGCCACCGCCGATATCGCCCGCCTGTCCCCGCTCGGCTTCGAGTGGCTCAACTTCCTGGGCCGCTACAACTTCTCCCTGCCCGAGGCTGTGCGCGAGGGCAACTTCCGGCCGCTGCGCACCCCCGGTCAGCGGTAATCGGGGGTGAACCTGCACCGGAACCGTTTGTACCGTACGCGCTTTCCCTCGGGTCGGAACAGTCTCGGCGGGAGACCTCTGCCCGCATCACCTCCGAGCACGACGACACGGCTGCTGACACCAGGCGAGATACCTGCACCAAGCGGTGTGTTTCTGGCGTACTCCGGCCGTACCCCTTCCATGCCGTCAGGGGCGGCGGCTATGGCGAGCCCCAAGAGGCTGGGGCCCGGTCGGGTTCCGGGGCGGGTTCGGGCGCACGGTCCTGCGGGTTCGTGGTAGGTCGAGGGCGGACCGGCCACCAGACGGCCCGACCGAGCAGTGCGGCGAGTGCGGGGACCAGCACTAGCGACACCACAAGCGCGGAAACCATGATGCCCAGCGTCATCGCGAAGGCGATCTGTTCGTTGCCCGAGGACGTGGCGAGGCTGGCGAAGGAAGCGGCTAGCACCACGCCGGCCGTCGTGATGGCCGGTGTCGTGTGCCGTACGGCGCGGGCCACGGCGGCGCGGGCCGGACCTGGTCGCTGCATCTCCTCCCGGATCCGGTCGGTGATCAGGATGTTGTAGTCGGTGCCCAGGGCGACGACGAACAGGAACAACACGAGCGGGAGGGTGAAGCTGACGCCCGGCTTGCCGAGTATGTGCTGGAACAGCAGGGTGGCGGCGCCGAGGGTGGCGGCGAAGCCGAGCCCGACGGAGAGCATCAGGATCACCGGCGCGAGCAGGCTGCGCAGGAGCAGCAGGAGGATCAGCGCGATCAGCGCGGCCGCGACCGGGAACACGATCGTGAGGTCGTGCTCGACGGCCGTCGAGATGTCGGCGATGATCGCCGGGGTCCCGCCCACGTGTGCCGTCGTCCCGGCGGGCGTGTGCTGGGCGACCGTGGCCCTGATCGGTCCGGAGGCCAGGTCGCGGGCCTGCTGGCTCTGCGGGTCCGCGGTCGGATAGAGGTCGATCCTGGCGGCGCGGTGGTCCTTGTTCAGGACGGTCTTCGCGACTCGGCCCACACCCTTGACCTGGGTGAGCGCACGGGATAGACCGTCCAGCCGGTCGGCGGTGAGGGCGCCGTCGTCCTTGGAGGTAACAAAGACGCTCGTCGGGTCCGACACGCCGGCCGGCAGCGCATGGGAGATCTCGGCCGCGGTGGCTGCAGCGGGGGTCTGGGTGCCGGGGCTGCCCTGGCCGTAGTCCATGCGGATGCCGATCAGCCCGGCGGCCAGTGCGGCGAGCAGGGCGACAGAGGCGGTCAGCATCATCAGCGGGCGTCGCGTGACCAGCTCACCCAAGCGGGCGGCACGGCCCTCGCGCGTCTCGCGGTGCAAGGCCGTGCTGGAGGGCCAGAACATCTTGCGGCCGGTGGCCGCGAGCAGCGCCGGCAGCAGGGTGAGGCTGCCGAGCAGCATCACCAGGATCGCGACGGCGATCGCGGGGCCCATCGAGCGGAACTGCCCGAAGGTCGCCAGTCCCAGCGTGGCGAAGGCGGCCACGATGGTCAGCGCCGCCGAGGTGATCGCGGTGCCCACCCGGCCGGAGACCTGCCCGGCCACCTCGCGGGCTGACTGCTCGGGCCTGGCCCGCAGTGCCTCGCGGAAGCGGAACAGCAGGAACAACAGGTAGTCGATGCCAATGCCGAACAAGACCACGTTGATCAGCCCGGGGGTGCTCGCGTCGAGCTTGAGCCCGCTGATCATCGCGGCGCCCGCGACGGCACCCGCGGCCACGAAGCCGATCAGGGCGACCGCGAGCAACGGCAGCAGGGCCGCCAGCACGCTGCGAAACACCAGCACGTTGAGCAGGATGATGAGCCCCGTGATGAGCCCGCCCCCGACCGTCGTGGCGATCTTGCGGGAATCGACGGTGTCGACGGCGTCGGCGAGAGGCCCGGTGAAACCGGTACGCATCCCCGCCTCTGAGAACTGCGTCCGGGCGGCGTCCCTGAAGGTCCGGTAGACGCCCTGGACGCCCCTATCCGCACGATTGCCGATCAGCTCGACGGAGAGCAGCTCGAAACTCCGGTCGGGCGCCGTCATCGCCGGGGCGATCGTGGGGGTCTGGGAGCGGTCGGGGACCAGGTACTGCTGCGGACCGTCGTCCTCCCTTGGCATGATCACCCGGCGCTTGGCCAGCTTCGCCGCCTCGGCCTCGACCCGCTCCTGGTCAGCGGCGTTGAGGGCCTTGCCGTCGGAGCGGGCGACCAGCACCGTCACCGTGGTCGCGTCGGGATTCACCCCGAACCGCTCCTTGGCGATGTTCAGGGCGGCGGCCGAGTCGTAGCTGCGAGGCAGGAAGTCCCCGGTCTGGTTCTGGGTGACCCGGTCGAACAGGGTCGGGGTCAGGGCGCTCAACGCGACGCCCAGCACCGCCCAGAGGGCGATGACCTTCCATGGGTGTCTGGTGGAATATCCGGTCAAGGCGCGGATCACGACGTGCTCCTGCGGACGGAGGCGGCGCAGAGTGCGTTGTCGATCAGGCGGGCCGTAGCCTGGCCCTGCTCTCGCGTGCCGGGGTAGGTGGTCCGGGAGACGATCACGCTGGTACGGCCGTCCTGGGTGACGGCGTTGTCGGTGATGAACCCGGGGGTGCCGCCGGGGTGCGTCCAGGCCGTGACTCCGCAGCTCAGTCGCTGCTTGGCCATACCCAGCCCGAACTCCCTGCCGGGCACGCCGACGGGGACCGTGGTCATCATCTTCTTCAGCTGTTGCTGCGACAGCACCTGCCCGCCCAGCAGTGCACGCCAGAACCTGGCCAGGTCTTCTGTGGTGGTGACGGCCTCGCCCGCCGCGCCGGCCCAGCCGAGGCTGAGCAGGGTGGAGCGGAACGGGCGCGCGGTTTTGGCGTCCTCGGTGTAGGACTGCATGTGCGGCTTGGGCAGGAGCGGGGAGTCGCCGGGCAGGGTCGTGTTCCGCAGCTTCAGCGGCTTGATGATCCGGCGCGTCACCTCCTCGCGCCAGGAGTTGCCGACGGCCTTCTCGATGATCATCCCGGCCAAGGTGTAGTTGATGTTGGAATAGCTCCAGCGGGAGCCGGGGGCGAACAGCGGTCGATGGCCGACGCTGAGCGCCACCAGCCGCCGCGGGCTCATGCGCAGGAACCGGTAAGTGCGGTAACCCCGCTCCGTGTGCATCTTCTTCTCAATGTCGCCTACGGAGTCGTGCAGGCCGCTGGTGTGCTGGAGCAGGTGCTTGACGGTGATCGCGCGCCCGTCGTTGCCGTTGCCGCGCACCAGCCCGGGAAGCCACCGCTCGACGCTGTCGTTGACGGAGAGCCGCCCTTCCGCCTCGAGCTGCAGGATCACGGCGGCGACAAAGGTCTTGGTGTTGCTGCCCATCCGGAAATGCCCGCCGCTCGGGACCGGCACCTGACGGCCCAGCACCGCCGTACCACTGGATGCGGCCAGATCGGCGCGGGGCGAGAGCACCCGAGCCTGCACTCCCAGCGTGCCGGCGTCGCGGATCGCGTCCAGGTCCGCTTGCAGGGCCCCCCGGTCGTAACCGGGGGAAGAAGCGTGCGCCGGGCTCACCGCCAGCACACCGGCCGACACGGCCACGGCCGCTGTCGCCACGACCGCATGGAATCGGCGCTGGCCAACACTCATTTTTGCCTCCTGGCAGATTCACCTGGTGCCGGGGTTCCCGGCCGGTATCCAGACCATCAGTCAGAAGAGCAGCGAACCTCCTGGCAGCGGATGATCCTGACCGGGGCCCTGAGTCCTCCCCCGCGGCCGCGACCAGGACCCTGGTCCTAGTCCGGGTCCGCGCGGTGAGAGCATTCCGACTGCTGTGCAACCCTGGTTCGGGGGCCAAGAGGCCTGGTACAGGGGGAAGTCAGACATGTCCAGGAGCCGATACGTCGGGTCCGGCGATGCCCGGGAGCTGCCGTGGAGCCGTAACGACGCGCTCGTGATCGGCGGCGCCTGCGTGATGAACCTGCTCAGCTACGTGTTCTTCAACGCCTCCGACGGCCGGCACACCGTGAGCGTGACCGGGTTCCTCTTCGTCGCGCTGACAGCCCTGCCGCTGCTGGCCCGGCGTCGCTACCCGGTGGCGACGCTCGCCGCCGTCCTGGCACTCGACGCGACTGCCACCCTGACCGTGCCGCTGCCCTGGCACTTCGGCGCCGTGCTGATGGTCGCCCTGTACTCGGTCGCCAGGGCCTGCCCCGGCCGCGTGACGGCGCTCGCGGCCGTCGTCACGGTAGCGGTGACGCTGCTGAGCCAGAGCAACGGCCGCATTCCGCCCTGGCAGGACGCGATCACCCCGCCCCTCACCACCCTGATCGTCGTCGGCGCCGCCATGGCGATGAACCGCTGGCAGCGGGAAGTGGACGCCAACCGCAGACTCCTCGCCGACCGTGCGGTGGCCGACGAACGCCGCCGCATCGCACGGGAGTTGCACGACATCGTGGCCCACCACATCACCACCATGCAGCTGATGGCCGGCGGAGCGCGGGCCAACCTCGCAGAACCGGAGGTGGTCAAGGACGCCCTGGTCACCCTCGAGTCCTCCGGGCGGCTCGCGCTGCGCGAGATGCGCCAGCTCCTGGACGTCCTACGGGACGGCGACGAACCCCCGGCCGCGCCGTCCCAGCCCCAGCCGGACGCCGACGACCTCGACCGCCTGGCGACCGAATCCCGCCTCGCCGGAGTGCCGACCGAGTTCAGCGTCCACGGACAGTGGCGCCCGTTGCCGCCGACCATCGGCCTCACAGTGTTCAGGATCGCCCAGGAGGCCCTCACCAATACCCGCAAGCACGCGGGGACAGCCCGCGCGTCCATGAAGCTGACCTACCGTCAGGATCGAGTCACCATCGAAGTACGCGACGACGGCGGGGGCAGCCCGCCACAGGAGGGGGCGCGCGCCGGCGGATACGGCCTGATCGGCATGCGCGAACGCGTCGCCCTGCACGGCGGCACCCTCACCGCGGGCCCGCAGGCCGACGGTGGGTTCGCCGTGGTGGCCGACCTGCCGCTGACCACGGACGAGGCCGTCCAGCACGAAGGGGCGCACCCATGACCGCGCCGCCGATCAGAGTGCTGATCGTGGACGACCAGTTGCTGGTACGGCGCGGCCTGTCGCTGATCCTTTCCCCCGACCCGTCCTTCGAGGTCGTGGGAGAGGCCGAGAACGGCGCGCAGGCCGTCACCCTTGCCCGCCAACTACGCCCCGACGTCGTGGTGATGGACATCAGGATGCCCGTCCTCGACGGAGTCGGCGCGACCAGGGAACTCGCCTCCACCGTGCCCGGCAGCCGGGTCCTGGCCCTCAGCACCTTCGACATGGACGAGTACCTCGTGGGCGCCCTGCGCGCCGGAGCCTACGGGTTCCTGCCCAAGGACAGCTCACCTGAGGACCTGAGCGCGGCGATCCGCACCGTCCACGCCGGCGACGCCGCCGTCGCTCCACGCCTGCTCACCCGGCTGATCTCCACCTACGTACGGGCGCCTCACGGCACCCGGCCGACACCCACGGGCCTGGACGAACTCACACCCCGCGAGGTCGAGGTATGGCGGCTGATGGCCACGGGCCTCGACAACACCGAGATCTCCCGCGCCCTCGGCCTCAGCCTCTCTACCGTCAAGAACTACATCACCAGCATCTTCGACAAGCTCTCCGTGCGCGACCGCGCCCAGGCGGTCATCGCGGCCTACGAATCAGGCCTGGTCACCGCCCGCCAGGTAACCGGGAACCCGCCCACCGGATAGCGCGGCCTGCCGGTGCGGTTGCTTTCACACCACCGCGTCGCCACCGTCCACGACCAGATCACCGCCCGTCACCCAGACCGACTCCGCTGAGGCCAGGAAGACGGCGGCGCCCGCGAGGTCCTCCAGGGTCCCGCACTGGCAGGATTACCGTCGGATACCGCCCTGAGCTGGGGCTAGTGTCATCCACCTGAAATTCGTCGGCAATATTGAGCGGGGGATTCGAGGATCTCCTCGGCTGTCTTGGTCCACGCGAACGGCTTGGGGCCTCGTTCACTGGTCCATCCAGGCGCGGATGTCCACGCAGGCCCGTGCCGCCGGGCTCGACGTCGTGAAGATCGCGCAAGATCCGGGGCCGGAGCCAGAACACGGCGCAGCCGCAAGAACGGCCAGCCAAAAGCGAACGACGCCGCCCCGACCGTCACGCCCCTGCCGTGCACCGAGCTCCCGCCGAAGCACCGGGGGTCAGAGAGATTTGGAACGGAATCCGGCGTTAACGAGGTTCCCGCTGGTCAGCGAGTCGAGCCCTTCGCTGCCTCTGAACGCGGCCAGCGCCGGATTCGGTTCGGTTTCACAGCGCGACTTTGATCTACATTGCGTGACGGTAGGTAGCCGTTGGTAACGGTTGGGTCGCCCTGATGACCCTGTGCCTGTTGAGTCATACGTTGCGTACATGCCTGTCGACTTCCTGAGCGACTCAGAAGCGGCGAAGTACGGCCGTTACTACGGCCCGCCCACCCGGGCCGAGATGGAGAAGATCTTCTTCCTCGACAATGAGGACATGGCCCTGATCAAGGGGCATCGTGGCCGGCACATCCGGTGCGGCTTCGCTCTTCAGCTCGTGACCGTTCGCTATCTGGGGTGCTTTCTGGCTGATCCGCTGGAGGTGCCGAACGAGGTCCTGGACGTCGTCGCCGCGCAGTTGGGGATCGAGGATCCGTCCTGCGTGAAGCGTTACACCGAGCGGGACAAGACGCGGCTGGAGCACACCTGGGAGATCGCCAAGGCGTTCGGGCTGAAGGACTTCGCCTCGGCCGAGGCTGAGCTGGCGGGTAAGGTGCGGGCGCACGCGTGGAACACCGGCGACGGGCCGACCGCGTTGTTCCAGTACGCGGTGCGCTGGCTGCGGCAGAACGATGTGCTGCTGCCGGGGATCAGCACGCTGACCCGGCTGGTGGCGCGCGAGCGGGAACGCGCCACGCGGGAGCTGCATGACACCCTGGTCGCGCTGCTCAGCGCGCAGCAGCGGGCGGTGCTGGACCTGCTGCTGGAGGTGCCGCCGGGCAAGAAGGTCTCGGATCTGGAGCGCTGGCGGAGCGGCCCGTCGAAGGCGTCGGGGCCGCAGATCGTCAAGTCGCTGGATCTGGTGGTCGAGATCGGCGGCACCGAGCTGGGCCGGCTGGAGCTGGATGCGGCGGTGCCGCAGCGGCGGCTGGACGAGCTGGCCCGCTACGGCCTGACCGCCCACTCCTCCCAGTTGAAGAAGCATCCCGCCTCGCGGCGGCTGGCCACGCTGCTGGCCACCGCGCAGCGGCTGGAGACCAAGACCATCGACGACACGCTGGAGCTGCTGGACCTGCTCATGGTGACGGAGCTGCTGGGGCGCGCGCAGCGGGAGGCCGACAAGCAGAAGGTCGTCAAGCATCCCCGGCTGGCCAGGGCCTCGGCCTGGCTGGCCCAGGCGGTGGAGGTGCTGCTGGAGGCCGAGGGGTGGAGCGAGGACGTGCGGCTGTTCGAGGTGTGGGAGATGATCGACGCGGTGGTGCCGCGCGCTCAGCTGCGCTCGGCGGTGGCCACCGTGACCGGGCTGGTGCCGCCGCCGGACGCCGAGGACGACGGCGGCTGGCGGGCGGAGATGGCGAGCAAGTACGCGACCGTGTCGGGGTTCGTGAAGCTGCTGACCGCGGTGATCGCGTTCGAGGCCAACGCCGAGGGAGCGCGGGTGCTGGCCGCAATGAAGGCCCTGCCGGAGGCGCTGGCCTACCGCTCGCGCCACCATCCGGTCACGGTGCTGCCGCTGCGGCTGATCGATGCGCTGGTGGTGACGGGTGCGTGGAAGCGGCTGGTGTTCGGCCATCCGGCCCGCACGGACGGGCTGGTTGACCGTAACGCGTATGTGTTCTGCGCGCTCGAGCAGTTCCACCGCCATCTCAAACGCCGCGAGATCTACGCGCCCGCCTCCAGCCGATGGCGCGACCCGGACGCGCAGCTACTCAAGGGCTCGGCGTGGGCGGCGGTCAAGGACAGCGTGCTGACCGACCTGGGGCTGCCCGAAGACCCCACCGGGCTGCTGGCCGAGCACGCCGAGCGGCTGGATCGCGCCTACCGGGTGGTGCGGGCCGGGCTGGCCGCGAATGCCGCTGTCACCATCGACGACGACGGCAAGATCCACGTGGCCAGCGTGAAAGCGATCGATGAGCCGCCGTCGCTGATCGACCTGCGCAAGCGGGTGGAGGCGATGATGCCGCGGGTGGACATCTCCGAGGCGGTCGTGGAGGTACTGGGCTGGTGCCCGAAGTTCATGGAGGCCTTCACCTCGATCGCCGGCACCGGCCCGCACCTGGACGACCTGGACATCACGGTGGCCGCGTGCCTGACCGCCCAAGCGCTGAACATCACCTACGGGCCGATCGCGGTCAAGGGCGTGCCCGCGCTGGAACGGCACCGGCTCGGCTACGTCGACCACACCTACCTGCGCGCCGACAACTACGCCGCCGCCAACCCGCACCTGATCGCCAAGCAGACCGGGATCGGTTTCGCCCAGGCGCTGGGCGGCGGCCTGGTCGCGGCCATTGACGGCATGCGGTTCGTCGTCCCGGTGCCGTCGGCGTACGCCCGGCCGAATAAGAAGTATTTCGGTCCGAAGCGCGGAATAACCTGGTTGAATATGATCAACGATCAGGCGTTCGGGATCGCGTCGAAAATCGTGACCGGGATTGCCTGCACGCGCTGGATGTCATTTTCGGCTCGGGCGAGGGCCGCCGGGCCGATGTGATTGTCACCGATACCGGATCTTACAGCGATCTGGTATTCGGGCTCGCGCATCTGCTGGACAAGGAGTACCGGCCCGCGCTGGCCGATCTGCCCGATCAGAAGCTGTGGCGGGTGCAGGCCGACGCCGACTACGGGGCGTTGAACGCGCTGGCGCGCGGGCGGTTGGACCTGGGCAAGGTCGCCCGCTGGTGGCCGGACATCCTGCGTCTGGTCGGCTCCATCTACACCAGCGCCGTCAACCCCTACGACGTGGTGCGGATGCTGCAACGCGACGGCCGGCCGACCGCGATGGGCGAGGCGATCAACATCTACGGCCGCATCTACAAAAGCTTGCATGTGCTGGCGCTGATCGACGATGAGGGCATGCGGCGCGGCATCAAGGGCATCCGCAACCTCCAGGAGGGCCGCCACGATCTGGCGCAGAAGGTCTTCCATGGCCGCAAAAGCCAGGTGTTCCAGCGATACTACGAGGGAATGGAGGACCAATTGGGTGCGCTGGGCATTGTTCTGAATTGCCTGGTGCTGTGGAACACCGTCTACATCGATGACGCTTTACGTCAGCTGTGCGCGCAGGGCTATCCGGTGCTGGATGACGACATCGCCCGGCTCAGCCCGTTCATCAGGAAACACATTAATGTGCACGGCCGGTATTCCTTCCAGCGGCCGCAACTGGGCGGCGGGCGGCGGGCGCTGCGTGAACCTGACGCCGACGACGCCGACGATGAGGACTGACGGCCAGCAGGAGATGAACGGCCCTGTCAGAGGCGGATGACGGGCATCATCGGGGGTGCTTGCGCCGGACCGCGGCGCCCTGGCCCTCGGCCGGGCGGGTAGCCGGTAGGCCTCGCAGCGGGTGTTTGCCGGCCACCGTGCGATGGTGGCCGAGGCCGTCGGCGGGCTGCCAGTGCACGTTGGTGGCCCAGTGCAGGCGTTCGAACAGGCTGATGAGCGCGGCGGAGGGGTCGATCTGGCGAGGGCCGCGGCCGTGCCGGGCGCAGTTGGGCTGGCTGTGGTGGCCGTTGTGCCAGCTTTCGCCGAAGGACAGCAGGGCCAGCGGCCACAGGTCGGTGGAGCGGTCGTGGCGGCGGGTGGTGTGCGGCCGCTCGCCGATCATGTGGCACAGGGAGTTGACGCTCCAGGTGACGTGCTGCAGCAGGGCGATGCGGACCAGGCCGGCCCAGATGAACGCGGTCAGGGCGCCGTACAGGCCGCCGCTGATCGCCCAGCCCGCCGCGAACGGCAGCAGCAGGGAGGCGGCGCACAAGGCGGGGAAGGCGCGCGAGATCCGCAGCATGGCCGGATCGTTGCGCAGCAGGTCGGGGGCATACCGCCCGGCCGAGGTGGGTTCGGCGGAGAGCAGCCAGCCCAGGTGGGCGTGGGCCAGGCCGCGCAGTTGCCCTCCGAGGCCGGTGCCGTAGCGGTAGGGGGAATGCGGGTCGCCGGGCCGGTCGGTGAAGGCGTGGTGGCGGCGATGGACGGCCACCCAGTCGATGAGGTTGCCCTGAAAGCTCATCGACCCGGCCACGGCCAGGACAACGCGCAGCCACGGGCGGGCGGTGAAGGAACGGTGGGTCAGCAGCCGGTGGAAGCCGACCGTCACCCCCAGCCCGGTCACCACGTAGAAGACGGCGGCCAGCAGCAGGTCGGTGAGGGTGATCCCGCTTCCCCACGCCAGCCAGATGCCGGCGCCCAGCGCCAGGAACGGGGCGATGACGATCGCCGCGGTCAGCGTCACCGGGACGATGCCGGCCCGCGCGGGCGCAGCGGGGCGGGGGAACGGCGCATGGCCGTCATAGCCCGCCTCGGCGGCGGTGCGGGTGGTGCTCGGCATGCCGGTCACGCCATGACCGGGAATCGGTGGTCCAGCCCGGTGATGCGCAGCAGCCGGGCCACGCGCGGGGGAACGCCGGTCAGGGCCAGCGTGATGCCCCGTGTCCGAGCACGGCCTTGCACGCCGACCAGCACGCCGATCCCGCCTGCCCCGCAGAAGGTGACCTGGGACAGATCCACGATGAGCAGGTCGGTGCTGTGGTCGAGGGCGTTGATCAGCCTCTGGCGCAGCCGGGCTGTGGTGAAGATGTCGATGTCCCCCGACAGATGCACCAGGGTCGGCGCCGAGGCGCTCACCCCGGCGAGCGGGGCGGTGTCGATGACGGTCATGGAATGTCTCCTCACGGGAGAAGCTGAAAGGTGATGAGATGCCTGCCGGCCGAAGATCGGCCCGCCGCCAGTACGGGCGGTGCCAGGACCGCTCGATCCGGCCGGCAGGCGGCACACGGGGTCATTGCGACGTTGTCGGCCGTCCCATGGCTGGCTGCGCCATCTGCCCGACGACCGACCCGCCCTCGTCCTCCCAGCGGGCCGAGCCGTCGGCCGTGGCCCCCGGAGCGGGGTCTGGTGGCAGCTGCGCGAGGGTGAGGATGGCGTCGATGCTCAAGCCGGCGATGTCCTGGGCGGTGAGCTTGAGCGTGGCCCCGGCGGCGCCGGCGGCGGTACCCGAAGGGACGACCAGCAGGACGACCGGCTCGCCGGCGGCGAAGCTAAGAGTGATCACACGCGGGTCGGTGTGGCGGAACCAGCCGATGCGCACCTGACGCCCGCGCGCCGGGATGCGGCGCGGGATGTTCTGCCACACATCACAGTGCAGGCCCACGCGGAGCGTGACCCGATCGAGCAGCCGGTCCACGGCGACGATGAGGCCGGGCAGTTCGGCGGCCGCGTCACGGGAGGAGGGCCACCAGGCCCCGTCCACCACCGCTCGCCTATTCGGCACCGGGCGGAGACTGAGCCGTAGCGCGGAATCGGCCCGAGGGATCGCGGACGAGGCGGAGCTGAGCGGTGCGGGTTGAGAAAGAAGTGTCGGCGTCATGGTCGCCTGACCTGTCCAGGCCCGAAGAGGCCGGTGGTGGTTCGCCGGGGGCGACGCAGACCTGAATGCCAACGCTCGAAAAGACCTCGGTACCTTCAGTGTACGCCATAACTTCCGGAATCACGCAATTCCGGAAGTAGACTGAGCGGGTGACTTCCGGAAACACGCTGTCAGGGATCACGCAATCGGCCGGAGCAGCTTCCGGAAACACCAGCCGGTCGCGGGCCGTGCCGCTCCCCGCCCCCCACGCCGCCGTCCTGGCCGGCTACACCGCCGCACTCGCGCGCGCCCCGCTGGCCGACTCCACCAAGACCAAGTACGCCTCCCGGCTGCGCGGCTACCTGACCTGGATCGCCGGCCAAGCCGAGGCCGACGCCCTGGACGGCGACCCGCTCACCGACCCCATCGCCGCCACCGGCGCCGTACGCGACTTCCGCCGGCATCTGAAGAACGGCCGCCGCGCCCCCAACACCATCGACACCTACCTGTCGGCCATCGACGACTTCTATGCTCGCCGCGGCCTCGGCAAGCCCCAGGTCCGCCGCGAACGCGACGCGCGCCGCACCGCCCCCCGCGCCCTGGACGCCCGGCGCACCCGCCGCTACGTCCGCCACGTCCAGCTCACCGCATCCCCGCGCGACAAGGCCATCGCCCTGCTGCCCTACTACGCCGGCCTGCGCATCTCCGAGGTCGTCGGCCTGGACCTGGCCGACGTCCGCCTGTCGGCCCGCAGGGGCGAACTGCGCATCCGCGGCAAGGGCCGCGATGGCGGCAAGATCCGCCTGCTGCCCGTCCATGCGGACCTGCGCCAGGCCCTAACCGACTGGCTGGAGGCCCGCGCCGATTGGAAGGGGGCCGGCACCCACGCCGCGGTGTTCCTCAACCACCGTGGCGGCCGCCTGAGCGACCGCGCCGCCCGCGACATCATCACCGGCCTCGGCGACGCCGTCGGCCTGGGTGACGACCCCACCGAACCCTTCAGCCCACACGTCCTGCGCCACACCTTCGCCACCCAGCTCATCCGCGACGGCAAAGACCCCATCCTGGTCGCTGAACTCCTCGGCCACGGCTCGCTGGACACCACCCGCCGTTACGCCCTGCCGACCGAGGCAGACAAGGCCGCCGCCTTGGACGCCCTCATCGCCGACCATTGACCACAAATCCGGTTCGGGGTGGATGACGGGTTTGTCACTGCCTGTATCCAGCTTGGAGGGCGTCGCGTCCGCCGGACACGGCAGGCGGAGGTGGAGGGTGGTTGCCTACAGCGTTCGACGCTGGGCAGGTATCCCTTTGCGGATCCTGGCGAAAGGAGCCGGCCGTGCCTGAGAATATCGCGCTGATCCTACGATTCCACCTGATGGGCGGCGAAGACGTCTCCGTGATGAGCGGAGACTTCGGCGAGGAGGCAGAGGCGATAGCGGCGATCGCTCGTGCCGTGGACGAGCGGCGCAGCCTCGTGCTGATGCGGGCAAGATATGACCGTGAGACCGACGTGAACAGCGTGGTCATCAACCTCGCCAACGTGGTGTCGGTGCGTGTGTCGAAGACAGCCAGCGCCGAAGCGGGCCAATACCTGTAGCGGCGGGCTGCCCCGGCGCACCCTGACCTCGGCCAGCCTCACGGTGTCCCGGCGAATCTCCACCGGTGCCCGATCGTCGTCCGGGGTACGGTCGTCGACAAAGGCGCACATAACGCCAATCAAAGGAACCGTGATCTGTTCAAGACAATGGCGGTTCGTGAGCATTTTGGTCCGGGCGTGCCGGGGCCCGGCGTTGTGACGCAAGCGGGGGTGGCTGTTACCCGGCCGGCCCTAACGGAATCCGGCATTCACCACGTTCAGGTGGGCGAGCGAGACCCCGCTGACCAGCGGGATCCGTGTTAACGCCGGATTCCGTTCCAAATCTCTCTGAGTGCCGCACCGGAGAGCATCGCCCAGGGCACGGCGCGTAGCCACTCCTTCGGCAACGGCGGGCGACGACGACTGCTGTCGGCGTTCTCATAAACGATCCATTCCCAGAGCAAGATCAAAAAGAGCTGCGCGGAAATCGCGAAGCCCCGGTTCGGTTCGCAGAACTCGTTCTCACGCAAAGATGGGTTCGGGGTACTTCTGAGAAATGTTTGTGAAAGTATCCATGGGCATGACGGCCCCTCAAGAGACATCCCCCAGCGATGCCGACCGCGATGCCGACGAGGTCGAGCGGCACCCCTGCCCCCGCTGCACGGCCGAGCCCGGCTCGCCGTGCCGCGCGCGCTCCGGCGCGGTCGCAGGCACCTACCACACCGGCCGCTTCACCAAGGTGCCCCGGCTCGCCAAGCTCCTGCGTGTGCCGACCCCCGCCGACCGCGGACCCGGCCAGCCGTGGCGCCCCGGCACCCCGGTTCCGCTCGCCCTCGCACCGGACGCTCCGACCGCCGACATCCGCATCGGGTACGCACGGTGCAGCTCGCTCACTCAGGAGCTGCAATCGCAACTGGACGCGCTGTCCGCGCACGGCATCGGCCGCGAGAAGATCTTCTCCGAGAAGATCAGCACCCGGGTGCGCGTAAGGCCACAGTTTGAGGCCGCGCTCGCGCTGGCCCGCCAGATCAAGGCCCACGCCCCGCACTGCCGGGTCATCTTCACCGTCTACGAGATGAAGCGCCTGGGCCGCGACGCCGCCGAACTCACCGCCCTGGCCGATCACCTCACCGCGCACGGCCTGGTCCTGGAGATGCTCGCCGGGCCCCTGCCCGGGATGTACGACCCCAGCGGGCCCGGCCGCCTGCTGTTCGCGTTCTTCGCGGCGATGGCCGAGACCGAACGGGAGAACGTCCGCGAGTCGACCCTCGAAGGACTCGACGCGGCGGCCCGCAAGGGCAAGCACGGCGGCCGGCCGCCCGTCATCACCGACGACATGCTGCACACCGTGCTCCGCCGCCGGGCGAACGGGGAATCGGTCGAGCAGATCCAGCCCGACCTGATCATCCCCACCGGCAAACGCAAGGGCCTGGCCCCCAGCGTCGCGAGCATCTACCGAGCGCTCGCCGAGCACGAGAAGCAGGAGGCATACCCCGAGGCCGTCGCCCAGGCGCACGCCGACTTCGCCAGCCTCCAGGACGCCGACGACATCCCCCGCCCCCGCCGAACCCGCATCCGACGCCCAGACGATCCGCTCACGCCCGAACAAGCCGAGCTTCGACAGCGTCTGCAGGACCAGGTCCTGCAGCCCGCCCATCGGGCCGACCCAGGCGGACGATCAGGAACTACCCCGCAAACGCTGTGAGCAGCCGCTCGCGCTGCGCCTCCTCAAGTCCGCCGACGCGTCGCTTCGCCTCGACCCCGCACGTCGCCATCAACGCGGCGACCTTCGCCGGCCCATAACCAGGCACCGCTCGCAGCACCTGAACGACCCTCGTCTTCTGGACAACGATCTCTTCCTCCGCCCGGGCGAACACTTGCGCCACCGTGACCGTCCCGGCCCGGACCCCAGCCAACAGTTCGCTACGCGCCCTCCGCGCCTCGGCGGCCTTAACCACCGCCACAGCCCGCTGCTCAGGGGTCAACGTCGGTACCGCCATGGATGGCCTCCTCGCACATCAGCTTTCCCCTGCCACGCCATGAGCCCAGCGAGGGTGTCGGCTCCATCATGGAGCACTGTCAACAGATGTGACACTAAACCCGGTTGGCCGTTCCACTCCTACTGGCAGGCCATCGTGAACCCGCAGGTGGGCACTGTCGGCAACTCGCGTCGGACATCAACGTCGGAGAACGGCCCTTCGGGTAGTTTCCGACAATGCTCATCGGCTACTGCCGCACCTCGACGGCCGACCAGAACCCCGATCATCAGATGGACGCGCTTCTCCGCCACGGCGTGGACCGCGACAACATCCATGTCGACGTCGCCAGCGGCGCGAAGGCGTCCCGCCCGAAGCTCGACTGCTGCGCGAGGGTGACACCTTGAAGGTCACCCGGCTCGACCGGCTCTCCCGCTCCGTGCTGCACCTGGTGACGCTCGGTGCCGAGCTGCGCGAGCGCGGTATCGGACTGCACGTCATCGAGTAGGGCATCGACACCGCCACCATGGAAGGGCGGGCGATGCTCGCAAGTCGGCTTTCCCGGAGAATGCCGTGAGTTTGGCGATGCCCTAGGAGCTGTTTCCTGGATCACGTGCGGAGCCAGATGACCAAGGCTGCGACCGTGACGGTTCCCAGGAAGATGTAGGCGCGTTTGTCGTAGCGGGTGGCCACCGCGCGGAAGTTCTTGAGCCGGTTGATCGCCCGCTCCACCACGTTGCGCTTCTTATACCGCTCGGCGTCGAACCCGACCGGGCGGCCTCCCGCCGAGCCGCGCCTGCGCCGGTTGGCCCGTTGATCACGAGGCTCGGGGATGATGTGGCG